>CACWNV010000011.1 GCA_902762325.1 uncultured Prevotellaceae bacterium | reverse complement strand
TGAAAGGTTGGCAGGACTGATAATCCGTCGGCCTTGCAGGTCGTAATACTGCGCCGGGGAGACATTGTCGGCTGCTGTGCCGGTAATGCCTGAAGTGAAGCTGTCGATGGGAATGAATGCCTCCTGTGATTTAATTTGGGCATATATGTCGAAGGGTGTCAGTTCAGCCGCTGCCGTCAGTCGTTTCCAGCCCCATTGTCCGTCCACCTGTCTGAGCATGTAATCACCGGCATAAAGTGGTATCTCCACGTAAGAGCCGCGGAACTGGTTATCGAGCGCACTTCTGGCAAATGCCACGTCACCGCTGCCCGTGAAGGTCACGCTTTGTGGACCGTCACCGTCGCTCACGACGAGCACGGGCTGATGGGCAGTAATAGCGTCCTGTTCCTGTAAGGTCAGATCGTCGGCAATGGTGTATGCCTTCACTCCTTCAGGGATGCTTGCCGCAAAGGGAAGCATCAGCATACGGGCACCGTCGATGGTGGTCGTCAGCGAGGCTTCATTAGCTGTGAAAGCACGTTCTGGACGGAAGTTGCCGCCGTCGGTAAAGAGTTCCAGACGGTGACAAAGGTTGGTATGGATGAGATTGGCTCCGCCGACAGAACTTGTCTCCGGCAGCCATACCACGCGATTGGTGCCTTGCAGCCATGGGAACTGCGAGGGACATGAGGTGCATGCCGACATGTCGAGACTGGTGCAGGCTGCATCTGAGATATACTCCAGCACATAGCTGTCATCTGCCACGTAGGTGCCGGTCAGCTTTGCTGCATAGTTGTTGCCGTTGGACAGATAGACATCGCCAAAGGTAATGGTGAGATGGGAGACGGCATTGTCGCAGGTCAGCGAAATGAGTCCTATGCACCCGTCGGCAAGAGTCGCCGGCGAGAGGTCGAACACCATGTCGAAGTTACTGCCACGGCTCAGGTCTATGCGCCCGTAGTCGTGCTTTACCACTTGGTTCTTGCTGTTCACGTAGGTCAGTGTGGTACCTCCTGCCGTAAGCGAGTTGGTGGTGGTCACTTTATTGATGTGCATCACCAGCTGAGAGTAGCGTTCATCCAGTGCCACATAACCGTAACTTGAATTGGTGCGTGACGAGATGAGAGGATTGGACGAGTCGAAGGTCTTGGTCTTTCCCGAGAGCTTGTAGCTGGTACCGAAGTTGCTCTTCGTGGTCTGCATATCGTCGATGCGGTCGAAGCGTGTGGCGACACCTTTCATGTCGGACGGCTGGCGGTCGCGTGTGCGGACGGTGAAGACGGTGCTGACACTCTGGGCAGGAATGGTGACCACCGGACGGCAGGTCTCTTCATCACTGGTGTTGACCGTAGAGGATAGGTTCTTTGTCTTCGTCGTGGAGACGACGGTATAGCCGGTCGTATAGTACGGCAGGTCGCAAGTCAGTTCCACATCCTCGTCACCCGTGTTGGCTATGACGACGACACTTGTGTCGCCCGTCTGCGAGAGATAGGCAGAGCCTTCAAGAGAACCACCGCTGAACGATGCGTCAATGCGCGTCATGCCAGTGACATACTTGGCGAAGTGGGCCATCACGTAGCCGCGCTTGGTGATGACGCCACTGCTGCCGGCACCGCGCTGCCCATCACCCATCATGGCGTAGTAGCGCTTGGCGGCATAGTGTATCCAGGCATTGAAGTCGCCCAGCATACAGGTGTTGATGGCACGGAAGAAGTTGAAAAAGTCTTTCGAGAAGTCGAAGTTGCGCGTGTTGCCTTCTGCCTCGTTCCAGTTGATGAGATACTCGGTCATCCATATCTCCTTGCCTTTTTTTGCGAGGTTCTTGTATGCCGACTGGATACCGCCGTACTGGTGACCGCCGTAGATGTCGAAGCAGTCAAGGACGTCGGTCTTGTTCAGTGCATTGGCGTAGTTGTCGCTGACGGCGAGTGTCTCGGGAGCCATAATCTTGCAGCTGATGGTACGACCGTAGGTCTTCACGAACTCAGCTATCTCTGATGCCGACCACAGGCAGCCGGCATACTCGGCAGGCCAGTCGGGTTCGTTCTGGATGGAGATGGCATCCAGCTCCACGCCGTTCTGACGCAGGTACTGCACGTAGTCCTCCAGATACTTGGCATAGTCGGGCCAGTTCTCACGCTTCAGCTTACCCGTCGTGCCGTCGCTGTTCTTGGCATTGATGGTGCCGTTGGTCTTCCACTCTGCGGGCTGTCCCCATGGTGAGGCAAAGACGATGAGTCCCATTTGCTTGGCTGTCTTTGCCGTGGCGAGCGACTGGCTCCACGCATTCCTGCCGATAGGAATGTAGAGGCGCATGATGTTACAGCCCACGGTGCTGGTCTCTCCCCACACTCGTTTTATCTCGGCGGTCGACATGTGGTTGTAGGTGAACTGTGGCGAGCAGACGAACCCGCCGAAGCCCGTAATACGCTGGTGTTTACCCTGTGCGTCGAGCCGCACCGTTGCTGTTGTCTGGGCGATGACCTGTGCTGCACCTGAGCAGAGCAGCAAGGTCATCAGAAGATGTTTCAGATGGTTGTTCATCGTTTATTTATTGTTTTGTCATTTACTGGTTTTATGTTATCGTTGCAAAGATATAAAGAAAAAGGCAGATAATCCTTTATAAATGTAGCGAAAAGTTTTGTAAATGTGCCAAAATAATAAGTCAACAAACAACCAGGTAACGGGAGCTTTTAAAACTCCATTATGTTATCCCAGTTTGTATTCTCCTGTGCGGATGGCAGCGATGACACCACCGTCGATGAGCAGATCGGTGCCTGTGATGAACTTAGCATGTTCGCCAAGCAGGAAGGCTGCTGCCTCGGCTATCTCGTCGCTCGTACCTGTGCGCTGGACGGCAGAGGCATCAATCATGCGCTGATAGCCTTCGCCGTTGGCGTTGAATTCGTCGTAGGCAAGGGGAGTGACGATGATGCCCGGGCTGATGGTGTTGATACGCGCACGACGCTTGCGCCACGAGGTGGCAGCGGCACGCTGTGCCTGTAAGTGGTTCATGCGCTTGGCAATCATATAGGCAAAGCCTGAGTTCTGCATGGCTACCTCCTGAATGAACTTCACGTTCTTCAGTTCCTCTGTCGGGGTGTTCACCAGTTGCAGTTCGATGTCGTTGGGGATGGGGTACATATAGGCTGCCTGGCTACTGATAATCAGTCCGGCACCACCTTCAGCCATTACTTCGCCAAAGGCATCCACGGCATAGCCCGTGCCCACCATATCGAGATCAACGATGTGCTCTGGATTAGCCTGATTAGGCGATGCGCCTGCCGTATCGATGAAATACATCACGGGACCCAGTTCTGCGGCCTTCTTTGCAAAAGCCTCCACGCTTTCCTTCTGCAAGGCATTCACCTGCAACGTCTCCACATCGTAACCACAACGGCGGAAATCATCACCGACACGCTCCAATGCCTTTTCGCTGATGTCGCCCAATAGAATCTTTTTGCCAGCACCGATACGGCGCACAATGGCGGTTCCCATACTACCGGCACCCAGGAGTGCCACTACTTGCTTCTGTTCGTTTCTGTCGAAAATCATCATATCAATTTATTATTTTATGGTATACTATTTACTATTTATTATTTATTAGTTGATTTGACTATTTACTCCCCTCGCCCTTTGGAGAGGGGGCGGGGGTGAGGCTTTTGATAAACTTAGCCGGATTACCGCCTACGATGGTGTTTGGTGCAACATCCTTAGTAACGACAGCACCGGCGGCAACAACGGCATTCTCGCCGATGGTTACACCGGGAAGGATAATGGCTCCCACGCCAATCCAGGCGTTCCGTCCGATGTGGACGGGTTTGCAGCGAAGCACCATGCGGTTATCGAAGTCGTGATTGTCGGTAACGATACGCACGTTGGGACCAATCATCACACCGTCGTCGATGGTGATGCCGCCAGCAGCCATGCACGTCAGGGAATGATTCACGAACACACCCTTGCCAATCTTCATCTGACAAGCAAAGTCAATCTGCAGCGGAGGCATCAGATAGCTCGTCTGGTCGAGATTGCCGCTAAAGAGTTGCTCCTCTAACGGACGAATCTGCTCAGGCTGTGGAGCCGTCGTGTTGATTTTAAAACAAATGTTGGCACAGTCGGTCATGTGCTTGATAGCCTCTGCATACTCGGGCGTTGCCATGTTGACATCTGCCCCTGATCTTAATTGCTCGAAAATATTCATATCTCTTTCAGTTTTAAATTCCGTTGGCAAAGGTACAACGAAAAAGGCAACCCGTCTTTATCCGGATTGCCTCATAACTTTCACATTTTGCAGAAAATAGCGATTAAGCGAGCGCAAAAGAGTTTACTCATTTTGCCGAGCGTACGCTATTTCGACCGAAGGTCAAGATGCTATTTTTGACGATATTGACTAGGTGATTTCCCCAGCGTTTTCTTTACATAACGCGAGAAATGCGACATGTTCTCGAAGTGCATCAGGTCTGAAACCTCGGTCAGTGTCTTCGTTGTGTCATTCAATAGTGACACCAGTTCGAATGAAGCGTAAAACTGTATCCATTGTGAGGCGGGCAACCCTGTGACGGTTCGCTCACTTGCGACAGATATTTCGGTGTGATGCAAAGCAGGTCGGCATAGTAACCCACCTCGCGCTCCGTCCTGGCATTCTGCTGAGCCAAAGCCAGAAAGCGCAGGAATATCCGCGCTGAATTGTCTGTGGTGTCCATCTGCGACAGGCCGTGTTGGCAAATCGTCCACAAATCGTATATGAATATCTGCATCACTCGGCCTAATATTTCGCGCTTGAAACCAGCATCTTCCATCAACAGCCGATTACGGAACAGCGCAAAATCATCATCCATTATCTTCTGCGACTCATCATCGAGGTGAAATGACGGATTGATGCGGATGAACACAAAGCCCTTTGATGCCCACACCATTTCAGGATTGAACTGCTGGAGGAACTGTCCTGACAACAGCAGCACGTCGGCCTCGAAATCATCCGAGCATTCGACGCGCTGAATCGTGTTCGACATCTGCCAGATGGCGAGGTCGCCTTGTCTTGATGTGAAAGGGTTCTTACCATCAGAGAACGTCATCTGTCCCTGTCGCACAAGGATGTGTACGTGATATTTGCCTACGAATTCTGTCACTTGCCGTCCATCACGCTTCGTGTTAATCAGATTACAACCGTAAGTCTCTTCCATAACTTCTATTTGTTTTTCAAAATAACGGAAGTGAGTGGCTGTTTAGTGTGTTGCATTGCAACGGAAGAAATGCCGTAGGCATCAGACGGGGGAACAATTTGCAAAGAAACGATGCCAGGGGCATCGGACAATGGTAGCCAGCCATACAGAAACGCCTTTAGGTGTTTCGAAATGGCTGGTGAGGGGTTGTCCCTAATAATTTAGCCTGCCTTTATGGTAGGCGACAAGGTTAGCTCTTGTCCCTTGCATATCAGCAAGGTTTATGTGTGTGGTGTCGCTTCCCCAGCCATTTACTTTCCCTCGCTTCGCGAACAGTGACCGTTGGTTCGCCGTACCCATAGGCACGGCTGTATGGCTGGCTACCATTGTCTGATGCCTATCGGCATCCTCTTTATAACTGCCATTTGTCCGATACCTCTGGCATCATTTACTATCGGACATTGCTAATGCTTGTCTCATTGCTATGAAAATGCGCATTCGGCATAATGGGAATTTGTCAAATAATATTCGAATTTTGACCCCAAATTAAGGGCATCTGAGCGGACGAAAGGGTCACTCGGTCGAAAAAACGATGATTTTTGATGTTTTTCGTAATGTATTGGATAACAGATGGTTACGCGAATTTTGAATTGTAAACGGGCGGTTTACAAAATCCAAATTTGCCAAAGGTAAGGTTTCACTGCGCGAAAGGTAAGGTTTCGTCGTGTGAAAGGTGATGTTTGAGGCGATGAAACATGGTCTTTGGCGCGGTCAAAGCTAAGCTTTCGCAGTGCGAAAGCTTAGCGATGGGAAAATGAAGAATGATGAATGAAGAGAGAAGAATCATGTTTTACATAATTTAACTTCTCTTTCATCACTTTTCCCCGACAAGTTTTTGTCAAACTCTTTCATTATGTTTCTCT
Organism: uncultured Prevotellaceae bacterium; assembly: GCA_902762325.1. Lineage (GTDB taxonomy): Bacteria > Bacteroidota > Bacteroidia > Bacteroidales > Bacteroidaceae > Prevotella. The sequence goes on along the minus strand of CACWNV010000011.1, from coordinate 117,789 downwards.
GTCCGTTCTGAGCAGATAATCGGCATTTATTTAGTTTTTTTCCCCGTTTTTTTGTTCACATCACAAATCAGTGCTACCTTTGCAGACGGAAACAAGTAACTACAAGGAAATCAATAAAAAAACAATAACATAACGAGTAATTATGAGAAAGATTCAGATTTTGAGCCTCGTGGCTCTCATGCTCGTGACAAGCAACTCAGTAATGGCACAGCTGGACAGCAAGTCGGAAGTCTCTTTCAGTGTTGGTAGCGAGACTCTTAATAACAAGGGGCTTGGTGACGGAATTGGCGAAGCCTTTGGAAGTACATCCGGATGTGCCATCACCACCATCCTGACATTCGGACTGGTTGACCCCAACTCGATGACCGACAAGACCAAGGTGAAAAACTCAAGTACACCTACCTTCAACGTTCAGTATTTGTACCGCGTATTACCCAAAACGAAAGTGGGAGCACTGGTTGCCTACCAGCAGACCAGTTCCAAGTTGTTGGTAGCCGACAACAAAGGTAACTTCCTTGAAGCTGCCAAGGCAAGTAACAACTACGTCATCGTCATGCCCACAGTGAAGCAAATGTGGATTGAGAGTAAGAACATCGGACTCTATTCGAAGGCGGCTGCCGGTATCTGCATCGCCAGCAACAAGGCTGAGATGACCAATGGCGTTACAGAGAAGACTCCTGGCGAACTGACCGACCAGATTAAGAGTGACAAGGGCACCCGCTTTGCCTATCAGGCATCGGTCATCGGATTTGAGGCTGGAAGCGATAACCTGCGTGCATTTGCTGAGCTGGGCTACGGCTTCCAGGGCATCGGACAGGTCGGTGTTTGCTACAAGTTCTAAGTCATCATCTTTCCTTTCCGTTCAGAACAGATAATTGGCATAAACTTCGCGTTTTTGCCAATTTTTTTGTAACTTTTGATCATTCATCCTGGCATATAATGTTGCACATAGGCTAATGGTTCGCCTCGCGCCATCGTTGTTACAGATGAAGTGCGCACCTTCTTCCGCATCACTATTCCCTGTCATGAGGCTGCAGGCAACATCATTGCTGACATAGCCAATAAGGACAATCGTGACCCAAAAGATGACCCAAAAGGTGACCTAAAAGAACTGTCTGAGCGTCAGTCGCTTATGTTGGATTTGATAAAGAGCGACGACCTAATAACCATCCATCAAATGACCCAAAAGATTAATGTCTCAGAAAAGACTATTAAACGTGAGCTTGCATTCCTTCAAGAAAAGGGCATACTCACTCGTGAAGGTGGGCGCAAGGAGGGCAAATGGGTTATTTTGATAGAAGAATAGGGAATGGGATTAAGGTGATAAGTCGTTCTTATAATAAGAGATAATACCTTGAGCAAGTTTGTGAACATTTGTGGTAGTATCCACATTTGGGTTTGATTGTTTGCAAATCTTGGTGGCATCTTAGTTCCAATATTGATGGAACAAACATGAAATGTTCCATCAATGTCGAGGGTGTCTAGAAACAAAAATCCCTGCAAGTGCTTGACTTACAGGGGGTTATCTTGAAGGGTGCCCGGTGGGACTCGAACCCACGACATTCAGAACCACAATCTGACGCTCTAACCAACTGAACTACGGGCACCGTGTTCAGGGCTTTCTATTTGAAAGCGTGTGCAAAGATACAGGTTTTATTTGATTCTACCAAATAAATCAGTTCTTTTTTTGTCCCTTACCTGTAAAATGGGGGGATTTCAGCACAGATATAAACAAAGCAGGAAGAGACACGCTTTGTTCTCTTCCTGCTTTTAATATAATTAGGAGATGTTCAAGAACTTATTCCCAGACGCTTTTGGCTGATGGGGTGTTCTGTTCGTCTTCCTGTTCGAATACTCCAGTGTTTGCCATCGGACCACCATGTCCCTCTGCGTCAGAGACTCCAAGCATGATAGCCTCATTCTCAAAATTGATAAACAATATGGCTGGTTGAATATACTTCTTCATAATTCCTGAAATTAATGTGATTACTTAATGACAACTTTCTTTCCGTTCATGATATAGATGCCTTTCCGTAAATTGCCAGTGTTGACACGTGTACCGGAAATACTGTAAATGGCATCTGTTTCAGTGATATCAGCTTTCTTCACAGCGTCAATACCTGTAGCCTCCTCGAATGAGAACAGGTAACCGGCTGCGTTAGCTTCATCAGCTGAGACTCTCATGAAGGCTTGGTGTGCATTCACCTCAGCCCATGCTCCTTTAGAACCGCTCTGGAAATAGAAGCCTACTTCTTCAACCTTCATCTCTTTGTTTCTCCAAGAGAGAATGTAGTATTTATAGCCTTCCTCATCATATTTACCACCTTCCTCACTACCAACAAGGTCGTTATTGCCAGAGAATACTTCGTCCGTAATAGTCATTGGGAATTGATATGTGCCAGGTTCAGCGTTAAGAACCACCGGACAACCTGCTGGAATAATACCAGTCACTTGTTGTAAGTTGATGGTCTTTCCAATCTTAGTAGCGGTATAAGCTGTTACGCCTTCAGGAATCTCATAAGCGGCATTTTCATAATAGAATGTAGCCCAAGTGGATTCAGAAATAGTCACAGAGATGGGCGCACTAATTTCACCTGACCCAACCGGGTAGAGTGCAGAGTTGTACTGCAGATTCCCCTGCTTGAATGATAGTTCCTCGTTGTCCTCGTCTGTGATATAGCCTTCGGCCTCCACGGTGACGGTGTAGGAGAGCTGATCCTGCACCACATTGATGGTGTAGTTACCCTCTTCATTGGTGGTACCAGTGTATTCCACATCGTTCACGTCGTTACGGATAGTGACAGTAGCACCCTCGATGGGATCACCAGTTTCAGCATCGGTGATTTGTCCGCTAAGGGTCTTCTCTTTAACGTCGAGTGAGAGGTAAGCCACAGGGAGGTATGTCCCGCTCCATGAGCCTCCGCCATGCGAATAGTAAGCTGCTCCGCTGTAGGTGTTGTCGACGGGGAAGTTGATATTGAGGTAAGTGCCGTGGCCGTTCATGTTGGTGGCTATGCGGATACTGGAGACACCATCCCAAACGATAGGATTGGGGAGGGTAATGGTGAAGTCCATCGTCTCGTTGGCTACAAAGTTCACTGTCTCTTCGTTGTGTAGGGTGACATGTTGCATCTCGGTTTTATCAGCTCCACCGGCAACGAACTCTGCTTCTGCTGCTTCTGTGCTAACCCATGCATCAGTGGTCAATGAGTTGAAGGTCTTGTTAGAGCTCGGAGTGCCTTTGAAGGTGATAGCAGTAATCTTGTCGTTAGCCTTCAGACCAAAGGCTGAGAGTGTTGCTCCTGTGTAGAGAACATCGCATTCTGAGAGTCCCTTATTATCATCTGCCCATGTGCCATAGAACGGAACATAGTTACCGGTAGTCTTTTGCTCACCGATGGCAAGTTCGCTCTCTGTTTTTTCTTCCGCAATGGTTACTTGTGTTATCTCAGTCTTAATGACAGTGTCACCACTCTTCAACTCAATGTAGGTTGGGAATGTTCCCACATTGTGAGGCTTGAAGGTGAACTCTATAGCGGTAGGATCTTCAATATTGCTATAGTTGTTGCGTCCTGTTCCTACACTGGCGGTCTTGGTGTTGCCAGCCATAGAAATGTTTTCTACAGTTGCCACAACTTCACCATTCATATAGAGAGTAGCAGTCTCAACAACATCTTCGACAGCACTGATATTCTGCACCTTGATGCTAGCAGTATAGTCATAGTTCTGTTTGCCTTTTGTTGGAATGGTTGCCTCTTCGGTTAGATACCAGTCGTGAGCAGGAGTCTCTGCCAATGTCAGTCCATAGATGTTATCAAGCAGGGCATTGTTTTTTAATTCAAATGCCAAATAGTAGTCACCAGCTTCATTGATAGTGGCGGTGAAGGTCTTGGGATTGCTTCCTAAGGTGTTACCGCTCACCTTGGTCAGCTCTGTCCATTTTGTGCGGTCTTTCGAAATGAAGACTGTCACTGATGCGCTGTAGTTGTAGCTGGAGTACCAAGCGTCAAAAGTGAACGATTCATCAGCCTGTGCTGTCAGCAGTGGTGTGATGAATTTAGTCGTTGGGCTATTGACACTTTGCAAATAATAATTGGTGACACCACTTGTTGTCTGTGATGTAATATAAACTTGATCAGCATGGATTGAACCTTCGGGGAACTGTCCATTGGTGTTCTCTGCATTGCTGAAGGTAATCCAGTTCTTGTTGGAATCGATGATGGTTCCTGATATTGCTAATGTGTATGTTGATTGTGGCTTGCCGTAATTAGTGTAGGCAATTTCAATATTACCAGCGAACACACCAGCCTCTGATGTTGGTAATGTGATATCTATTTGTTTCTTCTCACCTCCCTCCACGATGAACTCACCAGTAGGAGCATTGGTGGTGAAAGGAGCGGGGACAGTGAAGCTATTGATGGTCAGAGGAGCAGAACCAGAGTTGTAAATCTCATAATTCAAGGTTGTTTCCTCTGTTACCTTACCAAAGTCGATAGGAGTGGTTGTGGCACTTGAACTGCTGTAGTAAGTGGTTCCACTCTTATCAAAGATGAACTTAGAAGCGTATTCTTGGACTTGTGATTGCACTTGTGCTGAAGAAGTGCTTCCAGAGATGTTCTCTTTGACTTTCCAATAAAGCCATCCTGTTGTCATGTCAGGAATGTTTACATCCATAGTGACAGTTGTTTCCTCATCAATAGCAAGGTTGACAGGAATTGCGAAAGTAATGTCACTATAAGGGGTTTCAGTGCTTCCATAGTAATCTTTCTTAACAGGAGTAAGAGTGTAGTTATCTTCACCAGCAACGAGATTAATGTTTCCAGTGTTCTTAAGCTTGACTACCAGTTGTACGTCAACTGAGCCATCAGCTTTTTGGTTAACATAATATGGAGTAGATCCTGTTGGTGAAGTAACACCTGTGATGGTGAGTTTCTTCTCTATTTCAATTACTGCGGATGTCGCACTGAAGTTATCCATTAACACTTGACCTCCGCGAATACCAATTCGTTGAGGAGTATCCAGTGTGATGGTCAAAGGAGTCCAATCGCATTCTTCGGAGTTGGGCGTATCAGAGAAAATTTTAGTTGCAAGAATCTCCACATATTCTGTTCCATCCTCATTCAGTGAATAGAACTCTAAAAAAGCAGTGTCGTTGTAGTACTTGCCAACTGGTTTTACATAGAGAGTTACAGTTCCAGAAACACGTGGGGTAACCAATAGGTCATAGCACCTGTTAGTTTTTTGATTGGTTAAGACTTGAAGAGCGCCAGAACCTTCTACACCTTTATCAGCCTGATAAGAATAAGAGACTTTTGTCTCATCCCCCCAGTTGTCTTCATAGGTGTCAACGATGTGCCCCCAATTTGAGGCCACTGCGAAATCAGTGACAGAAGTCGTAATGGCAGTGTTGAAGTCCACTTCATATGGATTCACCGTTTCTGCTAATACGTTTGTGTAGCCTAACAAAGCGCATAGCATAAGAAGTAATAATTTAGCCTGTTTCATAAGCGTTTGTATTTAAATTAAATGTACTTTTATAACAAGATGTTTGCAAATTTACATATTAAAGAACAAACTTGCAAGTTTTCTTACTTTTTTTCTTAAAAACAATCAGATTATTTTTTTGTTATAAAGCTGTGGTCAGGAGCTACCTAACCACAACTTTTGTTTTCTGATTACCATTCTTAATGATGTAGATGCCTTTCTTTACGTTATCTGCATTTACTTTCATTCCGTCTAACGTATAGAACTCATCCTTTGCCTCAGTAGATGGAGCGACGACTGGCATAATGCCGTCTGTTATGAATTCGCGCAGGGCAACACTGTTAGAATTAGTAACGTCCAGATCCATCACATTCGCTTCTGTTACCGCAGATGCTGCTTTGGTGAGCAGTGCGACAATACTAATGTTTTCAGCCTTCCAGATGGCGGGAAGCGTCACCTCATAATCCACATGATAACGGTTGTCCCTGATGTCCAGTTGATCTCCCAAAGGTGCTGTGATGTACTTCCGGAGCAGGTGATGATGCAGATAGGAACTGTTCCACGAGCTCTTTTGAGTCATTTCATTGTAGGTCATTTGCGGAGCCTTGACACTGTCTTCGGTTATCATCAGGGTGAGAGCAACACCTTGGAAGATCTTGTCTATTTTGTCAGTCGTCTCTCCCGACACGCTAAGGGTTAGCTTGCGAGTTGCCGCATACAATATTAATAGAGGCGAAAGCAGGATTCCAGTCGGCCTCATTTATGAGTTGCTGGATGACACCTACCATGATGTCAGGTACGATAGTAGCATAGTCGTTTATGTCGAATGCTATGCTGGTTTCCCCCGGGAAATAAAAGCGGTCGATGGTGAACGAAGGATAAGTATAAGGATAGATGTCGTGCAGATAGAGCGCCTCATCCACAGCGTTTGACGATGTCCCTTCTATGTTGACAAGACAGACATTGCTGTTTTCCTTGCAGACGGCATCGAAAATGGGGTCGACATAAGGAACGTATGGTGACTGGTGGCTTACATACTGTTCAATGTAGTGTTTCTGCCTTGCGAGTGATTTGGTGTAGACCACAAAACTACTCTTCAGCGTGTCATTGGCAGGATTCTGGATGGGTTTCCCTTCGATGGAATGGACGAAAAAGGCTAAAGTGTGAGTTCCTGCCTCCAAGTCAGAGGGAAGGCGAAGATGCTCGTCCTCATAGCTTTGCACCGAGTCGGGGTAAATACGTCTGTTGAAATCAAGGATTACCGGTTCACGCTGGTCGATCTGATACCCAAGCTGGTAATTATAGATGGTGTCGCGGCCGACGTTGGTGTAAGTGGCAAAGAGGTCGATATCCTCGTTGATTCGCTTGTATTTGCTTCCGTGGAAAAGCCATGAGATGTCAAGGTCTTTGGGTGGAAGGTTTGAAATGTCGACAATGAGCTGGACACATAGGAGTCCAAGTCCCTGAGACGGATACCATCCTTCACCACCGCCGAAGTCACCGTAGATAAAGAAGCCGTTGTCGTTGCTGTCTCCAGTGAAACAGAGTGCGCCCTCTTCGTTGTTTGTCATCTCTTCGCTCTCATGATATTCAAAGCCGAAGAGCAGGCTCTTGCCAGCTTCAATCTCGAACTCATTCACCCCATTAAGAAACACGTTCTGCCATCCGGCGTATGTGTTTCTAATGTTCTGTGTTATTTGTGGTTCGGTAATCGTGTTGTTGCTGTTTACCTTAAAAATGAAGATCTTTGACTTCCCGATTGACTGGCTGAGGGCAAAGCGCATTCCGACAACTTTGCAGCCGACGTAGCGTGACAACATCTCTGCAGGTAACAGGGCAGCTACCGAATAGGTGCCGGGATTACCGATATATGCCCCGCTTATGTCGATTTCATCGGTGTTTGTCTGTCCGATTGCCCGTTGTGTGGAAGCTAACCCTTCGGCTTTCTTAGGCGGTAGCATCATCTTGTCTGCCGTTGGAGCCTTAGCTGCAAAGAACGGCATATTGATGGTGGCGAACTTCTTCTGTGCCTGGATGTTCAAGCACATTGCAAGTGCTATGATGGTAATGAGTGTCTTTTTCATTATCTGCGGATTTTCTGGATTTTATTTCCTGATTTAACAATATAGATGCCAGAGGGCAACTGACTCTTCCGGTTCACCTTCTGGCCGGATAGGTTGTATGTTTCTACCATTCCGGCAGGACTCTCTACTATGTTGCTGATGGAAGTTGTGACATTGAACGTGTAGTAGGCAATGTCGGATTCGCCGTTCTGGTAGATAGCCTTGATGCCGACGGTATGTGGACCATCACTGAGGTTGGTTATCTTATAAGAAGGAACGACACTCTCGCCAATCTTCACCCCGTCGATATAGATTTCGAAACGGATGACATTGCCGAAGTCAACGAATGTGGTGCTTCCGTCTTTCGGACCTACAGTGAAGTCGTCGAGCTGCAACAGGAAGGTGTCATACGAGCGGTAGTGTATGCCAATGCGCACTTTCTTGTTGGCGTAGGCTGACAGGTCGGTCTCATATCGTGTCCATTCTGTAGAAGGAATACGGTCGGCAGCACTTATTGTCGTGAAGGATGAGGGATCCTCACCCTCGGTAGAGACACAGAAGTCTGCACTCTCCAGGTACATGCCGTCATAAGACTTCATCGTAACTTGACAAGAATAGTCTTCACGGACCTCAATCTCCGGTGAAATGAGCCATTTATCAGCTTTCGCCTGTTGTGGAGAGAAGAAGATGATGGTCTTGTCACCGGTGGGTGCTGCTATGGCATTATCGGTTGGCATCATAGCAGGTTGAGTGTTCCAGGGATTGAAAACCATGGGCGCAATGGGAGCAGGACTGGTGGGAGTGCCGGCACCCGGGAACCAGACAATGTTAGAGGCACTGCCAAGTCCGATGGGATAAACGGGCATCATGTCAAGGTCGAGCGTGCGCCAGCCGCCAAACGAACCGACGGAAAAGTCTGCATAGTCTTCAAAGCTGTCGTAGAAGTTCAACTCCTGGTTCCATTTGATGATGGCTTCTCCCTGTCCGTTTTCTCCTTGTGTGACCGAGGCAGTAATATTATAAGGTAAGATGATGCGGTCGGTCAGCAGAATGTCAACGGTCATGTCCCCTGTGACATTGATGGTCTTCTGATATTTGTTGAAGGCACCTTCCTCGATGTTGATGGTATATTCACCTGGAGGAAGAGATAGAATCTCTGCCATTTCATCCTCAACGGTCAGCGTGTAGCTTTCTCCTGTATCGGTGTTGATGAGGTTAATGACTTCACCTTCCGCATCGAGTTTGCTGTCTGCTTTGACATTAAACGTCACCTTGGCATAGTCAATCTGCTCGATTTTTACATCGACGGTAGCCATGTCGCTTTCTGCTGACAAATAAACCGCCTTTACACCGACTGTGTACTGACCAGCCTGCACGTCGTTGATGACATAACTATATCCCTCGGTTTCTCCGACCTTTTCACCATTCAGGAAGATATGGAACTTCTCGTTCGGGTTGGCAGGTGAGTATTTCGGTGCCCTGCGAGCCTTGACTCTCGACATTGTCTGTGCCTGACCGACATAGACGTCGTCAATCATCAGCATGAACGAACCGCCATGATTGTATTCGCTGATGTAACGGATGGCAAACTTGATCTGCTGGCCGGCATACGATTTCAAGTCATAGAAGTATTCTTTCCACCCTGCCATGTCTGCTGTCTCATAGTTTCCAGCATCCAGACGAACGAAGTCTGCTGTCGTGGGATTATCCACTTGGGTAGTGATATACACCATGAACTTTTCCGGGAACTGGTCGGCAGCTTTTCCCATGAAAGCGAGGAAGTTCTCATTTCCTACGGTGATAGTGGGGGAGATGAGCCAGTCGTTATTGGCAAGACCGCTGCTTGTGCGTGTGAATCCCACGTATTGCTGTCCGCTATAAGGGCGCAGGATAGGATAGTCGTACCACCAGATGGGGTCAACAGCAAGCGGGTTGATGATTTGGGCATATTGCAGTACGCCACGGTTGGGGTAGCTTCCTACGAGCGGAGCGGCAGCTTCCATGTCGCCGTCGATACCCGTCCATTCGCCAAAGTTGATGGCAAAGGCATCATAACTCTCGAAATCATCGTAGAAAGCTGGAGCTTCCGTGTTCCATGAAAGAGAGATGCTGTTGGCACCAGTATAGGCATTGTGATGGGTGCTTGCTTCCAATGAGAAAGGAGTGAGTACCTTTTCGTGCAGCTCTGCCGTCACATTTGTTTCAGTGGTTCCTTCCTCGATAGTGAAGTCTTTGGTCAGCAGTTCATATCCATCTCTGTCGATGGTAAGCCGGTGGTTGCCCGCATAGACCTTTACGGAACAACTACCGCTGGCGTCTAAAGTCAGTGTGCCGTAGCTGAGTGAATAATCTGTGTGTGTGAGTGTGATAGGCTGCCCTGTAAGGTCGTCTCCTGTCCCTGTCGTCACGGTGATAGTCAGTTTCACGTTACGGGTCTGTGCCGCAGACGGGAGTACGGCAAGGAGCAGCATGAGAACAGTTAAGATGTAAATGTGTTTTCTCATTATGATTTTTGTATTACTAAATATCGTTTCTGATAAAAAGGTAATGGGGGTATCATGCCTTTCCGACACGTATCCCCATTATCTTTAATCATGTTTGATGCTTATTTACGTGTGATACGCAATGTCTTTACTTCGTTACCGTCTTTCACTTTCACGATATAAAGACCCTTGCCAAGTGAACGGATGACACCGCTGCCCTTACCTTCGGTCACCTTGACACCGTTGGCAGTGAAGATTTCGACTTGTGCGCCAGAGCTGATATCGGTAGAAATGTTCTGGATGCCTGTCGTCGCATCTTGTACATGGTTGAAGGTGAAGTCATCGAAGAATGCAAACCAGTTGGCGTTCACCGTAGTATGATGGACAGCAACATAAATGTCTTTTCCTGCAAACTGAGAGAGGTCGACGACATAGTGGTTCCACTCGTTCTCCTTCAGGTAAGGCATTTCGGTATCTCTCATTACAGCCGTGAACTCCTTGGTGCTGCTGTTACCGCCTTCGCTGACATAGACACCTACAGAATGGTAGTCGTTGTCACCGATGAATACGGAATTTACTGTTCCCAGATTACGGGCATAGAAGTCGAATGTTGCACCCTCGGCAGGACGAAGCTTCTTGCTGATGAGCCAGTCGTTGGCAGCACTGTTGTCAGCAGGAGCGGCAGCTGCAATCGTGTGGTTGCCGGACAAGGCAGCCAGCATACTCGTGTTGTTGTTCTCAACAGACGTGAAGGCATACTTCTGTCCGTCGTTCTCAATGATTGTCTGATAGTAGTTGAGCTCGTAAGTCGCCTTATTGTCAACATCAATCATTGTGAAGTCATCGCGCCAGACATAGTCAAGTGGGTTTGGCTCGAATGAATAGTAAAGTACATCGCTTGCAAGACCTTCACCCTGAACAGGGAATGTCACTTTATAGCCGCTTTCAAACTCAATTGTCAGTTCATCGTCAACGACGTTAGCAACACTGCCGGCATTGAACTGAAGGTTGAATACCTTACCACCGTCAACAGGAATCTCATCCCCTGCAGCCAGCGATGTTGTGAAGTAATCGGTTTTGAAGGTCGCACTCTTTACTTTCAGAGCGTTGACACCTTTATTTAATAAGGTGAATACATCGCCGGAATTGATGGCTTTGTTGTAGTTGACCTTTCCAGCCATCCAGCTTGTCTTGTTAAACTCAGCCTTGTCGCCTGCAATCTCTTCGATTACGATGTGAGCAATAGCACTGCCATTGTCTGCACCGCTGAAGCTGTAGTGAATCCAACGGAACTGTACCACCTTGCCAGCATAGGCACTGAGGTCGATGTTCTCGGTGATCCAGTATTTGTGCTCACCGTCGAAACTGTTCTCAGAGATATGTGAGAGGGCTGTCCACTTGCTATCAGCAAAGATTTCAAATACACAGTCGCTGACGCCGTTGTTGGGCTCGACGTTCTTTTTCTTAATCAGGCCGGTTTCATCGACAACAAGGTCGCGTGGGTGTTCGTCACCCCAAACGAATGAGATGCCGAGAGTCTTGTCAGTTGGAATCTTGAACTCTGGTGTCGTGATGATATTGTGGTCGCCTGCATTCAGCCATGAGCTTGCCATAGCATTGCTCTTCACGCCATCCTTCTCGTATGGGAACATGGTGTTCACACTCCATTTGAAGTTATAGGTGTTCTGAGCAGGTGTGACAGTCCATCCTGTCGGGATATCCTTAGAGGCAAAGTCCTCAACATACGGATATTCAGATACGCTGGCATCCTTCTGAGTGGTGAAACGCCATGTAGTTACATCCTGAGCACTACCGACTGCATTGTAAGGAACAATCTTCCAGCGGTAGGTTGTCTCATAGGCAGCCACAGGAATCGTATAAGTGAGTTCATTGCCTACATCCACGCCGTCGACGAGGTCGTTGGTCTCTGGATTCGTACCGACAAACACACGGTAGCCGTCGGCAAACTGGGCAGGACCCCACTTGAGGACGATGTCACGTGGATAGACATCCTTCTCGTTGAGTTTCGGACTTATGATAGTTGCAGCCTTTGGCGCACCCTCTGCTCCATAGACATTCGGGAGCAGCACGCGGTCGAGGAGGAAGTTGCTATGTGGGTCGGCACCTTCATCACTGGTGGTGATGGCTGTGTAGTACCAGCGGATATAGCTGTTATCCGTTCCCTCTCCAAGGTCGACAGTCGGTGTGAGGACTGTGTTGAGGCTGCTAAAGTCGTAGGGTGCAGTCCACTTTGTTGTCCAGGTGTCGCCGCCGTCGTATGAAACCTGAAGTTCGATGTCATTGTAAGGTACGTCCTCGTCATCAAAAGCGTTGACATAGCTGAAGGTCACCTTGCCACCTTCCGAGAGATCCAGACGCGGTGAAGTCAGATAGCAGGCACCATAGCCACCACTGCAATAAGCGCTGCGGTCGCCTTCCATAGCGGTGCTGCTGCCGTCCCATCCATTGTTACGCCATCCTGCTGGCGGGAAGAACTGCTCGAAAGTCTCCAGCAAAAATCCTTCAGGAATCACCTGTTTGTTGGCAGTAAGAGCGATGCTCACATCTCCACCGTTTGTGTGGATGGTAGCTGTAGCAGAAGCGGGACTTGTCATCGTGGCTGTGTAAGCCAGCTGGAATTTCACCGATTCGTATTTAGCGAGGTTCACCTCTTCAGTGTTGAGCGTACAGGTCACACCTTGTGGTAAGTCAAAGCCAGTCACTTTCAGAATGTCTTTTCCGGTGTTAGTCAGAGTGATGACCTCCGTATAGAACTTTTCGCCGACATAGAGGTCACCGAAGTTGTAACGGTCAAGAGAGATGCTTGCAACAGGTCCGGTAGACGGTGTGAATGACTTCACAAGAACATCATCGAGCCAAACCACATTACCATTGTTGGTGAACATCTTATATACAAAGGCAATCTTCACTTTCTCACCCTTCCAGTCGCTCAGGTCAATCTTTGATGTGTGCGGATCCCATGTGGTAGGAGCACTGAGCACGCCGCTCTCACGGAGCATGTTGAGGTCCTGAATGGAGAAGATTGTCTCTGCACTGGCAAGATTGTCATCAGTGACGATGCGTACTTGGAGGTCGTAGCGGGAATAGTCGTACTGGTTCATGGGGCTGACGCGCCATGTGAAGCTTAACTGATAGTTGTCATTGAGGTCAAGCTCAGGAGTGAGAAGAATTTCCTCACGTGGTCCTTTTCCCTCACCGGAGTCACCGTCAACACATGCCACACAGTCGCCGGTAATTGTCGGCTGGTTGGCATATCCCGATCCGTCAGTGCCGGTAGACTTACTATAATAGTTATGCCAGTTATATTTGGCATTGCTGCCAGAATAACCGTTTACGGTTGTCCATCCGTCTCCTGCAGCAACACGAGTAGTGACGGTGGTTGTGCTGCCAGTCTCAAACCCTTCATCGAGCAAGACGGTCTGTGCATTTGCATGAACGCAGAACAAAGCAGCTGTTAAAAGTAAAGAATAGATTTTATGCATAATTGTTTTAAGTTATATACTTTGGTTCCAAAAAGTTGCAAACGAATCAGGTATGTCTGAATGATGTAAGCTGCAAATTTAGTTGTTTTTGATTCATCTTGCAAATTTTGTGTCTTTAATTAACATTCTTAAATTAAAATGTGGTGCCTTGATTTTCCATCGATAAAAAATGTGTGATGGTCATGCCTGTCGGCAAAAGACAATCACACATTATTGAAACAATATGGAACTATCCTTTCAGATAAATTCAGATTAGTTTGCAGGAGCGGCCTTGGCATCGGCAGCTGGTGCGGCTTTGGCATCTGCAGGAGCAGCCTTAGCGTCTGCTGGTGCAGCCTTGGCATCAGTAGCAGGAGCAGCCTGCTGTCCGGCACCGAATCCAGGAGTGTTGGTCGGATTGGTGGTCTGTGTCTGTGTGGCAATGTTCTCAAGCACGCTCTGGTCTGTAGAAGCTGTAGGAGCAACATACGCACAGACGATGCTGAAGAATACCATGGCGATAGCCAGTCCCCAAGTTGTTTTCTCAACTACATCGGTGGTCTTACGTACACCCATGATAGCGTTAGAAGCGGAGAAATTAGAGGACAAGCCTCCTCCCTTAGATTCCTGAATCAATACAATGCCAATCATCAGAATGGCAACCAGGACAATCAGTACTACAAATAATGTGTAAATCATCTTTTTTCTTATTTTTATTTTTTGTTATTTAATATCAATTTTTCCAAGAATCGGACTTGGTCTGCAAAGTAAATATTTTTTTTTGGATAATTCAAATTTAATCGCTTAATAATTTCAAGAGCCTTCGAATATCTGCCTTGTTTGATGTATATTCGTGCTAATGTCTCGGTAAAATAGCCCTCGTCACTGCCAAAATCGTCATCATCGGTTTCATTTTCGATGGCTGGGGTGAATTCAGGATTCTCCTTGAGTTTGATCTTTCCCTTATCGTTTTTGATGAAGTTGTCTATCAGGTTTTGCCCTTTCAGCTGGACTTCTTTCTCAGTCTCCTGCTCTTCCGGGCTTTCGATGTCAACAAGATAAGACACATAGTCGATGGCAGCATCGGCAGGCGTGGGCTTTCTCTTCTTTGCCGGTCCGTCTTCATCGGTGTTTGGAATGGACTTCAGGAAGTCGTCAATGAGCGATATAGTCCTGCTTTCAGCACCTTTGTCCTTTTTCTCATCGTCCTGTTTTCCCTCTTCAACCTTATCGAGCTGGTAATGAGGCCCCTCAAACATGTTGAACAGTACCGAGCGGTCAGTGATATAGATAGCTGCCCGTCTCAGTTCCTCGTCGAAAGTGGGGTCATGAAGCAGATAGAGGTTCTGCAGCATCAGTATTCTGGCTGTCTGGTAGTAGGGATGGAGCGCAATGAGGCTTCGGAGATCGTAAAGCGTCTCCTTGTCCATCATTTCGGGATGTTGTATGAGTTCTGTCAGCTCCATATTGTTATTACCAGTTGGCTACTGTTGCATTGAAAATCTGTTCTGTAATATCTTTTATCATTTCCTGAACCAGTCCTTCCTGTACGGCGGCAAGACTTTGGGTTGTCGAATAACTGCTGGTAGAGGTAAACGACCGTTCAAAGTCCTCTGCATGGTTGACGTTGTTGGTGAATCTCACATTGACCGTTATCGACAGTTCTGTCTGGGCTGAATAGCCTTCGCTCGAAACTGATTTGTTACGCTGCGAATACTGAGTAATTTCTCCCTCAACCTTCAAGTCGCCGTTTCTCTTTACCAGACTGAGCTTGGTGTGATTGGCGTAGATGTTCTTCAGTTCGTTGTTAAACATCGATTCCATCGGTCCCCACACATAGGTAGCACGGATTGGAAACTCAGCTATCTGAATGGTCTTCGTCTTTGAGTAGTCGATGTTTGAACCATTCAGCTTGTAGCTCACTGAACAGGATAGTAGCAGTAAGACGGCTGTCAGACTGATACTCTTTGCCAGCATTGTCCACACCTTCATACTTCTACTTGTCTTTATCCAGTCCATATTGTTTAATACGGCGATAGAGTGTGCGGTCGGAGATACCGAGTTCCTGTGCCGCCTTCTTTCGGTTGCCGCTGTTACGTTCCAATGCCTTTTCCACCATCTGCCTGCCCAAGTCGCTCAGGTTCAGTGATTCGTTCTCATTGATTTCCTCTGCTTCAGCCTCTTCTATGTTGCCGATGTCTTGTGAGGCAGTGATTCTTGTCGATGAGATGGGGGAAATATGCGTGCCACCCTGATTGATGGAGGCAATCGGGTTGCTGAATCCGGTGGCTCCGTTCAGGTCTCGTATTTCATCGAACTGCTTACGCATGCCATTCAGGTCTCTTCGCAGATCGCTGACATTTCCCCGTAGTTCATAGAGAATCTTGTAGAGAATCTCGCGTTCACTCTCATAAGTGTGGTTCCCTTGCGGAGTGATAGGGGCAAGCTGAGTGCTTTCCGGATCCTTGGGGATAAACTGCTGCAGTGTCTCCGCATCAATCTCTCTCTCCTTACTGAGGATGGACATCTGTTCGGTGATGTTCTTCAGCTGTCGCACGTTTCCCGGCCATTTGTATTGCAGCATAATAGCCTTGGCATCATCAGTCAGCGTTATCTTCGGCAGTCTGTACTTCTCTGCCATCTGCATGGCAAAGAGCCGGAAAAGCAGTAGGATGTCCTGTCCGCGGTCACGGAGAGAAGGCATCTGAATGGGCACCTGGTTCAGACGGTAGTATAAGTCTTCACGGAAGCGTCCTTCGCTGATGGCCTTTCTGAAGTTGATGTTGGTAGCTGCAACGATGCGCACATCGGTCTTCATGATTTTCTGTCCACCCACGCGGATGTATTCACCCGTTTCCAGTACACGCAAAAGTCGTGCCTGAGTTGCCAGTGGCAGTTCTCCTACCTCATCCAGGAAGAGCGTTCCCTTGTTGGCAATGCCGAAATAACCTTCACTTTCGCCGATTGCACCGGTAAAAGAGCCCTTTTCATGACCGAAAAGTTCACTGTCGATGGTACCTTCCGGGATGGAACCGCAGTTGATGGCGAAGTATTTCTCGCGCCGGCGCGGTGAATTGTCGTGAATCACCCGTGGAATGATTTCCTTTCCTACACCGCTTTCGCCCACAATGAGTACAGACAAGTCAGTGGGTGCTACTTGTAAAGCAACATCCAGCGCACGGTTTAAAGCATCGCAGTTGCCCACGATGTTATAGCGTTGTTTGATCCGTTGTAGTTCGCTTGTATTCATTGGGGTGACAAAATTACACAATTAATTCGAAATAACTGCAATTTTGGCAGAAAAATTAGGAATTCTTAGGGTTATGACGGTTGAGTTTGATGAACAGCAAACCGATTCCAGTCCAAACCAGTTCTCTGATTCTTACGATGAGTGCAACAAATATTCCGGCACTGGCGGTCATACCCAGACCGTTGATTGACATGAGGAATCCTCCCTCTCTTCCACCCAGTTGCAGGGGCATGAAGAATAGCAGGTTGGCGAAAAGAGAGGTGAATGCCAATATCAGGATACATTGCAGGAAGTTCACGCTGGGCATGATGACCAGCAGGATGAAGAATATTTCCAGGGCAGAACAGATCCTGCACCCTAATTCCAGCAGCACCGCCGACACGAAGACCTTGGGACTCTGTGAATGAAGGGCAGCGATTTGCTGATCAATGGTATCCAGTTGCTTACGATGGTTGTCGATAAAGGGCTTTGCCCACTTCTTGATGAAAGGGATGTGACGCAGGATGTTCATCGCCCTGACTGCCAGTCCTTTGCGATAACCCACAATGAAGAACCACAGTCCGAGGATGCAAAAAGCACCGGTAATGGACAGCATCGTTCCCATGAACACGTTGACTGGCTGGGTGAAGATATACAGGAAGATGGCAAGAAACCAGAACCAGAAATGACTGAATATGTGCGTCATCGCATAAAGGATGACCGACGAGGAGGCTCTTTCTGTTCCAATCTTCGGTGACAGTTCCATGATGCGATATGGCTCACCGCCCATCAGTCCGCCAGGAGTGGCATAGTTGAGTGAGAAGCCGCTTACCGTAATCTTGTAAAGCCACCAGAACCCTACCGGTTCAGGGTTGGGATGGTCGGCAGTTGGCTTTTGACTGTTGATGATAAGCCACCAGGCACCTGTGTTGAAGGTGTAAAGAACAGCCCATAGGGCAAGAACGGCAAAGAACCAGTAGCCGGCATGTTGCAGTCCCTTCCATACCTCGGCAAAGTCGAGTTGCGTCACCATGATGATGAGCACCGCGATGCCGAAGATGAAAAAGCCGTTCTGGTATTTTTTCTTCATGCCGTTTCCTTTTTAGAGTTTCTCCTTGATGCTGTTCTCGTGCTTCTTCGGAATGGAGAAGCGTACCTTTTCGCTCTCATCGCGCTTCTCGTGATAAAGCTTTGGTAATGGGTTGGCAAACGGCTCGTCGAAATGGATGCGATTGCGGAAGATGTCTATGGCAGCATAGATGGCCTGACGCAGCTTGGATTCATCTGCTTCGTTCTTTCCGGCTATTGCGTAAGACGGATCGCAGTCGGGAGCGGTATGCACGACGGGCAGTCCGGTCGTCAAGACATAGCTGTTGTTTGCCGATAGAGTTTTGAACGGTGTAATGCCCTGATCGTGGTACATGGCAAGCACCGCATCAAAGGCCTCCTGTTTGTTGTTGCCGAAAAACTCGTTGGCAACGAACGGTCCGAACGCCTGAATGCCTTCACTCTCCAGTTTTGCGATGGCAGGAAAGATAATCTCGCTTTCCTCTTTCCCGTCGCCGTTAGGATTCAGGGCGAGGATGGCAATGCGGGGTGAGAAGATGCGGAAATCGCGCTTGAGCGATTTGTTCAGTAGAACAGCCTTCTCCACAATGTTCTCGGTGGAAATCTTTTCAGCAATATCTTTGAAGGCGATGTCTTCGGTGACCAAAGCAAGGCGCATGCCGTCGCCCACTAAGATGGTAAGTGGCTGACCACTGTTGCCGATCTTTTTCTGGAGGAAAGCCGCATTTCCAGGGAACAGCGATTCTTTCTTGTTTAACGGTGCTGTCACCAACACGTCAAAGCCGTTGTTCTGGAAGTCGGCGAGTGCCCGCTCTAATGCCTTCACACCAGCCTTCTGTGCATCGGGGTTGAATGTGCCGAAGTCTACTTTCACATCTTCGTCGAAGCATGTCAGCATGTTGACACGCCCTTCGCGTATGTCATTGCAACTGCTGATGATGCTGAAGTTGCCGGGAATGTTCAGTGCCTTTCGATGATAGGAGGCGATTTTCGGCGAGCCGTAGATGATGGGAGTACAGAGTTCCAGCATCTCCGGAGAAGCAAAGGTTTTAAAAATCTGTTCATATCCGATACCATTGGTATCGCCATGCGTAATGGCTACGCGGATCTTCTTTTCATCCATAAGTAAATACTTTCTGTTAATATATATATAATAAGGTGTAAAGTGAGGCCTCAACCTGCCGCATGAGATTTCTTTTCTTCATCTCAGGGGCATAAACAAATGCCAGAGCTGTCACCGTTGGCTTGCCCGATTTGTCTGTCAGCGTGTGAGAGACAAAAGGACCGCCCATTGCGTCGCCCTCCATCTCCCAAGTGCCACGCCTGATAAGACGCTCACCTTCCTTCTCTTTTGTTGTTGTCATCCTATTATCGGCAATTCGCATAAAGGCATCATCCGTTTCTCCCTTTATGTTTGCATGCAGCATGCTGTCGATGTTGTCGCCTTTGAAGATGCAGATGTTCTGCATGCCCGTATTGGCATTGTCCGACAGCCAGATAAAATCCGTTGACTTGTATGATGACTGCATATCAGCAGGAATGGATATCTTTGCATCCAGCATTTGCCGGGCAGTGTTTTCAGCTGTCGGGTTATGCATTGACTGCAACCGCGCAATCTCTGCATTCATCTCAAATCTTGTCAGCAGACTCAGCAGTTGGGGACCATAGACCTTCATGACTCTTTTGAATGTTGTCTGGGAAGGAGCATTCAGCCACACCTGAATCTGGGGACTGGCACTGATGTCCTTCTTGAACTGGAAAGACGGGGTAGGGTAGGCGGCACTGTCTATCTGGACATGGACGATGCTCCGTGCATACTGGGCATATCTCGATTGGTCTGCTGTCTTCAACAGTCTGACATCAAACGACGGTTCCGCCTGTGGCAGTCCTTCCACCGTAGTGCTGAGCACATTGTAGACACAACTATCCTGATCGTTGATGACGAATGTCTCGTATGGCTTGCCACTGCTCTTCGGGAGCAGCGTACTGCTTTGACCGCATGCGGCGAACAGAATCACCATGAGCAATGTCATCATCATTTTCTTTGCCGTACTCAGCAGACCGCAGGCAGCGAAGATGTCCTGTCCCCGACTGGCGCGGATGGTCGTGAAGATACCATGATGCGTAAGGTAGTCTCGCAGGTTCTCCATCTTCTTTTCATCCGTCGTGTGCAGGTCTACGTTGGGAATCTTGTGGAACCTGATGAGATTGATGCGGCAATCCAGTCCGTCCAGCAGCTTCACAATTTCACGGGCATGCGTCATGGAGTCATTCAGACCGTCGAAGACGATGTACTCGAAAGACAGACGGCGCTGGTGGGAGAAGTCGTATTGGCGGAGCAGGTCGGTAACCTCCTTGATGGACATTCCCTTCTCTGCCGGCATGAGCTGCGCCCGTTGTTCGGGAATAGGACTATGGAGGCTGATGGCAACATGACATTCGCTTTCATCAAGAAAGCGTTTCAGCTTGCCGCGTATGCCTACAGAACTGACGGTGATGCGTCTCGGACTCCAGGCAAAGCCGTAGCTTGCCGTAAGAATCTCCGTCGCCCTCAGCACATTGTCGAGGTTGTCCATCGGTTCGCCTTGTCCCATGAACACGATGTTTGTCAGCTTATCACGTTCCGGAAGAGCGTAGATCTGGTTGAGGATGTCGGCAGCAGAAAGGTTTCCTTCGAAACCCTGCTTACCCGTCTGGCAGAAAAGGCAGTTCATCTTACAGCCCACCTGACATGAGACGCAAAGTGTGGCGCGGTCGCCATCGGGGATATAGACCGTCTCAACAAACTTCCCGTTCTCCGTAGGAAACAGGTATTTGATGGTTCCGTCTGTAGAATACTGGGCATCAATCGGCTTGGAACAGCCAATCTCGTAAGCCTCTTCCAAACGCTCACGGTTAGCCTTCGAGATGTTGGTCATCTCTGCAATGCTCCCCACGTGCCGTACATAAAGCCAGTTCGCCAGTTGAGTGCCGGTAAAAGCCGGCATTCCCAGTTCCTTCGCGACAGCTTTCAGTTCGTTGAGCGTCTTTCCCAGTAATTTCCCTTTGTTGTCAGACATCCTTTCGCTAATATTTCAAATGGCAAAGTTACGAAAAAACGAGAGAAATGAAAAAGAAAAAGACATTTTTCTTTTTCATTTCCGAGTGCCAGTAACTTCGGCGGAGTCAAAGTTACGAAAAAACGGTAAAAATGCAAAAGGAAAGCCCGCTTTTCTTTCTTTAAATATACTCTCATATATCATCACAGTTGAATAATAGTGCGATGGTATCTTACAAATTAATAGCAGAGATTCATTCAACAGAATAGTGTTTCTATTTGTTCACGTGTTGCCATATCTATTTCTATTTTATTTATGAATAAGCTGGCTATATTCAAATAAAATGACTTTCATATGACTTCTAAAAGTAACTTTTTCAGCTTATTGTGCATCTCATTAGAAAAACATTCGTATCTTTATGGTCAAAAATAACAACAGAGAATAGGAATTCCAAAAGCATAGAGATATGACGCGTGAACAAAGAACGGCAATGGCTCGTATTATTAGCGATATGATTAAGGCAGATAACATTATCGAAGAAAGCGAGATTAGGGACATGAAGAAACTCATGTCAGAATACTCTATTACTCATCAGGAGATGAGCGAAGCTCGTAAGATTCGCTTCACAGATGCAGCTAATATTCTGAAAGAATTATCTTTGAAAGAACGAAAAGCCTTTTTTGATCACATTTATAGCATTGCCCTTAGTGACAATGTCTGCGTTCCACGTGAGGCACTGTTGCTCATTGCACTTCAGTATTGTCTAATAGAAGAAAGGAAAACAGACAATGGTATGCCTTTACCAAAGCCATATCTGATATCCTGTCCTACAGGTGAAGCCAGTTTCAATGACCAGTATATGGTCTATCTGGAGAGTTCGTATGACGAAACCCGCAATGCGGAACTGATGCAGCACTTTAGGCTTTTAGTTACCATTACCCGTCTCTGCGGTTTCAACTTCATCTATATTCCTAAGATGGTTGAAGAGTTTCGTGGAATGAACGAAGAGTACGTGAAGGATGTCATCAGTTATATGGCACCCAATCTTGAAGATTCCTTTATTCAACAGGTCTATAACCGCTTGTGTGATATGACAACAGTGGATTTTTTCCGTAATGTACTGTATGAGCGTCTTCAAGTAAAGGCTCTTCACAACACACCTCCCTCTTTGCTTATTAATATAGGCACATCCGTT
The DNA here is from genome assembly GCA_902762325.1 of uncultured Prevotellaceae bacterium. Taxonomy (GTDB): domain Bacteria; phylum Bacteroidota; class Bacteroidia; order Bacteroidales; family Bacteroidaceae; genus Prevotella. Next base: position 95,747 of record CACWNV010000011.1, on the reverse strand, counting down.
GTGCCCTATTGTAGCGCAGGAGGCTCGATACAATACTATACGGAATTTCTTTGCATTCCTATTTCTTCGAACATATTGACATTGGTAGATGACATTCTGGGATTCTATCAGAGTAAGGTGAGCATCCGCCAGTCGATAACCATCAATGACAGCAAGGGACAGTTCAAGTATTTCGGCTTCTACAAGGCTTTGTTCGATTTCCTCGTGGCTCCACCGCCTGTAGCCCCCGACTTGGTGTTCTTGGGGCAAGACATGAAGACTGGCAGATACCAAGTTGCCTTCAAGTTTGATAATGGAAGTGAAAAGAAGGTGACACTCACCCCCAGAGAATATGACATCTATTATCATGTTGCTCTTAAATCGTATAAGTCACTTGCCAAAGGCCTGTCTGTTACATACGACAAGCATATTAAACCAACGATATCCAAGATAAAGAGCAAGATTAGTGATAATATTCCAGACTTGACCTATTCTGACCAGTACAAGCCCGAAAGAGATGGCAATGCATATGTATTGCGTTTGGACAAATCGAAAGTTTTTATAAGACAGCGCACATCCAACTATGGTTGTGGGTACGAAGATCTTCCCATTGTGAAGTAGAGAAGAAGTAATCCCTATACCCCCGGCAACATTGCTGCAATTTTGGTGCTAATTTGCTATCTTTACATGGCAATGTTGTCGTTTTGATGCGTGATATGGCTATGTTTCATACCTTTGTAACAGAATTTACAAACTAAAAACAAAGAGCTATGAAAAGATTCTTATTTTGTTTATCAGTGTTGTTGACGATGTTCAACATCAATGTTGTTGCGTATGTACGCTATGTTACTGCAAATCTCAATTTGCGGTATGGGCCTGGTGTAGCATATGAGATTATTACATCTTTGCCAAAAGGAACGCCAGTATCAATAGATGATTATTGCGATTGTAAGTGGGTTCTTGTGGAGTATGGCGGTAATATTGGCTATATTTCTACAAAGTATTTGTCAGACAATCCTCCGCGAAGAGATATTAAAAGAAAATCGCGAATTCTGACTCATAAAACCTATGTTACTACGTTTAGTACTAGAGTTAGGTATTATACTAATGTAAATGGTTATAGAGTTCAATCTCCTACGTATTATAATTCTGCTCCATCAGGAGCGACAGCTTTATGTAGAGACGGGACATATAGTTTTAGCAGAAATCATAAAGGGACTTGTTCTCATCACGGGGGAGTTGCGAAATGGCTATAATTGCAAATTGGTATACTCTATCTAGCAGATGTTCTTCAACTTGTCGTTGACGGTCTCACTGAAGTAAGCATTATCTTGTCTAAGAGGTTCATTAGCGTTTTTTTAATGCTCCTCTTGAGCTTTGTCACCAGGTAGATGTCATCGACGAAGAGCACCTTGGCATCTGCCTCCGCAAATTACGCCAGAGAACATATGACAGCCTCATATCTCTTTATATATAGCGAATGTGTTGAACAATACAACCTATATCGCGAACTGAAGCTCGGGTGTAAAGTGAATCATAGAGGTCTGACAAGTGATAGTTTTTGCTGTGCTCTTTTGCTTAAAGAGAGATAGAGACAGAAGAAGGATGATTCTATTGCTCATCGGAAAAGAGTTGTCCGAGCTGTCAACGAGGCTATGGGGAATGGGAAGATATGCCTGTCTATAAAGATATTGTGCCATTCCAAATGGCACAAATATCCTATGTTCTTTTTGCCATAAGATGGATAAGTGATCAGATTATACTGAGTCGTTGTAAAACAGACATGTAGTGTTTGTTGTATATGCAAAGAGAGTCAAAGAACTTGACAAAAACTTGTCGGGGAAAAGTGGTGAAATAGAGGTTAAAATTTGTAAAAACCAGTGTTTCGCACTTCATCCTTCATTCTTCATTTTGTGAGAGCTTAGCTCTCGCACTGCGAAAGGTAAGGTTTGACCGCGCCAAAGGTTATGTTTCATCGCATGAAAGATAACCTTTCACACGACGAAAGGTAAGCTTTCGCGCACCAAAAGCTTACCTCTTGCAAATTTGTATTTTGTATACCGCCCGTTTACAGTTGGATGTCTGCGTAACCATCTGTCAGTCAATACGTTATCGAAAACTTCAAAAAATGATGTTTTTTTGAACGAGTGACCCTTTCGTTTGCTCTGATGCCCTTAATTTGGGGGCAAAATTCGAATATTATTTGACAAAATCTCGTTATGATGAATTTGAAATCCAGATATATCGGGCATGGGCATTTGTAATGTCCAGTTACAAATGATGCCTTTTGGCATCAGACAATGGTAGTCAGCCATACAGAAAAGCCTTTAGGTTTTTCGAAATGGCTGGAAAGGAAATGCCCCCCAATAATATAAGCCTGCCTTTACGGTAGGCGACATGAGCAGCCCTTGTCCCTTACCTAACGGCAAGGTTTCTGGTTTGGATGTCGTTCTTCCCAGCCATTTACTTTCCCTCGCTGACGCGAACAGTGACCTTTGGTTCGCAGTCCCCAAGGGGACAACTGTATGGCTGGCTACCTTTGTCTAATGCCTACGGCATTTCTTCCGTTGCGACACAACATAAAACAAACACCTACTGCATTTCTTTTCTCATAATGCTGCTCTTACCTAATTGCACCCACGAATTTTTTTTCTCAAAACACGGCTCTTACCTAATTGTCCCCACGACATTTCTTCCGTTGCGACACAACATAAAACAAACACCTACGGCATTTCTTTTTCAACATGCGACTCTAATCTGATTGTCTAAATTCATTCATTGAAAGCAGTATATGTTCTGTCGGATTCCGGGATTCGGCAGTAGGGAGTAGGGCATTTGTACTGCCCATGATGGAAGAATAAATTCGAGACGGATGAAAAAAGATTCTCAAATAATTGGATTTCGTTCGTTTATTCCGGTGAATATTCGTAACTTTGTCACTCAATCTTATCGTTCAGGAATGGACAGAGAGCATGGCGTCTCTTGTAAAACGAATCAGACCAGATGAAGAAAATATTGCCTGCTGAATGGGAACCGCAGAGTTGTGTTCAACTGACTTGGCCTCATGAGGAGACCGACTGGCAGCCCTATCTCAAGGAGATTAACCATACGTTTGTTGAGATGGTTGAGGCTATCACCCGTTTTGAACCAGTCGTCATTGCGGCTCGTTCGGTGACAGACGTGCCCCTTCGGGTGCGTGAGATGGAGAGCGTCAGCATCTTTGAATGCCCTACAAATGACACGTGGGCGCGTGATCATGGAGCCATCACTTTGGTTGACAGGGATGCTGAGTCGTCGCCATCGGTGATGCTCGGCTTCTGTTTCAACGGATGGGGAAAGAAGTTTCCTGCCGACCTTGACAATGCGATAGCGAGGAAGCTATGGGAGGCAGGAGCCTTTGGCAGAAAGATGACGTTTGAAGATCATGATGACTTTGTGCTGGAAGGCGGTTCGATTGAAAGTGACGGCAAGGGAACCGTTTTCACTACCAGCCAATGTCTGATGGCTCCCAACCGGAACCAGCCGATGGGGAGAGAAGAGATAGAGCAGGAACTGAAACGGCGCTTGCATGCTGAGCGTGTTGTCTGGCTCGATCATGGCAACTTGGTGGGCGATGATACCGACGGACACATCGACACTATCGTACGTGTAGCACCTGATGACACTTTGCTGTACGTGAAATGTGAAGACCGTGAGGATGAGCAGTATGACGACTTTCTGGCTCTGGAGCAACAATTGAAGTCGTTGCTGACAAGTGAAGGTCAGCCCTATCGGCTCATCCCATTGCCTATGCCGGCACCCCTCTATGAGCAGGAAGGGGAGGAGAGAGGGCAGCGGCTGCCAGCAACCTACGCCAACTTCCTTGTTATCAATGGGGCTGTCATCTGTCCTGTCTATGGTCAGCCGGAGAACGACAGGAAAGCGCTTGAGGGGATAGCCGAGGCGTTCCCAGGACGCGAGATCATTCCGATTGATTCCCGGACCATCATCCGGCAGCACGGATCCATCCACTGCCTCACCATGCAGTTTCCACGATAAAAAGAGAAGGTCTATTTCTCGTTCTAAGTAAAATAATGTATCTTTGCAAAAGAAAAACCAATTGACATGAGACAACTGAAAGTAGGAATCATCCAGCAACACAATACGGCTGACAGAGAGCAGAACAAAGAACGACTGGCAGCAGGAATCAGAGAACTGGCAGGCAGAGGTGCCGAGCTGATTGTCTTACAGGAGCTGCACAACGGCCTGTATTTCTGTCAGACAGAGAATGTGAACGAGTTTGATCAGGCAGAACCTATCCCCGGACCTTCGACCGAGTTCTATGGAGCATTGGCTAAGGAATGTAAGGTGGTGATTGTGACCTCGCTTTTTGAGAGACGTGCCCCCGGCCTCTATCATAATACCGCTGTGGTGATGGAACGTGACGGGAGCATTGCCGGGAAATACCGAAAGATGCATATTCCTGACGATCCTGCCTATTATGAGAAGTTCTATTTCGCACCCGGCGACCTGGGCTTCCATCCCATCGACACCAGTGTCGGTCGTCTTGGCGTTCTCGTCTGCTGGGATCAGTGGTATCCTGAGGCAGCCCGTCTGATGGCCATGCAAGGAGCAGAACTGCTGATTTATCCCACTGCCATTGGTTATGAGAGTAGTGATACGGAGGAAGAAAAGGAGCGGCAACGCGACGCCTGGACAACGGTTCAGCGCGGTCATGCTGTTGCCAACGGACTGCCCGTCGTCACGGTGAACAGGACGGGACATGAAACCGATCCTTCCGGGCAGACAAATGGTATCCAGTTCTGGGGATCTTCAATGGTTGTCGGCCCGCAAGGGGAATTCCTCTACCGTGCACCCATCGACGAAGAAGTGAGAGAAGTGATTACCGTAGACTTGGAACGCAGTGAACAGGTGCGCCGTTGGTGGCCATTCTTTCGCGACCGTCGCATCGACAGCTATGGAGATATCCTGAAGCTATTCGCCTAAGATTGTAACCACGAGCTTCCTTGCCCCGCCATAAGAGCGGTATTCATTCAGATAGATACCCTGCCATGTCCCCATGTTGAGACGACCATTCGTGATTGGAATGGTGAGACTTACCCCGCTCAGCACTGATTTAGCATGAGCCGGCATGTCGTCGGCCCCTTCCAGCGTGTGGAGATAGTCGGGACGGTTTTCGGGTACCAGCCGGTTGAATATCGTTTCCATGTCGTCACGCACATCAGGGTCGCAGTTCTCATTGATAGACAGTCCGCAACTGGTGTGCTTGACAAAGATGTTCATTAGTCCTGTCTTCGGAAGATTTGGTAACTGGCGAAGAATCTCACCAGTTACCAAATGGAAACCCCTTGGAACGGGTTTCAGCGTTATTTCTACTTGTTGAATCATTATTTCAGTGTGAAGTTGAGTGCCTGCAAGTCGTTATCACGGGAAGATGTTCCATAAAGAATCTGATAACTTCCAGCCTTAGGACTCAGCTCGTCGATTGCCTCGTCGTAGTACTCAAACGCCTCACTGTCCAGTGTGATGACAGCTTTCTGCGTCTCTCCCGGCTTCAGCATGAGCTTCTGGAACCCTTTCAGTGCCTTTATCGGAGCACCCGGATCATTCAGCGCCTTGACATAGACCTGAACGGTCTCAGTACCCTGGCGCTTGCCGGTATTGGTGACAGGAACCGTAAGTGTGACCTTTCCATTCTTCTTCATCGACTTTGCCGACAGCTTTCCTTTGCCCACTGCAAAGGTCGTATAGCTCAGTCCGTATCCGAAGGCATACTGCGGAGTGCCGGTGAAGTAACGATAGGTACGGTTCTTCATGGAGTAATCGAGGAAGTCGGGCAGGTCGTCATTAGAGCGATAGAACGTGACGGGCAGCTTGCCGCCGGGGTTGTAGTCGCCGAAGAGTACATCTGCCAATGCCTTGGCACCGCCCTGACCGGGATACCAAGCCTGTAATAGAGCGTCGTACTGACCTTCCACACTGCCGAAAGCGATGGCAGAGCCGGAGCAGTTGACGAAGATGACAGGCTTGCCTGTCTTATGCATAGCACGCACGAGACTCTGCTGAACCTTGGGCAGTTCGATGGTCTGCTTGTCGCCGCCCTCGCCTTCCATGCGTGCCGAGATGCCGCCAATGATGATGATGGCGTCGGCATCGCTGCATTCACGAGCCAGGTCGGTAAAGTCAGCCAGACGACGTTCGCAGATGTCACCACGCAACATGGCGAAGTTGCCGTTGCCGCGACGGTATTCTATCTCTACATCGTAGGTCTTTCCTTCCTCCACGGGGAACGACTTATATTCCACGCCACGACGGAAGCCGAAGCCACGTCTGCCACCAGCCTTAGCTTCTTCCACCACTTCGCCATTCACCTTCAGCACGTAGCCGTTGTCGGTGGCGAGCGTGTATTTCATATCGCCGGTGAAAGTAGCCTTGTACTGACCGGTGACGCGTACAGACAGATTGTCGTTGCTGACACCCTCGGCAAAGCCCCAGGCACCGAAGGTAGAGAAGTTCAAGGGCTCCGTGTGGTATTCAGTCTTCACGGGTTCGCCTTCCAGTTCCTTATTATTCCAGAACTCAACCTTCACGCCCTTGCCGTCGTTGAAGTCGAGCAGGTGGTGAACGGTGGTGTACTCGTCGTCCAGTTCACAAGCCTTCTTGTAGAAGACCTCTGTTCCTCCCGACACAGCTTGCTGTATGCCGTAGAGCAGTGAGTGCTGATGTGCCTCGGTGGGTGTTCCGCCGTAGTTGCCGTTGAGTAGTTCCACGTCATTGATGTTGGGACCGATGACCGCCAGCTTCTTCAGGTTCTTCGATATAGGCAGTACGTTGCCCTTGTTCTCAAGCAGCACCATCGACTCACGTGCTGCCTGTGTAGCCAGTTCGTTGTGCTCCTCGCTGCTGATGACGTTCTCGCCCAGCTTTGCCCACGGCAGACGATCTGCAGGGTCGAACATTCCCAGTTCGAAACGGCCGGTGAGGGTCTTACGAAGATGCTGGTCGAGGTCGCTCTCCTTGATGTATCCTTTCTTTAGTCCGTCGGTGAGGTTCATGAACACCTTACCACACTCCAAGTCGGTACCGTTGAGCACGGCGTCAACGCTAGCGCTGAGCGGGTCTTTGTGTGTCTCGTGCTGTCCACGATTGAAGAAGTTGTTGATGGCGTCGCAGTCGGTAACCACCAGTCCGTCGTATCCCCACTTGTTGCGCAGGATGTCGATAAGCAGGCGGTCGCTGGTGCAGCAGGGCTTACCCTCGAAGCGCTGATAAGCGCACATCACCTCTCGCACGTTGCCTTTCTTCACCAGAGCCTTGAAGGCAGGCAGATAAGTCTCCCAGAGGTCGCGGTTCGTAGGTTCCACGTTCATGGAGTGGCGCAAAGGTTCCGGTCCGCTATGCACGGCATAGTGCTTGGCGCAGGCATGCGTCTTGAAGTATCCGTCCTTTGGTCCCTGCATGCCGAGCACGGTCTGCACGCCGAGGATGGCATTCAGATAGGGGTCTTCTCCACAGGTCTCTTGACCACGTCCCCAGCGGGGATCACGAAAGATGTTCACGTTGGGACACCAGAAACTCAGCTCAGGGTTTCCGGGGTAGTAGGTTACGCCCATAGGCACATTGTAGAGCTTCGGGTCGCTGTGGTCGGTTCGGTTCCAGTTGGCGCGAGCCTCATCACTCACCTGCGAGAAGACATCGTACACTAACTGTGCATTGAAGGCAGCAGCCATGCCGATGGGTTGGGGATAGACGGTGTAGCCGCCCTGCCTTACACCATGACAGGCCTCGCTCCACCAGTTGTATGAAGGAATGCCCAGCCGGTCGATGGAGATGGACTTGTTCATCATCAGTCCTACTTTCTCCTCGGGCGTCAGCATCCCCAGTAAGTTCTCTACTCGCTCAGCTCTTGGCAGCTGCGTGTTCTGCCAAGGGTAATTCACCTGAGCCATTGAATTGCTAAAACACAGGATTGCGGCAGAAGCTGCCAGTATTACCTTCTTTCTCATAACTGCTCGTTTAGTTCGTTTTTGCAAAAATACGAAAAAAACAATGGAAAGAATGTGTTGGATGTATCATAAATCATTCAGTATGTAACAACAAAACAAAAATCCAAATGACAGTTGCCTTCATTTGGATTTATTCTCTGTGTCGACACTTGGATTCGAACCAAGGACCCCCACCATGTCAAGGTGATACTCTAACCAGCTGAGCTATGCCGACTCTTTTATGTGACTTCTTTGTGTCGTTTCGTGCGCTTGACAGGACTCGAACCTGCACGTCGTGAGACACTAGATCCTAAGTCTAGCGCGTCTACCAATTCCGCCACAAGCGCAAGTTCATCCGTTTAAGAAATCATTTGCGGGTGCAAAGATACAAAATTAATTAAGACTGGCAAAAAGTGAGTCATGAAATTTCACTTTTTATTTAATATTTCTCTTGCAAACTCAATAATTGTATCCTTTCCTTTCATCAAATCGTCTTGTGAAAGGGCTATGTTGTAGTCGGGATCGATGCCAAATTCCGTCTGATTTCCGTCCTTGTCGTAGGTGGGACAGGCTGAAAAACGCACGCTCCACCCGTTGGGTATCTCACTGGAGAAGGGCAGACCGCCCCCGCCGCCGGTCTTGTCTCCGACAACGGTGACCTGTTTACAGCATTTCATCATCCGTACGAACTCGTTACCGGAGCTGAAGACATGGCGGTTGGTCAGCACCACCACCTTTTTCTGCCATCGGAGTCCTTTCGACGGTTTCAGCCATAGTTTCTTCATTTCCGAGAAATCATTATGTCCCGGTCCGGTCTTATGTTGCCGGTAACCCACGAATATTTCCTCGTTGGTGAAGCGGGCAGCAAGTGTCTCAGCACTGGTAACCAGTCCGCCTCCATTGTCGCGCAGGTCGATAATCAGTCCGTTGCATGGGGCGAGATAGAGGAATATCTCATCCAGATTTCCCTCTCCGAACTGGTTTTCAAAAGTCATGCAGCGCAGATAGCCAAGGTTGTCGTCCAGGATTCGGTAGCGGAGTCCCGACGCTATGCGGTAGTCTGTCCCGAGATACCTTTTTAATAAGGTGTCGCTGACATTGGCAGGATAATGCTCATAGAAAGACCAGTTGCGTCCGAGGTTGAAAGACGTGTAAAGATTCACATGTCCGTCTCTCAGTTCAGCCAGCATATTCGTCAGCACCTCAAAGAGCTGTTTCTCGGTCATCCCTTTGTGCATCTGTTTCTGGTAACGCTGATAGACCTCGTTCCAGTCGAGCCCATATTCTGCCTTTTTGTAGTCGAGGAAACAATAATGCTCGTCGATGATCCGCCACAACGCTTCGAAATTCCCCCGAGGCGAGTCAGTAAACTCTTCTTCCTTCACGCAGGCAGATAGGGAGAGGAGCATCATCAGAAATACGAATAGCTTAGACAGACGCATAATCACAGGTGTTAGAGATTCTTTAGATAGCCGATGAACAGCTGGTGCGAATAATTATGGAACTTCAGTCCGTTGACCTTCTCCTGCTGATAGTCCCCGAAGTATCCCATCCGCAAATATACCTTACGTATGGGAATGTCGATTGTCAGCGCATGGCGGAGTGACGGTCTGTTGTGTAGAGACGTGGCAACGATGTTGTGATCGTAGTCTCCTATGCCGAAGATCTCGTAGTACGACTGGCCGTAGTTGGGAGAGAACATCAGTCCGGCTAACGGAAAAGCGACTTCATAGTTGACGCGCCACTCCTTGTTCCTGACATGGAAAGGATAGCTTGCCATGCACGTGGGAACGATATTGGCATTGACTTTCGCCTGAACAGGATTGTTGGAGTTTCTGGTGTTATGGATATAGCCCATTGTAGCCTCGATGCCAACTCCTCCCTCCAGATGAAGCGGATTGTTGGCGAGCATCATGTCCTTATGCCATCTCCAGGCATACTGCAGATGATAGAAAGCAGCAATCATGTTGTTGCTTTCAGCCCGGTTCTGAGGATAGGCGAAATGTCCCTGATGAGTAAGGATGTAGTGACGGTTCTTGTGGTGCCTGCTTGTGCGATACGACTGGAACAATAGTCTCATCTCTAAGCCTTTGTACTCTTCCGGCGTTAGATACGTGTCGAGCAGATTCGTTTCACCGATGGTAAAAGCATTCAGTCTGTACCTGCCGGTTGTCCCGTCCTGAGCGACTGCATCAGACAGTTGGCAAGCCAAAAGGAGCAGACCAATAGCTATGCTTCGGATGAAATGATTATTGCTCATCGGGGAACAGGCTAAGTTGTTCTGCATCTCCGGTTTCATGCTTCTCGTCGTCAATCTCTACGCTTTCTTCCTCAGAGGGAACCTCTTCCTCCTCTTCCTTTTCGGGGAAGCGTAAAGGCTCAAGCTCTTCTATTGAACTGATATTGCAGGTGGTGATGCGTTTTCCCTTCGCCTTGAAGCTCTTCACACTGACAAATTCCTCAACCTCAATCTCCATCGGCTCCTTATGGGCATCGAGTCCGCCGAAGACCACTTTGACACGAGGATACACCTGGTCAGTAAGGATGACGAGCTTGGTGTTCGGATTGTCACCCATGTAGTTCTGCTTACGCTTGGCCGCATCCATGGTGAAGCGTTTCAGATAGGGATAGCCCTGATTGTCGGCATCATAGACGACGGCAGTCCACACTTTGCTCTCATCCCATTTCTCAATAATCTTGATGTTATCTTCGTAATGGTTGTTTGTGTCGAAGTTGCTGATGTAGAAGTCGCCGTTGTCCAGTACGACGAGAATAGAGTCGTCTTCATTGAACTCGCCCAGCAGCACTCCGTGGTTGTCATAGTTTAGACGGTTGACATCCGGGTCGAACCAAACCTTTCTTCCTCCCAGCGTAGAGTGGCCGTGACTCTTCAGTCCGATACGATGTACGGGTACTTTTGACAGGATATTTCCTCTCGAGTTTTTGCCTTTGATGCCAACCTTTGAGAAGTCGCGTGTCATGAAGATGTTCTTCAGTGTGGGCGAAGCCTCAAGTGTGACCTTGATGATCTCTGCTTCTCCGTTCGGGTTGGCAGTGAAGTAAAGCACCTTTGTGCCGGGAGTCCCCAGCGTGAAGTCGTATTCTCTGTCACGCTTCAGAGAGGTCACATTGAAGCGCTTGATATAAGCATATCCTTGTCGTCCATCCCGATAAACGGCATTGTAGATGGTGCGTTTGTCGTTCTTCTTGAACACCTGGACATGAAGGATGTTCTTTCCGACGAATATCTTCTCAGCCACGCGGATGACCTTGTACTTTCCGTCTTTGTAGAAGATGATGATGTCGTCGAGGTCGGAGCAGTTGCAGACGAACTCGTCTTTCTTCAGTCCTGTTCCGATAAATCCTTCCGACCTGTTGATATAGAGTTTTTCGTTCGCTTCGACGACCTTTGCCGCCTCAATGGTGTCAAAATTCCTGATTTCTGTCAGTCGTGGATGGTCGGCACCGTATTTGTTCTTGATGAAAGTGAACCAGTTGATGGTCACATCTACCATGTGTGCGAGGTCGTTGTCAATGGATTCAATCTCAGCCTTGATACGGGCAATCAGTTCATCCGCCTTGTCCTTATTGAATTTAAGGATGCGCTGCATCTTTATTTCCAGAAGTCTCAGGATGTCGTCTCGGGTAATCTCGCGGACAAAGTTCTTCTTGAAAGGCGTCAGTCTGCTGTCAACATGTGCGACGACAGCATCCATGTTTTCGGCATTCTCGAACTTCTTATCCTTGTAGATGCGTTCTTCGATGAAGATTCTCTCCAGGGAAGAGAAGAACAGTTGTTCCATCAGTTCGCCCCTGCGGATGTTCAATTCCTTGCGCAACAGTCCCATCGTGTAGTCTACATTATGGCGGAGCACATCACTGATGGTGAGGAAGCACGGCTTATTATCCTCGATGACACAGCAGTTGGGAGAAATGTTGATTTCGCAGTCTGAGAAGGCATACAGGGCGTCAATGGTCTTGTCTGAAGAGACACCGGGAGCGAGATGTACCAGAATCTCCACATCCGCCGCGGTGTTGTCATCAACCTTCTTGGCTTTGATCTTACCTTTGTCTATCGCCTTCAGGATGGAGTCAATCAGCGTGACGGTCGTCTTAGAGAAAGGAATCTCGCGGATGACGAGCGTCTTGTTGTCGAGTTTCTCAATCTTTGCCCTAACCTTCAGGATGCCTCCCCGCTGTCCGTCATTGTATCTGGACACGTCAATGCTTCCGCCAGTGGGGAAGTCGGGGTATAAGTTGAACGGTTCTCCTTTCAGATAGCTGATGGCAGCATCACAGATTTCATTGAGGTTGTGAGGCAGAATCTTTGAACTCAGTCCGACGGCAATACCCTCTGCGCCTTGCGCCAGCAGGAGCGGGAACTTTGCCGGTAATGTGATTGGTTCCTTGTTCCTGCCGTCATAGCTCAGCTGCCAATCGGTGGTCTTTGGATTGAAGACCACGTCAAGAGCGAACTTCGACAGACGAGCCTCAATGTAACGGGGAGCTGCGGCACGGTCACCGGTGAGGATGTTTCCCCAGTTTCCCTGTGTGTCCACAAGCAGCTCTTTCTGTCCCATCTGTACGAGCGCGTCGCCAATGGAGGCATCACCGTGAGGATGGAACTGCATGGTATGTCCCACGATGTTGGCAACCTTGTTGTAACGCCCGTCATCCATTCGTTTCATGGAATGGAGAATACGGCGTTGCACAGGCTTCAGACCATCCTCGATGTGAGGAACGGCACGCTCAAGGATTACATAACTGGCATAGTCGAGGAACCAGTTCTGATACATACCGCTCAAATGATGGACGGCAGAGGCATCGAAGCGGTTGGTTGGCTTATAGTCAGAATGCGTGTCCTCCGTCAGCTCGTCATCTTCCGCTACTTCTTCGTTATCTGTCAACTCATTTTCCAGTTCGGCACTCTCGTCCTGCAACTGTTCGTCATCATTGATAATCTCGTCGCTCATTAGACTGTCTTATGTTTATTTCACATTAAGCTGTTTAACAGGAAAGTTGAAATACGTGTCAGGGAACGGCTCGTCCTTCAGCGTAAAATGCCACCACTCTGTATCAAGCGGCTTAAAGCCATGGCGGAGCATCGCCGCACGTAGGATCATACGGTTCTGGAACTGCTCACTGGTAATACTGTCATTCTTGCTGTATTCGGCAGTCTCGGGATTGCCCCCGAAGTCGGGATGGCTTTCATGACCGAACCAGTCGAATGTGCCTCCCATGTCAACTTCCTTTTCCTTTGCCATGTCAAAGAGGGTAAGGTCAACGGTTGAACCACGGGTATGACCGCTCCGCTCATAGATGTATTCCAGCTTGAAAAGCACGCTCTTGTCCAGGTCGGGATAGAAGTATTTCTTCATCAAGGTGTCATCAACAGCTTTTGCCCATTGTACGAAATGATCGACGGCCCGCTGCGGACGGTAGGCATCATATATTTTCAGCCGATAGCCTTGCTTTATCACATCATCGCTCACGGCCTTCAGACTGTCTGCTGCCTTTTTTGTCAACAATGCCGTTGGCTCCAGATATCCGTTGATGCGGGCTCCGACAAAGTTATAGGTGCCGAAATAACGGATCTCAAGAATGGCATCAGGCACGGCATCTGTCAAAGTTACAAACTGACTGGTGTCGTAAATATCCTTGGTCGTCTGTTTTGTCTTGCTCTTGCAGGATGCGATGACGCTACATATAACAAGGATCGTAGCTGTCATCCCTAAAAGCGTTTTCTTCATATTCCTATTATATTATTTTTAATTTTACATATATACATGAGGTGGATGAACGCCTCATAGTCTGACACCGAGGGAGGCATTCACAAACCAGTCGTTCAGCCTTCCTTTGACATTGTTGCTTCTGTAATGAAAGTTAGAGAACTGTCCATAGGCGTTCAGGAAGTAGCGTCCCAGCTGGTAGGTGAACGACAGACGGGCATCAAAGTTGAATGTCATGTTTGAATGAGTGTTCTCGCTGGACATCGGGGTGATGAGGTAGTCTTCTATTTCTAAGTCAACATCATATATTTGTTCATCAAGTGCCTTCTGACGGTAGGGGGAATCATACTTCCATATCTTATTACGGTTATAAAGTGTCAGCATAGGCATTGCGAATGCACTGATGAGCATCCCCTTTACAGGAACGTAGTTATACGCATAGCCTACCCCCGCACTTCCCTGCCACTGCTTGATGCGTCCGATGTCGTTCATCATCAGAATGAAGTCGGCATTCAGGTCGAAGGCATAATTGATATGGGAATGATAATACATGAATCCTGCCATGAACGATCCTGCTGAGCGGCGCTGGATGGCTGACTGGTCGTAAGCGGCGGCGTAGGAGAAACGCTTGCCGTTAAACATATAATAGCCGTCGAGCATTAAAGTGCGGATTCTGATGGGGCTAAACAGGATGTATGGCATTGTCTCCTCATGATACTCTATCTGTTCGTCTTCTCCATCATCCGAGAACCCCCTGTATGTTCCGGCAATAAACACCTCTGGCTCATCACTTTTAATCGTGTGAATACGCAGGTTTACCCCATAAGACCCTCCCATGGCACCGAAGGTGAGATAACGGCCTTTGTCTCCTGCCACATTCCATGAGTAGCCAAAGCCATAGCCGCGGTATCCAGCCCAGAAGCCTGTGTAGATAGAAGGGTCTGTCATGATGCGAGGCTCCCATCTTAGTTCACCGACGGTCTCAGCGAACAACTCTTCTCCGTTAACCTTTGACTTCAGCTTCAAGTCCGACTGGTTGATGTTTCCGCGTAAGATGACCTGCCAGGGACGTTTGGGCACTTCAATGTAGTTTTGGTCGATGCCCCTCACCGACAAGGTGTCGATGAATCTGCCTAACCATTTAATAGGGGTCAGAATGCCAGACTTACGTTTGCCAACGCTGTCATTTTCTTGGGCGGCTGCTGTCGTCGGTCCCAATAACACCAGGCTCAGTGTCAAAAGAAAAATGTATCTGTAATGTCTCATGATTTTATTTGATGGCAAATGTACAAAAAAAAAAGAAAAATATAACAGGTTTCTCGAACATTTTTCATAGATTTGTAGGCAAATCATACATTAATTGTATAAATGAAAGAAGTATTTTCTGTTATCGGAGCCCTTTTCCTGTCTGTTTTCTCTTTTGCACAGAGCACTACTCAGTCCGGTCTTTCTCCCGACCGGTTCGATGAGGTCATTGATGGTAAAAGGACAGGACTGTATACTCTTGTCACCTCGGGAGGCATGGAGGCGTGTGTGACAAACTATGGTGCCCGGCTGGTGTCGCTGATGTATCAGGGAAAGGATCTGGTGCTGGGGTTTGACAATGTAAGTGACTACCGGAAATACCGCCAGAACTATGGTGCTACGGTTGGAAGGTATGTAGGGCGTATCTATGGTGCCAGCTTTGTGTTGGACGGTCAGGTGGTGAAGTTGCAGGAGAATGGCAGGGGCGTCACCTCGCATGGCGGCTACCCGGGCTTTGCCGACAAGGTATGGGATGTTATCGGATATACCGATAGTACACTGACATTGCAATATGTATCGCCAGACAGGGAAAATGGATTCCCGGGAGAACTGACGGTAAGACTTACCTATAGCATTACTTGCCGGGAGTGTTATTCAGAAAAAGAGAAAAGATTCGTGCAGACCCCTGCTCTTGAACTGAATTATGAGGCAACGACAACCGAGCCGACGGTGCTGAATCTTACGAATCATTCATTTTTCAACTTATCGGGCAATCTTCAGAATACCGTCATGTCTGAACTGCTGATGGTGAACAGCGACAGCATTGCCACATTCGACGAGAATAAAAACCTCAATGGAGCGTTCCTGCCTGTTGAGGGTACGCCCTTTGACTTCTGCCATCAGCCGAGGAGGATAGGCGACCGCATAGATGAGGACAACGAACAACTTAGAATCACCGGTGGATACGACCATAGCTTTGTCCTCAATACTTGTGGTGACGACTCAAAGCCGGCAGCATCAGTCTATGATGAAGACAGTAGAATCCGAATGACCGTCTATACGACAGAACCAGTCCTGCATATCTATTCAGGAAACGGACTGAAAGGGAACACGCCGGGGAAGCAGGGAATCAGCTACCCGCGCCGTTCAGCCATCTGTTTTGAGGCAATGCATCTGGCTGATTCCCCCAATCATCCGACTTTCCCCACGACGGTGCTCAGGCCTGGCGACACTTACCGTCAGCATACGGCATACGTATTTAGTAGTCTTTCCGCCGAATAGATGCAATTGATTGGGCGGATTCAGTGGTAAAAAGACTCAGTCTTTGGCGTTCTTTATTAAATAATGTTGTAAATATACCGCTTTTTGGTGAATAAATTGTACCTTTGCAGGCAAATTTGTAAAATAACAGTAAAGAACTTATGGCACAAGAAGATGTATTCAAGAAGATTGTAAGCCATTGCAAGGAATATGGTTTTGTCTTCCCAAGTAGTGAAATCTATGATGGATTAGGCGCTGTTTATGACTATGGACAGAACGGTGTCGAACTGAAAAATAACATTAAGGAATACTGGTGGAAGTCAATGGTACTTCTCCATGAGAATATCGTTGGTATAGACAGTGCAATCTTCATGCATCCCACTATCTGGAAAGCATCGGGACATGTTGATGCCTTCAACGACCCGTTGATTGACAACCGCGACTCCAAGAAACGCTATCGCGCCGACGTGCTTATCGAAGACCAGATAGCCAAATACGATGAGAAGATCCAGAAGGAAGTAGAGAAAGCCCGCAAGCGCTTTGGCGACAGCTTCGATGAGGCTAAGTACCTGGAGACATCCCCGCGTGTGGCAGAGACGAAGGCTAAGCGTGATGCCCTCCATGCCCGCTATGCCGAGGCTATGCAGGGACCGGACCTGGAAGCTCTGAAGCAGATCATCCTCGATGAAGAGATTGTATGTCCCATCAGCGGAACACGCAACTGGACAGATGTCCGTCAGTTCAACCTGATGTTCTCTACCGAGATGGGTGCTTCTGCCGATGCTGCCATGAAGATCTATCTGCGTCCGGAGACCGCTCAGGGTATCTTCGTCAACTATCTGAATGTTCAGAAGACAGGTCGTATGAAGCTGCCGTTCGGTATCGCCCAGATCGGAAAGGCTTTCCGCAATGAGATAGTTGCCCGTCAGTTCATCTTCCGTATGCGTGAGTTCGAGCAGATGGAGATGCAGTTCTTCGTGCGTCCTGGCACAGAGCTCGACTGGTTCCCGAAGTGGAAGGAGACACGTATGAAGTGGCATCAGGCTTTAGGCTTCGGTGCAGAGAACTACCGCTTCCATGATCACGACAAGCTGGCTCACTATGCCAATGCCGCTACCGATATCGAGTTCCGCATGCCGTTCGGATTCAAGGAGGTGGAAGGTATTCACAGCCGTACCAACTTCGACCTGTCACAGCATGAGAAGTTCTCAGGAAAGTCAATCAAGTACTTCGATCCCGAGACGAATGAGAGCTATGTACCCTACGTGATTGAGACCTCTATCGGTGTCGACCGTATGTTCCTCAGCATCGTTTGCCACAGCTATCAGGAGGAAAAGCTTGAAAACGGCGAGACACGTACAGTCCTGAAACTGCCCGCAGCCCTCGCTCCTGTCAAGTGTGCCGTGTTCCCATTGGTGAAGAAAGACGGACTGCCTGAAAAGGCACGGGAGATTGTCGACGAGCTGAAGTTCCATTTCAATACTCATTATGAGGAAAAAGACTCTATCGGCAAGCGTTATCGTCGTCATGATGCCATCGGTACACCGTTCTGTGTCACCGTCGACCACGACACTCTTAATGATGGAAAGGTGACGCTCCGTTATCGTGACACCATGAAGCAGGAACGTGTGGACATTGCCGCTCTTCGTTCAATCATCGAAGACCAGGTGTCTATCGTTAGTCTGCTGAAGAAACTGCAATAGAATCTCAAATGAAGAAACACTTAAAGGGAATAGATAGAATGGAGAGAAGGGTAGGCAGGAGGCGTAGCTTCAGCATGACGCTGTTGTTGGCTGCATTCTTTGTCTTGTCTTCGTCAGTCCTCACTTCCTGTAAGGAGGAGAACGACGCTGTTGAGGAGTTCCCCAACTGGAAAGACAAGAACGAGAAGTACTTCGACAACCTCTATCAGCAGACCAAGCAGAAGATTGCTTCCGGCGACAAGAGCTGGAAGATTATCACGAAATGGTCTTTGAATGAGGAGATAGCCACGAAGGCTGTTGACCATATCGTCGTTCATGTGCTGAAAGAAGGAACGGGTTCTGGCTGTCCATTATATACAGACTCCGTGCGCGTCAATTATTCAGGTCGGATGCTGCCTTCCACTTCTTATCCCGCAGGCTTTGTCTTCGATAAGTCCTACTACGGTGACTTCGATCCCAAGACGGCACATCCTGTCACCCTTGCCATGCAGGGACAGAGAGCGGTAGTTGATGGATTCTCTACGGCACTACAGCACATGCACATAGGCGACCGTTGGGAAATCTACATCCCCCATCAGTTAGGCTATGGTGCCGATGGCAGCAGAAACAGCACGACAAAGGCATATATCGTTCAGCCATATTCGACATTGATTTTCGACGTCACATTATTAGCGTATTACCGCCCAGGTGAAATACCTGTTCCCTTCCAGGCAAAACAGAACGCTGTCTGGGTGGAGGAATAGATTGAAAGAGAATACATCATATTAAGAGACAAGCCCTTATGCTTGTCTCTTTTTTTGTTTTATAGAAGAATAGGGATAAGACTTGACTCAAACCATTTGTCCGGTTAGCCTTATTTCTATGTCAAAGAACTTGACAAAAACTTGTCGGGGAAAAGTGATGAAAGAGAAGTTAAATTGTGTAAAACATGATTCTTCATTCTTTATTCTTCATTCTTCATTTTGCGAAAGGTAAACTTTCGCACTGCGAAAGATAAGCTTTGACCGCGCCAAAGGTTATGTTTCATCGCCTCAAACATATCCTTTCGCACGACTAAACATGGTCTTTGGCGCAGCGAAACCTTACCTTTCGCAAATTAATTATTTGTAAACTGCCCGTTTACAGATAAATATCTGTGTAACCATTTGTTAGTCAACACTTTACGAAAAACCTCAAAAAATGGCGTTTTTTCGACCGAGCGACTCATTCGTTCGCGCAGATGGCCTTAATTTGGGGCCAAAATTCGAATATTCTTTTACAAATGGTTGTTCTGACGAAGTTGCAATTGCAAATGATGCCAGAGGCATCAGACAAGGGGCAGTTATCAAAGAAGATGCCGTTGGGCAGTTAACAATGATGATGCCCAATAGAAAGGAACAATGCTTAAAGGAATACGAATGGTTATAACAAATTGCTAAATGGTTTGGCTATTTGCGTTTAATGAGTTAATTTTGCAGCACCATATTCAAAATGACTCAGCAGAAGAAGAGCGATGTGTTGTTGGCTGCCATCCGTGAGGGCAAACCGCTGGTGTCGGCAGAGAAACTCAATCTGATTATCGGATTGAGCGTCCCGTCTATTCTTGCGCAGATCACGAGTGTCTTGATGTTCTTCATCGACCAGGCGATGGTGGGCCGTATCAGCGTGGAGGCTTCTGCTGCCTGTGGTCTTGTCGAGTCGTCAACGTGGCTTTTCGGTAGTCTGACATCTGCCGCCTCAATGGGTTTCTCCGTGCAGGTGGCGCATTTCATCGGTGCCAATGACTTCAGCAAGGCTCGTCAGGTGTTCCGGCATGGACTGTTCTGCACCCTCCTTCTCAGCATCGTTATCGCCATCATCGGAGTGAGCATCTCCCGTAAGCTGCCGTTCTGGTTGGGTGGAGGTGCCGACATAGCTTCTGATGCCTCTCTCTACTTCATGATTTTCATGCTGATCATGCCATTCTTCCAGTTGTCCAATCTATCGGGAGCCATGCTCAAGTGCAGTGGTAACATGCGGATACCGAGCATCATGAGCATCCTGATGTGTGTGATGGACGTGGTGTTTAACTATATCCTTATTTTCCAGTTCCATCTCGGCGTGTTGGGCGTAGCCTTAGGTACGGCGCTTGCAATTGTGATTGGCGGAAGTGTTCAGGCGTGGTTTGCCATCTTCCAGAACGAGATTCTGTCGCTCAGAAGGGAGAATGAGCGGTTTTATTGGGTACCGGATTATCTGAAGCATGCCCTGAAGATAGGGGCGCCGATGGCGATGCAGTCGGTGTTGATGAGCGGAGCCCAGATTGTCAGTACCATGATTGTAGCCCCGCTGGGTAACTTTGCCATTGCCGCGAACACGTTTGCCATCACGGCAGAGAGCCTTTGCTATATGCCCGGCTATGGTATCGGGGATGCCGCCACGACGCTGGTAGGGCAGAGCATGGGAGCTGGTCGTCGAGACATTTGCCGTAGTTTTGCCTGGATGAGCGTAGGCATGGGTATGGGTATCATGGCATTCATGGGACTGCTGATGTATATTTTCGCTCCCGAGCTGATGGGACTGATGACCCCTGTTGATGCCATCCGCGACCTCGGAGCTGAATGTCTCCGCATAGAAGCCTTTGCAGAGCCGATGTTCGCCGCCTCTATTGTTGCCTACAGTGTGTGCATTGGTGCCGGCGACACGTTGAAACCAGCCCTTATCAACCTTTGTTCCATGTGGCTCGTCCGTCTTACTTTGGCTGCTTTTCTTGCCAAGGAATACGGCTTGCAGGGTGTGTGGACGGCGATGGCAATAGAACTGACCTTCCGTGGAATCATGTTCCTGATACGGTTGTATCGAGGACGGTTCCTTCGGAAAATTAAAAATTAAAAATTATTGACCATTGACCATTGACCATTGACCATTGACCATTGAGCATTGACCGTTTACCATTGAGCATTGACCGTTTACCATTGACCATTGAACATTGACCGTTGAACATTGACCGTTTACCATTTACCGTTGCCCCTTCTTCTGATGTGCCAACCAATGTTCAATGTTCAATGTTCAATGTTCAATCATTTAATGTTCAATCATTTAATGTTCAATCATTCAAAGTTCAATCATCAATTTTTAATCTTTAATCTTTCATTTTTAATCTTTCATCTTTAATCTTTCAACGGTGTTCTTGTTTTTTGCAGGGTTTCCCCTTCTTTTTTTTACAATTATTTGTATTTATGGATAATTTTATTTAACTTTGTCAGCCTATACGATCAATAACCTATTGAAGTTTATGAAAGAAAGACTAATCATTTTTCTGGTGGGGATTCTATTCTCAGGAGGAGTCCTTGCCCAAAGTGATATTACAGGTACTGTAGTATCTCAGGAAGACGGGCAGCCAATTATTGGAGCTTCGGTGGTGGTTGCAGGTTCTAAGGTAGGAACTGTGACCGACACAAACGGGCGTTTTACGGTTTCCGTGCCCGAAGGGAAGAAGCTCGTTGTAAGCTATATTGGCATGCAGTCGAAAACGGTCGTTCCTAAACAGGACATCCGTGTGGTGCTGGAACCCAATGCGTCGATTCAGGAAGTCGTGGTGACGGGTATGCAGAACATGGACAAGCGCCTTTTCACAGGTTCAACGACATTCATTGATGCCGAGGATGCCAAGCTCGACGGTGTGCCCGACATCTCGCGTTCGCTGGAAGGTCGTGCGGCAGGTGTGACCGTTCAGAATGTCACAGGTACGTTTGGTACGGCTCCACGTATTCAGGTGCGCGGTGCCACGTCTATTTACGGTAACTCCCAGCCTTTGTGGATTGTCGACGGTGTCATACAGGAAAATGTCATTGAAGTGAACACCGATGACCTTTCTTCAGGTAATGCGGAGACGCTTCTTTCCAGTGCCATTGCCGGACTGAATGCCGATGACATCGAGTCATTCCAGATTCTGCGTGACGGTAGTGCCACCTCTATCTATGGTGCACGTGCCATGGCGGGTGTGATTGTCATCAACACGAAGAAGGGTAAGGCAGGAAAGACCAGTGTCAACTATACCGGTGAGTTTACCATGCGCCTGGTTCCCAACTATCAGAACTTTAACATCATGAACTCTCAGGAGCAGATGTCTGTCTATCAGGAACTGGCAAAGAAGGGCTATATGAGTCCTGCCGACGTCGTGAATGCGAACTCAAGCGGTGTCTATGGAAAGCTGGCAACTCTTATTGCTACTGGTCAGGTGGTCAACACCGATGCAGCCCGCAACCAATGGCTGCGTGAACAGGAGTATCGGAATACCGACTGGTTCGACCTGCTTTTCTCGAACAGCATCATGCAGAACCATTCCGTCAGTGTCTCTACAGGTACGGAGAAAGCCCAGCACTATGTGTCAGTCTCGGCGATGTTTGATCCGGGATGGTATAAGCAGAGCAAGGTGAAGCGCTATACCGCCAACCTGAGTTCGACATTCAACTTCTCCGAGAAGCTGAAGCTGCAGTTGAATGCCAATGCCTCTACCCGTCAGCAAAAGGCTCCCGGTACGCTGAGTTCCGAGGTGAACCTTGTGAGCGGAGAGGTGAGCCGTGCTTTCGACATCAACCCTTACAGCTATGCCCTGAACACCTCACGTGTGCTCGACCCTAATGAGTATTATACAAGAAACTATAATCCTTTCAACATTTTCCATGAACTGGAACAGAACTATATAGACTTGAACTCCAATGAATTCAAAGTCCAGGGACTGCTTTCCTATAAGCCCGTGCAGGGACTGGAACTGAACGTGCTGGGAGCAGTGAAGCGTGTGGCATCGACCTCAGAGCATAATGCGACGGAGTATTCTAATCAGGCGAATGCCTACCGTGCCATGCCGAACACACTGGTGCGCAACAGCAACCCGTATCTATGGACTGACCCGGAAGACCCTTATGCGGTGCCTATCTCGGTGCTTCCCAACGGTGGTATCTACGACAACACGCAATATCACATGACCTCATGGGACTTCCGTGCCACCGCAGCCTATAATCATGTGTGGGACAACACACATATCATCAACCTCTTCGGCGGTATGGAAACGACCTCAACCAAGCGTGACAACTCATGGATGCGCGTATGGGGACGGCAATATGGTTTTGCCAATGCCGTCAACTTCGACCCGAAAGCCTATGAGAAGACTGCCCGCGAGAATGCAGAGATTGCCAACTTCGGACACACGCTCGACCGTACGGCTGCTTTCTTCGGCACTGCCACCTATTCTTATAAAGGACGTTATATCGTCAATGGAACCGTCCGCTATGAAGGAACCAATACACTGGGACGTGCACGTAAGAGCCGCTGGCTCCCCACATGGAACGTGTCAGGTGCCTGGAATGCGCATGAAGAAACATGGTTTGAGCAGTTCAAGCCCACCTTCTCTCACTTCACGCTGAAAGGCAGCTATTCACTTACTGCTGACCGCGGCCCTTACGACATCTCGAACTCAAACCCCATTATGAACAGCTATATCACATGGCGTCCCAGTGTGGAAAGCCGTGAGACAGCCATCGCCATCACGGAATTAGGTAACTCAGACCTGACATACGAGAAGAAGCACGAGCTATCGCTGACAGCTGATATGGGTTTCCTGAATAACCGAATCAATCTGGAGGTGAGCTGGTATAAGCGTAACAACTATGACCTTATCGGTCCGCTCGTAACCGAGGCTGTCGGAGGTGAGATAGACAAGTTCGGTAACATTGCCGACATGAAGTCTGACGGTTTCGAGCTGTCGTTGAGCACGAAGAACATCAAGACACCGGACTTCGAATGGAACACCACGTTCCTCTATTCTCATCAGCACAATAAGGTGACCAACCTGAAGAGCACCACCCGAGTCATTGACTTGATCCGCTCAAACGGTTTCGCGCTGGAGAATTATCCTGTCCGTGCCCTGTTCTCTATCCCGTTCGAGAAGCTTACTTCCGAAGGTCTGCCCACCTTCCGTGTGCAGAACGATGAGGTGACGATGGATAAAGTGAATTTCCAGGAGTTTGCCGACCTCTCATGGCTGAAGTATGAAGGTTCCACCGATCCTACCGACTATGGATCACTGGAGAATGTCTTCAAGTACAAAGGCTTCCGCCTTACCGCCTTCATCGTTTACTCTTTTGGAAACAAGGTGCGTCTGGATCCGGTGTTCAGAAATACCTATAACGACCTCGTTGCCACTCCCCGTGAGTTTAACAACCGCTGGTCGGCATCAGGAGAAGAGGAGATTACCACAGTGCCCGTCATTCCATCGGCTCGCCAGAACTTCCTCAATCCCAACCTCTCGATTGCATATAGTGCCTATAACTATAGTACGGAACGTGTGGCAAAGGGTGACTTCATCCGTATGAAGGAGATTTCTCTCGACTACACATTCCCGAAAGCATGGATAGCACCTATTGGCTTGCAGAATGTCAACCTGAAGTTCCAGGCAACAAACCTCTTCCTGATTTATGCTGACAAGAAGCTCAACGGCAACGATCCGGAGTTCTTCAACACAGGTGGTGTGGCTTCGCCAATGCCGCGTCAGTTCACGTTCACTGTTCGTCTGGGATTCTAACAACAACTAACAATTGACAATTATGAATACAAAGAAATATATTAATAAGGTGGTTTCCCGTTCCCTTCCACTTGTTTCCGGCTTTCTGTTCTTTGCCTCTTGTCTCCTGACAAGCTGCAATGATTTTCTGGATGCGCTACCCGATGACCGTATCGAGATTGACAAGGTGGAGAATATCGAGGCTTTGATAACGTCGGCCTATCCGGGAGACACATACGTCAGACTTACTGAGCTTGCCAGTGATAATGTCGATGACCTTAATGGTGAGCTGAATGGAAACTACGACCGTTTCTCAGAACAGTGCTACCGCTGGCAGGAGGTGACCGAAACCGATAACGAGAGTCCGGCAATGGTATGGCAGGGACACTATGCTGCGATAGCTGCAGCCAATCATGCTCTCGTCGCCATCAACGAACTGGGCGGTCCCACTACCGATGAGCTGAAGGCTTTGCGCGGTGAGGCTTTGCTCTGTCGTGCCTATTCCCACTTTATCCTGACCAATCTGTTCTGTCTGAACTATTCAAAGCAGCATAGCCAGAGCGACCTCGGTATTCCTTACATCACGGAGCCGGAGACCACGCTGAATCCGCATTACGAGCGTCCTTCTGTGGCTGAAGACTATCAGCTGATAGAGAAAGACCTGCTGGAAGGAATGTCGCTCATGAGTGATGCCGTCTATACCAACCCGCGTTATCACTTCAATTCGAAGGCAGCCTATACGTTTGCCTCCCGCTTCTACCTGTTCTATCAGCAGCCGGAGAAGGTCATCGAGTATGCCACCAAGGCACTCGGCGACAATGCTTCAGCCATTATGCGCGACTACGACGTGATGCAGACGATGCCCACTGACAACATGCAGCCCCGTTCGATGCAGTATGTGTCAGACAAGGAGCAGGCTAACTTCCTGCTGCTGCCTGTTATCAGCAGCGATGCTTTCTATTTCCAGGGCTATTCCACCGGAGGACGTTTCAACACCAATCACTATATCGGTCAGGCAGAGCTCTTCTTTGCAACGCCGTGGGCTCCCAGTGTTGAGGCGGCTTCTCAGTCACAGCAGATATTCCGCTTCTATTGGTTCTACAGTCAGGCAAATGATAAGTTCCTGCTGCCGAAGACTCCGTATTATTTTGAGGAAATCAATCCGAATAATCATACCGGTTATTATCGTACCGTGGTGGTTGCATTGAAGGCAGAGGAGGCATTGCTCAACCGTGCCGAGGCTTACATCCTGCTTGGCCAGAACGATAAAGCACTTGCCGACATGAATGTCTGGACTCATTCGTTCATCTCAGAGAGTGTGGAGTATGAGTCAGGTTATCATTTTGATGAGAACTGGAACTACATCGTCGACTATGCTACCGAGCAGGTGCCCCGTACACTTACGATGGAGTCTATCCACGCATGGCACCACAAGTATGACTATTACACTCCCGACCGTCCTCTCCCACGCAAGCATCTGCATCCTGAATGGATGAATCTCACTGAAGGCAGTGATCAGGAATGTCTGCTTCAGACCTTGCTGCTCATCCGTCGCCTGGAGTTCCTGCACGAAGGCATGCGTTGGTTTGACATCAAGCGATATGGCATCACCGTCTACCGTCGGGAAATAAACGCAGCCCTGAATGCACTCACCATCACCGATACGCTTGAATACCGTGACCCGCGCCAGGCAATTCAGCTGCCGTTTGAAGTACGTGGTGCAGGTCTGAAGGGAAATCCCCGTCCTGCAACAGAGACGACATCGGGGTATCTGAACTGGGCACCTAAAGGTGAAGTGATTGAATTCAAGAAGTAATCATTCAAATATCGTAACAATATGAAAGCAAAATATATTTTCAATGTCATCTGCGCCCTTTGCATCGTCTTTGGCTTCATAGCCTGCTCTGACGATGAAGTAGACCGCAATATCAGTGTCATCGTTGACTCGCAGACACCGCAGAACGATCTTGACCGCTGGCTCGAAAAGAACTTTGTGCAGCGTTATAATATTGAAATGCGTTATCGTTGGGAAGACAACGAGATTGATATGAACTATATCCTCGTGCCGGCAAAGTATGAAAATGCCATTCGCATGGCACGCATCCTGAAGTACATCTGTTTCGACTCCTTTGATGAGGTGACGGGCGGTCCCGACTTCGTCAGGGCAAGCTTCCCGAAAGTGGTGCAGCTTGTCGGAAATCCAGGATGGAACTCTAACAACAGCTATACGCTGGGTTCATCGGAAGGCGGTTATAAGATTAATCTGTGGTATGTCAACCATCTGGGCGAGACATTCTATGATGCAAATTGGCAGTCGCACGAGGTCATCACCAGTCGTGAACAGTTGAACGCAACGTATTTCCACACCATTATCCACGAGTATGCTCACGTGTTCCATCAAAGAGTGCCCTATACGAATGAGTTCAATCAGATTACCGGTACCGACTATCTGGGCGGTAACTATACTTCAGTATTCTCAAGCCCCGAAGATCCCCAGATCTTCCAGCGCGGTTTCGTTACGGCTTATGCGGCTTATTCAGCTGATGAAGACTTTGCTGAAACATTCTCAACATACGTCACCAGTACAGAAGAGGAGTTTGAAAGTATCATCACACGTGCCGGTACAGACGGAAGGAACAAGATTTCCCAGAAGCTGCGCATCGTGAAAGATTATTTCAACGACAACTGGAAACTCGATGTGGATGCTCTACGTAATGCTGTACAGAAGCGTGAGGCTAATCTCGCAGAACAGGATTTCGATGACATCAGCCTGTAGTTTTAGTTCAATGATAATATTAAAAAGTTAATAGTTATGATTAAGAAATATATCTATTGCCTGTTGCTTCTTGTTTCTTGCCTTTCTCTGCTTCCGACACTCTATGGTTGTCAGATGAAGGAAGACGATCTCTTTGAGATGGATGCAGCCAATCGTTCAGATGCATGGATGGCCGACTATCGTCGCGTCTTCAACAACAATAAGTACGGATGGGCACTTTATACAGACAATCCCACCTATGGACGTCATCCTTCTGTAGCCACCTACGCCGTGAAGTTTGACCAGGTCTATAGTACATTCTACAAGTCTATCAGTACGGTAAGGCTTCCCGGTGTTGCAGATAAAGACAGCGTTGTCAGTATGTATTCATTCAAGATGGATAATGGCATTGTCCTTTCTTTCGACACCTATAATGGATTCTTCCATTACTATGCCGACCAGTCCCAGTATTTTGCACAGGATCTGCAAGGAGACTTTGAGTTCTGCCTTGACCGATACTCAGAAAACGAGGATACTATTTTCGGTCGCGGAAAGACCAAGCAGCTGCCTTTCGTCATGATCAAGCTGCCCGTCACCGCTCAAGAATACCAGACTGCCTGTGACAGTATCCAGACTTTCTATTCGCCCTATGACTGCTCCTTCGTGTGCGAAGGTGACACGCTGCCTGCCCGTTTCCTCGGCACCTATCAGAATCTCAGTATCTGGATGGAGGGTGACGACCCGCGTGTGGACGGTCATCTCTACAGCTATGGAAACCTTGTGGGCGGTCTCTATTTCCTGGAGCCCATTGAGTACAAGGGACATATCATTAAGGAGATGAAGATTACGCCGGAGAAGGATGCCTATGACGACATTCACGGACAGGCACGCATCATCCCGAAACCTTTTGCTAATTACTGGATTTACGATGAAGAGTACGACTCGCGCTTCTGGGGATATAGCAGTTTGAGTCCGTGGCTTCAGGGAGAATGGGACAAGGCTAAGAATGCACTCAAGAAGAGTGGGAAGTATAATCCCGACAATCTTGCCTATGTCTGCCTGAGTACCGATGGCTTCGGCAATCTCGAACTTATTTTCAATATGTGGTATGGTTCGGGTGAAATCCATTACCCGATGGAGATGAAGAAGGAGAACAACGATGAGATATCAGTCCGTTGGACTGGTGAAGAAAAGCACGGGTTAGGTGTCAACCTTTATGATGCCGGCTTCAAGTACTTTGTAGATGCGTTTGCGTCAAAGGATGAGTGGCGCACTTACAAAATCTCAGCACGTTCCGGATCAATCATGTCGCCAGGAGAGTTCCAGCTCACAGAATCCTCCAATCCTGACAACTGGTTCTATTTCCCCAACAATTTCCGCTACTACCACTACAGTATCTGGGAATAACAGTTACAGCCTCTCCCCTCAAAAGGAGAGGCTTTTACTTAACAGAACTTACATTTTGTTGAATTTTTCTTGTCGCTACAAGAAAAAATAGCTATTTTTGCACACAATGAATAATATTTATTAACCTCAAGATAACATTAAGATGAAAAGAGTTATTCTCATATTGGTATTAGTTGCTTCTGCCGTTCTTTCTGTTAGTGCCGACAATTTCAATTTCCTGACATTACAGCAGGCAGACGGGACAGAGCAGTCTTTCAATGTTTCCGGTCTTACTATAACCTTTTCGGATGGTAACATGCTGGTTTCACAGGACGGAACCACCACTACGCTTTCCCTGAAGGATCTTAATAAGATGTATTTTTCCGTGACATCTGGTATTCGTCAGCCTGAGAACATTGCTACAAAGATGGAAACGGCTTCTGTTTATGACTTGCAGGGCAGGAAGGTTGCCGACAATGTGCAGCTCTCGACAATCAATTCAGAGCTTCCCAAGGGAGTCTATATTGTGAAACAGGGTAACACTTCTGTCAAGATAGCAGTAAAATAATAAATCATAGAGACTATGAAGAAGCTTAGTTTCGTTACAGTCTTCATGCTGATTGGCTTTGTCTCTGTCACCTATGCACAGACATTGAATGTGAACGTGGGGGAAGTTACCTATGCTCATTCAGCTTCTAACACGGGTGACATGGTTTTCAACGGAGGGACATCACTCACGATTGAAGGAAAGACTTATCAGCTGTCTCAGATCAGTTCCATCAAGGTGGATGACAATGTCGTCGCTGATAACACAGTAAGTGTTGTCTGGAGTGGAAATACGGCTGCCGTTGTGGTTGCCGGTAATATTGCCAGCAAGCTCACGATTGTAGCCAATGGTGCTACTGTCTCTGTCGTACAGAGTGAATCTCTACAGAACGAGGTGACTTATACGCTCAGCGGTTCATCGGCAAACGGCTCGTTCTTCATGGACGGATCATATAAGGCAAACTTTGTGCTTAACAACCTGTCGCTGACCAATCCGTCAGGAGCTGCCATCGATATCCAAGACGGAAAGAAGATTGCTGTCACCGTTACAGGAACAAACCAGTTATCTGATGGAGCGGGCGGTTCACACAATGCGACATTCTATATCAACGGTCATCCGGAATTCGACGGGACAGGGTCGCTAACAATAGCAGGAAAGACGAAGCATGCACTCACTGCAGATGAATGTATGGTGCTGAAGAGCGGTACCATCACCGTTTCCGAAGCTGCTTCCGACGGCTTCCACATCAGTCAGTATTTCCGTATGGATGGAGGAACTGTCAATATCAGTTCTACAGGAGATGGCATAGATATTGGGATAAAGGGAGCCAACAAGGGTACCGCCGACCAATACGAGAACAATGGAATGGCTTTCATGAATGGAGGTACGCTTACCATCAAGTCTACAGGAACCGCCTCGAAGGGACTGAAGGCTGAAAGTGACATCACATGGTCAGGGACAACCGCCTCTATCACGTGTTCAGGAAATGCGACTTATGATGCTGAAGAGAAAGACATCTCAAGCCCTTCTGCCCTGAAGACGGATGGAGCGTTTACGATTAATAGTGGTGACATAACCCTGCATAACACAGGTTCTGGCGGTAAAGGTATTAATGCAACAACCGACATTACCTTTAACAATGGAACAGTGAAGGTTTGTACAACTGGTGCCGTCTTTGTCTATGGAGCTGACGACTCGAAACCGCATGGAGTGAAGACCGACGGTAATATCATCATCAATGGCGGTAACATCTATGTCGCTGCTTCTTCAGATTCCGGTAATGCTTTCAAGACCGACAATCGTTTAACCATAAACGGAGGTACGGTGATGGGCATCGGACAGAAGAAATGTGAACCCACGGGAGGAACACAGGGCTACAAGCTTTATAGTGGTGTCAATGTCGCCGGTGGAAGTACTGTCACCTACGATGGAGTAAGCTTTACCGTTCCGTCTGATTACTCAAACAGTAAAGCCAAGATTGTGGTATCGAAAGCAGGACTATAAGGATTGTATCAACCTTACCTAAATAATGAAGGGTGCACCCAGTGGATGCACCCTTCTGCTTTCTCTTTTAAAATAAACTGATTAGCTGTTCAATCCACGGTTGTTAACCGTAACATTCAGAATTGTCAGATAAGTACGCATCTGCTTGTAGTCAAGGATAGAGCGCATTCTCATGACATTCTTGTCAAGAGCCTTTTCTACCCGTTCCTTACGGTCGTTCTTGCGAGTATGGGCAGCGGCCCTCAGATCTCTGGCAAATCTACGATTGATTTCAGTTACGACATCTTCCTGTTCAGCTGACAGACTCAAGGCGTCGGAGAGCTTATGCATGTTGACATTCCACTCGTAGACCTTCATGTCGTTCACTTTATCCATCTTCTCTTTTGCAGCAAATGTGGTGGTTAAACTCATCAATGCTACCATTGTCAAAATCATTTTTTTCATCTTTTTACCCTTTCTTTTTTAATTTGAGCAGTGTGTTTGTCTGCTCCTTTTTAATAATAAATTTGTTATCCTTTATGTCTTTTGACGGTGCAAAGTTACGGCAATTTTCACTTCTGGCAAATGATAAAATGGAATAGTGGATGATTTTGGTGCTTTTGTTGATGTTAGTCAAAAAAACATATCTTCTTTAAAAGTAGAGAGTTCAAGACCGTCAAAAAACGCTAATAATGTTACTAAAATGCATGAAAAACAGAAAATTTACTATAAAAAAGCTTTGTTTGTGTAGTTTTTTGTACTTTTGCATGTCTAATGAATAAAAGGTATTTGAAATAGTTCATCATTAAAAATATCGTATCAAAATGAGATTGAAAAACTTTTTTGTAGCAGTATTATTGTTTGCAGGTGTGTCAGTGCAGGCTCAGCAGATGGCACCCATACCTCAAGACAAGGAAGTACGTGTTGGCAAGCTCGACAACGGATTGACATATTATATCCGTCATAACAACTATCCCGAGCATGTGGCAAACTTCTACATCGCCCAGAAAGTGGGTTCTATTAACGAGAATGAAGACCAGCGAGGACTCGCTCACCTGCTGGAACACATGGCCTTCAATGGTTCTGAGCATTTCAAGGACAATCTGCTGCAGGAGTATCTGCAGAGCATTGGCGTGGAATATGGACGGAACCTGAATGCTTATACAAGTACTGACCAAACAGTATATTTTATTACTGACGTGCCCACAGCCCGCATCACAGCAATTGATTCGTGTATGCTGGTGCTGAAAGACTGGTCTAATGGCATCACCCTTGATGCTAAGGCAATTGACCAGGAACGAGATGTCGTACACAATGAATATCGTATGCGTATTGTCGGTACGCAGAAGATCTTAGAGAGTGTGTTGCCTGATCTTTATCCTGGGTCAAAGTACGGACAGCGTTTCCCCATTGGCTTGATGTCGGTGATTGACGGCTGCTCTCCTGAGACGCTACGTGCATATTATCGTAAGTGGTATCGTCCCGACAATCAGGGAATCATCATCGTGGGTGATGTCGATGTCGACAGGACAGAACAGAAGATAAAAGAGCTCTTCGGCGGCATTAAGGTACCTGCCAATGCGGCAAAGGTAGAGTTGGAACCTGTGCCCGACAACAACGAAGGAATCTATGTTGTTGGTAAAGATAAGGAGCAGCAGGTGTCACTTTTCCTGATATCGATGAAGCATGATGCCACTCCCGATTCATTGAAGAGCAATCTCAGTTACATGGTGTTCGACTATGCTCGCGACCTTATCAGCCAGATGATCAACGCACGCTTCTCTGAGGAGGCACAGAAACCTGAATGTCCCTTCTTACAGGCAGGAGCCGAAGAAGGCCAGTATCTTGTGTCGCGCACAAAGGATGCGCTGACACTGACCGTTGTTCCTAAAGAGGGACAAGAGCTGGCTGGCTTGTCGGCAGGTATCCGTGAACTGAAGCGCGTGAAGGATTTCGGCTTTACAGCTACAGAGTATGCGCGTGCCAAGTCGGAATATCTGAGTCGTTTAGAGAAAGTTTACAATAATCGCGAGAAGCATCCCAACGATGCTTATTGCCAGCAATACGTGAAGAACTTTATCGAAAACGAACCGATTCCAAGTATTGAGGACGAGTATCAGATAATGAATGCTTTGTCTGCCAATATCCCTGTTGAGATTATCAACCAGATTGCCGGACAGCTTATAGCTGATAACGACACCAATTTCGTGGTGTTGGCAGCTGTGCAGGAGAAAGATGGCAAACAATACTTCACTGGCGCCGACATGAAGAAGGCTGTGGATGCAGTACGTCAGGAAACGCTTACAGCTTATGTCGACAACGTAAAGCAAGAGCCGCTGATTACAGAAATGCCGGCGAAAGGCAGTATTGTAAAGTCAACAGAGAATGCAGCATTAGGCTTCAAGCAGCTCACATTGTCGAACGGTGCAACTGTTCTGATGAAAAAGACCGACTTCAATGCAGATGAAATTGTGTTCCGTGCAACCTCAAATGGCGGTGCATCGGTGTTCGGCAAGGAAGATGTCTATAACATACAGTTTGCCAACTACATCCTTTCGCAGAGCGGTCTGGGCAACTTCTCCAGCACAGATTTGCAGAAAGCTTTGGCTGGTAAGCAGGTGGGAACACAGTTCAGCATCGAAAACTCTATGCACGGACTGAGCGGCAATTCCACTCCGAAGGATCTGGAGACACTTTTCCAGCTTATCTATCTTGACTTTACGAAGGTAACGAAGGACGAGAAAGCTGTCAATAATTTCCTCACGTTGATTTCAACACAGTTGAAGAACATCAGTCTGAACAATGAGGCTGTATTCGAAGACTCCGTGATGAGCGTTGTCTATAACAACAATCCTTATTTCCGCATTCCTTCAGCAGAGAATATAGAAGGAATCAGCTATGATCGCGTACTCGAAATATGGAAGAATCTCTATGGCAATGCCGCCGACTTCACATTCACATTCGTAGGTAACTACGATGAGGCTCAGCTTTGCCAGTTCATCGAGCAGTACATTGCTTCGCTTCCTTCAAAGGGCAAGGCTACTCTCACACAGAAGGAAATCCGCACATTTGCTAATGGCGAGAAGAACAGGTCTTTTGAAAAGAAGATGGAGAATCCACAGGCACAGGCCAACAGTATCTGGCGGTCGAATCCTGTCAAGTTTACCCTCCAGAACAGCGTGTTGCAGGATGTAAGTGGCCGTATGCTTGACATGATGCTGAACCGTGAGATCCGTGAACGTCTGTCAGCTGCCTATCATGCTGGAGCCGAGTCGGAACTGGATGTTGACGGTCCTGCTACATATATCTCAATCAAGGGAACAGGAAAGTTGAATCCTGACAAGGCTGCTGAGGCAATACCTGAATTCCAGAAAGGAATGAAATCGCTGGTTGCTGCCCCGAATGCTGATGACCTACTCAAGGTGAAGCAGATTCTGCTGAAGCAGGCTGATGTTGATGCAAAGACCAACCGCTACTGGACTGGTGTGCTGAATACATGGAAGCGTTTTGGCGTTGATGTCTATACTGACTATAAAAAGACCGTTGAAGCTGTCAGTACCAAGAGCGTAAGCGATTTCCTTAAGAACGTCGTTCTGAAGAGCAAGAATCACGTTGAAGTGATTATGATGCCCGAAAAGTAAGAAACAACAATTTAAAACTATAATATATATATTAATAAGGTATGATGAAAAAGATAATGGTAATAGCACTGATGCTTTCAGCTACAATTGGAGCAAGTGCACAGTTGTTATACAAGATTTCTGGTAATGGACTGGCAAAGCCTTCTTACGTGGTAGGCACCCATCATTTTGGCAGCATTACCATGGTAAATAATATTAAGGGAGTGTATCCTGCACTGACAGAAACCGATCAGGTCTATGGAGAGTTGATCTTATCTGATGCAGCCAAGATGGATAGCGTGAAATATCTGCAAAATGCAATGACCCTGCCTGATGGAAAGACTTTGAAGGATTACCTGACTACAGATGAATATACGCGCCTGAACAAATGGCTGCGTGCTGCCATGGGAAACGATCTTAATGGTAACACCCAGATGACACAGCAGATGGCTCGTATGACACCGATGGCTTTGATTAACAATATTCAGATATTGCTCTTTGCTACTCATGGTATTGGTCGTGTGGACCCGACTACTTCACTTGACAACTTCTTCCAGGAGCAAGGGAAGCACAACAATGAACCTATTGGCGGATTAGAGACGGTGAAGTTCCAGGCTGACCTGCTTTTCAAGTCTATGCCTTTAGAGCGTCAGGCAAAGATGCTGATGTGTCTGATTGATAACGAGGAATTCAATGTGCAGATGCTTCGTGACATCACCAACGCCTATAAGGCTCAGGATCTTGATGCACTGAAGAAAGCAATGGACATGAAGTTGAATAACAGCTGTGATTCAACACCCGAGGAAGAGGCAGCACTGTTGGACAACAGAAATGCTGACTGGCTGGTTAAGATGAAGAAAATCATGGCTGACAAGGCTACCTTCTTCGCCGTGGGTGCCGGACATCTTCCTGGTGAAAAGGGACTGCTGCAACTGCTTCGCTCTGCAGGATATACCGTTGAGGCAGTGACAGAGTAAGACATTTTCAGAGATAGTCAAAAGCGAGATGGGATGATTCCTGTCTCGCTTTTTCCTTTCTGCCATTTTGTCATATCGATGACAGCTCTTTCCTGTTGGCATGGCTTTTGTCGGATAAATGACGGACATACGTGTCCATGTCTATTAATAAAAGAATAATAACAAAATAAAAATAAAAGAATTATGGGAAAGATTATTGGAATCGACTTAGGAACAACTAACAGCTGCGTTGCCGTTTTCGAAGGTAACGAGCCTGTAGTAATCGCTAATAGCGAAGGTAAGCGTACCACTCCTTCAGTGGTAGGTTTCGTGAAAGACGGAGAGCGTAAGGTCGGTGATCCTGCCAAGCGTCAGGCTATCACTAACCCGAAGAACACCGTTTACTCTATCAAGCGTTTCATGGGTGAAACTTATCAGCAGGCACAGAAAGAGGCAGAGCGTGTGCCTTACACCGTTACCAATGAAAACGGATACCCACGTGTGGATATCGAAGGACGTAAGTACACTCCGCAGGAAATCTCTGCCATGGTGCTTCAGAAGATGAAGAAGACCGCTGAGGACTATCTCGGACAGGAAGTGACCGATGCTGTCATCACCGTACCTGCTTACTTCTCTGACTCTCAGCGTCAGGCAACTAAGGAAGCCGGACAGATTGCAGGCCTGAATGTACAGCGTATCGTTAATGAGCCGACTGCTGCTGCTCTGGCATACGGTGTGGACAAGGCAAATAAGGATATGAAGATTGCCGTCTTCGACCTCGGTGGTGGTACGTTCGATATCTCTATTCTTGAGTTCGGTGGCGGTGTGTTTGAAGTGCTGTCTACCAATGGAGACACTCACCTTGGTGGTGATGATTTCGACCAGGTGATTATCGACTGGCTCGTAAAGGGATTCAAGGCTGACGAAGGCATCGACCTTTCTAAGGATCCGATGGCTATGCAGCGACTGAAAGAGGCTGCAGAGAAGGCAAAGATTGAACTGTCTTCTACCACCTCTACAGAAATCAACCTGCCGTATATCTCTGCTGAGGGTGGTGTACCTAAGCACTTGGTGAAGACTCTTACACGTGCACAGTTCGAGCAGCTGGCTCACGACCTTATCCAGGCTTGTCTGGTTCCATGTCAGAATGCTATCCGTGACGCTAAGCTCTCTACAAGCGATATCGACGAGGTTATCCTCGTAGGTGGTTCAAGCCGTATCCCTGCTGTGCAGACTCTGGTGAAGAACTACTTCGGTAAAGAGCCTTCAAAGGGCGTTAACCCTGATGAGGTTGTGGCAGTTGGTGCATCTATCCAGGGTGCCATCCTGAACAAGGAAGGTGGAGTAGGAGACATCGTCCTCCTCGACGTTACTCCGCTGACACTGGGTATTGAGACACTCGGTGGCGTGATGACGAAGCTGATTGATGCAAACTCAACGATTCCTTGCAAGAAGAGTGAGACATTCTCAACAGCCGTTGATAATCAGACCGCAGTGACCATCCATGTCCTGCAAGGTGAGCGTCCGATGGCTTCACAGAACAAGTCAATCGGTCAGTTCAACCTCGAAGGCATTGCTCCTGCACGTCGTGGTGTTCCTCAGATTGAAGTAACATTCGATATTGATGCCAATGGTATTCTTAACGTAAGTGCCAAGGATAAGGCTACTGGTAAGGAACAGGCCATCCGCATCGAGGCATCAAGTGGCTTGAGCGAGGACGAAATCAACCGTATGAAGGCTGAGGCTGAACAAAATGCAGAGAACGATAAGAAGGAACGCGAACGCATCGACAAGATGAATCAGGCTGACTGCTCATAAGGCTGGCGACGTGACAGCTATCGACAATGCCATCAACAACCTCAATCAAGTCATGCAGGCTGCCTCTGCCCAGATGTATCAGCAGGCTGGCGGTGCTCAGCCAGGTGCAGGTGCCGGATTCAACGGTGGTGCAAATGCCGGAGGACAGCAGACACAGAGCGGCAATAGTGATGACAATATCCAAGATGCCGATTTCGAGGAGGTCAAGTAATACTGATAAGCAACAATATGCAATTATAGGAAAATAGGTGTAACTCATTGAGCTACACCTATTTTTAATTTAGTTAAACTTTGTTTCTTTATGCTTGTTTTCTGATTTTTGTCGTATATTTGCACCAAATCGTTCACGCGACACTTTGGTCGGTGAAGTTCAACAAAAGATATAATACACCTTATTATTATATAATATATGGCACAAGCAAAATACGAAATCAGAAGGAGATGTCCTATTTGTGGTGCAATATTCCAAATACGCACCATAGATGCGACATATTGCTCCAAGCAATGCTCCGACATTGCCTATAAACGAAAGAAGGATCGTGAGGCAAAGGAAGCAAAGTACGAGCAGATAGCGAAAGAGATTCCTGATATTAGAGAGTTCCTTTCTGTTCAAGAAGCTGTTGCCCTTTATTGCGTTGAACGTGACACTTTGTATCGCGAGATTCGTAAGGGAATGCTTCCTTCTGTCAACCTCGGCAAAAAACAACTGAGAGTTAGGCGTGCCGATATAGAAGCACGTTTCCCTTTGAGGAAGAAAGTGCGAAAGGTAGCTAAGAAGCCCATCCCCAAGTCTTATAATCTCGACCCCGAGAATTGCTATACCATCGGAGAAATCTCAAAGAAGTATAGAATTCATGATTCGTCGGTATGGGCACACATCCGCAAGTTCTCCATCCCTACTCGACAGATTGGCAACTATGTTTACGCTCCAAAATCCGAAATTGACAAACTCTACAAATCTATTGAGATATGAAGACTCCAATGAAGCGCACGGTATTCAAGGTAATACTCCGCAAATCCGAATACAAAGAGCAGTGGTCGTTGCTCATTGAAAGTTTTCCTGTCTTTGAGCCAGGAAAGGAAAAACCTCTTCGTAAGCATGAACCTCTTGGCCGTTTTATAACGACTCCCATCTTTGACAAGAACAGTTCTGGGAGGACTTTGCCTGATGGTAAAGCGTACTACCGTCCCAAGCGCGATGCAAATGGCATTATCATGTGCCGTTCACAAAAAGATCAGGAGGCTTGCATCTTTGCGGACAAGGTTCGTGGCCTTCGTCAGCACGAATACGATAATCAGTCTTTGTACACAGACTCGGAGGCAGAACAAGCAGCACAAAACGAAAGGGCAAAGTGTGACTTCATCAAGTACTTTGAAGAGCTAAAGGACAAACGTCACAAGAACAGTTCCAAGTCAATTCAAGTGAATTGGAAAAGAGAACTGGCACTGATGAAGCTATACACTGGAGGGAAACCTCTTCTATTCGGCAGCATTGACGTGAACCTCATCGAGGATTACAAGGCCTTTCTACAAAATGCGCCCCAGGGAGGTAGTAAGGAGGGAACCATATCCGCTAATACGGCATCTACTTATTTCTCTATATTCAAGGCAGCACTTCATCAAGCCTTCATTGATGGTTACTTGACCATTGACCTTGCAGCCAAAGTTAAGAACATATACTACGAGGAAAGTCAGCGTGAATATCTGACATTGGAGGAACTCAATCAACTGGCCGCCACACCATGCGATAGTGATATTCTTAAGAGAGCAGCATTGTTCTCTGCCTTGACGGGATTGCGCCACAGTGACATCAAACAATTGAAATGGCGTGATGTCGTAAAAGATAAGGAACACTATAAGCTCCACTTTACGCAACAGAAGACCAAAGGTGCAGAGTACATGCCTATTTCCGACCAAGCCCACCTGCTTTGCGGTGAGCATGGGGATGCAGATCGACTCGTTTTTGAAGGCTTACAAGATCCGTCATGGATCAATCGCCCTGTTAAGAAATGGATTGAAACTTCGGGTATTACAAAGCACATTACTTTCCACTGTTTTCGCCATACTTATGCTACATTGCAACTTACCAACGGAACGGACATCTATACCGTCAGTAAGATGCTTGGTCATAGAAAGGTGACGACGACACAAATATATGCGAAGATTGTCGATGAGAAAAAAGAGAAAGCGGCAAATGCCATTAAGTTGGATGTTGACCTATCTAACCTAAACAAGAAATAATAGTCACTTGATAATGAAATACACTGAATACTATAAAACGGAGAATGACCTTATCCGGTCTCAAAAACCGGAAAAGGAGGCTTATAAAATCGCCAAGGCCATGTATGAACCCCATTGGGGGAGAGAGAACAACAAGAAATGCCTCACTAAAGAGGATCTGCCTATTGTCTATGCTTTCAATCTTGCCGAGAGTATCAAAAATGAGATAATAGCTGCGGAAGAGAACTTCCATGAGGTTATCGCCAGAGAAAGCAAGGAATTGTATCATTGGGGAGCCAAGAAACAAAAATATGAAGTGGATTGGCTCTACCAGAGGAATACTGTTCTGGGTATCGCCTATTATTTACTGGCATGCGAACATAACATTGATGCAGAGATTCTTGACGATCTTCATCAAGCCGCCGTCAACGTACCAGCCCCGTTGATTCCAAGTATTCATTTTCCCGTATTAAGCGCTATGCCCTATTTCGATATCTTTCTTGATGCTGCTAGGATTAAGAGCAATCAAGAGTCAGAACAAGAACCACCAGTGAAAAGAACCAGGAATGTTCCCAAGAGAGAACTGCCTGACGAGAAAGAGATGCTGCTTTCGAAAGATTGGGGACAAGCCAAAAAGATGTTTGGAGGGATTTTCCGTGAAGGACTTGATATGGATAAAATTGGTAAAGGCTTGAACTCTGTATTCAACGATCGTAATTACCATCACCAACAAAGATACTGGTACATCATTTACCAATGGTTTATGGAGTTGGGATTCATAACTTCAAGACGTTCCGGGAAGGATTTCAGAATTTGGGCCGTTTATATGTTTGGAGAGAAAGGATATTCTACGCAAGACGATTTCTCAAAAGCTAAAGGAATAGCTTCAGGCCGTCCATCTGAATGGAAAATTATCTCCGGCCATGAAGACTTTATCCTCGTAAGAGACACACTGAACGAAATCTTCAATAAAGAAGAACGCAATAAATATCTGATAGACGGAAGATACATCGATTGGAATCTTTAAAGTGTCAGTTACAAGTATTATCCACTGCTATTCCGAATAGCTAATCCGAGTATCCATTCCGAATAGTAAAAAAGATAAAAACCTATTCCGACTAAGCCGGAAATAGGTTTTTTGGTTTTCGAAAGCCTCATTTTACGCCTATATTTTTGCAGTTGCCTTTCTTTCGAAAGGTGGCTGTTTTCCTATTGATCTCAGCCAACTATTCATTATTATAAGTATGGTAGAAAACACTTATTCATTTAATGATGTGCCGAGAGCCTTGACAGAAATCCGTCAAGAGATGGCCGACCTAAAAAGAATGCTTCTTGATTTCCAAAAGCCTTCACAAAGTGAGGAAGACCGTTGGATGAACATTGAGGAAGTACGTGAGTACATCCCCTTCCATCCAGCTGAGCAGACTGTCTATGGCTGGACGAGTGAGAACCAGATTCCTTTCCATAAGATCAAAAAGAATCTTTTCTTTCGCAAGTCCGAGATTGACGATTGGTTGATGAACAAGAAACGGAAGGCTGATTATGAGATTCAGAGAGAAGCAGAAGCTTATGTCGCACATAATAGAAGGAGGATGTAATTATGAGTGTACAAACATTGAGCATTCCATCCGAAACGATGGTATCTTCTATTGAGAACTATTTCCAGCAGGAAGTCGGTTCTGCGGAGAAGAGTGATGAGCAGTCCTTTGATGGGGGCTGCCCATCCTTCCCCGTCAGTGTGTTCCCCGAGAAGATCCAGAGGATTGTCCAGGCACTTCATCGGGAAGAAGGACTCAACCTTGACTACCTGTGTGCCTCCATGTTCACAGTGCTAGCTGCTGCCATGGGAAACCAGTGGACGTGTCACTTCAAGTCCACCTGGCATGATTCTCCCATCATCTTTCTCGTGCTGATTGGGCCTCCAAGCTGCGGGAAGACTCCTCCGCTGAAGCTGGCCGTGAAACCACTCAACCTCTTCGATGCGGAACTGGAGAGGGTATACAGGAACGAGAGGGAAAAGTATGAACGGGCGATGGCACTGCCGAGGGAGGAACGTGAGGCAAATGGCTTCGATACAGATCCGGTACGGCCTGTCTGCCGCTCGGTACTTACCATCAACGCTACGATTGAGGCTCTCTATTCCGTTCTTGACCAAAGCCGACGAGGTGTGCTGACGTACGTGGATGAGCTGGACTCTTTACTGAGCAATATGTCCAGGTATAACCGTGGCAGCGATGATGCCTACTGGCTCCAGCTTTTCAATGGAGACGGAATCAAACTCAACAGGAAGTCTTCCGAAGGGCCTATGACCATCTTGCACCCCTATGTGTCGCTCATAGGCGGTACGCAGCCGGGCCTTCTTCCTGAACTGCTTGGTGGCAAGCGGATGACGAGCGGCTTTTCCTCACGCCTGCTGAAGGTGTTCCCTGACATCACGGAGATGCCGGAATGGACCATGCAGCAGGTCTCACCCTGTATCCTCGATGATTGGAACAGCATCGTTAGGAGCATCCTTGAGGTCCCGTCCGAATATGACGGGAATGGAGATGTGATTCCACGTGTTGTGAAGTTCAGCGAGAGGGCCAAGAAGGTACTCTGTCATTGGCGGAACGGGAAACACCGGAGGGAGTGGAAAGAGACCGATGAAGATTATCTCAGGGGATTCTACGGGAAACTGGAGACGTATGCCGTCCGTTTCTGTCTGGTGATCCAGGTCGTACGTTCCTTCTGCGACAACCGGTGCAGCCCTTCTGTCATTGACGAGGACAGTGTCAGGTCAGCCATTAGCCTGGCAGAGTACTTCCGCAGTATGGAGAAAAAGGCATTCTCTTATATCTCCGAGAGGAAGGATGAAGGCAAAGACATGCAACTGTTCTACAGGTTGCCTGATGAATTCAAGACATCGGATGCCCATGTGCTTGGTAATACTCTCGGGATGTCGGAAAGTACAGTGAAGCGTTTCCTGAAAAGGTGCTGTGCAAACGGCATACTTATAAATCCGAAGCACGGACTCTATCAGAAAGTCATGCGTAAAGAGGAAAAGGAGCAGGTGACCCAATGAACCTTTGACCTTTTGACCCTATCGTGAGCCATAGGAATCAGCCTTTCGTGTCCAAAGGGTCAAAAGTTCAAAAGGTCAAAGGGTCATGGGAACATTATGAACCAATAAAAACAAAGCATTATGAGCGAACACAGATTCATATTGAAGCCATACAAGAGCCGGGCAGACAGGAAAGAGTGTCCCAGCTGCCACGCCAGGGAATGTTTCTCACAGTATATCGACACGGAGGGGAGGATAACCTTTCCCCCTGAAGTGGGTCGGTGCAACCATGAGCACAAGTGCGGCTATCACTATACGCCAAGGCAGTTCTTTCATGACCATCCGGATATGAAGGAGGAACTGAGGGACGATGCAGCCACCCTTTCTCCGATAGTCCCAACCCCTCCACGGCCTAAGGTCGAGCGGTATTTCTTTCCCCGTTCTGTCATGGAGAGTTCCATGAGCCATTACGAGGAGAACAACTTCTTTCTGTTCCTATGCAGCAGGTTCGGCGAACTGGCAGCATTCGAACTGGCTGGTAAATACAATGTCGGTACGGCCAAGGTACGGAAAGGTTCCTGCGTGTTCTGGCAGGTGAATATCAAGGGTCGTGTCTGTCAGGGAAAGGTGATGTTCTATGATGCGTCAACGGGTAAACGCTCGCATGAGGTGCATCCCACATGGGCACATACGCTGATGAGAATCGACAAGGAAAGGATCGGCCAGTGTTTCTTCGGGGAACATCTGCTGGCTGAGTATCCTGACCTCCCTGTCGGAATCGTCGAGAGCGAGAAGTCTGCCATCATTGCCTCCTACTATCTCCCTGACTACGTCTGGCTGGCCTGTGGAGGAAAGGACGGTATGTTCGGCAAGGCCAATCTGGACATCTTCAAGGACAGGAAAGTGGTGCTGTTTCCTGATCTTGGCATGAAAGAGAACTGGGAGGGAAAAGCTGAAAAGCTGAGACGGCATGACATCGAAGCCCATGTTTTCGCCTATCTGGAAGAGCATGCTTCCCAAAGTGAAAAGGAGAGCGGACTGGACATTGCCGACTACTTGCTGAATGAGCACTCACAGGCGGCCATCCTCAGGATGATGATTGCCAGGAATCCCTGTATTAGGACACTGATGGAAAGGCTTGACCTGGAACTGGTTTCTTAATTGTGGTAGTTTTTCTTGATATAAGATACACGAAAATGGTCATAAGACACGGGACAAATTTCAATCGTGGTTCCCAATATACGGATGACCTGACGACGTCAGGAAGTAAGGTCGGAAGTATATTGCAAGAAGTGTTTTTGTCATACAAAAACGTCCTTGCCGTTCGCTCCCGGTGGTCGCAAATGTGGGTTTTGAAAGCATGTTCTACATTATGTGATAATATGATAATTGTATATTTGTATATTATGATATTTGTATATTTACATAATATGATAATTGTAAATTTTGATATTATCAATTTCATATTTTATACTTTTACAATAATACAATTTTATACATTTACACTTTTAGTATTTTATAGTTTTCATGTTTTATAATAATATAGTAATAAAGGATATGAAAAAAACAGAAAGAATCAATATCAGATGTGGCGAACTGGAGTTTGCCCTCATCAGAAGACATGCGGAGGAGTGTGGCCTTTCGGTGTCCGACTACTGTCGTCAGGTGCTGCTCGCTTACAGTCCAAGGAAGCGCCTTTCGGAGCATGAGTATCAAGTCATTACCGAGGTAAGAAAACTCACCAGCGACCTGACGCACATCACCAATTTCTTCCACCAGAGGAAGTATGCTGCGTTAATGGACGAACTGAGATGTATCATCAAAAGACTGAAGGAGATTCTCTATGGTAGCAAAGGCAAGAACGATTAGCTATGGGACAGCCAAGCTGGAGTATGATGCGAACAAGACCATCGCTCATGTCCATGTAGCCAGTGAGTTGTGCCGCCATAACCTATACGGCGACACTTCTGGGGAGATTACCCGTGAAATGCATGACGTTCAGGAGAACCATCACCGCAACCTCTCGAAGTGCTACTTCGACATCGTAATAACCTTGTCGGAACAGGACGCTGACAAGGTGAAGTCCCCGGAGCAGTGCAGGGAACTCGTTGAGGAGTACATGCTCAGGCTGATGACAGGAGAACTTGGGCTTTCGGAGGAACAGTTCCGTCAGATGCAGTGGATTGCCTACCAGCATGAACGGACCGACCATAACCGGAACCTGCGACACTGGCATGTGCTGGCAAACCGTGTCCTAACGGATGGAACGGTTGTCTCAGATTCTTTCATAGGAAAGAAGGCGGCAAAGGTGGCCAACGACATCAGCCGTGAGCGTGGTTTCAGCGTAGCAGAGGACATCTCTCCGAGGAATAAGGAGGAAATCAGGGAGGCAGCCTTCAGGATCCTCGGAGGCATGGACACATTCTCTTTCGACATCTTCAAGATGCTGATGGCGGCTGAGGGATTTGAGATTCGTGAGGCGTTTGCCAAAAGCGGCAAGTTGCAGGGTTATTACATTCTCTCCAAGTCGGGGACGCAGTACAAGGCCAGTGCCATCGACCGCAGTCTGACACTCGGGCGGATTGAGAACACCTGGAAGATGCTGCACAAAGCACAGATACGGCCTTCTGTCAAGAAAAAGGCTGTAGCACACCGTC
The DNA here is from genome assembly GCA_902762325.1 of uncultured Prevotellaceae bacterium. Classification (GTDB taxonomy): domain Bacteria; phylum Bacteroidota; class Bacteroidia; order Bacteroidales; family Bacteroidaceae; genus Prevotella. Next base: position 50,845 of record CACWNV010000011.1, on the reverse strand, counting down.
CTTCAGGGAATCCTACCCATATTGGCACCCATACGTTGTCATCCCTATTGAACACTCACGTCTCTCCTACCCATTCACGTAACCGTGAGGATGAGGTCGGCTCAAAGCGTAGCCGTTACGATGACGACTTGGAAGAAAGAAGCAAAGGTTATTCAATGTAAAACAAAAAAAGGTAATATTATGGCAAATAAGAACTACCCTGTAAGACCGGACAGCAGCCTGAAGGCTGCACCGGTCAGGAAGAAGGACGTTACGGAAGTCCTTCTGGAAGTTAACGAACTGGCAGAGAAGCTGCTTGAACAGATGGCGGAACTCAACACCAAGTACGCAACCCTACAAAAGAACGGACTGCCGTTGAAGATGGAGGGTCGTTCCAGAGAGTTGTTTGAAACACTTTTTGCCCGAATGAAAGAGTTGCCCGCCCAAGTGGACAAGGCAGCAGCTGAAGGCATGGAAAAAACCATCAAACGACTTGATGATGAAATCACAAAGGTCAGGAACTACTGCATCATTGGAACTATAGTCATCAATGTGTTGTTTGCTCTTTTGGCATTTACGCTATTTGTATAACATTATCAAAAATGTCTTCGTTATCTATGGGGTAACGAAGGCATTTCAATAAAGTGGATAGCAACGTGAATAAATCAATAATACGGGGGATAAACGTCTTTTGTGGTACTGTTATAGAATCCATCCCCAAAGACCATATACCAGTCTTAATCTTTGCTAATCTTATTGTCAAACAAAAAATTGGTTTATGATTTCCGTTTCCTTGGGATGTAAAAAGCCATCCGCTTTTGCCATACCAACGAATAATGCCTGAGCTTTATTCTTATTCTCATCTGACATCCCGCTGATAACAAGTTTTGTTTGTATATCATCAATATTTGAAATGTCTTCTAAATCATTGATTGTTATGCAGAAATCTCTATATGTTTTATCCATATACTCTTCCTCTTTGGGATGAATAACGCCATCAGCTTTCATGATGTGTGAGAGAACCTTTATGATAGCGTATTTCTCTATTGTTGTGAAATTATTCATAATGTTTGATTATAGAAAAAGTTGTGGTAGGTGTCATTACCGATGTTAATTATATACATATTCTCCCTTGCACGAGTTATCGCCGTATATATCGTTTGTGGCGACATGGGGCAAAATGTCGTGCTATGTAGAGCAAAGTCGCTTTCAAGAATGACTATTACGGAAGGAGACTCCCATCCTTTGAAACTTTGTATGGTAGAGATTTTCAGGCAACGCTTGTCCGTAGTAAACAATTGTTTTCTTGTTCGCTCAAGCGCCTCAAAATCCCTATTAAATTTCCAATTGGCAGTCTTTTCATCAGTAACGTGATGTATTTGCTTTAACCTTTCAAGAGCTTCAGTTGAAATAAAGGTTATTTCTGTTTGTTCATTTGTTCTTTGACGATAAAGGGTGTCAATATTACGCAATAATTTTGTTGATGAAGCAAGCACAACAAAGTCTCTTGCTTCGTTGTTGTCATTGGAAATTATACTTATTATATTAGTTACAAGAGCATCGACAGCATTATTTTGCCTCATGTCATTATACGTTAATATTTGGAAATTGAATGTATTTGACATGGCGTTCTCTGCAGCTATATTATCAGTAGGTAAATTTGCCATGAATTGTGTTTGAAATGCTGTAGCAAGATTTGCAAGGCGCGGATTTGTAAATCTTCGACTGGTCGTTAATTGCCGATTCCATTGTCCGCCAATAACGCCTAAGCGAATGTCACCATTTGTGTCTAAAGGTCGTTGATATACATTTTGTTTGGGATCTCCAAACACAACCAGTTCACCATTAGGATCCAAGAGAAAATTCTGCATGACTATGCGAAGCCATTCTGTAGTATAGTCTTGCACTTCATCAACGAAGATGGCTGAGTATTTCTTATGACCTCTTGAGTTAGCAAAGAAGGCTTCGTCTTGATATGAGCCAAAATCAACATGTAACTGACATTCGGCAGCACGTATTCTAAAGAACTGATGATAAGGGTATATATCAATTTTCTCCCATGAGAAATCCTCTCTAATTTCAGAAAGCCTGAATTTCAGGTAGTTTGCTAAAGTAATGTTATAGGTCAACACTAAAACATCACCTCCTGTGCGTTTCATGGCATTCACAGCCCTGAAAGCAAGTACCTGGGTCTTTCCAGACCCTGCAACTCCACTAATTTTTTGTTGTGTTATACTACTTTCCGATAGTCTCCTTTGTGCTCCAATAGGCCGCATGTCTATACGCCCTTCCTGATAGGAATGCCATGATGGAGAAATTATCTTAGCCAGCTTCCTTCTCACAACCTCGTCAAAAGCGTTATTGTTGTATAAGAAACCTATTGTAGTATATAAATTTTGCGAAACTTCTCTACTATCAATAAACTCCTTTCCGAAAATAGATGTGAAGTTAACAATGTTATTTTCTAATCCAAAGAATTTCTTAATCTCGGTAATTGTGTTTTCTGAGAACACAACCGTCTTTTTGATAAGACTAAAATTCCGACTATTCTCAATCGTGCTCATCAAAAGTTCTTCTATGCCATCCTTAATGCTAGATTGGCAAAGACTGATCAAATCAATGGGCGATTGATATTTATGGCCATTTATAAATATTTCTTTTTTATCTTCTGAAATTACACAATTGTTAAGGTCTTCATTGAACACGTTTAGAAGAAGGACACCTTTATTAGGTCTGACAATAATAAAGTCAACAGCTACTTCATTTACGACAGCATCAATATACATTACATCATCCACGGATAGGATATTCTCCAGCCTCCAGGCCACTCTTGCTTTTTGAGGTGATAGAACATGGTTTTGTATTTGCAATCGTAAATCGTATTCATTATATATTGCCTCATGACTTTCACTCACCAAAGTTAATCTATTAAGGTCAATTGTTGCACCATTATACTCAAAACATCTTGTCATGCATGTATATGGATGAGCTGTTCTTTTCGTTCGTGCATAACGTACACTGTCAATCTGGCTGAAATAGCGTTGTTCTCCAAAAACAGAACAGAACTTCTCAATTCTATATGCAGCACTATTTTTAGGACCGATACATAAGACGAAATGTCTTCCATGTGCAGATGCTACCATCCTAGCGACTGCCCCTAGGTCGATAGTCGTTACATCCAAAATATTAGAAAAAACATGGATGACATTATTATATCTATATCCAACAGGGTTAAGAGTTTTTTCTTCGTCTATGCCGTTTGCTGGAAGGAAAAGGTTCTTAACGTCTATTTCAACTGCACCATGCGTAACGGTACGGACATTAATGTTTGCACGTTCAATGGCACTACGAGATGGCTCAATAAGCGTTACTTTCCGTAGCCATTGCAGCAAATTATGCTGTCTTAACACTTCAATTATAGTGGCAGAGCCTATACCTTGACCGCATCCCCAGTCAACAATTTCTATACTTCCCTGAATTTCATTAAAAGGGAAATTCATCATTGCAGCACGGCACTTGGTTACATGCATATCTCCGTATGCAGACATATAACAGTTTAGAGCCACATCGCTTGCTAATAGGTCTATGCCATGATTCAGTTCTGGATGTGTCCATGGTCTTCCCTTATATTCTGTTGGCAAAGCATTGTGGCAATAATCTATAATATCGTCAATGCTATTACAAAGCCTTATATCTTCTTCGTATGGCATAATTACTTTCCCGTTATGGTATCTGAGAATTTGTTTTGTTGATGACGTTTCCAATTATCAATTGCCAGTTGTTTGGTCGTATTAGCATAGCAATACTCGCAAAGGTGAGGGCAGGTGTTGTATTCACCGATATCCTTTGAGGCCATGCATTCACAGAATGGTCGCTGCCCCTTGTCTTTCTTGTGTTTACTGATAAAGTAATGGTTATGAGGCAGGAGAATTGCTCCTTCAGGCAACTCGGGGTCGCCAAATAGTGAGGGGGCCGGTATATCTTCAATCTTAACATTCATGAAATCCATCAGTTCTTTATCATCCCAAGCAAGGCGTGTAATGAGGTCGCCATCTATGCAGCGATTATGCTTGATTCCATATTTTTCTATGTCTATCTTCTCACCGCATGTAGCAAGTTGGAAGTTCCATCCACGTTCACGATTCATAGAAGATAGCTTGTCTGCAAACTCTTCCATCTGCTCGATTTCCCACTCATGGTATGGGATGCCGTTGACTTCAAGATTATGCTTCACCTTTCTGTACATGGCAATATCAGCATAGCTGAAAACCAACTTCTCTGTATAATTTTTTAGTTGGTCGCCAATATTCTGCACTTTCCTCAACAAGTCATCCACCGATATGTCATCAGTCAATATCATGGGGTCAAAGCGCCAAACGATCGCACCCTTACCAAGTTGTTCAACAAGCAACTTGAATGATTCTATACGATTAGCCAAAGAAGGTACTTTTTCAAGTTTCTCTTGTTCATAGTCATTCAAAGTGTATTGAACGTAGCATTTGATGTTACGTTCCTTCAATATATGCAGATATGTCAACAACGGACGTGGATTCTTAGACCAAAACACGATGAAGCGAGTGTTCTCATAAGATACATATGATTTCACCCCATTAAAAGGATTCGTCCATGCCGAATACCCTTTTTCTAATCGGTCAAAGAACCAGTCCGCATAGAAAGCAGGAATGTCTGTACTTCTACTTGCAGATATGATGATGGGAGCCTGTGCTTTCACAGACTGCCCATCTATCATTATTTCAGTATGTTTCCATGTTGCCATCTTGTTTGTTCTTTATAAATAATCTTAAAGGTTACAGCTCCCATATATTTTTTGCAATCTGAGAGTACAAAACACATCTTTGCTCTATAGCTGATTTGTCAAAATGAGCATAAGACTTGAAGTCAAGATGCTTTGAACTTACAAAGGAGGTAAAGTTCGGATTATTCTGATATGCCTGAGGACAAAGGGATTTTGCCAGCAGGTTCTCCTTCACATAGTGTGTAATCTTTTCGTCCTCTTTCATATCATTGTACGATTGGTTCGTGCCATTGGGAAGTAACACCAGATTACCAATTTTATTTCGGAAACGCATGAATTCTTCTGGATGCGCAAACTCATCAGTATGCCGGTCAAAATGATCACTCCAAATATGTTCTATCTCAAAAGGCTTGCATTCTGGATTTGTCATATAGCGCTTGAAGTTGTTGCCCATGCCACTTTGTTCCTCAATATAGGCAGTAATGCGACATAGGAAATACTTTATGAATGGGCCGTTCTGCCCGTGCAGACGAAGGTCATTCATACCTGTATCAATATCTAAGTCTTCAACACGCTCTCTTAAAACTTCCAACATTTCGTCATAAGTTTTATTGCGCAATGACTTGATGATATTGAACATAGTGTAGGCAATCGAAGATGCAGTATAGGAACGGAAGTTAATTTGTCGTCTAACAACGAAACCGTCAAGGAAACGAGCAACAAGATTCATCTTCCGCTTGCATTCATCATCGCTGTCGCTTAATTTTAACCCCGCTAGCATCATGGGAGAAGCCAAATAAGGAGAAATACCTCTGAACTGGTTATAATAAACCCATTCAAGTCCAGGAATAACATCTTTCATTGCTTCCTGCAATAAAATATATTTATTGAAGAAGAAGCGATAGTTGGTATCAAGGAAGTTCTCCATACTTCCGTTAATAGCCTCTTTAAGTCTTCCTTTCTCATAGTTGTCCCTAAACCAACTATGGAAACGTACACCTATATGTTCAAAGTCCTCGTCAACAGAACCAGCTTTGCTCTGGCGTTTTGTTTCTGCAAACTGTGAACGCATCCATACTCGGAAGAAAGCATTATCGTAATCTTTACCGTATGAAAGCAACTGATGCATATCTCTCTTCCACTGGTCGTTGATGGCTGTCCTCTTGGTATCATCTTGGAACTTAGAAAGAATGAATCCCTTTAGCATGTCACTATTGGTGAGATTGAGTCCTCTATCATTCATCGTCTCGAAGATTGTATATGCATTTTCCTCTGAGTAAGCCTCAATCTTTACAATTACGATATTATTGATAACCCAATACATAAAGCTTTCAAGGGATTGCCCTTGAAGATCTTCAGGAAAGTTTTCTTTGATATCATTATATCGATCGGCCATACAACGTACACTATCTTCATCTGTTTCTTTGGGGGTGTACTCATTGTTATTATAAAGCCCATCAAGGCAATCTTTGCGTTCTGGAACCTGGATATTGAATGACTTCTCCCCATAGCTGTCACTGAAAATCATATTTTGCAAAATTGCACCTTTGGCGACACCCATTGCATGGTACAGATAAATCAGTAAAAGGGTTAAGGAAGTCACACGTTGCTGGCCATCAATAATACTCATTGTAGCATCATCTTTTGCGATTACAACAATGGATCCCATGAAATATGTAGCATAGTTTGCAACATCCTTTGTTGAATGCTCTGGCCTATAGTCAGCACGAAAAGCATTATACAAATCGTCAATTAACTGGTCTATGTTTTCTTTCTGCCATCGATACTCTCTTTGGAAATAGTCGATGGAATACTTATTGTTGCTCAGAATGTCCTTCAAAGGATATTCTTTGGCCACTATCTTTTTATTCTGTATTGTACTCATATTACCACCTTGCTTTAAACATTTGTATTACGGTTCTATAAACACTGGCATACCTTTTTCGTTTACTGGGTTTATCTTTATTAGCTTCTCTATTAGACCATGATTTGTCAAAAGACTTAAATCTATGTCTAATGGTTCTATAGAGAAAGTCATGTAACTCTTACGCGGATTCTTATTCGGATAGTTCATCGCTTTTAGTTCTTCCCTGCCCATCTCCTTATGCCCTGTAATAGTATAGGCTGACAGCTTATCAGGTTTACCGAATTCATAAAGGATTAACAGGGAAGCTCTTCCGAACATCTCTCTATGCTCTTCCATAGAACCCTTGGTCTTACCTAGCCTTACATTATATATACTATGCGCGAGAATCCATTCTTTCTGTTTCTTGTCCTTGGCACACCCCACAATGATGGTTTTATCACCCCCAAAGAAATCTATGATGTTCTGATCAAAACGATTCCATTTATAGCACTCAAATGGCTCTGCGGCCATCATCATCTCGCCTTCTTCTTCAATAGGAGCGTACATGGAAATCACAGGTATAGAAGTAGTCTTTACCTCATTATAATCCACATCCTCGTTTTCCTTGAAATTCTCCACCTGCTCCATTACTTCGCGGAACACTTCTGGAGTGTACTGAGGTGGGTAGCCATTCTTGACAAGGCAGATCTTGATGTCTTGTTTCAACTGGTCGCGAACTCGCTGATTATTGAGCCAATCAGCAAAGGACGATTTTGCATCAATGATATCTCGAATCTTGCATGCAAGACTTTTACACTTATCATTGACTACAATACCATCTACCTCTTTGTCTTCTCCGTATTCGAAGTTGTTTTTGTCTCTTAGATGAATTAAGATGTCATAAAACGCCTTCTCTTCAAAGGTAAGACCCAATTTACGAAAACTCTCACGGTCTGCCTGCATACCTTTGAGAATGTTCAGAGCCTGCTCAGTGGCATTCTTAATGATGCTTTCTGCTGTTGCTTCCTGAGTTGCGCCAGCCTCCTGTTCAGACAGGAATTTGCGTCTGTCGTGGTACTCCTGAACGGTTGCCTCCAGCAATTCTTGGAATCTCTTCGAAGCCACCTGGTTTGTCTTGCCATATTCTGAGATTTGCTTGCGAAGAAGTTTTATCAGCGTTTCCAGTTTTGAGGCTGGCATCTTGATGTCTTCAAGCCTTTCTGTGAATTCTGGTCCAAAAATATCCATTTCTTCACCTTCTTCCAAAATGCTCTCTACATTATTGTATTTCAAGGCTTCCTCCACCATCTTTGCCACCTGCCTATTCATGGTGTCGATATCGGGAGCGTCAGTTCCATTCATCTTATATACCATACCTGCAATAGCCATGAAGCATTGTGCCAATGCCGACTCCTCCTCGCCGAGTCCTCCCGAAGGCTGACAAAGGTCGTAAGCCTTGCGCATTCTCTTCACATTTTGCAGGAAATAGGTTTTAAAAGAAACTTTCTTTGTTTTCTTACCATCCTTACTGACAGAGTTGAAGTTCTCGTTTGACAAGAAGACAAACTCCGCAGCCTTTGCCAACAGAGTGTATCTTGTTGCAGGGTCCGTCTCCGGATTCAAGAATGGAGTCAGATCATAAATCCTGAACAAAGCCTTCAAAATCTCCATGTTCTCACGGAAGATGAGAGTAGCCTGTTCTATGTCATCTTCAGTCAATGCTACGGAATTGTCGCCACCATACATCTTACGGGCTTCTAGCATCTGGTCACGAATGCCGATATAGTCAACTATCAGACCATACTCCTTACCTGGGTATTTTCGGTTAGCACGGCTAATAGTCTGTATTAACGAATGTTTCTGCAACGGTTTGTCATTATACATATAGGTAAGACATTCCACGTCAAACCCCGTTATCCACATATCCACTACAATGACGATTCGGAAATTGGAATGCTCTTGCTTGAAAGCGGCATCCAAATCTTCCGAACGTTTATCGTTCTTCACGCCTCCAAGATAATTGTACATATCCTTTTCGTCATTACTTCCCACGCTGGCTACCATAGCAATAGTCGGCATTTCTTTCAACTCTTTCAATTCTTCTGGCGAAACATTGACACCTTCTGGCGTTTTCCGCTCATCGAACCATTCGGGATAATGAGCCTTGAATTTCACCAATAAATCGTAAGCAATCTTTCTGTTGGAGCAGACAACCATTGCTTTCTGCACTCTATCAGGGTCATTAGATACGGAAGAAACATAATGGTCATGTATATCAACGGCAAGTTTATCCAGACGGTCGGGCTCGCCAAGAATCATCTCAAGCGAACTCATGGCCTTCTTGCTTTTCGCAATATCTTCCTTGGTTGAACCCTCTTCTGCGCATTTGGCATAATATGCCTCAATCTCTTTGGCTTTCTCCTGATTCAGCAACACTTTGGCTATGCGTGGATGATACTTGATAGGCACTGTTATCTTATCAGCAACAGCCTGATCCATGGTGTAGCGGTCTATCTCGTTACCGAAAGTCTGATAAGTTTCTGCAATAGGTGTCCCTGTAAAACCTACGAACGTTGCATTGGGCAAGGCTTCTCGCAGCACTTTGGCATATGGCTTAGATATCATGGCACGCATATTCTCGTCAGCATCCTCGCTGAACTGAATGCGCTTTGAGCCTTCAATCTGTGTACGGTGAGCTTCATCGCTGAAGCAGATGATGTTACTTCGGTCGTTGACAAGTCCTATCGGGTCATCCTTCCTATCGCAGAACTTTTGGATAGTGCAGATGAAGAAACCTCCGCTATCTCTCAGACTAAGTTCTTCACGAAGCTTTTTACGGCTTGGCACAACCGAAACCTCGCCCAAGCCCAGAAACTCAGTACTCTTGGTAAAGAGTTTTGCACCTTGCTTCTGAAGGTCTTCACGATCAACAATCATCAGTATGGTAGGTGAACCTATCTCGGCAGCACAACGCAACGAGAGTTGACGGGCAAGGAATGCCATCGTATAGGTCTTACCACATCCTGTGGCCCCAAAGTAGGTGCCACCTTTACCACTTTTTGTTTTCACTGACTTGATGACACTCTCCCTGAGAAGTCGTGTGGCAAAGAACTGTGGATAGCGGCATACTATTTCCTTTTCGTCGCTATCAAAGTTATCATCTTGGAAATACACATAGTCCCTGAATATCTCCAAAAACCGCTTTGGACGATATACACCTCTCACCATTGTCTCTAACTCGTCGAAAGGCATAGTGCTCACCTTGTCGCCATTCTCCACGCGTCGCCAAGCATAGAAGTGTTCGTATGGTGTGCGCACTGTTCCTAATCGTGTCTTTGCTCCATCGCTGATACAAGCCAAAGGACAGTAATGAAGCAGGCCAGGAATATCTCGCCAATAACGAATGTTGATTTGTTCCCAAGCATCTTCAATCGTGGCATTGGCATCGGCAGGATTCTTCAGTTCTATCACGCAGACGGGTATTCCGTTTACATATAGTAGCACATCTGGACGGCGGTTCTTTGTAACACCGTTGTTCATGTATTCCACTGTAAACTGGTTGACTACACGGAAAATATTTGTGCTCTCTTTCTGAGAATTATCTAAGCAATCAAAGTCTATCAAGTTGACTGTTGTTGGCCTTCCGTCTTTATCAACGGCAGACACACCATTCACCATCCACTTATAGACTTTATGCAATGTGGCAAAATCAGAATCGGCACCTACCAGTCTGACATTGTCTGCTATTCTTAGCAGTTCCTCGTCATTCACGTTCTTATAATTATACTTTAAGAACTGAAGCAGGTCATCTATATAAAGCACTTCCTTCTTGGTAGCTCTTGTTATAGAGTCACCAAACAGATACTGCCATCCTTCTCTTTCAAGGAAAGCAATGAGAGCATTCTCGTAATCGCTCTCCACGAAGTGGCCGTTGATGTTTTTTAATTTTGCCATAGTTTTGAATACTTAATAATAAAATCAATTTACATAGATGGACTCCAAAAATTTATATCTGTTGCTGAACATGTTTCCTTCGTCCATACAATACCAACCAAGTAACGTGCTCGTGTTACTGCAACATAAAATTTATTTCTAGATATTTCCTCTAAACTTTCATTATGATTTTCAATCCACTTTACCATCGGTTGAGTTGGATAAATCAAAACAGAGTCAAAAGTCATACCCTTTGAATCACCAAAATTCATGACTGCATGATTAGAATCAATTCTTTTGGTTAAAATGCTATGTCTCAATTGAACACTATCATTATAATGGCATAAAAAATCAGTTTTGTTATTTTCCTTGACAAGATAAACTCCACATAATTTATTATGATAATCCGTCAATGATGTGGTTTTGTTGAATACAGGCGTTATAACCGAAGCATACTCACATATTTCTGGGCAGCAACGCCGAGAACTATTCAGTGAATTTTTGTCAACCTGATATTTGCCTCTTAGCTCTTTTTGTTTCGACAAGTAATCTAATATCTTCCCATTTCGAAAACTTATATTCTTTTTCCCATTATGATTTGTGAGATAGATTGTTTGTCGAGGGTCTCCCGCAATGATTACGTTGCTTTTGGATAGAAAAAACAACTTAATCAAATCCAAATCGTAACCTGCAAGATCTTGAACTTCGTCTATATAAATATTTTCAAATATATCACAAAGCCTTTGAATTGACTTCCCGCCAGATTTTATATTGCAATCATAAGCCAATTCACTAAGTTTTTCTGTTAACGCTTTTTGATGTTTGGTGAAATAATACTTTTCCCATTTTGCTTTTGGAATTCTATACGGCTTCCTACTTTTTTTGTTAGTACTTTGTACCATAGCGAGTCCCTTTATAACAAAATTGTCATCAGTAAGATAATTTTGATATGGTTTTATTAAATGCTGAACTAAAAAAGAAAACCATGATTGGATAGCAACATTTTGAGGAATATATCCTTTCTCTTGATAGAACTTGTTTCTTATTTCTTTTTCATTTGAATCTGTATAAGTCAAAATAAGGACATACTCAGATGAAGGTAAAGCACAAGCTTTCCTCACCAAAGTGGTAGTTTTTCCTGAACCAGCAGCAGCTATATATACCAAATTACTCATTGTACCATCCAATCTATACTATCGTTTATGTACTGAGGAAAAGAAAAATCATTCTCTTCAGAAAACACCTTATAAGCCCATTCGGACTTACATGTTTCCATATATTCTACTATAGTTTTATCACCAGTATATCTAAGGAACTCTTTGATTTTTTGCTCGTCGTTGCAAGCAACAAAACTAGGCTCAAGTGTATGTTGATTATTATCTTTATTTGAGAAAACTTCAATATTATCTTTTTCTGTAAAAACTTTATATCGAGCAGTTATATTATTATCATAATCGCCATCGTTATCTGTTACGACTGCGATTCTTATTGGTAAATCCCCCACTAAAGTTAAAAATCTTTTTGCTTGAATTCCTTTTACAGAAATAACATCAATGCCATCTTGAATAGGCAAATGACCATTATGCTTTTTCATGTAAGCTTTTTGAACAATAAGTTCATCCGACGGTCCCTCAACCAATATCGCTCTGTCGGAAAGTATTAACCGCAAAGTCTCAAACCCTGCTAATTTTCTAAAATACGTTTGAGTACCTTTATCAATAGCCTTAAAATAGTGTGGCTGTCTTTTACTTAAAAAGATTAAATTACCAAGTCCTAGTTTGTTGGCAACGAAACTACTATGTGTTGTGACAATAATCTGTCTGTCTTTATTGCTTTCTTCAATAGACTTTAAAAGAGAATTTAGATTAGTATGAGCAAGATGATTCTCTGGTTCTTCAATTAATACAACATTACAAATATCTTCACGAATATTGGATAGGGCAAGGTTCGTCTTTATTATACTTTGTTCACCTTTTCCAATCTGCGTAAACGGAATATCATCAAAATATGTCATGAGAATATTCTCCCATGCGTTCATTTCTGTAGTATTTACAGATATACATACATTTTTCCCTGATATGGCCGAATCCTTTGCAATTTTATCATTTATCGCAGTTAATTTATCTCCGCTTTTAAAACTCTCTTTGAGGTCTCTAAAAGCCTGCATAAGAGAAATTTGCTCGGATTTATCCAATCTGTTGCTGATTATTTTGGAAATGTAATAATCACTACCATTCTTATATTTTGTTCCTGATGAATCAATTATGTTTGGTTTTATGGGAATAGAGCGAGATGTGATATCTTGATCGGCAAAACTTTTCCATCCTATAAGATAATACTCAATTGGCACATTTTGATTACTATTTACTTGTTTAAAAGCTGCATACTCATCACTGTAATTCTCATCAAACATTATTCCCAATTTGATGCCATAGGTGTCTTGCTTTTTTGAATTACGAGATCCTTTAAGGTTTGCGTATACCTTGTTTGATTCATTCGAATCAGTTGTGTCAAGATAAACCTCTATCAAAATGTGTGGCGGATTCGCATTTGTATTTTGCCTATATTTTTCTACTGCGTTCTTATTGAAGAAGCATTCGTTTAGCTCATTTTTGATATATCTTCCATTAATCAAACCTGATAGACATAGATTTATGGCTTCAAGTATCGTACTCTTGCCAGCCTCATTATTTCCTACAATAATATTTGTTGAATTATTAAATTCAACATCTACATTTTCATAGCATTTATAGTTCTCTATATGTAACGACTTTATGTATATCATGATTGCTCCTTCTTTATTACTCAGTTAAACTTCCCCTTATCAACACAGAGCATATATTTTTCAATTGTTCTTTCAGTGCTTCTGCTATGCGTTGGCGCTCGATATAACACTTATGGATGTTGACTATCTCACGTTGAACTGAGATGTCTGGGATTGGAAATTCCACATCATTCATATCATCCATCGTGAACACCTCTCTCGCACTACCCCATGAGTTGAAACGTGCATAGCGGTCAAACTCCTTACGACTTAGAAATAATGAAAGATACTGTAAGTCAAGTGTATCTTCATCTTTCGAACCAAATACTTTGTCAACAGAAGATACTACAACAGGATAGTCATAATCATTATAAGCAAATGCTAAGACTTTTTCATTACCTGTTGTTTGTACAAAGGCAATTTCCTTTGGACGTACAATAAGATAGTTCCTTAGCTCATTTTTGTTGACTTTTGCATTGGTTAGTTTAAACTCTTTCGTAACAGAAACACTCCTTACCTCCTTTATCTTGTTATCGCTATTCTTTGTACTTGACTCAACAATATACTCACCGATTTTTTTGCAAGGCATTTTTCTTCTCAATTCCTCTATATACCCATCGCAAACAAGTTTTAATTCTTCTACTTTACTTTGATAGGCTGCAAGATTGTTTTGGAGAGCCAAATAAACATCAACATATTTACGCTGTTGTTCGATGGAGGGGAGAGTGATGTCAATGTCACAAAGATCTTCCCAGTTGTAGAATTCTGTAGAACTACCCCATGAGTTAGTGATAACAAATCGATCAAACTCTGCTCTACAGAAATACATATATAACCATTCTTTCATAAGAAGGTTATCACAATCTTCCTTGACACGAAATACAACATAATCCTCCGTAAAGATATGTGGTCTGGAATCATAATTGTAAGTAATACTGAATTTACTGCCATTACGGGAAGTACGATGATTAAAAACAAAGGTGCCAGGTCTTACAATCTGAAACTTTGACAGGTCACGGCCATTCAAATCTGCCTTTGTACTCATCATTTCTTTCAGATTACTTATTCCCCGTACATCATCAGGGCCAAATAGTCCATCAGAATTAGTCTCTTCAACTAATTCTATCAGTTCACCCAATTTATACTTACTCAATCCCATAGGTTATTTCTCCTCTTCTCCATTATTATGCAAGCGGAAAATTTCTTTTTGCTGCTCTATCTCACGAGCCAAGACCTCTTTTGAAGGCATATAGGTGAGATACTTTGAGGCATACATCTGTTTGTTGGTAGCAAGCGTCGAAAAACGTGCCACATCAGCATTGGTTTCCGAACAAAGAATGATACCAATTGTCGGATTGTCACCTTCGGTACGCTTGTAGGTATCGAAAAGTTTCAAATACATATCCATCTGCCCAACATCCTCATACGACACTTTGGTGGTCTTGAGGTCAACCAAAACAAAGCATTTCAGCAGATAGTTGTAAAACACCAAATCGATGTAATAATCATCGTCCTCAGTATGAATATGCATCTGACGATTAACGAGAGCATACCCCTTGCCCATCTCCATGAGGAAGTGTTCCAAATGATCAAGTATGGCTTGTTCAAGTTTACTTTCCGTGAAAGCTTCCCGGTGACTGAGTCCAAGAAACTCTACAAGCATAGGGTTCTTGACAAACGTTGATTTCTCTTTCTCGTAGTCGGCTGTCAAGTGGTGCATCTCATCCACTACGTCTTGCCGTTTCAACTCGGGTGTCTGAGAAAGACGATAATAATACTGAGAATCTATGTTACGTTTCAAAGTGCGATAATCCCATTGTTGTGTAGCAGCCTCTTGCATATACCACATACGGGCTTCTGGGTCGGTAACACGTATCAGCCTTTCGTAATGACTCCAGGATAATTGGATGGGCAAAACGATTCCATCAGAAACAGATTCAGCAGGCATTGTCTGCTGAATTGATGCAAGCTTCGACCTAAATTCAGCAGGCGCTGTCTGCTGAATTAGTAAATTGCTGAAAGCCAAATAGAACTTGCGATAATTTCTCACTTGCGTTTCGGAAAAGCCTCGGCCGAACTCTTCCGTTAACGATTGGGAGGCCAGCTCTATGACATGCTTACCATAGTCTGCGCGAGCCTTTCCCTGCTGTTCTTGCACAACAATACGTCTGCCAATTAGCCAGTTTTGCACTACCTGCATCATATTGGCCATGCGATAACTGGTATCTCTGGCGGCAGAAACTATTGTTCGAAGGTCGCTGATGAAACTCTTCTCTTCACTTTTGTTGTTATACTGTATCGTACTTGCCATAGTCACTCTCCCTCTTTAATACTATATCCAATTCCCCCGAATGCTTCTTCAAGCATCATTTGTGATTCCTTTTCTCGTTGCATCAGTTGTTTCATTTCCTGCTGAATGCGTGCCATCTCCTTGGGATAGTCTATCTCCAAATCATGGTCGATGAATTCGATATACTTGCTTGGCACCAATGTCCAATTGTTCTGTTCAATCTCGTTAATGCTCACGCTACGATATAGTTCAGGTACAGCAAAGTTGTTGCCGTCTGTTCCCTCAGACTGCCACTGATGATAGATGTCTGCCACACGTTGAATCTGTTCCGTAATGAGGCGCACCTTTTTCTTTTGCTCGCCTTTGACAGGATTCTCATTCCATTGGCGCAAGTCCATAAAGAGTATTTCGTGCTCCCGGTTCCTGAGTTGACGCCCATGATACTTGCCACCCTTCTTGTTCTGGTTAAGAATCCAGAAGGTGACGCTGATGTCTGTCGTGATAAACAACTCCCTTGGCAAGATTATGATGGCTTCTACCTTGGAGTTCTTTATCAGTTCCTTGCGTATTTCCAGTGCATCGGTGTCGCCCAAAGCACCATTGGCCAACAGGAAGCCTGCCACGCCTGAAAGAGGTTTCAGGTGAGAAAGCATGTGAAGAATCCATGCATAGTTGGCGTTGCTCTCTGGTGGTGTTGCATAATCTGTCCAGCGAGGGTCGTTCTTCAGGTTATCAGTATACCATCCTTTCAAGTTGAAAGGTGGATTGGCCATGATATAGTCGAAGTACAGTCCCTTATGCAGGTCGTTGGTGAAAGTGGAATCACTCTCCGAACCAAGATTATGGCTGATACCACGCAAAGCGAGGTTCATCTTTGCCAAACGATAGGTGGCAGCTTCTTTCTCCTGTCCATACACATTGATACGGCTGATGTCGCCTTGTTTGGCTTTCACCAAGTCAGTACTCTGTATGAACATCCCACCAGAACCACAGCAAGGATCGTAAAGAGTACCATCGAATGGTTCGATAACAGTTGCGATGAGCTGAACAACATCATGTGGTGTATAGAACTCGCCCTCCTCCTTCGTGGCGTTAACGGCAAACTCTTTCAGGAAATACTCATATACGCGGCCTATCAGGTCTTTCTCCTCACCCAAAGTCTTATGGCTAATCTTGTTGACCTCATCCACAATCTTCTTCATGTCGTTTGCACCAAGATTGCGCTGAGTGAATGTACCTTCCACAAAACAACCTTTCAGCGTAGGATTCGTTTCGCCGATACTGCGCAAAGCCGTATCAAGAGCCACATTCAGTTGAGGTGCTGCCGTATTGATGATGGTTGACCAACGAGCCTCTACCGGCAAGTCAAATGTTCCATCAGCAAAGGTTGCATCATCAAAGAAAGCCTTGATAATATCCTCGTTGTCTGGATCTAACCCCTCCTCAATGAGTCGCTGACGAAGGGATGCCACTCCATCTTCATACTTCTCGCCCATAAAGCGCAAGAACACGAGAGTAAGCATCATATCTCGTTTTTCAAAGAACGATCCAGAGTTCTTTGCCTGTCTCAATATATCTCGACACTTGAACAAGATATTATCAAGGTTCAGTGTTTCTTCCTTTTTACTTACTTTCTTTGCCATATATTGTTATTTAACGATTTCGTAATGAGCAAAATAGGGATAGTATGGATTTGTTTTATCATTCGTATTTGGTGATACAGAAGTTATTAAAACATCAACTGGTCTCGACTCCTTAAAAATTATTGAGCATTCTCCACAATGCCATAATTTTGTATCCTCATCATATTCAGGAGTAAAGATCTTATTAACATACTTCTCTCTTGTTGGAAGTGTGTAGCATTCCAATAAGGTAATTCTGCCTGATTTGACGTCTGTAACTAAACTGTCGAACCACGAAACGACTTCCATCATCTGCATGGCAAAGCCAAAAATGAGAAAACGTGAGTTCGACTTAGAAAGAAGAGATTCGATGATCGCTTGTTCTTCATCGGTAATTTCAGCTGTATGTGAATTGAGATTGCCAAAATCAAGTACCGAGTGAATAATATCTTCTATGTAAGTAGGAACAATTCGATTATTTCTATCACTGCTATAGCGTATGCCTAAGTTATTACAGTCTTTACCAGCAAGATAAAGAGAACATTGATTAAGGTTAACTCTTCCATCACTGAAGCATATATTGGGAAGAACATTTAAACGTCCCAAGGCTCTAAAAATATATTCTATATACTTCCGCAGCGGAGTATAGTGTAATTTCGGAACGAAATACACATTTTCAACAGGGTAGTGAATTGGGATGAGTATAGAGAGAATTATCTCTTCAGCATCATAACCGATATTTAATCGCTCAGCTGCGCTAAAGAATTCGTGATAATATGACTTTAATTGTTGCTTCGGGGAAGCTTTTATTGCGGCAACCATATCTGTGATAAGTCGTTCATCATCAATCGTCTTCTTATAAAACTCGCCGACCATATCCTCGAACATTTTGTCGGACATAAGGTCTGGTTGTCCCGTAAAAATGAAATATGGGATTTTCTTTTTAGAAGACAACTGATTGATTCTATCAATTACTTGACGCAGCCCTTTTGTTGTAGTCGTTGGATCCTTATCATTTTCAGGCATTTTTGCATCAAGCAATACAGCGTCCCACAACTTCAACTTGTGTTCCAGTGCAGCAATACCTTCTTCACGTTTTCGATACACGTGAAGCTTCAAACCGAAGTCTTCTTCACACTCTTCTTTGAAAGTTGGGAACTTTTCGGGATCGTCCTCCAACCATAGCACATTATACTTACTCATTGTCCTCTACGTTTTTGATGGGAAGCCAAATACGAACAGTTGAAAGTTCACCATCGGTAAACACGTCGTAATCGCCTCCATAGTGTTCAACAATTTGTTTCACAATATAGCCGCCTTTACCTGTGCCAGCATTATTTCCTGCTTTCTCTCCAAGCATCCCATATCGTTCTTTGTCCAGACCATTGGGGAAGGGTTGGCCATTGTTACGAAAGTCTATTTGATACATTTCTTTCTCAGCATCTACCGTGAGGTGTATGTTGAGAATATAGTTCTCGTAATCTTTATTTACGAAACCATGTTTGTCAGCATTTTCAATTATATTCCGAACCATACGTTCGAAATCGTTTGGCGCAATGTCTACAAGAAGTTTCACATACTTCTTGTGCGTTGTTTTTACCGTCTCTATAGAGATCAATCCTGCTAAAAAGTCTTTCTTGAAGTGTGACGTTTCATGGTTTGGAAGACCATATTCTCTTAATGCGTCTTCATCAACAGTGTATTCAATAGCGAATCCATCACGCCACTCATGATTGATTTCAAGATCACAAAAATACTTATCAATGTTGAATGACTCTGCTATACCAAACGTTTCTTCGCGGCTCAAATCTTCCAAAAGATTAGACAATTTTCTGAGAGCAATTGAGTGCTTCTGGAGCTTGTCAAAAAGCAGTTCTTTCAATGTGTTCAGATCCGTACCATTTTCAATAATACGTTGCATACGACGTTGTATAGAGCCCAACTCCATTATATAAGGGCGCAAGTCGTGTTTACGCATGCGCACTTCATTTATATAGTCAGCCTTTTTCTTCTCGAAGATCTCGTTTATCTGCACACCCATGTTTTGAAGTTGCCGTTCTTTGTAGCGAGTGATAACAGATTCTTGCTCATCTAACGAGGGAAGAAGGATTTTTGCTGTCATGAATAGTACACTTACACCTCGACTAACAATAGTCCCAGTTCCATCTACGATTTGCTTTGCCATATAAGGTTGGAGCAATTGAATTACAAGATATTCAGGTAATACAATAGAAGTATCAACTTTGAAGGCACGATAATATGGCATATAATATGCTGGTGAACCATCCAATTTGACATAAACAGACCGAGGCTGTCTGCGTGTATCAACTATTATACAATCCTCTTCTATTTGGCATGCCGGTACATGGGTATTCACATCCTTTTGGGGGATGTCGCTGGACTTTATAGAAAGTTGCAGCTCTGGGAATGGGAAAATGACAATGGGATGTTGCCCTTCCTTCAACTCTATTTCCTTCCTGGAACAAGGTTGAAGAATATGTTCGAGAGCGATAGTTCTTTCTCCGTCTTTTGCTTCTAATAGCATTCTCGCAATATACCTTTCGGGAATGAAAGAACAACCATTGGAGAAAAAGATACTCTTATCTACGATTGTAGAATGATTGGAATCTTCACTTTGAAGCAGTGAGATTACCATTTTCTCATCCAACAAATTATTGATGCCTTGCCTTATGAAGCACTCAGAAGCATCAACAAATCTCACCTTCCCTTTATGCTCTTTTTCTCGATTCAAAATGACAACATAGGTAGCAATGTTAGTCCCAAAGAATAGATTATTGGGCAATCTAATTACAGACTCCAATAGATCCTTTTCGATGAGGGTTTTCCTAATAGAAAATGAGAGTCCACCTGTAGCGGCACAAAACCACCCCGACACTATAGCGGCGACCTTCTTCTTTGCTTGGTTATAGGCCTTAGTAAAGAAGTCTGCCTCCATCGTATCGTGTCTGGCATCGCTTATACGAGCATGGAATGGTGGTGTTGCAACAATATAATCAAAAGATTGTCCAAGCCACTCTGACACAGAATCGCCCTGCACGCAATGGCTATCATCCTTTCCATGAAGGAGGAGGTTTAATCGCGCAATAAGATACATCTGTGACATCTCTTGTGCGTGATAATCGATCTTATCGTTAAGGAACATGCCATAAGAAGCCAACCCTGCATATGGATTGTAAACAGAACCTTCTGTTGCCCCAAGCAGGCGTGTCATTAGGTGGGTGACTTGAATTGGTTGAAAGAACATACCCCCAGCCTTACCTTCGTTACGGGCAATAAACGAGAGCACTTCTTCTGTAAATATACCAACTCCTGACTGGAACCAATCATCTGGAAGGGTACACAATATGTGTATAATCTCCATCAAGTCAAGAGGCTCCATCTGCTTTATGGCAAAGAATTTGTTTTGACCTTGCCCTCTTTCTGAGAACGCATTATCAATTTCTGAGAATAGTTTCTTAATCTCAGCAGTCGTTCGTCCGACAGCATATTGTACCTTAACACCTTTTTCTTCCCAATCCTGTAGCGTCTTTTCCGTGCCACCAGTAACTGCGAGTATGGAGGTGTCAACTACACAGAGAATGAAGTCGTCGGCTTCAATCTCGTTATTACAAATAACAAGCTCTCCTCGCTTAGCCAGCAAAAGGACTTCGAGAAGCCAAAACTTGTTCCTTGGATTCATTCCAAAGAACAAATTGAGAATTCGCTTTAGCTTGTTCTCAATGTTCATGTTGTTTGCTACTTCCATCTTGTTTGTCTCTTGCATCTTTACCATGTTGCTCTCAGTTTTGGGTTTCACATTTGATTTCTGGGCGCAAAGGTAAGTATTACACGTTCAATTTAACTGAACCTATTGATACTTTTCCATATTTTTTTTAATTCTGTCTGCAATTTTATCTCTCAGTGAAGATGGAGCCAATACTTCAAAGCGTTCCCCAAAAGAAAGAAGAAGTTGCTCCAACTCGAAGTTCGGTATCACCTTGATGGCAACTATAGCGCCACCATCTTCTTTCTCCTCAATCACTGTTTGAGATTTATGTAGAGGTTTTGATAGGGTGTAAGGCAGTTGCTCTTTATCAACCCATATCTTTACGGTCTGGGGTACTTCATCCGACTTAACGCTAACTCCAACTATATTGTCGAAATAGTGCGAGAAGTCAATTTCTGTATTCGGGATGAATTTGGCAGAGGTCTTGCCCAATGTCTCAATGCGGTCAAGCGCATAGATAGATATGCTCTTGTACTTGTCATTAAGTGCAAACAGGAACCATCTTTGATTGTACTCTTTTAGATAGTAAGGATGAACGACACCCTCTATCACTTTATCATTCTTATATGTGTGGTACTTGATTTTGATGGCTTTCTTTTCTGTAATAGCATTGAACAATGGTGTGAAAAACGCCATGCCCTTCAATTCCTTGTTCTCGTCGAATCCAATAACAGGTTCCGAATTGGCACTGACAGTTTCTTGAAGATGGGCACTCATCTCCTCGACCCATTCAAAGCCTGGCATTCCCTCAAAACGTCGGAGCATGGAAATTGATTGAGTCAGTTGAGTAATTTCGTCTTCATTAAGAGGACTATTAAAAATGGAAAAGTGTGGGTCTTCATATCGATACCTTTTCTCTCTACCACTTCGCAACTCTTCCACAACGACACGCCACCGGTTCTCAATAGATATAATGTCGTTCCGAATGGTGTTAAGAGAGCTGATTGGTATCTCGCCACGACGTTCAAGGGCATCATTGCACTTGTCAAATATCTCCTGAGTAGAAAATCCTCTTCTACTTTGGAGACATCTGTCAATAATGATTTCCCTATATGCACCGTTCTTAACGTTTGCCATTATTGTAAAGGACGTACTAATTCGTTTACATTTACTTCAAGTACTTTTGCTATTTGCAACAGCATTTCCAAATTAGGCTGCGTCGTATTTGTCACCCACTTGGAAATGGTCGCTTGGTCTTTACCCAGCTGTTCTGCCAGCCACTTGTTAGTCTTTTCTTTCTCGGCTAAAGCGACTTTGATTCGGTTGAGATGCTTACTATCCATATTATATTAATGTGTAACCCGAGTACAAAGATACATGATTTTTGCCAAATTTATTCTTTTAGGAGATAAAATTGAGAGAAAACGGCAAAATATTTGAAGAAAACGCCAAATTGGCAGTAGTAGTGTGACATGACAGATGTACTTTTTCCAAATCATTGCCATATGACCACCAATTGGTTGGTTGGCATCTATTTTGCACTTCTTTTCAATAAAAGCTTGTAATGGCATACACAGTAAATTCATGTTTCGAAGATTTCATGAGGGATTCCGTAAACCTTGATTCCGAACGAACAACTACAGCAAGAGCAAGCCGCGACTGGCTTGTTCTTAAAATAGAGGACCTTGCTAAAAGCGAGAGGATTCCACCATTATATAATGGAGCTAATCATATTTTCTTTGGCTCTTTTGCCAGAAACACAAAAATCCGTCCATTGGATGACATTGACATCATGATTGTGTTTGATGCACAAGGATGTACGACAGATGATGTGACGAAGATAACCAGAAAAAGATATCCCATATATGTCAATAACCCTTATGCGAAGTCGCTTCCTGATTATTGTGACGGCAATGTCCTTAATTCCAGAAAAATGATTGAGGCAATTAAAAGAGAATTAAGTGCCATTCCTGCATATAGTAAGGCAGACATTCACCGTAACCAAGAAGCAGTTACTCTTCAACTCTCCTCGTATGAATGGAACTTTGACATAGTACCATGTTTTTATACAACGACAGGGTTTTATATAATTCCTGACGGAAATGGGAGTTGGAAGGGAACGGATCCTCGAATAGATCAAAGCAGAGTGACCCAAGCAAACCAACGGGTCAATGGGGCATTATTGCCTGCGATAAGACTAATGAAATACTGGAAAAAGGAGCATTGGGGAGATGAAGTTGGTTCTTACCTTTTTGAAAACTTAATGATTGATTGGGCTAACAGCTTACTCTCATTCCCCGCAACTTATCCCAAACTTGTTAAAAGTGCTTTGGATACCTTATCATTCCAAATAATGAGAGATTATTATGACCCAAAAGGATTTCAGGGTAGCATTAATGATTTGGATTTATATGATAGAAGAAGATTGGCAATAATGGCATCACGAGACGCCTCTGAAGCTAGTGCTGCTATTCAATATGAGCAGAATTACATGACTGAGGCCGCGATAAATAAATGGATTAAAGTATTTGGCATTAAATTTCCTAGATATGGCAAATAACATAGTAGAATTAGAAAATAGGCAAGAACACATTAATCAGCTCAAAGCTGCACACCACCTTTACACGAAAGCTGGGCATTATTCCACAGCCTATATGCTTTTTTGTGTGTTAATCCCCATAATTATATCTTTTGCCAGGTTTTATATATGTTCTGACAATTATCTTGTTCTTCATTCATTAATGGCGTACAGTGTTGTTGCCCTTGTCATCGGCTTCGTCCTTGAAGCTAAGGCAGGAAAGCATCGAAATTTAGCTGCTAAAATTCAACAGTTATTCGATTGTGATGTATTAGGACTAGAATGGAATTCTTATGTGTGGGGAACTAAACCCTCTGCCGAAGATGTTAATGATAATTATGTCAACCTTCCGGATAAAGGCTTTGTTAATTGGTATGATATCCAAGTTAGCGACTTGAATAAAGTAGAGGCTACTCTTATTTGTCAGAGAACAAATCTGGCTTATGATTCAAAGCTAAGAAAGAAATTCAATACTATTATAGATTGTATCGCTTGGAGTGTTTTAGCCTTAATAATGTTTGTCGGTTTTTATAAAAATGAAGGTATGCAAACAGCTATTGTTTTTGTAGGTGTTCCACTTGTGCCTATCATTAAATGGATTCTTACAACAAGGAAACAAAATTTAGAAGATATTGAAACGTGTGAGTCCTTGAAATCATTTATTGATAATTGTCTTGAAAGATTGAAAAAGAACCAAAGATCTATAAACGAGAGTGTTTTGTATAGAATACAAGATGGAATATACAAGCATCGGAAAACTGCTTTTAAGATTCCGGATTACCTCTATAATCTCATGCGAGACAAGCAAGAGAAAAGCATTCATACAATGATTAATCAATACGTTCACCAAGAAAAAAAACACTAAATCTATGGCGATAAACATCAATCCAAAAGAAAAGGTGCTTGGCAAGAATCACAAATAGCGTAGTTGTCGATTCCTATTTTTGTTTGGCTTAACGGGCTTCTTTACATTCTCTTATCGTTCACGTGTACTTGTAAATAACTGATTCACAATAGTGTTTAGATTTGAGGAGGTTAAGTAAGACGCATAAGTAAAATAATTACTAAAGTACTAATAAATAGCGTGTAGCTCTATGGGTTACACGCTATTTGCATTTTATAGCTTGTTAATCTGAGATGTCTTTTGTCTTTATTCAGGCACGTTAGAATTAACGTGGGTTCGATGTAAGACGATTGCAAGAGTCAGAGCTGTCCTTCTGAACAAGGTGGTGAAGGATAGAATAGTAACTTTCGCATAAAGGAAAAACATTTAGGTCGGGGGTAAATAATTTCCTATAAGGAAAGTCGCAAAACTATCCTTCACATCCTTCACCGTTGAAACATACTATTTATTTCCGCCTCGCAAATGATACATTTAGACTGCCTAAACGATACGTTAAGACATCATAGACAATATATTTATGAATCCCAGGTTTCCTGACAGTCAGATTTCGTCGAACTAACAAACACCAAACAACTTATGTTGTTTTAGAATTCCTTATCCCGAACTGGGGTAAATATATTTTTAGCATGACCTAATTTGTTACTGTCTTTGTTCTGTCACTATGACTTCCAAAATCTTATTTGCTATCGCCTTCGCCATAAGTGGTGGCACAGCGTTGCCTACCATCGTGTATTGTGGTGTCTCTGACTTGCGCTTATCGCCACCTGTTGTTCTCTTTCCCTGAAACACAAATGAATCGTCAAAGGATTGCAGACGAGCCATTTCTCTTACTGTCAAAGCACGATGCCTATGGTAATGAATAAAGTCATCAGGCAACGTTACAACAGTTGGCGACTGGTCTTCAGGTTTCAGAACTGTGTAGTTCCGCTTGTCAGAACTAAGACCCATATCCTCCAATTGTTTTTTTACGTCATCTGTATAATCTCCAGCTTCTCCTATCACAGCCAAACGTTTTAGAACTTCTTCGCTTTGCTTGCTCGTCTGATGATTGAATAAATTTGCGCGTTCCAATAAGCCATTCTCCAGATTGCCGAGATTCCTGACGTAGAACGGTGGCTCTTCAAACGTAAAACGATGACCAAGTCTTCCCGTTCTCGACCATTCAGAATAGGTTTCGCCATGTTCGTTTGGTTGGCCGTCTAGACTCCTTCTCACATTCAAAGACGTATAACGTTCATCCTCTGGTACATCAGCATAGTCATCAGCCGTTTCAGCATTATTCAGGAAGTCCAAATCATGAAGAGCTTCGTAGGTAGTCACCTTGTTCTCCTCTGTAGATGCAGGAATCTCTGAAATCATAGGCTGATCCTTACGACAACCAATGAAAACAACCCTTTCTCTGTTCTGAGGTACACCATAGTCAGAAGAATTCAAAACTAGCGGTTTCTTTATTCTATAGAGATGAATCTCATTCATAATGTGCTCATAATCTCCGAGAGAATCGTCATCGATAGCATATTGACGCAACTCTTTAAAGACTTCTTCCAAAGTCAAAGTATAGAGCTTAACAATTTGCCTCAGCCTTTCAACAACATCAGGTTGAGTCTTGAACTCTTCAACCCAATAAATATGTCTTTCAATTAACTCAGCTAACTGGTCGTCACTTATCGTATATACAAAGTCATTGAACTTCTTTACTAGCTGGTCATTGTCAACGTCAGCTTCTGCTTTCAAATGCATGACGGAATCAATCAATTTCTGTCGTTTCGAAGACAATTTAAGTAGTGATAACGCATGACGTATCGTTGTTATATGCTGATTGCTTTTACTAACTTTCAATGAGACTGTTTTAGTGAGCTGCTTATATACAGATTCAACGATTTGGAAATATTTATCGACGAATTTCTCTTCCTTGCCGTCCTCAACAACTTCTATTCTTATTTTATTAATGAAGCATTGACGCACAGAATCGTTAGCCGTTCTGCTCAAAACCCCATTGAAGTAGGCGAGCATCTCATTCACTTTCTCTTCATCAATGATAGAGCGGATTTCGTTCATCACTGCCGTCTTAAACTTGCCACGATCTTTCGTGAGAATACCCTTCACGTTCTCCATCACAAAATATTTGGGACGGAGCTTGCGAATAACTTTCAGATAGTGGATAAAGAGATTATCGCGTTTGTCAAACTTCCTTCTTCTGCCAGACAAACTAAACGACTGGCAACTGGGGCCACCAGTTACTACATCTATATCTTGATCACCAATTTCCTTTTCAAGACGTTCCAAGAAATCCTCTGACATGATATCTTCAGTAATGAACCCTGTATCCAATCCCAACTGGCGGTTGTATCTCACTTTGTGAGTTAATTCACAGTTACTGTTGATGTCACTTGCCAGAACAAACTCAAAATATTTATCGTCAGTATATGCTTGCAAAAATCCCTCGCTGATGCCACCTGCACCAGCGAAGAGGTCAATGAATTTTATCGGATTTTTACCTTGTTTGAACTCTTCTATTTCTGCCATATTTTATCTTCTCTTATGCTTCTTATTCTTCTTATGCTTCTTCTTTTTCTTAGGAGCGATACCGGCAGCAGCCATCGCTTCGTCACGTTCCTTTTTCTCTTTCTTTCTGTCGCCCTGACTCTTGATAATGTCTCTACTAGCTACCAAAAAGTCATAGAAGTCTTGGCTCGTATATGCAGATGCCTCTATTACACCAGCCAGCTTATTTACCAACTGAACGACTCCTTTAGGAGCGGTAATACGATACTCGAAATATTTGTCAAAGACGGTATCTTCACCACGATCTTTCTTGTCCATCTCTTCTATGCAGAATCGAAGTACGCCCTTTAATGCTTCTGGATTTCTGAACACAGTAGCAGAAGGCATGATACCTCTATTTCGCAAGTTCTGCTC
This sequence comes from uncultured Prevotellaceae bacterium, assembly GCA_902762325.1. Taxonomy (GTDB): domain Bacteria; phylum Bacteroidota; class Bacteroidia; order Bacteroidales; family Bacteroidaceae; genus Prevotella. The sequence goes on along the minus strand of CACWNV010000011.1, from coordinate 23,527 downwards.
TCTAAACAGGAACTTGGTATAGGTATAGTCAAGCGACCCGTCTTCGTTGGTTTGAACTGTATTCTTGAAAGACCAATAAAGCCCCTCTAGCCAGTTTCTGTTTTGCTTGTAGAACCAGTGCTCGGCAATATAGTTGGGGTCACAATCCTGTTCATCGACTTTATTCCAACGTCTCCTCATGTATTCATACAGGTCAACGTGAGAAAGGTATTGCCAAAAATGACTTTGAGCAGCTTGCATAGGAGTAAGATTTTTGAATGCCTCGAAAAGAATCTTTCCAGCTTCAAAGTCATCAGCAGAAGTTTTAGAATCTGCGAACGCAAGCATACCCGACAAATCTGGTTGCTCTAAATCAGTTTCGTACAACCCGTCATGTTTTTCAGCTTCTTCTCGCCAGTTAAATGTGGGGTTGAGATAATTGGGGAGATTTTCTTGAACGTGAATTCTTAACACCTCGGCAAATTCTGGAGTAAAAATTGTCTGCTTCATGAATCTGATTCTTTTGGTTCAATTTTTTCTTTCACTTCATCTAATGCACTAAGCATAACATTTGGCAAGATCTTATCGACAATTTGTATAACTTCGCTAATCGGATAGTCATAGTCTTCCAGCTTAGGTAATTCGTCTTCCGAAACCATTTGCTTGATAAATTGCGTTAGATAGAAAATCCAATCTCTTTTATCGTCATCATAGCATGAACGTAGTTTGTAAACGGCTTCAATAAGCGCATTCCTTACCAACATTGCCTCGAAGACATTGGGACATTGGTACAGAACCAATTTTCCTGCGTTCTCGTAGGAGTATGGCAACTGTATCAAGATAATGTCATCAATTACATTCGTTACCTTCTGAACATTTGCGTATTCGTACTTCACAAATTTGCTCAGGTTAGCCATGTCATCGCTAGGTGTTAGCGACACGTTGAATTTATCCACCATAGCAATCATGGCCCCCTTCTGATAATCAACAACACCCTCATAGAAATCATCAACGTCTAGATAATTGCAGCTGTTGATGTTCTCTGTAGCAACTATTTCTATCTTGACGGAGAATCTTTTGTTCACTTTCGAACAGGGTATTTTAATTTTGAAGCAAGATTCTTCCCTCTTTTCTATCTGGGTATAGTAAGTTGAAGAGCATTGTATGATACACAGATACGAAGCAAGCTTATCTGCAATAAGCCTATCTACGCCTTCGTTATGAGTCGTTACCTCATACTCCAAGATGAAAACATCTTCATCGGTATCTTTTTTCAATCCTTTTCTCTCGCCAGCGGGATCGTCTCCCTTATAATTATCGGGTAAGCCCCAGATGGGGTATGGGTATGTTGCAGTCGTTTTAATGTCCATATACCTTGATGTTTAAACTATACAATGTGACGTTCTCCTGTGGAGTAAACTTAATGACATTAGGGGTATCGGCCTTCAAATCAAATCCGAAAATCTCATTCGAGACACCAGACCTAATTTGGCAACCGGCAGAAACATTCTTCAAATCAAGTGGGAATAATCCCTCGTCAGCCTGAATATCAAGGACAAGCCTGCAATCATAATAGTCTTTTGGAACTCTTATCTCAAGTTTGCATGTATACTCCTCATTATGAAGGGGCTTAAGACGTTTATTTCGTCCATCCAGCTTTATTTCCCTCTCACGTTCAACATTGGGATTCTCTGCCTCACCAGTACCATCATCTTCACCTTCGTCACCTTCCACGTAAGTCGGGTTGGGCTTTGGAGTGGGTTTCGGGCGTGGTTCTGGATTCGGGTTGGGGTCAGGGTTAGGGTTAGGATCCGGTTCCGGTGTTGGATCATTTTCAGGACGAGGAACTGGATCTATTTCAGGTTCCACGTCTGTAATTGTACCCTTTTTCTTCTTTTTCTTTCTTCCCTTGACTTCTTCAAAGATAGTAAATGAGCCAGACTTTGAACCCTGTTTCTTTTCCTTTTCAATCACATTGGTAGTTGGCCAGATATTATCTTCTTCGTTTTCTTCACTTCTACTCCCAAACTTACCTATTCTTCTTTTCTTTAGGGACTTTATCTCAAGCTGCTTGTCATGCTCTTCCGGAAAGAGTCTCTTCAGACACTCATTCTTAAACGACTCGAGTTCTCGGAGTGTCTTTCTGGCATTCCTTTTGTCTTCATCGCTCATGTCCTTCAATTCCTTCTCGTCCCATTTGTCATGTCTCACATCTTCCAACATACGCAGATATATTGCACCATCACCGTCACAAACCATAATGCCATAAAAGCCTTTTGAGGAATAGTATTTCTTAACTTCTACAGTCATCAACTTGTTGCGCATGAAGATAATCTTATCCAAAGACCTTGCTGCAGTGATCTCATCGCTTTTCCATATTTGCAAGGTAGCATGTCCTAAAGTGGGGAACTGACCTGGGAAATCATCGGTTGTGAAAAGCACATGATTATCGTCGCCACCATCGCACATAGCAATCTCAAAAAGATACGGACGTGGATTGAAGTTTAGTTCTGGACGATTGCTCCTGTCCATATCTATATTGGTATAATCAGGTTCCGGGAAATATTCTAGCATTTTTTCGGCAATATTTGCCTTTGTAAACTCTTCTCCACATATATTGACATCAAGCAACTCCATGTAAATAGCATAGAAGAAACCTCTAAGAAGTTCCTCTTTCATTGTCTTAATGTCTTTTGCGTTCTCTTCCATTCCCAAAACAAATGCGTCTGTTCCTGAATCTTCGCGTCTAAAAATGACTGGTATATCTTCTCCAGAATTGGGAGAACCTCCCTTATTGTAAAAGGCATCTGCTTCAAAGAGAACTTCGTTTCCATCCTCATTTTTATATTTATGAGTACACAATCGCACGACCCCTTCCCCAAATGTTTGCCCGCTACCTTCAACCTTTGTTGAATAATAAACAGCATTGAATAGCGAATTAACAAAACCTACAGTTTTCCCCTGCCCATGGCTACCGCCAGCAAAGCCTCCATCAGGTTTATAGCTTGATGATGAACAATGTACACACGAATCAAAAGCTGATGGAATATCATCATCATCGACATAGTTCATGCCAGTTGTGTTATAGTCAGACACTTTTAAATAGCCGATGGTTCCATTCTTATGCGAGTTCAAGAATTCGTATTTGCTTTTGTAAAGATCTTTAGCTCCTTTCAAATTCTGACTTCTTTTGCTACACGCTTCTAATCTCCCTATTAACGACTGTATTAAATTGGGGTAATCTGAACTCTTCATTTTCCCATATGAAAATGTTACAAGAACTTTTTTCTTCTTGTTTTCATCTATATTCTGGGCTGCGTCAATAGAATTCTGAATGTATTCACGTACAAGACAACGAACTTCATTGTCCTTGAAAAGGTCAAACGACGAGTCCTCGCGATCTCGTTTCATTGTCCCCTTTGGCTTCTGCACAAAGTTCCATTTACAGCCGAGATCTTTTTCTCCTATTGTCGCAGGCAGATTGTTTTCAGTCTGATTAAACAAATCCAAGGTCTCCATAGAAAACTATTTGTTAAAGGTAAAATCAGATTTCCCGTTACCCTTGCTAAGCTCGTTGGCATAAACAGCCTTCGCGTCTTTGAGGGCTTTGGTAATTTCCTCAAACATGTGGTTCACGTCTTCCTCGTCATACTCGTAGTTACGACGGTTAGAACAATTTTGCAGAAGGTTCAGATAATCAATGACTTTCTGTACCCGATTAGTAGCAACTTTCGTGAATCTCTTACGTCTAGAATTTTCAGCCATAGTCATTATTTTTTTATTAATTTTTTTGCAAATATAGTCTATATTTTCAAAATATAGCACATAAATTGAAAATATCAGAATAATTTATAGGAAATTTAACTAAAATATAGTGTAAAAATTCTGTTTGTGAGCTACTTTCTGTGTTTGTAGCCTAAATTTAGTACCTATATACCCACAAACACATGGTCCCTATGATACGCCAAGAAGTCGCGATTAGGTTTGTACTCTATCGGCATAGTTATTTGCTTTCCGCTGATACTTCCAAACTGCTTATCAAAATACTCCTGCGTCCCATACTCTCGCAAAGCAGAAGAGAGTTGAATGGTGTAATCATCAGGCGAAATGGTGAAGAGGCCTTTGTCGAAGGCTTTGTCATAGAGCGCAGACAGACAGATGCCATTACATGGATTAAGGCGGTCCTTCTTGTGAGACTTGTCTGCCCACGGTATAATGTGGCTGGCCAGCAGCAGTTGTGGCACGCTAATTCCCGTCAGGGCACAGCGGCCGCCATAATTGGCAAGTATCATGCGACGGAAGTAGTCCTGACCCTTTCTTCGTTTTGTTATTGAGAGTTGGTCTTCTCCTTCCTTGGTGATGTCAAAGTAGGCAATAAGCTTCTTGGAGATTGTCTGAGGATTCGTTTCCTGAGCAACAATTCTGTCTGCCACCACCACCTCCTGTTCATATTCAGCGTACTTCTTCAAGCTTTTCAGGGCTGCAGAACAGAAACTCTTCAGCGGGTAACTTCTTTGGTTCGGTTTGCCATAGTCGTCGAAGATGTTTTGCTGCTGATTCTTCATCTTTTTCACCTCTTCGTTGACTAGGTGCAACACGTCATCAATAGCAGCAACGTCAGACAGTTCATAGAGCGAACGGCCCTGAAGGTCTATCACGTTTTGATACGGCAACACCTCGTCAAGAATCATGATGGCCCGAGCATAGCTGTCCGCCTTCCCCGAATTCTCCGGAGAAAGTCTGGTGTTGAAATCAATAAAACCTTTCCTGTCCATGTCGTTATTGCTTCGTTATGTTTCCTTTTATGTTAAAACTTAACTCGTTTTCATTCTCATGTTAAAGAATCTGTTTTTTTTAACTTGTAATCCTTTACGTGTTATCATTTCACAATTTCATTAACATGAACAGATTCTATTATCTCTGCAGGTTCTGTAACCTCATATTTGCCAAACTCAATGAAGAGATTCATGAGTCGGGTGTTGATATAATAGTTCTCCTTGCCCATCTTTTCTTTCTGAAGAAGGTCCAGAGCCACGATTCTATCAAGATATTTCGATGCGGTCTGACGTGACAATTGCTTTACCGCCAACTTTACCGCCAACTTTACCGCCATTATCCGTTACATAGCTTGGGGCAACTTTCACCTCAACCTTGAATTGTATCTCGTCTTTTATTATCATTTGACTTCGTATTCTTCCTTCTTGCAAGGCATAGCCAAAACAAGCTTTGGCTATGCTCTTGCTTCGTGCGTCATTTCGACTTATTTCTCTTGATTGAATTCTTCCTGTCTCACCAACTCCTACACAGGCACTTCAAGTGCATTTGCTATTGCAATGAGGGCTTCAAGGTTGGGTTGTGTTGGTGACCCACTTGGAAACTGTAGCTGGATCCTTGCCGAGTTTGTCGGATAGCCACTTATTGTTTAGGTCACGTTCTGCAAGGACGACTCTTATACGATTTAACTTTGCCATGATAGATTACTGTTGTTTGACGGCGAAGTTACAAAAATTAATCGGAACAAATGATGATATACTCAAAAAACTCCATAAATAAGCCAGAATTTGATTAAAAGACCAATCTTTTGATGAATTGAAGACAAAATTCATGCGCACATTATATATAATGTGCATCTGAAGTATCATTTGAACATTTTCTCCTAGCACCACAAAAGGTTGCTAAAGTAAGTATATGATTCTTGCTTTTTTGCCACATCAAACGATTATTTCGGTTGACAAATGTAAAAAATGACGGTAATAAAGCAAATAATCACCTCAAAACCCTTGTTGATTCAAATTTAATTGCTATTTTTGCAGAAATTCTACAAAATCAAGACTAAAATGATACTTAAAATCGAATTTGAAAACTTCTTCTCTATCCGAGATAGAGTGAGGATTGATTTCAGAGCTGCAAGCATCAATACAGCTCTGGCAAGAGAGTTGAGTCATAATGTGATGGAGTGGAAAGGTGTGCCTGTGCTAAAAACCGTTGGGCTGTTTGGACCCAATGCTTCAGGCAAGTCAAATATTCTAAAAGCCATCACTTTTTGCTGTAGAATGATTTTAGATTCATATCTTCACAACGAGGGTGTGACTTTTAATTTTGAACCGTTCAAATTTGATGGATGGCAGAAAAAACCAAGCAAATTCTTGATTGATTTTGTTTGTGAGGATGTGGAATACGAATATTCCTTTGATCTTACTCGTGAACGTATTCTCAGTGAAAGTCTGTACTATTATCCCGTTGGCAGGAGGGCTAAGGTATTTGTCCGTGATGCTAATGGCAAATACAGTTTTGGTACTGGAGTCATGGTAAAACCTTCAGATGTTGTCACTAACACCAGTGAGAAGAAACTGTTCCTTAGCTGTGCAAGTTCCATGAATCGCGATATTGCTCAAAAGCTATATCGTTATTTCATGAATCAATTCCTTCTGGGGCTTGTAAATGTGAATGACATGATGGTGTTGGATAGTTTCAATGCCTACAAGAAGGTGATTCTCAAAGCACTTGAAATATGCGATACGGATATTACTGATATTGAAGCAAGGAAAGAGCAAATGCCGGCTCCTGTGGTTGTGCCTGGACAAACTGAACTATCATACAAGCTGGTGGATGTGCTTCGCTTCAAGACATTCCATCGCGACCAAAAGGATATCATGTTCGACATGGACATGGAAGAATCTAATGGTACAAGAAAACTATTCCAGATTCTGATACGACTCTTGGATGTGGTAAAGAATAAGAAGAGCATTATGATGGACGAGTTTGACATGGGACTTCACACTCGCCTAGCTGATTTCATTCTCGACTTGATTCATGCTTCAGAAAGCAGTCAATTATTGTTCACTTCCCATAACACGAACCTTATCGATGTCAAACGTCTGAGACGTGACCAGATTGTTTTTGTCAACAAGTCGGAGCAAGGCGCAACGGAAGTATATTCATTATACGACTTCAAGGATTTCCGTGAGAATATGGATGCCGAAAAAGGGTACATACAAGGACGCTTTGACGCTGTGCCTTATGTTGATTCATCGGTATCAAGTATCAAGCAGTTATTGGAAGGTTAATTATGGCAAGCAAAAGAGAAACGTCACCATCTTTGCGAATGCGAAAGATTGCCCTTGTCATTTGCGAGGGCGAGACAGAGGTATGCTATATCAACCTTCTGAAATCGTGGTATAAGTCACCCATCAGAATCATTTCGCACATAGAAGGAACAAAGATTACTCCATCGCTGGTTGAAAAGCGCACAAAAGAACTCAAAATCTCTCAATGGGATAAGGTGCACACATTCCTCATGTACGATATGGATGTGCAGGCAATCAATGAGAAACTACGTAAATGCAAGGCTGAAATGCTTTTAAGCAATCCTTGTTTTGAGATATGGTTGCTGCTCCATGGTAAAGACCAGAAGAATACCATTGAAACAGACGCCCTTATCAAGGAGTTGAAGAAAAGTGCTCCTGTGTGGAAGAATTATTCCAAGTCTGCTTTTTCCGACACACAAAAGTCCTTCCTGAACGACAACACAGACATTGCAGTTGAAAGAGCTAAGAAACTGCATGAATTCCAGAATCCATCAACAGGCATCTACAAATTGATTGAAATGTTGGCAGAGAATATACGCCGATCTTCTGAAAGCTGAAAGCAGAAGATAATGTGAATACGATTACAAAAACAAAGTACAATAGGACATGCCGTTGATCACGCTCTTATAGTAGTTTCCTCAAGAGGTATAATAACAATGACAAAAACAACATCATCAATAATGTATTAAGATGAATAATACAAAAGCAAAAAGTTATGCTCCTTTGGAGTTAAAACAGATATCTCAGGTATTTGCGGCTAAATATACAGGAGATAATAAGGAACCTAATTATTTTACTGGAGAAGAATTGGTTTCCTTCTTCAATGGTTTTGGCTTTAAGGACGACTATATTTATGAGGATGGCGGTATTATTGCTGACGATTTCGAAAATCGACCATCCAGGACACAATATACACTTGCCCGTTTACGAAAGCTTAATGATCAAAAACGTGTAGATGAAGCCATACAAGGTTTTATCAATATGGCAAAGGATAAAGAAAAGGCTAAGCAAGACCTACAAATGTGTATAGGAGAAATAATATCAAAAACCGAGCTTCATCAAGAGACAACAAGGATAGAGGAAACTACCTTTCCTGAAACGCCAAAAGCATACAAATTATCAAAAGAGTCAATATTTGACAATGTGCCAGAAAACTATCCAGTCGTTTTTATTAGCTATTCGTGGGATGATGATCATCATAAAGCATGGGTCAAGAAGTTGGCAGATGAATTAATGTCAAATGGCATCTATGTTTTTTATGATGGCTATGCTCCTGATGGAACAGATTTGGTTCTTTTTATGAGAAATGGTATTAAAAGAGCTGATAAGGTTCTGATTGTTGGCACACCAATATACAAAGAAAAATTAGAGAGAAATAATGGTGGGGCAAAATATGAAGATCAGATAATAAATGCTACAATTTATCACGATGCAGGTACTACAAAGTTTATTCCGTTATTACGAAGAGGTGCAGGGTTTGATGATTCATTCAGCGAACTTATTGAGATCAGAAAAGGTTATGATTTCCGTCTTGACGAAAACTTCAAAGTGGAATTTACCAGATTAGTCAAAACACTTTGGGGTGAACCAGAATCGAAAATGCCTCAACTGGGCGCAAAACCTTCTTTTTTTGAGGAGTCATGTGTGGAGCCTGTTGCAATTAGTCCAACTCAAGAGTCATGGATAAAACTTCGTGAGTTCCGCTGCTTTTCAAATGAAGAAGCAGCAAATACTAGCAAACAAGTTGTTTCAGATATAGTTGATGGGAAACTGAAAAAACCAGAACAATTAGGAAATACAATAGCCATTTTGGCATTTATGATGGCTAATGATATAATTGATAGAAATACTAAAACTGTCGAACTGTTACTTGAGGCTGTAAAGGAACTTGAAAATCATATCATCTCTAAGAATGATTTATATGATTATCATATTTCTTTTATGCAAGGAATCAATTACTTTTCGTCAGACAACGAGATAATAGCGAAATTCTGTGAGGACTATAATAGTTATTATAAAGAAAAGTATTCTCAGGCAAAAGACAAAATGACACTTGCCCTAGAAGGACTTACGGATGAGATAGCAGAGAATTTGAATCGTTTGGACACTGAAGCATGGCCAGACCACTCCATTAGTTATGACATGGGACCAGTTTTCCAGTATTGTGATGCAAACGCAGTGGTTCAAGCATTGGTTAACTTGTCAAATGCGGGTCGAACTTCAGTATCTAGTTTTATAATATCCCATTACAAATTAGCGTATTATATTCAGGGGGAAAAAGATTACTGCTTTAAAGAAGATGTGCCTGTATTGGAAGAAGTAATCAAGGGATTGGAATCACGTTTGACAGAATTAAAAGGGAATGACAAGTTTTCAACATCTTCCTTGATTGACAGAATGAAACAGGCAGTTCTTCGCTGTAAAGGAAATAGAAATAGCTTTATAAGATGATAATCCACTATAGCATAGAAGCATGTGCTAAACCTATACACAAGTGCCACACCTGTCTTGCATAGTCAATCCAAATCAAAGAGAATGTGGCAGGTTTGTAATTTTTTTTCTGTGTTTTCTTTTGGTTATTTAGGCAGAAATGTATATATTTGCAGTGATATTGTAACATGTTGATTATCAATGTTTGTTTTTTGATTTGGCGACATGTGTGCAGCATCCGGTGCTAACCAATGACTGTCTGTTAAAGTCGTTTTCGAGGAAGTCAAGTAATATCAAACTATTAATTAATTCAATCATTCATTGCTTATGAAACAAATTATTCTTTCTTTGATGGCTTTGTCATGTTTGACGGCATCAGCTCAATTTGGTGCTCCAAGAGAGAATCCCACAGTTCCTTCAGTAGTTACAGGTGTTGTTGAAGATTTCAAGCCTGCAACGACCAATCAGGGTGGCAAGCAGTACCCGATGGTGAACTCACAACGCATGGTGCGTGCACAGATTAAGGCACCGAAGGCTACCTTCGTAGGCCTCGACATTGCTGGCAAGATCTATGAGATGACCAAGGACGAGAACGGTGTATGGACTGGAACGTCGGAACCTCAGGACGAGGGCTTCCACTACTATCAGCTGAACATTGACGGTGCTTCGGTGCCCGATCCAGGCAGCTTGTACTACTATGGTGCCAGCCGTTGGGGTAGTGGCATTGATGTCCCCGCAGCCGATGAGGAGTTCTATACGGTGAAGAACGTGCCACAGGGCTCTATCAATGAAGTCTACTACTGGTCGGAAGTGACGGAGAAGATGCGTCACGGATACATCTATCTGCCCGCAGAGTATTATAAGAATCCCACGAAGAAATTCCCAGTGCTCTATCTGCAGCATGGCATGGGTGAGAATGAAACGGGGTGGAGCGCTCAGGGTAAGACGGGCATCATCATGGATAACCTGATTGCCGCAGGCAAAGCTGTGCCGTTCATTATCTTCATGGATAATGGTCTCGATGTTCGTCGTCCAGGAGATCCGGCTCCCGGACAAGGTGGCTTTGGCGGTCCACGTCCACAAGGACAACGTCCACAGGGTGGTCCTGGTCAAGGCGGTCCTCGTCGTGGTTTCGGCTTCAATGCCTTCCAGGACGTGCTCATCAAGGATATCATCCCGATGGTTGAGAAGAACTACCGCGTGATTGCCGACGCAGAGCACCGCGCAATGGCAGGCCTGTCGATGGGTGGTATGCAGACACATGGCATTACGCTGGCGAATCCCACGACGTTTGGTTATGTAGGCATGTTCAGTGGCGGCACCTTCAATACAGAGGAGCTGAAAGACGCGGCTGACTTCAAGAAGACCAACAAGGTGCTCTTCATGAGTGCTGGCGGCAAGGAAACCAGAATGGCAGAAGGTGAAAACAGTGTCGGTGCAGCAGCTAACAATCTGAAGGCTATCGGCATCAACGCTCATAGCTATGTATCGCCTGGCACCGCTCATGAGTGGCAGACATGGCGCCGCAGCCTCTATCAGTTTGCCCAGTTACTGTTTAAATAATCATCGGTTATGAAAAGAACCGTCTTAATAGCCTGTGTTCTACTCCTTGGGAGTGTCAGCACTATTACGGCGCAGGTGAAACTCCAAGCGAACAATGTTGATGAAGTTCTCAAGGCAATGACGCTTGAGGAGAAAGCCATGCTCGTTGTAGGCGGCAACCGCCAGATAGCTACAGGCGACAACAATGGCATGATTGGCGGACATGCCCAACGGGTGCCTGGTGCAGCCGGTGCCACACAAGCCATCCCCCGGCTCGGTATTCCCTCAACGGTTCTCACCGACGGTCCTGCTGGCGTGAGAATCAGTCCTCGTCGCGACAACGACCAGAATACTTACTTCTGTACGGGCTTCCCTGTGGGTACCGCACTCGCCTGTACTTGGAACACACAACTGGTTGAAGAAGTAGGTAAGTGCATTGGCAACGAAGTACTGGAATATGGTTGCGACGTGTTGCTTGCCCCAGGTATGAACATCCACCGTTCACCGCTTTGTGGGCGTAACTTCGAATATTATTCGGAAGACCCTCTCGTGACGGGAAAGATTGCTGCCGCTTACGTGCGAGGTGTGCAGAGTCAAGGTGTTGGAACCTCTGTCAAGCACTTCGCCGCCAACTCCCAAGAGACCAACCGAATGGGCGTTGACGAGGTGATGTCGCAACGCGCGCTCCGCGAAATCTACCTGAAAGGTTTTGAGATTGCCGTGCGCGAGGCAGCACCTTGGACGGTGATGTCGTCCTATAACCGACTGAACGGTCCTTTCACACAGGAGAACCGTGAGTTGCTCACCACCATTTTGCGTGATGAATGGGGCTTCAACGGAATCGTCATGACCGACTGGACAGGGTTGCGCAATACGGCTGCCCAGATTCAGGCAGGTAATGATCTGATGGAACCAGGCAACGACTCACAAATCAAAGACATTATAGAAAAGGTGAAGAGCGGCGTGTTGAAGGAAGCCGACCTTGACATTTGCGTGAAACGTATCCTACAATATCTCGTCAAGACACCAGCCTTCCGTGCCTACAATTACTCTAACAAGCCCGACCTGAAAGCCCATGCCGACGTAACACGTCGTAGTGCCACTGAGGGAATGGTGCTACTGAAGAATGATGGACAGGCATTACCGATGGATGGCACGAAGACCATCTCTGTCTTTGGAGTTACATCTTACGACTTCATTGCCGGCGGCACTGGCTCTGGCGACGTGAACAAAGCCTACACCATCGATTTGATGCAGGGACTCACCGAGGCTGGATTGAAAGTGAATCAGAAACTTGCCGATGTTTATAAGAATTACCAGAACTATCAACGGAGTCTGACTGCTGCAGGTCCAGCACGTGGCGGTTGGTTCTGGGGCAAGGCTCTTCTTCCTGAGATGGCTGTCAGTCGTCCTATCATCAACGCACAAGCACAGGAGTCTGACCTCGCCATTATCACCTTAGGTCGTCAGGCTGGCGAGGGTTCTGACCGTCATGAAGATGGAGATTTCACCCTCACAGACGTTGAGCGCCAACTCATTACCGACGTATGCAATGCTTTCCATTTGGCTAATAAGCCTGTGGTTGTCGTACTCAATATGGGTAATGTCATCGAGACAGCCTCATGGAAGTCGATGCCTGATGCTATCCTTCTCGCTTGGCAACCAGGACAAGAAGGTGGCTATTCTGTAGCTGATGTGCTGACTGGCAAGGCTTATCCTTCAGGCAAGCTCGCCATGACATGGCCCAACAATCTCATCGACCTGCCATCCAGTGCCAACTTCCCCAACGTACGTCCTACGACTACAGGTCGCAGACGTGGAAACGAAAAGGTGGAATTTCAGGATTACACGAAACACGTGGAAGGCATAAATGTGGGTTATCGTTACTTCACCACCTCCAAGAAATCGGTGTCTTATCCCTTCGGTTTCGGCCTGAGCTATACAACCTTCTCCTATAGCAAGCCCGTTGTCAAAGCCACCAAGGATGGTCTTATGGCTTCTATCACCGTCACCAACACAGGCAAGAGAGTAGGCAAAGAGGTCGTAGAACTCTATGTCAGTGCTCCTGCTGGTGGTCTGGAGAAACCCGCTCGCGAACTGAAAGCCTTTGCCAAGACACGTGAACTCCAGCCCAACCAGAGTGAGACGCTCACCATGAAACTCTCACTTTACGACTTGGCTTCGTATAATGAGGCTACTCAGGCATGGGAGACCGCTCCTGGCAAATATACCATCGGTTTCGGAGCTAACGTAGAGGACATCCGCGCCACCGCATCATACAATCTTTCGAAACAACATACGGTGAAGTGCCATGATGTGATGAAACCAGACATGTAAGAAACAACAAGTAAACCTATAGAAAGTGGTGCGACTACGAGAGTCGTACCACTTTTTACATTATCTGGGAGTAATTTGGCAGAACAAGGTTATGTCATATAATATTCGAATCTTCCCCCCCAACTCACGTCATTTTCATGATAGGACTTCCACTTTGTTAATAGACGATGACAAAGATTCCAACATATTCTCAGAATGCTTAAACATTCATGTTAAAAATGGGTTTGCTCTCAAATTGTGTTGGTATAGATTGAATTATTCTATCAGGCCTGTTGTGTCATGTGGATTAATAAAGAAATGCCGTAGGCATTAGACAATGGTAGCCAGCCATACAGCCGTGCCTTTAGGCACCGCGAAATGGCTGGTAAGGGCGATACCCACACACGGTACCTTGCCTTTAGGTAAGGGACAAGATTAAACAATGTCGCCTACCCAAGGGCAGGCTATATTCTTATGGGGGCTATTCCTTTCCAGCCATTTCGAAAAACCTAAAGGCTTTTCTGTATGGCTGGCTACCATTGTCCGATGCCTCTGGCATCTGCCCCTGTCTGTGTATACCGTCTGTTCTGTTGCCCTTGTTCCCCAAGGCGCTGCCTTGGGCTGGTGGCTCATTGCCCCTTTCAGGGGCGCATTCGTCAGAACGATTATTGCTGATGGGCATTGCAGATGTGCGGGTACGCTACACCCGGATTTTAAATCGGGTGAACGGGATTTTGTCAAATAATATTCGAATTTTGAGCCCAAAATATGGGGGGTGTAGGTCACGAAAGGGTCACTCGGTCGAAAAAACGGCGATTTTTGAGGTTTTTTGTAACATAGTGACTGACAGATGGTTACACGGATTTAAAACTGTAAACGGGCGGTTTGCAAAATACGAATTTGCCAAAGGTAAGGTTTCGTTGCGCCAAAGACCATGTTTCGCCGTGTGAAAGACCATGTTTCATCGCATGAAACATGGTCTTTGGCGCGGTCAAAGCTTATGTTTGGCGGTGCGAAAGCTTAGCTTTCACAAAATGATGAATGATGAATGAAGAATGAAGAATGGACTTTTACACATTTTAACTTCTCTTTCATCACTTTTCCCCGACAAGTTTTTGTCAAGTTCTTTGACGGCAAAACGGAGGATGATGAAGTGGGGGATGGATTACCATGCGGATGGTATTGCATCCTTCTTGCCTGAATCGTTTTATGCGTTTTGTACTTGCAAGATTCACAATAATATCTTACCTTTGCATCGTTTGAATAACATGAAAACTTTTAAAACGGAACGATTATGATACTATCAACAACTCCGACAATCGAAGGCCGCACCATCCGTGAGTACAAAGGTGTGGTGACAGGTGAAACCATCATTGGTGCAAACTTTGTGAAGGACCTCTTTGCAGGCATCCGCGACATCGTTGGCGGACGCTCTGCCAGTTATGAGAAGGTTCTGCGCGAGGCAAAGAACACGTCGATGAATGAAATGATGGATCGTGCACGGGAGATGGGAGCCAATGCTATCGTAGGCATTGACATTGACTATGAGACCATCGGTGAATCCAACTCTATGCTGATGGTTGCCACAAGTGGCACTGCCGTAGTCATTTGACCCACGCCTCGACAATATCTTTGATGTCGATGTCCAGGAGACGCATCTGCCGGAACATTTCCGGTAGGTGCTCTTTCATGAACAGCCGTTTACGTTCCTTCAAGATCTGCTTACGTGCCCCTTTGGTGACAAAGTAGCCCAGTCCGCGCTTATTGTAAATGATGTTTGCGCGGGCGAGTTCTTCGTAGGCTTTGACGGCGGTGTTTGTATTCACCTCCAGCATGACGGCATACTCGCGAACCGAAGGTATGCGGTCGTCGTCCTTGTATTTTCCCGCTAAAATCTCATCGCAGAGGCGGTCTGCCATCTGCAGGTATATCGCTTTGTCGTTTGAGAAAGTCATCGGTGGTCAGTCTTTAAAGTGAAACAGTTTGTACTTGGGGAAATGACAGAACAGCCAGTAGGCGGCAATCATCAGCACGACCGCCATCAGATAGAGCACCTCAAGATACTCTCCTTGGTATTTTGTCCGGATGAAAAGAGCCATGAAGCCAAAGAACACCACGGTCACCGGCAACCATCCCCAACGGCCTATCCACACACTACAGAACAGGCTCAGCGCATGGAAGAACCAGAAGAGACCCCACATCACGAGTATCTGAAGAAGATGAAGCTCTGATGTCCAGACGACCATATACTTCAGACTGGAAAGGAACTTCGGGATTGCTGTGGGAAAACTGATCTTGTCGGAGAACGCAGGCCAGACAGCCATGCGCAACAGGTCGCCAAGCATGAATGCCACCACATAAAGGACAAACAGTACAGGTACGTAGACTACCCATCGAGCCACGAACTTTTCCATGTTTGAGGCAGGCAGCATCAACAGGCGGCGGCTCTCGTTCTTGCGGTGCAGTTGATTGAAAGCGATAACGGCACCGATGCACAACAGCACTTCTCCGACAACCATACATTCACCGACAATATCACGCAAAGCAATATTAATAAGGTACGATTCATGCCCATGCATAAAAGTTATGTTGTACTCATAACTATTTCTGGCTTGGATACATGCAAACAACTCGAAAGTGGCAAATGCAAAGATAGCCACGCCGAACAACGTCAGCAGCTGGCGCATCTGGCAGACTAACGTCCAGACGAATACGTGCCAGAAACGGCGGAAGGAAAACTGTATGTTCATGGCAGGTTCACAAAATGATAGGTCGCTATTTGCCAGCGGCAGAACAGCCGGTAGGCAAGAACGGTGAAGACGCAGGTGAGCGCAACCATGAAGACAGACAAGCACGAGTAATACCAGGCGTATGGAATACCGCGCATGTATGGTTGGTCGTGGGTTACAAAGTGGGCAAACACAAAAAAGAGCATGCTGCCGACAAGGGCAGTGGCTACGGTCTGGTACTTTCGGAACAGGATGCCGCCTAACAAGAAGAAAGCATGAGCTGCCACCAGAACGCTATAGCAAAACAAGACGTTGAGCCATGTCTCGTGAGGAGCAGAGTTAGACGTTTGTGGGAAAGCTTTCAGGAAATAGGTCGTAGCAGCAATGACGGGCTTGTCTGTCAGCCAGAGCCATGCCATGTGGATGGCGTCCGCCACGAAGAAAGTAAGGAAGCCTCCCACCACCGACAATGTGAGCATATAGACCCAGCGTGACAGGAACTTCTCAAGATTCGTGGCAGGTAGTGTCAGGTAAGTCGTGCGCTTCGCCTTCTTTTGTTCTTTCCGGAAGAGAGAACTGGCAACGGCAAGGAAGAAGAGGAACATGGTTATGCAGCCAAACATCCCCACACCCTCACACACATGGAACACCAAGTTGTCAACAGTAACAGAAGTCATACCGATGTTATAGGCAAACCAGAAGAAAAACAGATAGATCATCAGTCCTGCGAACGTCAGCCATAACAGTTGGCTGCGTCCTTCGATGAAGTCGAGCCGCAAGACGCGGGCGAAGCGTTGTAGATTGAAGTTCCTCATTTCAGCAGTCCTTTCGTTACGGCATTAAACAACAGTTCAAGATTCAGCTGCGTCTCAGCATCATCGGCCTGGCGTTCTGCCATGACGGCATTGCCCTGTAGCGACGGTTCGCTGTAGATGACCGTGCTGCCATCGTCCACGGAACGGTATTCGAACCTGTATTTCTCTGTCAGTTCTGTCGTGGAGGCATTGAGCAGCAGCTCGCGCTGACTAAGGATGAGGATGTGGTCGAGCAGCGACTCCACGTCGTGCACCTGATGCGTGGAGATGATGACGGTGCGCTCGTCGTTCATGTTCTGAGTCACCACCTTTCGGAACTGCGATTTTGAAGGAATATCCAGCCCGTTGGTCGGCTCGTCCATCAGCAGATAGCGGGTGTTGGCGGCAAGAGCGAACGACATGAAGACCTTTTTCTTCTGTCCCATCGACAAGGCCTGCAACTTCAGGTCGGTCGTCAGTTCGAAGTCTTTCAGACATTCCTCCAGCACCTCACGGCTAAAGCGGGGATAGAAGGGTGCGTTCAGCTTGACATATTGCTTCAAGGTCATCGATGGCAGGTCGAATTCCTCAGGCACGAGGAAGATTTCACGCAATGTCTCTACCTGTCGTTCGTAGGCATCGGTATCATCGACGCACACTGAACCTGTGGCTGGGCGCAGCAGACCGCTGATGAGGTAGAGTAGCGTTGACTTGCCTGTACCGTTTTTACCCAAAAGTCCGTAGACCTTGTTCTCCTCCAATCTGAGGCTGAAGTCTGTAAACACCGGCTCCGTCTGGCCGGGATACTTGAAACTGAGGTTGGCTATTTCAATCATATCTCTTAGTGTTTTGGTGTACTACTTTGCTATTACACCGCAAAAGTAATCAGTTTCTGCTAACGCTCCAAACTTTTCGGGCAAAAAAATAAGGTGGGAATGCTTATTTAACATTTC
The DNA here is from genome assembly GCA_902762325.1 of uncultured Prevotellaceae bacterium. Taxonomy (GTDB): domain Bacteria; phylum Bacteroidota; class Bacteroidia; order Bacteroidales; family Bacteroidaceae; genus Prevotella. Next base: position 5,696 of record CACWNV010000011.1, on the reverse strand, counting down.
CACCTTAATATTATAAGGGCTTGTGGTTATTTCCCTGCTGCTTGTTTTTTATGAAACTCGTCGAGCTGTTTGAAGCAGTGCCGGTTGATGATTTCCTCAAGCTTCCTGTCGTGATTGCTGTGTAAGCGGGGAGAGGAACCGCCGAATTCCAACAGTTCACCATTCTCCTTCGTATAAGGATGCCAGCCGTAGCGGTTCTCCGTGTCAGGGTTGCCGTCGTGTGCAAACGAAGCCCACACAGAACTCATGATGTCAGCCCATTGCTTGTTGGCATCGATGGTAGCTTGTGACAGCTGGTCAGAGTAGTGGTGGAGCACATCGAAGCAGTATTTCAGTTCTGCACCGTGAGCCGACCCTTTCTGTCCTCGGTTGTCAGCCTCGTTGACGGTGAACATATAAGCATAGGTGTCAGCCTTTCGATGTCCGCCAATGGCATCAGCCGTGATGAGTGTCTTGGGACGGAACAGCCAGTCGATGCTCACCAGGTCCTGAGCCAGCAGTTCCTTCGGACGGAGCGGATAGGCTTCACGGAAGGCACTGATGTAGTTGTCGGTCTCGTTGCCAAACGTGCGTTGCAGTTGGGCACGTGCTTCGTCGAGTGACAGTTGGCGGTTGTATGCCACGCGTTGCAGTTCGTTGAATGTCGTTCCGATGAGTATCGGGATGTCGTCGTTGAAGTCGGCAAAGTCGGGTTGGAAGGGTTGTTTCAGCAGTACGTCACCGTCGGGAGTCGGTCCGAATCCCCACATCATGGGTGTGCCTGGACGACGTGTGCCGATACTGGCAGCCATGGCACGCTGTCCGGCAGCATACAGTTCCTGATAGGGAACCTTCTTGATGTGGTCAACATCCTTCTTGTCAATGCCCAGCTCCTTCAGCACAGCCATGCCCAGTTCTTCTGTCATCGCCTTCGTGTTGACATTGAGAATCGTACCGCTCATGATGATGGCTTTGTGGAACAGTCCTCTGGCAGGAGGCATACAGAGCAGTGTGCCCACCTTACCGCCGCCGCCAGACTCTCCGAAGATGGTGACGTTCTGCGGGTCGCCTCCGAACTGTGCGATGTTGTCGTGTACCCACTGGAGGGCGGCTACACAGTCGAGCATTCCCACATTCCCCGAATACTTGTACTTCTCTCCGCAAGGGGAGAGGTCGAGGAACCCGAGGATGTTCAAGCGGTGGTTGATGCCCACCACGACCACATCCTTCCTCGCCAGGCACATACCGGGATCCCATGCCGATGTTCCCGAGTCGAATCCGCCGCCGTGGAGCCACAGCATCACAGGCTTACGGGCGTTGCGGTCGGTCGTCCACACGTTGAGCACACAGCAGTTCTCAGACATCTCAGTCTCGCTCATCGGGCGGTTGGTCTGCTGCATGGCTTGTGGTCCCCATTGGTTACACAGTCTCACACCCTCCCAGGGCTTCACGGGCTTAGGCGGCATGAAGCGTTCGACCTCCGCGTATGGTATTCCGAGGAAAGCCTGTGTGCCTTCCTGAATGATTCCCTGGACAAGTCCAGAGCTGATCTTCACCGTCAGTTCTCCATCCTTTTCCTGTCCCTTTGAACTCACTGCCAGCATGACAAGGGCTATTGTCAATAGGATATACTTTTTCATGATTTTGGCTTTTGTTATACTATTCTTATGTCGTTATAGTCTACCCATTCTTTCTCTCAAGGATACCGTCTTTCTCATGTGTGACGAAAGGACCTTCCTTTACTTCGAAGATAACGGAATTAGGCTCCAGACACTCCACGGTATGCCATGTGTTTTTTGGAATGTCCACGCCGATTCTGCCTTCATCATGACTGAGTACCACCGTCTGTATTACCTCCCCGTTGTCATCGTAAGTGTTGACCCGCACCCTTCCTTTCAAGAGAATGAAAGTCTCATCTTTCGTCACATGGTGATGAATAGGAATCTCCGTTCCTATCTCCAGTGCGTTGAGGAACCGATGGCACTTGTCGTCAAGGCTCTGATGGAAGTTGTAGTTCATCCTCAGGCGTGGCGATTTCCTTGCTTCTTCAATCACTCCGTTTATCAGATGCTCGTCGATTATCTTCATGTCATTATTAATTATATTAGCCACAAAAATACGAATTAAATTTGATATGTTGTCACATAAGGGACTATTTAGGAAGTTTTTATGTTTTTTCTGCCACAGTTATTGGGTAAAATTGTATTTTTGCATCAGATAATAAGATGAATTATGAGAAGTTTTCTGCTATTCTTAGTGCTGTTATTAGCTGTTGATTCTCAGGCTCAGTCCAACGAGAAGCCGTTTGTCATCCCCGAGGTTACTTCATGGAAAGCGGGAGAGGGAAGCATTGTGCCAAGTGGCCGTATCCTTGTGCTTTCAAAGTCTTTTCGACCGGCTGCCAGAAAGCTGGCAGAAGATTATGCCTTGCTCAGAGGCGGGGATGCCCGGGTTCCGTCGCTCACCGTCAGGACAGGTGGAAAGCCCCGTCGAGGAGACATCGTCTTCATCTGCCGTAAGCACGACACGATGTCCACGGAAGGATACCAGCTGAGTATCGGTCGTGCTGACATTTACGGCACACCCGTCATCGAGATTTCATCGCCCGGTTCTGAAGGTGCCCTATGGGCTACACGCACATTGCTCCAGTTGTTTGACAAAGGAAAGGGGCAGTCCCTGAGCTTGCCCTGCGGTACGATTGTTGATGAACCGCAATACCCTCTGCGCGGATTCATGCTCGATGTCGGACGCAAGTATATCCCGATGAGCTATCTGCGCCAACTCGTCAAAGTCATGAGCTATTATAAGATGAACACCCTGCAGCTTCACCTCAATGACAACGGATTCTGGAAGTTGTTCGACAATGACTGGATGAAGACTCCGGCCGCTTTCCGTCTGGAATGTGACACCTATCCCGGACTGACAGCCCGTGACGGGAGTTATACAAAGGCGGAATTCATTGAGCTGCAGCAGCTTGCCGAGCAGTATGGAGTGGAGATTATTCCCGAGATTGATTCTCCTGCCCACGTGCTGGCATTCACCCATTATCGTCCGGAGTTTGGCTCGAAGGAGTACGGGATGGACCATTTCAACCTTTCCAATCCAGACATCTATCCTTTCATGGACAATCTTTTCAAAGAGTATCTTTCCGGTGATAAACCCGTTTTCCGTGGACCTCATGTCAATATCGGTACAGACGAATACTCGAATAAGGATCAGGAAGTAGTGGAACAGTTCCGAGCCTATACCGACCATTATCTGTCACTTGTGGAGAGCTATGGGAAGAAACCCATGCTGTGGGGGGCACTGACACATGCAAAAGGACAAACCCCTGTGCGTCATGAGGGTGTGCTTATGAATTGCTGGTACAATGGCTATGCCCAGCCTGATTCGATGAAACGACTGGGGTATCAGCTGGTGTCTATTCCTGACGGATTTGTCTATATTGTCCCGTTGGCAGGCTATTATAATGATTACCTCAACTGTCAGTATCTCTATGAGCACTGGACACCGGCAGTCATCGGGAATCAGAAGTTTGATGAGCGTGACCGACAGATAGAAGGAGGAATGTTTGCCGTGTGGAACGACCATATTGGCAATGGCATCACGGTGAAGGATATTCACCATCGCGTTTACCCTGCCTTGCAGACGATGGCAACGAAATGCTGGACAGGACAGTTGACGACGCTTCCTTATGCCGAGTTTGACAATGGGAGAACCCGGTTAAGTGAGGCTCCAGGTGTCAATGAACTGGGACGTGTTCCCAACAATTCATTCCGTCTCGCCCGGGTCAAAGCCTCCAGTACACTGCCTCTAACGGAAGCTGGCTACGGCTATCGTATCTCCTTCGATGTCGACTGTGTCCCCGAAAAACAAGGAACGGTCTTGACAACGAGTCCTCATGCCACCTTTTACCTGTCTGCTCCCGAGACGGGGTGTCTCGCCTTTGCCCACGAAGGAACCATCTGTCCTTTCGACTATCAGCTTCCTGGCTCAGGCAAGGTGTCACTCAGCATTGAATGTACATCCAAGGAAACACGATTGTATGTGGATGGACAGCTTCGGCAGACACTGACAATCCAGAAGAGGGGAAGCATGCAGTACATACAGACGCTCTGCTTCCCATTGGAACGGACGGGTGACTTTGCCAGCAGCGTGACGAATCTGAACATCGAAAGTATAGAGTAAAAGGATTCGGATGAAACGAAAAAGGCAGGAAACGATGATTAAATTGTTTCCTGCCTTTTATTTATAATAAGGTAAATAGAGCCTATGCAAAAGCGACTGTCAGACCAGCCATGACGATGCTGACCATAGACATCAGCTTAATCAGGATGTTCAGAGAAGGACCGCTGGTGTCTTTGAACGGGTCGCCTACCGTGTCACCCACGATCGTTGCCTTGTGTGCAAAGCTACCCTTACCACCGAAGTTACCTTCTTCGACATTCTTCTTGGCATTGTCCCAGGCACCACCGGCATTCGCCATGAAGACAGCCAGTGTGAAACCACTTGCAAGACCACCGACGAGCAAACCGAGAACACCTGCTACACCAAGTACACATCCCACGATGATTGGAATGATGATAGCGAGGATTGACGGGAAGATCATCTCGTGCTGAGCTGCACGTGTGGATATTTCTACGCAACGGCCATAGTCAGGAGTGCCTGTTCCTTCCAGAATACCGGCAATCTCCTTGAACTGACGACGTACCTCAACAACCATCTTCTGAGCTGCACGACCCACAGCCTCCATCGTAAGACCGCAGAACAAGAACGCTGCCATGGCACCGATGAAGGCACCAACGAGCACTTTCGGGTTCATCAGGTTCACTTGGAAGTAGTTCATGAAGTCGGGAATGGTTGCCTGAGCTGCAGAAATCACCTCACCCTTCACATTGGTCATCATTACATCTGCACGTTCCATGGCAATCTTGATTTCCTCGATGTAAGAAGCGAGCAGAGCCAGAGCTGTAAGAGCAGCTGAACCAATGGCGAATCCCTTACCTGTTGCGGCAGTTGTATTGCCAAGTGCATCGAGTGCATCTGTACGATGACGTACTTCCTCACCCAACTCACTCATCTCAGCATTACCACCAGCATTGTCGGCAATAGGACCGTAAGCATCAGTTGCAAGCGTGATACCCAATGTGGAAAGCATACCAACGGCAGCAATACCTACACCGTAAAGACCATGGGCAAGACTCTCTGATGACATGGAGAGGTCGAATCCATTGGCACACATGTAACTCATCAATATAGCAACACCAATGGTAATCACGGGAATACAAGTAGAGATCATACCTGTACCGATACCCTTGATAATCACAGTTGCTGAACCTGTAAGTCCAGCCTCAGATATCTTCTGAGTCGGTTTGTATGAATGAGAAGTATAGTATTCTGTTGCCTGACCGATAATAACACCAGCTGCAAGACCACTAATCACAGAGCAGGAAAGACCAAGCCAATTCTCAACACCAAGGAAATAGAGAATGGCAAAGGTGGCAATGGCAATGAGGACAGCAGAAACATTCGTTCCAAGCGACAGTGATTTCAACAGATCGCGCATGGTTGCGCCTTCCTTCGTACGGACAAGAAATATACCGAGCAAAGAGAGGAACACGCCAACGGCTGCGATAAGCATTGGGGCAATAACGGCTTTCAGTTGCGTTTCACCTGCACCGACAAAGGCAGCAGCACCCAAAGCAGCGGTTGAAAGA
>CACWNV010000010.1 GCA_902762325.1 uncultured Prevotellaceae bacterium | reverse complement strand
CAAGAACTTAGAGAAGCAAAGAAAAAATTAAAATTGGAATAAGGATATATGAAGAAATCAGTGTTATTGGCAGCTCTTGTAGCTGTAGCGATGCCTACGTTGGCACAACAGGTGAAGTATTCCGTAAGCGGCACCTACTCTGACAATGGTAAGACGATTTATCTGATAGATAAGCTGACAGACAATGCTATCGACAGTGTGGTAGTTTCTGGTGGTAAGTTCTCATTCAATGGCACTGCCGAGAAGGATGCTTTCATGGGTGTTTGCGCAGAGCAAAAAGGGTGGACGACGATATTCTTCAACGACGGCACACCAGTGGTAATCAATGTCAATGACAGTACACTGAAAGGCTCTCCGCAGAATGAACGTCTCGTCAAGTACGATATTGAGCAGGATATCCCCATGCAGGCATTTAGAGCGAAGGCCTCTAAGATGACCGAGGCTGAGATGGAGGAACATGGTGAAGAACTCATGGATGAAATGAATAAGGTGTTAGATGGGCAGATAGCTTTCGCCAACAAAGTGTTCAAGGAGGAGAAGAACTCCCTGATACCTCTACTTTTCGCTGACATATATTTCTATGACAATGGTGTGGAGGAATACGATAAACTGGTTCAGGAGAATCTGGCGTTCTCCAAACATCCTTATTTGAAGAAGGCAAGAGATGAAGTGGCTGTAATGCTTCAGCCGGAGGACAGTCCGAAGACAGCCTTCATCGGTCAGCAGTTCACCGATCTGGAGATGGCAGCCCCTGACGGTAAGATGCACAAGGTGAGCGAACTTGTCGGTGAAGGGAAATGGGTGCTCGTAGATTTCTGGGCATCGTGGTGTGGTCCCTGCCGTGCAGAGATGCCAAATGTGCTCGAAGCATACAATAAATTTCACGACAAGGGCTTCGAGGTGATAGGTGTTTCTTTCGATAATAAAAAGGATGCCTGGGTGAAAGCCATCGGCCAGCTCAAGATGCCTTGGTTGCAGATTTCCGATTTGAAGGGTTGGAACTGTGCTGCTGCTCCGGCATATAAGATTGATGCCATCCCCGACAATATCCTTATCGACCCCCAAGGGAAGATTACGGATCGTGCTCTTCGCGGCAAAGCATTGCAAAATCGTCTGCAGAAGATTTTTGGAGAATAAGCTTTATAATAAAACATGAGAATGAAATAATACTCAATCAAATATGAAAAAGATTCTTTTAATAGTCGTAGCCATGATGGTTACTATTGGCGTGAACGCCCAGAAAGGCATGGTAGGGCCAGAAAGAAAGCCATAGAAAAAGGAGAGAAAAAGGTGGGAAGGAAACTGACAGCCGATGAAATAAAGAAAATAGATAAAGAACTGAAGGAAATCGAAGCAAAGGTGAGGGCTGTAAAGTCTGGTATGAGCATGTCTATGACCATGACCTTTAAGAACGAAAAAGAAGTGTCGATGAAGGCTTCAATGAAGATGAGTGACGAAGCTATGAAAATGGCTGGAATCAGTTGGATAAAACGTAAGGCCATGAAAGCTGCCATGGCTTTGTCACCGTCCCAGGTTTGTCCCTATACCGTTAAGGGTAACATGGTGATTATTCAAGATGAAAAGGAACTTGACACCCTTCGCATCAGTGCCGACGGGAAAAGTCTGTCAGGTATCTATAGAGACGAAAAAAAAGGACCGATCAAGTATACCTTGACAAGGACTAAATAAGAAGACTGATTGTTATGGATTTGAGAGAACTTTACCGGCGGTTTAGGGCATGGCAGCAGAATCCGTTTGACTATACAAACCACAGTGAGCACCTTGTGCGGTGTGCGAACTGCGGTACTGAGTTCAGCGACAATTTCTGTCCTCGTTGCGGGCAGAAAGCTGGCGTGGGTCCTGTCAACTGGCAGACGGTGAGGCAGGGCTTGATGATGATCTGGGGCATGGACTCGCGCTCGCTCAGCTATTCGCTGCTGCAACTGTTGTTGCGTCCTGGCTATCTCATCAGCGACTACATCAGCGGCAAACGACAGGTGTCGTTTCCTCCAGTGAAGATGCTGTTGATAGTGGCTGTCGGAGCAATGATAGTTGATTATCTTTGTGGTAAGCCCTTTGATAATATGGCAATGGATAAAGGAGTTGATTTTGCCGTTATTGATGCATTATCAGATTGGTCTGAATCTAATCCAGGATGGGGCATGCTGGTGGTAAGCAGTATGCTCATTTTCCCCACTTGGCTCTATTTTCGTTATGCGCCAAAACACCGCCAGCACACACTTCCCGAAGGATTCTTTGTTCAGGTGTTTATGAGTTCGCTGGTGTGCTTGTTGTCTGTTTTTGTTATTGTCATCAGAAATTATTGGGGGTTGTTGCCGTTACCCATCTACTATGTTATTACCTATCACCAGCTATTCGGCTATGGCTGGTGGGGCACGCTATGGCGTACCATCCTTTGCTTTTTTCAAGGTCTGTTATTACTAGCAATGATAGGATTATTGGGTGACATCATCATTGGTACCCCGCATAGTGAATGGGGGCCTGTCTTTGTGTTATTCTTCTCCATCATCTTTTTTGCGTTAATAGGATATGGTTTCGAATGGAGAAATAAGAAAAGAAATGTTCCTAATGGACCTGAGATGGTTGAGTAGTCAGAAACTGGGCAAATACGAAACTTGAACTTTATGCCCCGTGATACTCGCCGATAAAGAGGATGGCATTGGTGAAGTTGTCTCTGATGATATAGATGAATGGATGGTCGGCATGGAAGTTGCGCTCCTTGTATTCTCTGACGATTCCTGTTGAGCCGACGCGAATAATCTCCTGTGTGATGGCGGCAGCCTTTGTGCCTTCTTCGTTCACTTCAATCTTCGCTTTCTGCTTCATGATGGAAACATAAAGCGGAAGTGAGGCCATGTTGCGGAAATTAGCCATATAAGGGTCGAACATAGACGTAAGTCCAAGCTTCTTCATTACATTGTTCAGGGGAATCTCATTTTCCGTCTCGAAGCGCGGCATCTTCACACTGACACGGTAAGTCTCAACAGAAGACATGAGTTTCCTCCAAGTATCGTTGTTCATTTCCTGTAGAATGTCTGTTGTCGTGTGTCCTTTTTTCGGGAGCAAGATGCACATTGTACTGCCTGTCCCTCCTGAATAATGGAGTCGAAGCATCTGACATTGTTCGTTCTCAGCATAGTCGAGCAGCTTCCTCATGCGCATCATCGGCAGCAGGCTCTCCTTACCGTCTTCATTTGTGAAGGTTTCTTCCTCTGTGTTCTCCCTTCTGAACTTCTCACTCCATTTGTTTTCAAAATACACGGCGTTCAGTGCATACATGAAGGCATCTGTAGAAGTCTCATCAATCATTGACGGAATCATTCCTTCAGTCTGACGGGCACACCATTCATTTATTTCCCTTGCACTTGCTGCCAGTGAGAAGTCGAGACTACGCACAAAGGCTGAGTAATGCTGGCTGGTTCTTTTCCTGAACGATTTCTTAAGCTTGAACTGTTTGTTGACAAACAGCGCATTGGCTATCTTGAACTGGTATTCATCATCGGATGTTGAAAGGAGAGGGATGACGTGCTGATAGAAGCTGTCTGTAGCTTCCGGGGATGCTTCCAGCCTACTGCTGATTTCCTTGCGTGTACCCCCGCTTGCACCATCGTTGGTCAGGCTCAGCAGGCATGCGATGCTAAAAGGTGAGATGATGACATTCGATTTATTGTGAATCTCTCTCATTAAAGAGAAAGACAGTTGGTTGATACCATAGACAACTCTTTGCTCCCCGGGAGAAAGAATAAACCGGTCTGCCCGTCCATATTGCTGTGCAAAGGCAGATGACAAGTTCATCATGAAGAAGCAAAGTATTAAAAACAAATTCTTTTTCATTATTCTTGGTGTTTAGGTCAGATCTTTCCGTGTTCCTGATAAGAGTAGTAGCGACCGTCAGTAATGACAAGATGGTCAAGAAAGTAGATGCGCATGATTTCACAGGCTTTCTTTACACGTGTTGTCAACCGGTCGTCATCAGAGCTGGGTGTCGGGTTGTTGCTGGGGTGGTTGTGGCACAATGCGAGGACGGTAGCATTAGAGAGCAGAGCCTCTTTGATGATGATGCGTACGTCGACGGCTGTCTCGGTGATGCCTCCATGACTGATGCGCTGTGCCCGAATGAGTTTGTAATTCTGGTTCATCAGAACAATCCATGCCTCTTCTACATCAAGATCCTGCATGAAAGGATGTATATAGTTGTAGATGGCAGTGGGAGATCCCAAATCGGGTCTTTCCTCTGGCTTTTCCCTTTGTCTTCGTTTCCCCAGCTCGCATGCCGCCAGCAATGTGATGGCCTTTGCCTCTCCGATGCCGTTGTATTCACAAAGTTCACGTATGCTTCGTTTCCCCAGTGTGTTCAGATTGTTGTTACAGTCATTCAGGATGCGTTGCATAAGACTGACGGCGCTCTCCTTTGCACTGCCCGAGCCTATCAGTATCGCCAACAGTTCGGCATTGCTCAATGCCTGTGTGCCGAGGTCGCGCAGCTTCTCACGTGGCCGGTCTTCCTCAGCCCATTGGCTGATGGTCAGTTTGTCATTCATAGTCTATAGTAAAAGGTCAATGTCGCAGTTGTCCTGCTGTTATTTGTAAAAGTTCTTTTCGAAGGCTGTAAACTCATCCTGCTTTAGTAAGATGCGCTTGTACCATGCATAGATGAAGCCGAGTCCGTAGCCCATGAGCTGGACGAATGCTGCCGGCACGGAGAGCAGTCCCACTTTAAGGCTATGGTTGCGCATTGTAGAGTCGCAGCAGATGAGAATCGAGTAGAGCAACAGCGGTGAAAGGGCTGCCAGCGTAATAAAACCGCCGGCATACGTAGCCAGGAGTCCCATGTTGCAACCGCTGCCATTGAAGGCCGAAAGAAGTCCTATTATGGCGAAGATGATGCCAGCGAGCGCCACGACCGACAGCAGAATCACCCCCACGGTGAACACCATCGGGAGCATGTGAACGAGTTTCATGGTGCCTGGATGACGCTTTTCGAGATTAATACGCGCAATTCCACTGTTATAGACCTGCCGGAAGAACTTACGAAAGTCAGTGCGCCGTTTGTGCCATACCCATGCTGAAGGGAAGAGACGCGGACGGTATCCTGCTTCCACGATTCTGTATGAGAAATCGATGTCCTCTCCAAAGCGCATCTTCGAGAACCCATCCAGCTGTCTGTAGACATCACGACGGATTCCCATGTTGAACGAGCGTGGGTAGAACTTATCGAGCTTAGCCTTACCTCCACGTATGCCGCCCGTCGTGAAAAAAGAAGTCATGGAGTAGGAGATGGCTTTCTGGACAGGTGTGAATGAAGGGTGGGAGGCATCAGGACCGCCAAAAGCCTCGCAAGGATTGGTTTTCAGTTCGTCGTCAACAGCCTGGAGATACCCTTCGGGCAGTACGACATCACTGTCGAGAACGATGAGAAAATCGCCGTCGGCTCTTTCTGCCCCATAGTTGCGGCTTTGTCCGGGTCCGCTGTTGGGCTTCATGAAATACTTCAATCGGAGCGATTGTGCGAATGAGTTGCAAACCTCCTGGCAAGGTTTCTGCGAACCGTCTTCCACGATGATGACCTCAAAGTCGGTGAATGTCTGTAGCGTGAGACTTTGCAGCAGTTCCCTCACTTCGTCGGGACGGTTGAACACGGGTACGATAATGGAGTATTTCATAGTCGAAGGATTAATAAAAGATGATGGCCTACTTGTGTATATAAAGAAAGAATCAGGAATAAGAAACTGATGTTACTCCAGCTTCTCATTCCTGATAATCGGTTAGCAGGGCTTATTCCTTTACCCTGTTCAGATAAGAACCGTCGCGTGTGTCAACCTGTACAAGGTCGCCCTCATTGATGAACAAAGGAACGCGGATTTCCACACCAGTCTCCAGTGTTGCAGGCTTTGTGGCATTTGTAGCGGTATCGCCCTTAATACCCGGTTCGCTATGAGTAACGCGAAGATTGGTCTTCACTGGCATTTCAGCGTAGAGAATGGTGTTTGTATCAGCATCGCTGACAACCTCTACGACATCATTTTCCTTCATGTAGTTGACACCAGTGATAAGCTCTTTGTTGATGGGAATCTGGTCGTATGTCTCCTGATTCATGAAGATGTAGTCTTGTCCTTCAAGATAGAGATACTGATAGGCACGGCGCTCAACACGCACATCCTCAAGTGCTTCACCAATGTTGAAACGCTTTTCAAGTACACGACCATTTACTACGTCCTTAAGGGTAGTACGCATGATGGTGTTTCCTTTTCCTGGTTTTACGTGCAGGAAGTCGATGCAGAAGTACAACTTACCATCCATGCGGATGCATGTACCTTTTTTAATGTCTTGTGATTTAATCATTGTCTTTTTATCTTAGAATATGTGTTTATTGTTGACTTGAGCGTTGGAAAGCGGTGCAAAGTTACAAATAAATTATAAAAAAACGCTTGTTTTGAACTTAAAAATCACATAATTCTTTGTTATTTCGAAAATTATCCGTACTTTTGCATCCCGAATTGTGCAATATCGCCTTTTTGATGGAAAAATAATAACATAAATAATATAAGACAATGAAAAGAACATTTCAGCCTCACAACAGAAGAAGAGTGAACAAGCACGGCTTCCGTGAGCGTATGGCAACAAAGAATGGCCGTCGTGTATTAGCTTCTCGTCGTGCCAAGGGTCGCAAGAAGTTGACAGTATCTGACGAAAATCATGGTAAATAAATGATTTAAATGTGTCAGTAATATTTGTAACGACGACAAAAAGCAGCAAGGAATCTATATTTCTTTGCTGCTTTTTGTTTATACTTCGATTTTTTTACGTACTTTTGCAGCAAAGTTAAAGTGAATCAATGAAAGCATCAGAATTCTTTAAAAAAATCACCAGCGGCTATTTATGGGGTAATCTTTTTGCCATGGCTGTATTAGTGGTACTTATCAGTCTTGGTGTGAAATATGGTCTTGATGTATACACCCATCATGGGGAAGCCATTCAAGTACCCAATGTAAAGTATAAAGGCTTTAAGGATGCAGAGCGTATTCTTGAGGGTCTTGGACTGGTGGTGCATGTCAGCGATACTGGTTATGTGAAGACTCTTCCGCCCGATTGCGTGCTGGAGCAGAATCCGGATGCAGGGGAGATGGTGAAGTCCGGACATGTCATTTATCTGACTCTTAATGCCTTGACCACTCCGACACTGACACTGCCTGATATCGTGGATAACAGTTCGCTGCGTGAGGCAATGGCAAAACTGACGGCGCTGGGCTTCAAGGTGGCAATGCCTCAATTTGTTCCAGGAGAAAAAGACTGGGTTTACGGTGTATTGGTGCGTGGCAAGAATGTCAACTCGGGAGACAAGATATCTGTTGAAGACTCTGTTGTGATTCAGGTCGGTAATGGTATGCGTGACGCTTCTGATTCCGTCAACTATATCGACCCGGTCTATCCTGAAGAGGATGAGATGGATGAATTCGATGACTTTGAAGAGGTTCGTACTCCAGCTCCAGAGAAAAATAATACTGAGCCAGAGAAGAAACAGACTACGGAGAATAAGAGCACAGAGAAGAGCTCATCTGAAAGCAAACCTTCAGAGAAGAAACAATAACTGCTGTGGCGGGTTCATATAAGTATCAGACTATTGTGAATGGAAGAGTATATCGAAACGATAGATGACTTAGAAGAAGACGGATCACAACCGCTGTTTGAACATTTCCGTTTTGTGGTGGATGCAGGTCAGGCTCCTGTACGTATCGACAAATACATGCAGGAGAAAATGCAGCATTCCAGTAGGAGTCGTATCCAGAAAGCTGCTGATGCCGGGTTCGTACATGTGAATGACCGTCCTGTCAAGAGTAATTATAAGGTGCGTTCAGGTGATGTCGTCACCTTGATGCTCGACCGCCCCCGCCATGACAATAGTATCACACCCGAGGACATCCCTCTTGATGTCGTCTATGAAGACGATGAACTGATGGTGATTAACAAACCGGCAGGGATGGTGGTGCATCCGGGAGCCGGCAATTTTCATGGAACGCTGATAAACGCCATCGCCTGGTATCTGAGAGATAACCCCCGGTTTGATCCCAACGATCCGGAAGTCGGACTGGTTCATCGCATAGATAAGGATACAAGCGGGTTGCTGGTGATAGCAAAGACGCCCGAGGCAAAGTCAAATCTTGGTCTTCAGTTTTTCAACAAGACATCCCGTCGTTCTTATCAAGCGTTGGTGTGGTGTAACTTCACCGAGGATGAAGGACGCATAGAAGGGAATATCGGACGTGACCCGAAAGACCGTCTTCGGATGATGGTCTTCAGTCCTGATTCAGAGATAGGCAAGCCGGCAGTCACTCATTATAAGGTGTTAGAGCGCTTTGGCTACACCACGTTAATAGAATGTATACTGGAAACGGGTCGTACCCACCAGATTCGTGCCCACATGAAGCATATCGGACATCCGTTGTTCTGTGATGAACGATATGGTGGAACGGAGATACTTCGCGGACAGCGTAGTTCAACATATAAGGCATTTATACAGAACTGTTTCAAATTGTGTCCACGTCAGGTTCTGCATGCACAAACCTTAGGATTCGTGCATCCGAAGACAGGAAAGCAGATGGACTTCACGTCGCCACTGCCGGCAGATATGCAGGCTGTCATCGAGAAATGGCGTGGATATATTCACGGGACAACAAATATTACAATCGAAGAATAAATAAATGAAAATTAGTAAGAGAAATATTGCCATCGTCTGTGGTGGTGATTCATCAGAACACGATGTTTCCATGCGCTCAGCGCAAGGACTTTATTCCTTTTTTGACAAAGAGCGTTATAATGTATACATTGTCGATGTAAAAGGATTAGACTGGAGTGTCAATTTAAGTGACGGAAGTGCAGTCAAAATCGATAAAAATGATTTTTCATTCAAGCTTGACGGAAAGACCGTCTGGTTTGACTATGCATATATCACCATTCATGGGACGCCAGGTGAGAATGGCTTCATGCAGGGCTATTTTGAACTGCTCCGTCTGCCTTATTCCACAAGTAGTGTGCTTGTTGAGGCTTTGACGTTTGACAAATTCGCCCTGAATAACTACCTGCGCGGTTACGGAATCAATGTGGCAGACAGTCTGCTGCTGCGTCGCGGGGAAGAGAACAAATACACGGAAGAGGAAATCGAAAAACGAATTGGCATGCCTTGCTTCGTGAAACCGGCAGCAGACGGATCCAGCTTTGGGGTTTCCAAAGTGAAGAATGCCGACCAGATTGCTCCCGCCTTGCGCAATGCATTTATGGAATGTGAAGAGGTAATGATAGAGTCGTATCTCGATGGAACTGAAGTGACAGTGGGTTGCTATAAGACAAAGGAGAAGTCGGTGGTGTTCCCTGTTACAGAAGTGGTGACGAGCAATGAGTTCTTTGACTATGATGCCAAGTACAATGGTCAGGTTCAGGAGATTACTCCTGCCCGCATTCCTCAGGAACTGTCTGATGCCTTACGGGCTGAGACCAGTCGTATCTATGACATACTCCATTGCAATGGTATTATCCGTGTCGACTATATCATCACAAAGAATGCCGATGGTTCCGACAAAATCAACATGCTGGAGATTAATACCACTCCTGGAATGACAGCAACAAGTTTCATTCCTCAGCAGGTGAGGGCTGCCGGCCTTGACATTAAGGATGTCCTGTCGGAAATTGTAGAGAATCAATTCTAATTATATACAACCATGATCATACCAAAGGAGTTTGACACAATTCGTCCCTTCGAGCCGGAAGAGCTGCCCGAAGTGTACGACAGGCTTTTGGCCGACCAGCAGTTTCAGACAGTACTGTCATACTTATATCCGCAGGTGCCGTTTGAGATGATTGCTGCTAAGATGCGGCAGTGTGAGACCAATCTGGATTTCCAGAAAGCCTTTTGCTACACTTTCCTCAAACAACTGCTCGCAAAGGCGAGCACCGGGTGTGACATGGATTCTTCAGCAATAGACAATACACGCAGATATACGTTTGTCAGCAATCATCGTGACATTGTCCTCGACTCGGCTTTCCTGGACATGCTGCTGATTGATAACGGCTTTATGACAACCTGTGAGATTGCCATCGGTGACAATCTCCTTTCCCTTCCCTGGGTGAAGGACTTGGCACGTCTTAACAAAGCATTCATCGTTGAGCGAAGTGTCTCGATGCGTCAGATGCTCATTGTCTCTAAGCGGCTCAGTGATTATATGCACTTTGCCATTCGGGAGAAGAATGAGAACATCTGGATAGCTCAGCGTGAAGGTAGGGCAAAGGACAGTGATGACCGCACTCAAGAGTCGATTCTTAAAATGATGGCGATGGGAGGCGAAGGCTCAATTATCGACCGTCTGTGCCAGTTGCATATTGTTCCCTTGGCTATTTCATACGAGTTCGATCCTTGTGATTTCCTGAAGGCGCAAGAGTTTCAGCTAAAACGAGATGTGAGCGGATGGAAAAAGAGTGCTAATGATGATGTGGTCAGCATGCAGACAGGCATCATGGGGTATAAGGGACGTATCCATTACCATTGTGCCCCCTGTATTGACGATTATCTGAAACATTTGCCTGCAGATATGCCGAAAACGGAGCTGTTTGCCCAAGTTGCAGCTCATATAGACAATGAGATCCACAAGAATTACCGCTTGTATCCGAACAACTATATCGCAATGGATCTGCTGAAAGGTACGGCGGATCATTCTGATTGCTATGGTGTTGAGGAGAAGGTGCGCTTCGAACAATATCTCGCAGGTCAGATGGCAAAGATTCAACTTGACAATAAAGACGATGACTTCCTGTACGAGCGTATGCTCACAATGTATGCCAATCCTGCCATTAACCTTCTGAAGGCAAAATGAAAACTAAAGAATCTTTTCTTCGAATGATTCATCAATATGGAAGGCTGTCGGTTGCCATGACAGCCTTTCTTCTCTTCTGTTCCTGTGAAACTGACAGTTATGATACAGGAGACGGTAACTTCTCGTATCTGAATGCTGACTTTGTAATAGCGCATACTGCAGGAGAAAAAGAGATTGACTATGCCGTGAATGATGATGATGAAAAGATTCTGCTGAAGCCGCATATTACAGCCCAGTGGGCAACGACACCCGATTCACTTTATCGTGCCCTATTATATTATAATAAGGTGAAAAAAGATGCCGAAGGAATGCGTGCTTTCCGTATTTCCCAGGTTCATGTCTTACAACCGAAAGACCGTCGGGACATCGAGGATATCATTACCGACCCGTTGACATTGCAGAGTGTCTGGATGAGTCATAATGGAAAATACCTGAACATGGGACTTGATGTGAAGACGGGTAAGCCAGATGAACCAGACCGCCGACAGTTGATAGGCGTGATGCGTGATACCACGATTACAGCAGCAGACGGAATGACCCATGTCTACCTAAGATTATTGCATAACCAAAATGACGTGCCAGAGTATTATACGTCTACCACTTATGCAAGTATTCCTTTAACAGACTCGTTGCGCCGGGCGCGTATCCATCTGCTGGTCAACACCTATAATGGTGAGATTGAAAAAGTTTTCTAATTATTTTGCAAGCTTGATGGTGAGTTTTTCCAGCATGTCCTTTGTCATGGCAGGAAGATTATATTCATGATGCCATCCCCATTCTTTCCTTGCACATGAGTCGTCCATCATGTCAGGCCAGCTTTCTGCGATGCTTTGCTTTAACGGGTCCACCTGATATTCCATCTCAAAGTCAGGCTTGTGTTTTTTGATGGAATTGAAAATCATTTCCGGGTCAAAGCTCATTGCAGCCACATTGAATCCATTGTGGTGAATCAGCTTGTCGGGATTTGCTTCCATCAGTTCTATTGCAGCTCGCAGCGCATCCGGCATATACATCATGTCCATACGGGTGTTCCTTGCGATGGGGCAGATGAACTTCTCACCTCGTACAGCATAATAATAAATGTCCACGGCATAGTCGGTGGTGCCACCACCAGGAGGGGTGACATAGGAAATGATGCCTGGGAATCTTACAGAACGAGTGTCAACGCCGTATTTGTGATGATAATAGTCGCTAAGCAGTTCTGTCGTGACTTTAGATATACCATAGATGGTTCTTGGTCGTTGGATGGTATCTTGGGGAGTAAGGTCGTGCGGGGTCTCCAGTCCGAACGATCCGATACTGCTTGGTGTGAAGACGGCACATTTGTTCTCGTGTGCAACATCAAGGATGTTAAATAGTCCGTCGATGCCAATTTTCCATGCGAGCCTTGGCTTAGCCTCTGCTACGACAGAGAGGAGGGCGGCAAGGTTATAGATAGTATCAATATTGTATTTTTTGACGACTTCCGCAATCATTGCCCCATCGGTGACATCTGCCATCGCCGATGGTCCGCTTTCTTTTAATTCACCAGTGGGCTCGGCTCCCAGGATATATCCGGCAACGACATGTTCATTTCCATAATTCTTTCTCAGTTCGCGTGTAAGTTCTGAACCGATTTGTCCCGTAGAACCAATGACTAATATATTTCTCATGAGTTGAGTAGGTTGATTATTAAGTTTTCTCGACTGCAAAATAACAACTTTTTTATCAAACTCAAATAATTCATGCATAAAAACTCATGAGAAAATGGATGGTTTTAAACAAAAATAACAAAGCATTTATAAAAATCTGAAAAATAATCCTTTACTTTGCATTAACTTTAATAACTAAAAACTTAGACCATGTACGGAAAAATGAAAAATTATCTCAGTCAGACGCTTGCTGAGATTCGTGAAGCAGGACTTTATAAAGAAGAGCGTCTTATTGAAAGTCCCCAAAGAGCATCCATTGAAGTGAAAGGTAAGCAAATGCTTAACTTCTGTGCAAACAACTATCTTGGATTAAGTGATAATCCGCGTCTGATAGAGGGAGCAAAGAAGATGATGGATGAGCGTGGTTTTGGCATGTCCAGTGTACGCTTCATTTGTGGTACACAGGATATTCACAAAGAGCTTGAAGCAGCTATTAGTGATTATTTCAAGACAGAGGACACTATCCTCTATGCTGCATGTTTCGATGCCAACGGAGGTGTGTTCGAACCTTTATTTACAGACGAAGATGCCATCATCAGTGATGCGCTTAATCATGCTTCCATTATCGATGGAGTACGTCTTTGCAAGGCTAAACGCTATCGTTATGCGAATGCAGACATGGCAGATCTTGAGCGTTGTCTGCAAGAGGCACAGGCACAGCGTTTCCGTATCATAGTGACCGATGGCGTTTTCTCTATGGACGGTAATGTTGCTCCGATGGACAAGATATGCGATCTGGCTGAGAAATACGATGCACTTGTCATGGTGGATGAGAGCCATTCAGCTGGAGTCGTGGGTGCAACGGGTCATGGCGTGAGTGAGTTCTTCAACACCTATGGACGTGTGGACATCTATACCGGTACGTTAGGAAAGGCTTTTGGCGGTGCGCTTGGCGGTTTTACTACAGGAAGAAAGGAAATCATCAGTATGTTGCGCCAGCGTAGTCGTCCTTATCTCTTCTCTAACTCATTGGCTCCGAGCATCATCGGTGCATCGCTTGAAGTATTCAAGATGCTCAAGGAAAGTAATGAACTGCACGACCGTCTGGCTGCCAATGTGGAGTATTTCCGCGACAAGATGATGGCAGCAGGTTTTGACATTAAGCCTACTCAGAGTGCTATTTGTGCTGTAATGCTCTATGATGCCAAGTTGTCGCAGGTCTATGCGTCTCGTCTGGAGGAAGAAGGAATCTATGTTACCGGATTCTATTATCCTGTCGTTCCGAAAGGACAGGCACGCATCCGCGTTCAGATTTCAGCCGGGCACAACCGTGAGCAGTTGGATAAGTGTATAAATGCCTTTATTAAAGTGGGCAAAGAATTAGGCGTTTTGAAATAAATACGCAAAATAATATGGATATTGAACAAAATAATATTATATTTTTCTTAAAATGTTCTTTATCTTTGCAAACGAGTTAATACGTTTTGAAATAAAAAAGAAAGATTAAAAAGGTGTAATGTAATAGAGTTACACGCCAAGACCCTTTTTGTTAATAGGTGGGTCAGAGAGTTCTTTGATTTATAGATTTGACAATAGACAGAGTAATAATCAGCAGACCTTGCTATTCTGTCAATCTCATTCAATCAGTCAAAGAACTCTCTTTATTAGAAAATCATAACCTATACGGATGATCGCAAATATATATAACTAACATAAACTAAGTAAATACGTACAGTATGAATCAGAACTTTAGAAAGACAGCATTGTGTGCAGGAGTGTTGGCAGTTCTCGGACTGGCATATTCTCCTTATGCAATGGCTGACCCTGCTGTAAATTCCGTTCAGGAAGTGCAGCAGTCGAAAAGAGTGACGGGTGTCGTCAATGATTCTTATGGTTCGGTAATCGGAGCCAGTATCATGGAGAAAGGCACAAGTAATGGAACGGTTACTGATGTTGACGGTAACTTCTCTCTTAATGTGAACCCCGGTGCAACCATCGTGGTTTCTTACATTGGTTATAAGACACAAGAAATTGTTGTCGGTAATCAGTCTAATTTCAGCATCCTTCTTGAAGAAGACAACGCAAGTCTGGACGAAGTCGTTGTCGTGGGTTATGGTGTCCAGAAGAAGAAACTCGTCACCGGTGCTACCGTTGAGGTGAAGGGTGAGGATATTGCCAAGCTGAATACCACACAGGTGCTGGGAGCCTTACAGAGCCAGAGCCCTGGTGTAAGCATTCAGGCCAACTCAGGTCAGCCGGGAGATGGATTTAAAATTGCCATCCGTGGTGCTGGTACCAATGGAGACACAAAGCCGCTTTATGTTATCGACGGTGTGAGCGGTGGTGACATCAACAACCTGAATCCTGCCGACATCGAGCGTATCGACGTACTGAAAGATGCTGCATCTTGTGCTATCTACGGTTCGGCAGCTGCCAACGGTGTTATCCTCGTTACCACAAAGCAGGGTAAGGAAGGCTCTGTAGGTGTTGACTATGATGGAAATATCGGATGGTCAAACATTTATCGTCTTCCTCAGATGCTGACTGCCAAGGAATATATGCAGGTGATGGACATGGTACGTTTTAATACGGGTGAGTCTGTTCGCGAATGGTCAAACTATTTTAAGGGAGACTATGCATCACTGCTTGAAGGCTATCGGAATGGTACCAATCCTGGAACCAACTGGGTAGAGGCTCTTCGTAACAAGAATGCCATCACTACCAGTCATTCTATCAACATTGCCGGTGGTACAGACCGTTCGAAGTTCTCTATCGGCGGTGGATACCAGTATCAGGATGGTGTGTTCGGCGGTGACTATGCAAAGTCAGACTATCGCCGTTTTACACTCCGTGTCAATTCCGACCATGTCATCTATCGTAACAGTAAGGGCTTAGACGTTATTAAGGTGGGTGAAAATGTTTACTTCAGCCACAAGCAGAATCAGGGTATCCAGATTGGTAACCAGTATTCAAACGTCTTGTCTACTGCACTTCGTGCTAACCCATTGATTCCTATTTATAATAATGATGGCAAATTCTTCGGCTATGATGACTTGAAGAATTCTGGTATGTTCGACTATACCTCTTATGCCAGCAATCCTATTCTCGGCTTGATTAATAGCCAGAGTGCCAACAATAAGAGCGTAAGCTATGGATTGAATGCAGTTGGCTTTGTTGAGATTCAGCCCATTAAAGGTTTGACCTATCGTGGACAAGTGAACTACAACAAGAGTTCTTGGACTTGGCGTTGCTATTTGCCAGTATTTAAGATTAATGATCAGGGTGATATGCGTACAACTGACCAGGCTACCAATCAGATGGGCCTCGGTTGGGGCTGGGGTACAACCAACACCTTGAACTATAAGTTTGACCTTAGCAGCCACCACTTCGATATCTTGGCAGGTACTGAATATGGTGAAAGCCGTCCAGGCAATGGCTTCTCTCTAAATGCAACAGCTTCGAATGCCATTACTGCCGACTTGGATCACGCCTACATGAGCCTGATGAAGAATAACACACAAGCTACTGTAAGTGGATTACCCTACGGTGATTCTCGCGGTATGTCTTACTTCGGACGTTTGAATTACGACTTTGCCGAGAAGTATATGTTTACCGCTATCTTCCGTGCCGACGGTAGCTCGGTATTTGCACCAGGTCATCGCTGGAGTTACTTCCCCTCATTCTCTGCTGGATGGGTGGTTTCTAATGAGAAATTCTTGCAGAATGTCTCTTGGCTCGACTTCTTGAAACTTCGTGCCGGTTGGGGACAAAACGGTAACAAGAGTATTGGTGCCTTCCAGTATGAAGCTGCGTTTGCATACGATGCATATAGTATGTATGCTTTTGGAAATACCAAAGACACCCCGACACGTGGTGCCAGTCTGTCTCGTTTGGCTAATGAGGAACTGACTTGGGAGACATCTGAACAGCTTGACTTCGGTTTCGATGCTCGTTTCTTCAATGGAAGACTCGGCTTGGTATTCGACTGGTATAAGAAGACTACAAAAGACTTGTTGCTTAAGGTCCCTGTTTCTCCGACAACAGGTTTCAATACGCAGATGAAGAATGCTGGTACGGTTCAGAACAAGGGTATCGAATTTGCCATCAACTGGCGTGATAGAATTGGCAAAGACTTTGAGTACAACATTGGCTACAACATCGCTTGGAATAAGAACAAGGTGACTGAAGTGAACAGTTCGCAGAAGTATAACAATGGTGGTATGGACTTGCTGGCTCAGGGTACTGGTTATATGGCTCGCTTCGAGGAAGGACAGCCTATCGGTTACTTCTGGGGATACAAGACAGCCGGTCCAATCCAGAATGCAGCTGACCTTGCCGCATATACCGCTACTCTGAGGGATGGCAATGCTGCCAATTCTTTGCAAGGTTCTGATCTGAAAGTCGGTGACTTGAAGTTTGTTGATGTCAACGGTGACGGAATGATTACTGCTGAAGACAAGACTTATCTGGGAGACCCGAATCCAGACGTAACGATGGGTATCACCCTCGGTGCATCTTATAAGGCATTCGATATCAGTTTGACAGGATATGCCGCTCTCGGACAGCAGGTGGCTCGCAGCTATCGTAAATTCACAGACGGTGAGTATGAGAACTATACTACAGAAGTTTATGATTATTGGGTTGCAGAGGGTACAAGCAATAAATTCCCCTTGCTGGCAGCCATGAACCGTGGTGTGAACTGGCAGTCTATTTCTGATCTCTACATTGAGAATGCCGGTTACTTCCGTTTGCAGAACCTGACCGTTGGCTTCGACTTTGCAAAGGTGTTCAACACTCGTCTGTTCAATCAGTTGCGTGTTTACTTTGCAGCACAGAATCTCTTCACCATTACCAAGTACAAAGGAATGGATCCTGAAAATGGTATGGCACTCAATGGCAATGAACCTTGGGTAACTGGTGTTGACGTAGGTAACTATCCGCAGCCACGTACCTATATGGTCGGTGTGAATATTAAGTTCAAGGACAAAGAAAATAAGAAAGCCGTTGCCGCTCCTGTTGCTCCTGTAGTGAAGGCAGTGGATAACTCAGAAATCGACCGTTTGAACGGTGAAATCAACCGTCTTCGTGCTGAGAACGATCAGTTGAGAAACCAGTCTCCTGTCAAGGAGGTGGTGAAGGAAGTGGTGACAGATAAGCAGGTTGTAACATTCCCGTATCTCGTTAACTTCGTCATTGATAACACAGAGGTTGTGAACCGTGAGAAAGTGAATCTGCAGACTGTTGCTGATATGATTAAGTCTACTCCCGGTAAGAAATACAATGTTGTCGGCTATGCTGACAAGCAGACTGGTACTGCTGAGCGTAACACATTGTTGGCTAAGGACCGTGCTCAGAATGTCTATGACATCCTGGTTAAGCAATATGGCGTTCCTGCCAGCAGTCTTGTTCTCGATTCAAAGGGCGGTGTTGACTACATGTATATGAATGATGCACAGCTGAGCCGTTCAGTAATCATCTCTGAGATTAAATAAAACCGTAAACTTAGATAATAGGAAATATGAAAAAGATATTTTTATTTGCCATAGCCGTTGTTACAATGGGACTCGTTTCTTGTGACATCGACAATGTTGAAAACATCGGCGAGATGTCTACCAGTGAGTTCCCGAAGACGGACGGTGACATTGAGGCAGTGCTTGCTGGTGTTTACCAGAATCTGAATACGACACATGCCAACCCGCAGTGCTCGTTCCTCTATGCAGCTTGTCTTGCCAGTGACGATCAGCTCGGTGGTGGTGGAACGAATGACAAACTGATGCAGGCAGAAGATTTGCTCTGTAACTATAATGCCGATATGACCAATCAGTTCTATGCTGACCGTTATGCTGGTATCGCTCGTGCAAACACATTGCTGAATGTGCTGGAGAATGCTGAGAACATGGCTGAAGACGTGAAGAAAAAAGGTATTGGAGAAGCAAAGTTCTTACGTGCTTTCTATTATTATGAGTTGTCTTCCATGTATGGAAATGTTCCTTTGATTACCAGTCCTGACCAGGAGAGTTCTTCTCAGGGTGATGTAAAAGTTCTGTGGGGACAGATTCTGCAGGATTTGCGCGATGCATGTGAATTGTTGCCAGCTGAGAAACGTACTGACGGACGTATCGACAAATATACTGCAGAGGCTATGTTGGGTCGTGCTTGGCTTTATTACACAGGTATGTATTGCAATGGAACCAGTCTTTCTGATTTGGTAAGCACTGCTTATAAACCATTGACATCTGTTCAACTGCCCGATGGAACAACATTGACCAAAGAGAATGTTGTTGCCTACATTGATGATTGTGTGAACAATTCTGGTTATAAATTGGTTGACGACTTCCGCACGTTGTGGGCTTATACTAATAATAAGGTGGTTGAAGACTATCCTTATACCAAAGGTCAAGGATTGACATGGGTGGAGAATGATAATGCAGTCAATCCAGAAGCATTGTTCTCTATCAAGTTTAATAAGTTGGCTTCTTGGCAGACCACTATCGGTTATGCCAATGGTATTGCCCTTCACTTTGGTGTACGTGGTGGACAAGACTACGCTAATACATTCCCATTTGGACAAGGTTGGGGAGCTGGACCTGTTGCTCCAAACCTCGTAAACGATTGGAAGGCTGCCGAGCCAAATGACATGCGTTTGCAAGCTACTATTTTGGATTGGAGAGAGCAGGTGGTTACTTATGTTTGTTCAAATGATAAATGTGGCTACACCTACCAGGCTAAACGCAGTGAGAACAACGAGTTAACCGAATGTCCAGACTGTGGTCTCAAAAAGGGTGATAAGTATATGGTTAAGGTCGGTGATGAAGAAAAAGAGACAGAGTATCAAGGCTTCAATGCTAGACAATATACATATGGCGGCTGGGCTGACTTTGTTCAGGAGAGCGATTTCTACTCAAAGAAATGGTCTCCTATCTGTGCAAAGAACGATGGTTCTTTCGTACCTAAAGAAGGCGACACACCAGCTTATCTGGCTTGCTTTGAGACTCTGATGTACCCGGGCAACTGGGATACTTCTGGTGAGAACAACTTCCAGTTGTCTAACATCCACGACCTTGTTCTCATTCGCTTCGCTGACGTATTGCTGATGCAAAGTGAGTTGAAGGAAGAGGTGAGCGGTATCAATGCTGTACGTAAACGTGCCGGTCTTGCCCCCATTGCTTCTTATTCTCTGGCTGCCTTGCAGAATGAGCGTCGTTGGGAGCTGGCTTGTGAAGGTGTCCGCTGGAATGATATCCGTCGTTGGCATATTGCTGCTACTGCTCTTGCTAAGCAGGAGAATCAGCCCGTTTACTATTGCGGTAATCCCGATACGAACAAGCCTCATAATGGTGGCTACGTAGCTCGTTACAATGCTACTGCTGGTTTCCAGAAGATGCCTGAGACGCAGATAGCACTCGGTACGGTTAAGCAGAACGATGGTTGGAGCGATGCTTCATCTGAGTATGCTGGCTGGTAATAATAACCTTTAAAACAAAACGAAAGATGAAAAAACATATATTATTCATGGTTGCAGCCCTTGGCTTGCTGACGGCCTGCGACCCGTCGAAAGACAGCATCGACATGCCAGGTAACTCCAGCTTGACTGAACAACAGTTGGCGGATGGCTTTACCGTAGTGCAGTATAGCGATGAGAACTATACCACACAGGCAGCTGACGGAAACTATTTCACGTTTTTCACTTCTCCGTCTCGTGTAGTGACTATTTACCAAATGGATGAGGGTGGTGAACAGAACATTCTGTCATCTGGTACGGCTAATGGCAAGTTCAAGATTGTGCCAAAGCGTGGTAATCCTTCTCAACAGACCTATTATATAGAGACACGTGACTTCAATGGCAACATTATCACGGCAACAAAGACTGCTATGGTATTCGTTCCATCAGAGCTCTCTCCAGAGATGCGTCTCCTTGCCAGTGACTCTTATGGTTCAAAGACTTGGACCTGGGATACTGAATGGCGTGGTGATGGTGCCGTTTGGGGTAACATGGGTTATGCCGCAGGTGATGGTGATTCCTGGATTGTCAATGGTGATGGAATCTGGTGGGGTGCTACTCCCGGTGACTTGACCGGCCAGATGCAACACACAGAGACAGGTGTAGCTACCGGAGAAGAAAGTGCTGATGCCAAGATGGTTATCTACGATGACGGTAATGTAATCTGTTTCGATGCCGGTGGCAACCAGATTCGTAAAGGTAAGATTAATGGCATTGAAGGTTGGACAGGCGAACGTAAGTATGCTTCTGCCGATGGTTCTCAGGCGAAGTGGTCGTATGGTACTCTTGTAACAACCGAGGGTGCTATCCTCTTCCCGTTCCAGATTAACAGCCACAATGCTGATCATGATGCAACATTGTATCCAACTCGCTTTGAGGTGATGCAACTTGATGCTAATCACTTGAAACTGGTTTATCCTCAGGCAAACACTGGTAGCTGGACAGAAGCTACATGGTGGGCTTTCAAGAGTAATTCTGACCCAGAAGCTGCATTGACAAACTTTGGCACAAAGGCATGGACTTGGGATACTGAATTCCGTAGTGATGGCAGTGCTTGGGGTAACCTTGGTTATGCTCCTGGTGATGGTGACAGCTTCTGTAAGGATGGTAATGGAATTTGGTGGGGTTGTCCTCCAAGTGATCTGACAGGTCAGCTGAACCACAGTGATTCGAATGTAGCTACAGGTGAGGAAGATCCTAATGCCTATATGACTTTCGACTGGAAGACAGGTAGTGTGAAATCTTATGACGCTTCTGGTAAGGAAATACGTTCTGGTAAGTTTACGATTATGGATTGGGCAGGTGGCAAGCGTACTCAGCCTTCTGCTGATGGCTCACAGCCAAACTGGGCATACGGAAACTTGTTTACCGATGCTGGTTCTATCTTGTTCCCATTCCAGATTAACAACCACAATGAAGGTCATGACAATACGAATAAGCCAACAAAATTCGAGATCATGCAGCTTGATGAGGATCATATGAAGTTGATTTATCCGCAGGCAAATACTGGTGGTTGGACTGAAGCAACATGGTGGGCTTTCAAGAAAAAGAAATAATTAAGAACTCTATACATTTAAACTGCTCCGATTGCCCGGTCAATCGGGGCGGTTTTTCTTTATTTATTTGCTACTTTCAGTTATTTATTATACTTTTGCAAGAATATTAATTAGGTGTAAGAAAGGATATATGTTGAGGAAATTAGCGTTTTGTGGCAGGTGGATATTGACATTGCTGTTTGGCGTGACAATATTCTTGTTCTGGCTCTTTTGCTATCCTCATGTGATGTCCTATCATGAGCAGTATCAGCTTTTTCTTTTTTCCTTTGATTATTTTCTGGAACGGATGACCGTACCAGGAGGATTAGCCGATTACATCAGTGAGTTCCTTGTACAATTTTATGTCATAGAATGGCTCGGAGCTTTTATTTTAGGTTTCCTGTTTGTACTCCTCCAACGTCTGGTCTGGCGGTTGATGAACCAATTATCAGATAGCAACAGATGTCCTGCCATCTGCTATGGCTTGTCATTCGTCCCCTCTGTGTTGCTTCTATGGCTCATGGGCGATGAGAATGTATTGTTGTCGTATGTCGTGGCAATACTATTGGCCTGTGGTGCTGTGGCTCTTATGAACGGTTGGGACGGTCTTCGCAAAAGAAAAAGGCTATGTCTGGCAGTTGACTTTTTCCTCATTCCTTGTTTGTATTGGCTAATTGGACCGATGGCATGGTTGTATACCGTATTACGAGTGTTCCAGACAGGTTGGAAGAGTCTTTGGATGGTGGTGTGGATGACAGCCCTTCAATTCGTGGCATATTATTTCTTCCTGCCGCAGTGGCCGTTGAAATCAGTTCTGCTGGGATTGAATTACTATCGTATTCCCATGCACTATTCTGTCATACAGTTTGCCCTTCCAGTGGTCCTTGCCTTAATTGTCGGTATCGTTTCTTTCGTCCCGCCATCGAAAAGAAGGGAACAATCAGTTCCTAAAGCGACATTGTCGGTTTGTGGACAGTTGCTTTTGCTGGCAGTGTTATGTTATTTCGGACTGACAGCAGGTTACGATAAAGACAAGTTTGAACTGATCCGGCAGGACTATTTGATTCGTAATGAGCGATGGGATGAGATTATCAGTCGTGCCGGCAGTTATCAGGTGCAGACCGCGATGTGGTCGAACAGCGTCAATTTGGCATTGTCTCAGAAAGGACAACTGGCAGACCGGATGTTTGACTTTTACCAAAGTGGGGAAGATGCCTTGCTGATGCCCATGCATAGTGACTTGATTTCTAACATGCCTACTGCAGAGGCTTTCTTCCGCTTAGGACTGGTTAACTCTGCACAACGATATATGAGCGACATGCAGGAATCCATTCTGAATGGTCGTAAAAGCGGAAGGATGGAGAAGAGGATTATCGAGTGTCTTCTCATAAACGGGAAATATGTAGTGGCTCGTAAGCATATTGACTTGCTAAGGAAAAGCCTGTTTTATCGGACTTGGGCTGAGGAAGCTGCTCTCTGCCTTAACAATGACGCGAAGGTAGCCGCACATTCTGTCATGGGACGACTTCGTCGCTTGAGGTTCAAGGAGGATTTCCTCTTCAGCTATGCTGAGGCAGACAAGATCCTTGGCAGACTTTTCTGGGAGAACAAGGAGAATAAGATGGCATTAGAATACTTTATCGGTCAGATCCTGCTGAATGGTAACATTCCATTTTTCATGCAGTCGTTGTCCTGGGCACAGCAGTATGGAAACTATACCCGTATGCCCTTAGTATATCAAGATGCCGTAAACTACGTCCAGCAGCAGGGTAACGTGCCCAGTTCTCCCTATGGTGCTTATGTGAAGCGGATGATAAACATGGCAAAGATAGATAAACAGGATGGAAGGAATGATACGGCGCATTGAACTCTATACCCTTTTGGCATTCACTTCAGTATGTCTGCTGTTGTTTGTTGCCTGTGATCACCAGGTGAATAATCCTGTGAAAGTTCAGAAACAGCCTGATATCTACCCTGATTATATTGGGGTTACAATTCCAGCAGGAATAGCCCCGCTGAATTTCAACGTGTTAGGAACTGATGTTCAGCGGGTGGATGTCGTTGCACGTGGGAGCAAAGGCGGTGAGATACATGTGAATGGAGAGTATGCTGACTTTGACATTGATGAATGGCATGAGCTGACAGAACAGAATATAGGGGGAGAAATAGTCTTTACAGTCTGTGCCATGAACGACGGACAATGGAAACAGTATGTCGACTTTAAAGTCTTTGTCAGTCGGTTTCCGTTGGAAGACTATGGCTTGACATACCGACTTATCCCTCCTGGATATGAGATAGGAGGTCCGAGAATTGGTATTTTCCAACGTAATATTCATACCTTTGAGCAGCAGCCTGTTCTTGAGGAGAGTGCTGTGAGCGGCCATTGTATGAATTGCCATACGAGTAACCAAACTGATCCTTCGCTGTTCACTCTGCAGATACGTGGTGAAGGAGGCGGGACTCTGATACAGCGGGATGGCGTGCAGACGTGGTTGAACACAAAGACAGAAGTGACGAAGGCTGCGGGTAGCTATGCCTATTGGCATCCTTCAGGCAGATATTGCGCCTATGCTGCTAATTCCGTCCATCAGAGCTTTTTTGTCGGTACCCGGCAACGGATAGAAGCTTATCACAGTTTCAGTAATATTATCCTGTTGGACGCCCAGACAAACGAGTTGATTCTGTCTCCTCAGTTGAACACAGATGACCTTGAGATATTCCCTGCCTTCTCTCCCGATGGAAAGACATTGTACTACAGCACGTCAAAGTCGTGTGATGTTCCGGCAGAATATGAAAAGGTGAAATGCAGCCTATGCAGCATTCCTTTTGATGCGAAGACAGGAGTCTTCGGAACAGAAGTCGATACACTGATCAGTGCAGTTCAGACAGAGAAGAGCGTTACCCTGGCTCGTCCGTCCTATAATGGCCGTTGGCTGATGTTCTGTATGAGCGAAAGAAGCAATTTCCCCGTTTTCCAGAACGATGCTGATTTGTGGTTGATGGATATGCAGACCAGAGAATATCGTCCTTTGGTAGAGGTGAACAGTGCCGAGACAGACAGTTATCACAACTGGAGCAGCGACAGCCATTGGTTTGTCTTTTCTTCCCGGCGGGAAGATGGTATGTACACCAGACTTTATTTAGCAGGCATTGATGAGCAT
Source organism: uncultured Prevotellaceae bacterium (assembly GCA_902762325.1). GTDB lineage: Bacteria > Bacteroidota > Bacteroidia > Bacteroidales > Bacteroidaceae > Prevotella. The sequence continues at coordinate 80,727 of CACWNV010000010.1, read as the reverse complement.
GGGAACGCCACGAAACCTTTCCTGCTGCCTCAGCGTAATCCCTTAAAGTATTATCAGGAATTGTTTGACGCTTATAATGTACCGGACTTTACGAAGACTAAGGTTAGCTTCAATGCTCATGAGGCTTCCCGTTCTGTGTTCGGAAAGCAACGAATTCAAGTGAAAATCAGAGAGTAATGAGAAAGATATTATTTTGTGTGTTAGCAGTGGCTGTTGCCACGCTGTTGAACAGTTGTTATCAGCAGAATTCCAATGAATGCCGTATTCATGGAACAATGGGTAGTGATCAATATGAAGGCAAACTGATTTTCCTAGTGCCTCTTAATGGCCCGGCAACGATGGAAACGGTTGATTCCGTAGAGATCAAGGACAAGAAGTTTGAGTTTGTAACACAAAAAATGCAGATGTATAAGATTCTGCTGGATTATCATTATCGGCTTGGCATCCAGCCATTGCTGGTTGTCGGTGAGGCAGGTGATGTACAGGTGGTCATTGACAGCATCAGTCATTCTACCGGTACACCGCAGAACGACTCGCTTGAACTGTGGAAACAACGGACAGAGCAGCATGCGTTGGATTTGGGGAACTTAAAGAGGATGATTGCTTCGATGAAAGAAAATGGGAATGAGAAAGAGATAGCACTTCTCAATGCCCGTGGTGACAGCATACACCTCCAGTATAAGAAAATGACACGGCAGATGGCGGCAAATCTGAAGGAAGGTGTGCTGCACGATTTTCTTGCCGGTCGATTTCCCACAACATATAAGAAAAAACTTCCCGACGGCAGAATCGTAACTATTAATGCAGATACCAATGAAGAAATACCTGAGTAATTATTGGAAAACTACTCTGACCGTTCTTTTCGGTGTGGCAGTGTTTCTGTTTTGGAGATACGCCTATCCCTTTGCGCTTAGCTATCAGGAACAGTTTCAGCTCTTCCAGTCAGGTGACAGCTATTTCATGGGAAGGATAGCTTTGCCAGGTGGTCTGGTGCGATATGTGGCAGAGTTCTTGGTGCAGTTTTACTATTATCTGGTGTTTGGTTCAATCATTCTGGCTGTGCTGTTTGTCCTGATTCAGCTGCTGATATGGCTGTTAATGAAAAGACAGATGCCCGGGATGAAGGATAATGCAGACTTCTTGTACCCCTTGAGTTTCCTTCCTGTTCTTTCCTTGTGGTATCTGTTAGGGGATGAGAATGTCCTGCTTGGCTATGTTGTAGCTCTTGCCTTCGGATTGCTTTTCATGTGGTTGTATCCTAAGAAACAGTTGGCGAGAATAGTCTTTTGTCTTGTTGGCATACCACTAATCTATTGGTTGATAGGTCCGATGGTGCTGATGACGGCACTTTATATTGCTGTTGTGGAATGGCAGGACGGCAGGATAAAAGGATGGTTGGGAATCGGCATGGGCATAGTATCGGTGCTCCTTGCTCTTTTATGTATATTAGTGAGTGCATGGTTCCTCCCATATCCCTTGCTGCGTCTTTTTAGTGGTATCGGCTATTACCGTGGAGTGCAGATGCTGCCCATATTGATGTATCTGATACCTTTAATGGTTATCATTCTCATCTGTCTCTCTCATTTGTCATTTAGTGTTTCCGGGAAGAAAGCATTCTGGCCAGCAATTATTACCGTTTGTGTGATAGTATTAGCTGGATTTTTTGTTCCAAAGGGCTTTGACGAAAAGAAATATGATTTGATGGAGTACGATTACTTGGTACGGTCGAAAGACTGGAATGGAGTGATTGCTAAGTCGGAGAAGCGCATGCCCGATCTGCCGATGAGTGTTTGTGCCACTAATCTCGCATTGGCAATGAACAACCAGCTTGGTAATCGTGCATTTGAGTTCTATCAGCGTGGAGTGGAAGGACTTCTTCCGCCATTCGACCGTAACCCTGTTTCTGTACAGTTGACTGGGGAAGTGTATTATTATCTGGGACTGATTAACACTGCCCAGCGGTTTGCCTTCGAGTCGATGGAAGCATTGCCCGACTATAACAAAAGTGCCCGGGCTGTGAAGAGGTTGGTGGAGACGAACCTGATTAACGGTGAATATTCCGTGGCAAGAAAGTATGCGGAGATGCTTAGAAAGACTTTCTGCTACCGTGGCTGGGCTGAGAAGATGGAAGACTTGATGACTGATGAGAAACGGATTGATGCCCATTCTCTTTATGGATGGCTAAGGCAGATACGTTTGCAGGAGGATTTCCTCTTCAGCGAAGACGAGGTGGATAAGATTTGCGGTCAGTTGTTCATGCGTAATCCTAAGAATGTGATGGCCACGCAGTATCTGCTGCTTTGTCCGTTGCTGAATCGCGACATCCCATTGTTTATGCAATATGTTCAGGTGGTTCAAGGTCAGCAGAATTACAATCCCCGAAGCTGTCAGGAGGCCATAGCCTTTGCTTTCGCTCAGAACAACCAACAGCCTCCGCAAGGAGTGGTCAGTCCTGTTATTCTGAAGAGTCTTAGCGATTTTGGAAGAATAGTGTCGAATAGTGGTACGAATGCTCCTGAACTGGAAACGTACAGAAGTACAGTGTGGTATTATTTAATGAAAGGGCAATAAGATGGCAAGAAATATCCTGTTCCTATTTATAATGACAGCAGTCATGGTAGGCTGCTCTTCTCTGCCATCTGATGTGGAGAAGAAGGATGTCTTACCTGACATTTATCCTGATTACAAGGGCGTGACAGTGCCAGTGGATATAGCACCGCTCAATTTCAATGCTGTCGATGAGGGTGTTACCGTGCTTGATGTTGTTGTAAGAGGTTCCAAAGGTGGAGAACTGCATGTTAATGGAGAATATGCCGACTTTGATGTAGCCGACTGGCATGAACTGACAGAAAAGAACAAGGGAGGAAAGTTGACCTTTACCGTCTGTATGCTGAAAGACGATAAATGGACTCAGTATAAGGACTTCACCGTTGATGTCAGTTCTTATCCGTTGGATGAGTGGGGACTTACTTATCGTCGTATTGCACCGGGGTATGAGGTGTATAGCAAGATGGGACTTTATCAGCGCGATCTTTCCACCTTCAAGGAATATGCCATCATAGAGAACACGCAGGTTCCCGGCATGTGCGTCAACTGCCATAGCAGTGCGCAGACCAACCCTTCACGCTTCGTCTTTCACGTCCGGGGAGAACATGGGGCTACTATGTTTCAGATGGATGGTCAGCGGGAATGGCTGAGGGCAAAGAATGATCTACTGGGTGGTTCGATGGTCTATCCTTACTGGCATCCTTCAGGTAAGTATTGCGCTTTTTCAACCAACCAGACGCGGCAAGGCTTCCATGTCGTTCCAAAAGAGCGGATAGAGGTGTTCGACCTTTCATCGGATGTGTTTGTCTACAATCCTCTGACTCATGAGATATTAACAGATTCGCTATTGTCCACCAGTGACTGGTCGGAGAACTCGCCAGTCTTTTCTCCTGATGGCAGGACCTTGTACTATATGACTTGCAGACAGCAGGAGTATCCAGTCTACTTCAAGGATGAGAAGTATAATCTCTGCAAGATAGCATTCGATCCCGAGACTGGAAAGTTTGGGGAACACGTAGATACAATCTTTAATGCCGTCCAGCAGGGCAAGAGCCTTACATGGCCCCGCCCCTCATACGACGGTAGATTCCTGCTTTTCACCTTGATGGACTATGGCTATTTTTCAATCTGGCATGAGGAGAGTGAGCAATGGATTATGGACTTGCAGACAGGTGAGGCAAGACCATTGACTGAGGTGAACAGTCCGCATGCTGACAGTTATCACAACTGGAATGTCAATTCCCGGTGGATAGTCTTTACCAGCAGACGTGACGACGGTCTCTATTCAAAGCTTTATCTTGCCAGTATTGATGAAAAGGGTAGGGCAACAAAGCCGTTCTTATTGCCGCAGCGCAATCCCAAGAAGTACTACGGGGAGAGCCTTTATTCATTCAACACTCCAGATTTCACCAAAGAGAAGGTCCTGTTCGATGCCCATGCTGCCGGTAAAGAAATCCTGTCTGATAAGCGTGTTGACACGAAAGTCAGATAAAACAAGGGAATAGCCGGTTCTTAATCCTCTTTTACAATGGGGTAGAGTTCGATAAACTCACCCTGATGGTTGCGCCCGTCGTTGATCAGTTCGGCAGTTTTTCTTCCCACCGTCTCGATGTCGTGGAATCCCGGAAGGCTCATGTTCCCGTTCAGATCTGTGGTGGTAGGTCCCGGGTGTACTGAGAAGATTTCCAGCGGTGTGCCGCTCTGCTCGAACTCTGTCGCCATCACGCCCGTCATGGCATTTTGTGCGGCTTTGCTGGTTACATAGGCCAGCGGATGCCAGAACGGACTTATTTCCGATGGAACGGTGATGTTGACGATTCTTCCGTTGTTCTGTGCGAGTAGCGGTAGCAGTGCCTTGGTGAGTGCGAAGGTGCCAATAAAGTTCACGTCGAGGGTTTTCCTAATGTCATCAATCTCCGTGTGCTGACTGTCCACGCTCATGTCTCCCGGTATGCCGGCATTGTTGACCAGCAGAGATAGTCCGGGGAATTTCTCGTTCACTTCTTTAGCTGCCTGTTCCAGACTGCTCAGATTGTCCAGTTCGATGTTTGTCCAGCCCAGCACTTGCACCCCTGTGGCTTCCAGTTCGCTGATGGCTTTCTCGGCACGCTGCTGATTACGTGCACCCACTACAACTTTCCACCCGCTCAGTCCGAGATGTTTGGCAATGCCGAAGCCTATTCCTTTATTGGCACCTGTCACTAATACTATTTTCTCTTCCATCTGTTTTATTAATGAAGAGTTAATCTGTCAACTAATCAAATCAGATCTTGTCAAACGCCTGAGCCAGGTCGTCGATGATGTCGTCTATATGTTCAGTACCTATTGAGAGTCGGATGGTTGAGGGCGTGATGTGTTGTTCTGCGAGTTCCTCGGGCGATAGCTGCGAGTGGGTCGTCGTGTAGGGATGGATGACGAGGCTCTTCACGTCGGCAACATTGGCAAGCAGCGAGAAGATTTGCAGTGCGTCGATAAACTTCCATGCCTCTTCCTGTCCGCCTTTTATCTCAAATGTGAAGATTGAACCGCCGCCGTTGGGGAAGTATTTCTGATAGAGCTTGTGGTCGTGATGGCTCTCTAAGGCGGGATGATTCACCTTGGCAACCTTGGGATGATTGGCGAGGAAGTCCACGACTTTAAGGGCATTCTCCACGTGACGCTCCACGCGCAGACTCAGTGTCTCCACACCTTGCAGCAGGATGAAAGCATTGAAGGGTGAGATGGCTGCACCTGTATCACGCAGGATGACGGCACGGATGCGGGTGACGTATGCTGCTGCTCCTACGGCATCTGCAAACACGATGCCATGATAGGATGGGTCGGGTTTTGCCAGTGTGGGGAACTTGTCAGGATTGGCTTTCCAGTCGAACTTGCCACCGTCAACGATGACACCGCCAAGGCTGCTTCCGTGACCTCCCAGGAACTTTGTAGCCGAATGTACCACGATGTCGGCTCCGTGCTCAAGTGGCCTGATTAAATATGGTGTACCAAACGTGTTGTCCACGATGAAGGGGAGCCCATGCTTGTGGGCAACGGCAGCTACGCCCTCCAGGTCAAGCACATCGCTGTTGGGATTGCCGAAGGTCTCGGCATACACTACCTTTGTGTTCGGTTGGATGGCTGCCTCCAGAGCTTCCAGGTCGTTCACGTTGATGATGGTGTTCTCGATGCCCTGTGTGGACAGAGTATGAGTAATCAGATTGTAGGAACCGCCATAGAGATTGTCGGCGGCTACGATATGGTCGCCAGCCTGTACGATGTTCTGCAATGCATAGGTGATGGCAGCGGCGCCTGAAGCCACAGCCAGTCCGGCCACACCACCCTCAAGGGCAGCCACGCGATCCTCGAACACGCCCTGTGTGGAGTTCGTCAGTCGGCCGTAGATGTTACCGGCGTCACGCAGTCCGAAACGGTCGGCAGCGTGTTGACTGTTGTGGAACACATAGCTCGTGGTCTGGTAGATGGGCACTGCACGGGCATCGGTTGCGGGATCGGCCTGTTCCTGTCCTACATGAAGCTGCAAAGTCTCGAAATGATAATTCTTCTTACTCATAGTCTTTTCCTTTCTTTTTTTTTTGTTTTTACTTTCTTTTTGAATGTTTTCTGGGTGCAAAGGTAATTGATTTAGAAATATCTTCCAAATATCTTGTGAAATTCGGAAAATATAACTAAATTTGCAACATTACAAGAAAATGTTTCCAAAGAGGGCGTTTTTTATCCTTTCAAACAGAAAATCATTCTGACAAATGGCAGACTCATTAGATCAAACCGACTTGCAGATACTGAAAACGCTGCAGAGAAATTCAAAACTGACCACCAAGGAACTGGCTGACGCGGTGCATCTGACACCAACGCCCGTCTTCGAGCGACAGAAACGGCTGGAGCGTCAGGGGTATATCAAAAAGTATGTGGCTGTGCTTGACCCGGAGAAACTCGGGCAGGGACTACTGGTGTTCTGCAAGGTAAAACTGAAGCAGATTAATCATGAGATAGCCGATGCCTTCACCCGCCGCATCATGCGTATCCCGGAGGTGACCGAATGTTACAACACCAGTGGTGCCTACGACTATCTGTTGAAGGTACGCGCACGTGATATGAAGCAGTATCAGGAGTTTGTGCTCACCAAACTTGGCGACATCGACTCAGTGGCTTCTATTGAAAGTACCTTCGTCATGAGCGAAATCAAACAGAACTATGGCATCAATCTGTAGCTGCTGTTTTGTCAAATAATATTCGAATTTTGACCCCAAATAAAGGGCATCAGAACGAACGAAAGGGTGATCGGTCGAAAAAACGCCATTTTTTTGAGGTTTTTCGTAATATATTGATTGACAGATGGTTACGCGGATTTTAAACTGTAAACGGGCGGTTTACAAAATCCGAATTTGCCAAAGGTAAGGTTTCGCTGCGCCAAAGACCATGTTTCGTTGTGTGAAAGACCATGTTTGAGGCGGTGAAACATGGTCTTTGGCGCGATCAAAGCTAACCTTTCGCAGTGCGAGAGCTAAGCTCTCGCAAAATGAAGAATGAAGAATAAAGAATGAAGAATCATATTTTACACAATTTAACTTCTCTTTCATCACTTTTCCCCGACAAGTATTTGTCAATATAATTGACAGCAAAATAGAGAAAAAATATAGTGAATATTAATGCAAAAAAGCAGAGCTTACTTGAATGGCTCTGCTTTTTGTTTCATGACCTTTTGAACATCCTTTGCGGTGAACGGCAACTTTCCTTTTCCTAGTTCGGGAGCATTGAACGATTTCAGGAACTGGTCGTAGAACGCAGGTGACTTCTGTGGCAGGCAGAACGGCTTGTGTGCAATCCCGTTTTTGTCGATATAGCAGAAGTAAGGCTTCCCATATAACCCGTCATCCCGCTTTGAGGCAAACACGAACCATCGGCTGTTGCTCGACCAGCTGTGATAAGTGTCACTCTTGTGGCTGTTTACGATGGCGAGCTGATCAATCTTTCCCGTCTGAAGGTTCATCATCTGAAGGTCGGCTTCAGGGTGCCAGATGGGGAAAGTGCCATAGTCGGCTACGGTATAAAGCAGGTAGCTGCCGTCAGGACTGATTTTCGGATGGCATACCGATGTCTTTGTCGGAGCAATTTCCTGTCGTTGAGCTATTGAAGCATTAAACACGGTGTCAACGGTTGTTCCCAAAGTACCGTCTGCCTCGTTAAAGCCGATGCGACAAAGGCTGTATTGTAACTTATGAATCTCAAAGGGAAGTTCGACGTGAGGAGCAGAACAGAAGTAGATATATTTCCCGTCGGGAGAGAAAGTTGGGAAGGTCTCAAATGCCAGACTGTCACAGAGGAGGTCGTTACGCAGGATGGTATTTGTCTCTAAGTCAGCCACATACACATCCGATGCTTTGTCATAGACTTCCAGTCGTTTGGACGGGTTGGTATGGAAAGCAGGAATGATGACGTTTGTAGAGAAAGTGATGTAACGGCCATTAGGGCTGAAGGCAAAATAGACGCTGCCTGAAATCATGTCGTCGGTTTTTATTCCGAGCTTCTGCAATGTCCCCTTCCGGTTGAGGATGGCACCTCCATTCTCTCCGCGAAGATAAAACATAGAGAGGTCGGCATTCTGATTGGCATAGACATGGCAGTTCATACATCGGTTCTCCACAAGCTTATAGGTGGAGATGTTCCTTTCCTCAAAGTTTTCCAGACACCGCTCCCGCAGTTCTACATGGTTCCATATTTCATAGTCGGGTTCAATCAGCCGATAGGTGAGGAAAGGGTCTATCTCTTCCGTCGTGATGTTCCAGTTGAATGACTTGAACTGAATCCACTCTCCCTCTATCCGTGCCGTGACGGTCACTTGTACCGATTTGCCGGCATTCTCCTTCATGGTCGTTTTCCAGTCGTCCATGTCGAAAACCACCTCATTTCCCCTTGTATGGATGACGATGGAATGGTCGGAAATATGACTTTTATCATTTGGAGCGACGACAACTTCAACGGCATCACATCCTTTTTCCTTTACGAGGAAGTTGAGTGGGGCGATGTTCTGAGGAATCGTTACTTCAGTGTAATCGGGATAAATGGAAGGTAAACGGTCGTTCATCTTTCTTTCATCTCCAGGCTTAGGCTGGCAGCTGGCAATGAGCATGACAATCGATAGAATCAGTACAACGTGTTTCATCTCATTTTGCGGTTAAAGGTGTCGAAGTAATACCAGTATGTCCCCTTATAGGCTTTGCTGCCACGATGCTCGTTGTATTCGGCGAAACGTCTCAGCACGTCTTCACTTTTGATGTATTGCCTCCATTCATCTTCAGTTGCTTTGTGGGCAGCCAGCCAGATGCAGAGTGCCTCTTGGTAGAGCGTCTTGATTCTTGGGTTATTTGTTGCCATGCAGTAGCGGTCGTAGTCCCGTTTGAAGTTCTCAACGTCTTTCAGCAGTAGTGTGCTGCATAGGATGTAGTCGAGCGCTACATAGTTGTCTGGCGCATGGTCAAGCAGCTGCATCATGATAAAATGGGCGTTATCAACGGTTGTGATGGTGTCATGGCGGTTGACAAAACGCATCTTGTCCTGATAGATGTCCTTGGCATGTTCTCTCACATTGGCAGCCCATTTCCTGTAAACGAAGGTGTTGTCGAGCAGCTGCAGATATTTTTCCGCAGCAGCAGAGTCTCCGCTGACAAGATTACATTCTGCCAGTCGGCGTATCATCCGCACATTCCTGTTGTCCGGTGCAAAGACATGCGTCATCAGTGCTGCCCGCTCTGTGAAAGTCATGTCACCGATTGCCCAGTACAGTTCGTTCATGTTGTTGATAGTGAGACGAGGCGTTTCCGGACCGATATGGTAAAAGGTTCCGAGATCGTTAGGGGTGAAACGCATCAGATAATCGGGCAGTTCGCCCCATTGAGCGCGGACGAGGTTGTAAAAGAACTTCATCTCCGGGGTGGGTTCTTTATCCTTTTCCACCAGACTGATGACCTTGTCGTAATTGCCAAACCGGTATTCGTTATCCACCGCAAATTGCCTTTCCAGATAAAAGTTGGGCTTCATTGACTTGCCGATGGCAGGGTATTGGAAGAGCCAATAGGCAGGAATCAGCGCCAAGAGCATGAAGAGCAATGCCTTCCCTTTCTTGTTTGGACTCAGGCAAGTAGCCAGCCAAAGAAACAGAAGGATTCCAGCGGCTGAGATGACATTCGAAAGACGATAGTCATGATGGAGGCTGAAGAGGAAAAAAACGGTCATCAGGATGATGGCGGTTCCAAAGGCTGCAAGCGTGGGAACACCAAGGTTCTGTAACAGGCGACGGGTGAAATCGCCTATGCAAAGAAGTGAAACGGTCAGGATGGCCGGACCTAAAAAGAGATAATAATAAAACTGTGTCAGGAAGTCGCCTGTCAGACGGGCGAGCCATCCAGGACCATCCGACAGATAGGAACTGACATAATCTTTGGTAAGCAGGAACAACTGGTTCTGTTCCTGATAGAAAAAATGATAATGATAGAAGAAATTCAAGAACGCAAAGCAGCCGATTGCCCAGATGACAACGGCACCATAGCATATTATTTCTTTTTTCGTTGGTTTCATCGTATTTCCTCAAGGATTCTTTTCAGCGTCATTAAATCCTCATCTGTGGTTGCCCAGCTGGTGACAAAGCGACAAACCATGCTCTGTTCGTCGAACGGTTCCCAATGGGTGAACTGTACATGTTGTTCCAGTCGGTGCATTCTTTCGTTGGGAATAACGACAAACTGCTGATTTGTTGGGGAGTCGATATAGAACTGAAGTCCTGCTTCCTGAAGGATTATCTTCATCTTTTCTGCCATATCAATGGCATGGCTAGCAATGTCGAAATACAGGTTGTCGGTGAACAGGGCATCGAACTGGATACCTGTCAACCGCCCTTTTGCCAGTAGCGCCCCGTGCCGTTTGATGTTCGAGAAGAAATGCTTCGGGGCATTATGGTGAGGAAAGACCACTGCTTCTCCGCATAATGCACCGACTTTTGTCCCTCCGATATAGAACACGTCACAATGCCGGGCAAGCCACGGAAGGGTGATGTCGCTCTTCAGTGACATCAGACCGTATCCTAATCGGGCGCCGTCAATGAAGAGAGGAAGACAATATTGCTGGCATGTCCTGTAAATTTCCTCCATTTCATCGGAAGAATAGATGGTCCCATACTCGGTAGGGAACGTCAGATAGACAAGACCTGGCTGTGCAAGATGTTCGCGACTCTCATCATTGATGAACCATTGCATGTAGTTGTCGAGAGTCTTTGCCGTGATTTTGCCGTTTTCTGCATGCAAGGGGATGATGCGATGACCGAATGCTTCCACGGCTCCTGCCTCATGAACATTGATGTGTCCCGACTCGGCAGATATGACCGCTTCGCACGTCATGAGCATAGAGTCGATGATGGTCGTATTGGCTTGTGTTCCTCCTGTCAGGAAGAAAATATCCGCTTGAGGGGTTTCACATGCTTTCCTGATACTTTCTTTTGCCCGGTCGCTCCATTCGTCAAAGCCGTAAGTAAGACTCTGCATGTCGTTGGTTTCCAAAAGATGTTGCATTACTTTCGGATGAGCCCCATTGTTGTAATCGCATTCAAATGATATCATATACTTTCTATAATGGTGATGCAAAGGTACTTATTTGAATTTTCTCCTGCAAGAAATGAGGTTATTTTTAAAGTTAATAAAACAAATAAGCTCTGTACAAATGTACAGAGCCGAGATAGGGCTTAGTCCATATAATATATTGATAGTTTATGGTTGGTTGTGGAATGTGGAATAACCCCCCTCTCCTTATACCTTCACAGGCATGATGCAAAGTTACTGTTTTGTCTTTGTAAATGTATGATTATTATCTCTAAAAATGTTCCAAATCATGATAGTGAACATTTTTAGCCAAAATATGCTATTCGGGGGTTACTGTTGCTTCGTTGCAATACGCTTGTATTCTGACGGTGTGATTCCGGTCAGTTTCTTGAAAGTGCTGATGAAGTTAGATCGGGACTTGAATCCTATGCTTTCAGCTATTGCCTCAATGGTATAGTTCGTATAATTTTCATCTTCTGCCAGACGTCGGCATGCCTCTCTCACACGGAACTCATTCAGCATGTTGTTAAAGTTGATTTTATATATCTCGTTTATGACCTGAGAAACGTGTTTGTAGGGTGCGCCGACCAACTCAGACAAACGCTGGAGAGAGAACTCGTGGGAATAGATTTCTTCGTTGTTGTACATGACATCAAGGATCTTGTTAAGAAGTCTTTGCTTGTTCTCTTCTTCCAGGGTACTGTGCTCATATTTTATTTTGGATGGGGACTCACCATATAACTGGTGGTTCATTTCCTCAACTTTCCTTTCCAGTTCCTTGATTCTTTCCTTATGCCATTCGCGCTGGGCGTAATAGGTATTATAGATTTCAACTTCCTGTTTGTATTTCTTGAACAGCTGCTGGTTGTTTTTTTTGAGTTTTGTATAGGTATGGAGCAAAAAAATCAGTAACAACAGCATAGAAGCTAATACCACAGCAATGGCAGTAGCAACTATGCGTTTTGTTACAGTTGTCTGATAAACCTCATTCCCGAATGTCAGGAAGATGAGTGCGACAATAGTTATGGTATAAAGTGCTAAGAGTAGCTTGTTTTTGTTCATCTTCTATGATAAGTTCTCCAATACTCGTTTCAGAACGACTTGGGCGGAAATCTCTCTGTTGGCTGCCTCAGGTATTACCAGCGAGTTGGGACTTTCTATCACATCGTCGGTCACTATGAGTCCGCGTCGTACTGGCAGGCAGTGCAGGAACTTTCCGTTATTGGTCCATGACATGTGTTCTGTATCAATGGTCCAGCTCATATCCTTGCTCAGAATCTTTCCATAGTCTGCGGGATTCGTGACTCCCGGACAACTCCAGTTCTTGGCATAGACAAAGTCGGCTCCCTCAAGTGCTTTACGTTGATCGTATTCGATCGGTGCATTACCGGTGAACAATGGGTCGAGCTCGTATCCTTCTGGGTGAGTAATGACAAGGTCGACGTTGGCTGCATTCATCCATTGGGCAAAGGAATTGGGGACAGCCTGGGGGAGTGCACGGCAGTGAGGAGCCCATGTGAGGACAACTTTCGGGCGTTTTGGACTATTGGCAGGCCAGTTCTCCTCAATGGTGATAAGGTCGGCAAAAGCCTGAAGGGGATGAACGGTAGCCGTTTCCATGGCAACGACAGGTCTGCCGCTGTACTTGACGAATTGCTGCACGACCGTCTCGGCATAGTCATATTCACGGTCGGTGAGACCGGCAAAACTTCTTACGGCAATAATGTCGCAGTAGCTGCCCATGACAGGGATGGCTTCCAACAGATGCTCGCTCTTGTCACCATCCATGATGACGCCTCTTTCAGTCTCCAGTTTCCAGGCTCCGGCATTGACATCAAGTACGATGACATTCATGCCCAGGTTCATGGCGGCCTTCTGAGTGCTCAGACGTGTCCGCAGTGAGTTGTTGAAAAATATCATCAGCAGGGTCTTGTTCTTTCCCAGATGCTGATAGTCAAATCGGTGTTTCTTTACCTCAAGTGCCTCAGCAATAGCTGCATCGAGGTTTCCGAGATCTTCTACATTGAAAAATGTCTTCATGAACTGATAGTTTATTAATGATTAGTGAGATGAGTGAATGGCTTAAGGGCGAGTCTGTCCTTCGCCCTCGATGAGCCATTTATAGGTGGTGATTTCTTCCAGTGCCATCGGACCGCGCGGTCCCAGCTTTTGAGTGGATATGCCAATCTCTGCACCAAGTCCGAACTGAGCTCCGTCGGTGAAAGATGTCGGGGCGTTCCAGTAGACGCATGCGGCATCAACATACGACTGGAAAGTGCGGGCAGCCTGCTCGTCTTCAGTGATAATGGCTTCGCTGTGACCACTCCCGTTTTCATCGATATGCTGAAGCGCCTCTTCCAGAGAGCCGACGGTCTTTATTGCCAGCTTGTAATCCATGAATTCTGTACCGAAAGATTCGTCGGTGGCATGTTCGAGAAGGGGATAATGCCCCTCAAGTGCTTTGTAGGAAGCAGCATCGGCATAAATGATGACATGCTTGTCTGCCATTTGCTGAACCAGCTCAGGCAGGTCACTGAGTCTCCCGGAATGAATGATGAGACAATCGAGTGCATTGCAGACGCTGACACGGCGGGTCTTTGCATTTGTGATGATAGCCTTTCCTTTGTCGATGTCACCTGTCAGGTCAAAATAAGTATTGACAACTCCGGCTCCCGTCTCGATGACAGGTACTCGGGCAGTATCTCTTACAAAATCAATCAGCTTGCGACCGCCACGAGGAATGCAGAGGTCGACATATCCGACCGCATTCAGCATCTCGCCGGTTGCTTCGTGAGTAGCAGGCAGAAGTGTGACCACGGCAGGATCAATGTTGAAACTCTTTAAGACCTCATGAATAACAGCCACTCCTTCTTCATTGGAAGCAACGGCATCACGGCCTCCTTTCAGCACACAGGCATTACCGCTCTTGAAACAGAGTGAAAACACATCGTAAGTTACGTTTGGCCGTGCCTCGTAAATCATTCCGATAACACCAAATGGCACGCTCACCCTGCATAACCGAAGCCCGTTGGGCAGTGTCTTTTGCTTTGTGATATGACCGAGAGGAGAGGGGAGCTTTGCCACATTCAGCATGTCAGCTGCAATGTCTTCAAGTCGTTTCTCCGTCAGTTGAAGCCGGTCGTAAAGAGGATTCGAAGTGTCCATCTTCTCAAGATCCAGTGCATTCGCCTTGAGAATCCTCTCTTTGTTAAGGATGATAGCATTGGCTACAGCTTGTAACACCTCATTCCGTTGCTTGTCACTCAGTGTTGCAAGACTTTTGCTGGCCTTCTTTACTGCTTCAAATGTCTTTTTCAACTCCATAGCTTAATATCTTGTGATTGATGGGCAATGTTATCCAATTTGTTCTTTGTATGGAAGGAACTCAGTGTGAGGGGTATTCTTTTTGTCCACAATGAGATTGATGAGAATGTTTTCGCGTTTGCCATTGGCAATGATAACGCGGATTCCTCCTTGCTGAATTTTAGTGGCTGTAATATATTTCGACTGCATGCCACCCCGTCCCTGTGAACTTTTTTCTGTTTGAATGAAATGAGAAAGGTCGGTTCCGGGTTTCACTTCCTTGATGAGTTCAGAGGAAGGATCATCGGGACTGCCTGTATAGATGCCGTCGATGTTACTGAGCATAACCAGTGTGTCTGCTTCAGTCATCTGTGCGATGAGTCCGCTCAGCTCGTCATTATCCGTGAACATCAGTTCGGTGACACTCACGGTGTCGTTCTCATTGACAATAGGCAGTACACCATTTTCCAGCATCACCCGCATGCAGGCACGCTGATTCTCATACTGTTCACCCGGACGGAAGTTCTCTTTCATGGTAAGCACCTGTCCGACATGAATGTGATATTCGCGGAACAGGTCATAATAGAGACCGATGAGCTTGGCTTGGCCGAGAGCAGAAAACAACTGCCGCTGTTCCACTGAGTCCAAAGAATGTTCCACCTGCAGCTCGCGTCTTCCACAAGCCACGGCTCCCGACGAAACGAGTATCACCTGATAATCATTCTGGCGGAGCCATGCTATCTGATCGACAATCGATGACATCCGGGTTACGTCGAGCCGTCCGTCTTGACGCGTCAGGGCGTTGGAACCCACTTTCACAACGATTCTATTCCTCATTTATAATATACAGTTCAAGTTTCGCATTTGCTCAACTTCTTTGTCGTTAAGAAGTTAAGCCATTGCTTTTTTGCTTACTATTTCTGATTGTCCTTCTGCCTGATTTCCACACGACGGATCTTACCGCTGATGGTCTTAGGCAGTTCGTCGACGAACTCAATGATGCGCGGATATTTATAAGGAGCAGTCACACGCTTCACGTGGTTCTGCAGTTCTTTCACCAAATCGTCTCCGGCACGGTCTTTCCATTCTTTTCCAAGTACGATGGTAGCCTTGACAACCATGCCGCGGATGTCATCGGGTACACCAGTGATGGCACACTCGACCACTGCAGGATGAGTCATCAGCGCACTCTCCACTTCAAACGGGCCGATGCGATAGCCTGAAGACTTGATGACATCGTCAATGCGTCCTTCAAACCAATAATAGCCGTCTTCATCGCGCCAGGCAACATCGCCGGTATGGTAGAGCCCGTCGTGCCATGCCTCACGCGTCAGCTCCTCGTCGCGGTAGTACTCCTTGAACAGACCGATTGGCTTGCGGTCGCCTACACGGATGACGATTTCACCTTTTTCTCCGTCTTCACATGGAGTGCCGTCGGGTTTGATGAGGTCGATGACATACTGAGGATTGGGCATACCCATAGAACCAGGCTTCGGCTTCATCCAGGGCATAGTGCCGAGTGTCATGGTTGTCTCTGTCTGTCCGAATCCCTCCATCAGCTGGATGCCTGTTGCTTCCTTGAACTTGTCGAAGACGGCAGGGTTGAGGGCTTCACCGGCAGTGCAGCAGTAGCGCAGAGACGAGAGGTCGTACTTAGTCAAATCCTCGCGTATCATGAAACGGTAGATGGTGGGAGGTGCACAGAACGATGTGACGTGGTACTTCTCCATCTGCCGAAGTAAAGTGTCGGCATTGAATTTCTCGTGGTCGAAGACAAAGACCGTGGCTCCTGCAAACCACTGACCATAGAATTTTCCCCAGACAGCCTTTCCCCAGCCAGTGTCAGCCACTGTGAGATGGATGCTGGTTTCGTTGAGGTTGTGCCAGAAGACACCAGTTGTCAGATGACCGAGCGCATAGAGATGGTCGTGAGCAACCATCTTCGGCTCTCCGCTTGTACCGCTGGTGAAATACATGAGCATCGTGTCGGAGTTTGTGTTGACATGCTCCGGGCGTACATAGCTTGAGAAAGACGTGATTTCTTCGTTCCAGTTGTGGAATCCTTCGGGAGTGTTGTCACCTACGGCAATCAATACTTTTACCGTGGGGCTCTCCGGCATGGCAGAACGAATCTGTGTCGTAATGTATTCTTCATTAGCACAGATAATACCTTTCACCGAAGCACGGGTGTTTCGATAGACAATATCATGCTTGGTCAGCATGTGTGTGGCAGGGATTGCCACAGCACCGAGCTTGCACAAGGCAAGCATTGTTATCCACCATTCCAGACGGCGCTTGAGGATGAGCATCACCATATCGCCATGACCAATGCCAAGCGACTGCAGATAGGCTGCTGCCTGGTCGCTGCGCTCTTTGAGGTCGGCGAATGTAAGACGCACCTCTACTCCTTCATCATTGGTCCACAGTAAAGCTAGTTTGTTTGGTTGTTCAGCTGCCCATACGTCCATGACGTCATAGGCGAAATTGAAATTCTCTGGAATAATAAAATGCAGATTCTTTTTGAAATCATCCACTGATGAGAATGTAGTCTGCCTTAAAAATCTTTCTACCATTATTTTGTTTTTTAGAGGGACGCGGATTGCTTGTTTAGAAAATAATTGCCAGGAATCTGACAGGCTTATCGTTCAATGTACGCATGCCGTGCGGATGGGTAGCATCGAAGTAGATAGAGTCTCCTTCGTTGAGAACGAGTGACTTGGTACCGATAGTCAGTTCCATTGTTCCTTCTAACACCATATTGAATTCTTGTCCTGAATGTGAATTCATCTCTTTGGGAGCATTTGCATCTTTTGGCTCGACGGTCACGATGAAAGGATCAGCTTTCCTGCCTCTGAACCCACTGGCAAGACTTTCATATTGATATGCTTTCCGTCGCTCGACGCTTTTTCCTTGTCCTTTACGGGTCAGGAAATAAGAACTCATCTTGGGTTCTTCGCCAAACATCAGCACATCAAGAGAGATGCCGTATTTCTTTGCTATTTTCTGCAGGTTGGCTACTGAAAGTTCGGTCTCTCCGTTTTCCATCTTCTCGTATCGGTCAACGGTAATGCCGCATAACGCTGCAATCTCCTCAACAGAAATGTCCAGAACGTCCCGAAGACCACGAAGACGCTCTCCTATTTGCTTGATTTGTTCGTCCATGTTAGTTTGTTATTCAAAACGGGCTTCAAAATTACAAATTAATTCCGAAACACCCAAATATTTTACTGTTTTTATAGACCGGCTTTTAACCCTCTGATTACAGAAGAAGTAAACCCGGCATGTTCCATCTCATTCAAGCCGCGAATAGTTACACCTCCAGGAGTCGTCACCTTGTCGATGGCTTCTTCGGGATGCATTCCTGTAGCCTGCAGGAGGTCGACAGCACCGCGGACAGTCTGCAACACAATCTCTTCGGCCTCTTTGGCACGGAACCCTATTTCCACGCCTCCTTCCACAGCCGCACGGATGTAGCGCATGGCATAGGCTATTCCGCAAGAAGCAAGAGTGGTACCTGCCCTCAGCAGTCGTTCTTCTACAATCTGTGTCCTGCCCATCTTACTGAAAAGGCCATTAACGACATTGATATCCTCTTCTGTGGCATTGACGGGGGCAATGAAAGACATGGAACTTCCGTATGCAATGGCAATGTTCGGAATGAGCAAGATGATAGAAGGATTCGTGACGGATGCCTTCTCCTGTCCTGCTGCTTCGGAGATCCATCCCTTCAACTGCTCAGAGGTGACTCCGGCTGCAAAGCTTACAAGAATCTGTTTCTTCTTATTTTCAGAAGGAAAGATTTCCTTTACGACGCTTTCAACAATCCAGGGCTTTACGGCAAGAATGATGATGTCGGCATTCTCAACTGCCAGTTTGTTGTTACTGGTTACACAGACTCCTTTCTCGGCAAAATAATTCAGCCTTTCCTGTGAGAGGTCTGCAACGGTAATGTCAGAAGGAAGGGATACATTTCCGTGGAGCATTCCTTCCACTGTTGAGCCACCCATAGCTCCTGCTCCAATTACTGTTATCTTCATAATGGTTATAGATAAAAAATCAGGAAGACCGATACCTCAAGGCAACAGGGTCTTCCTAACAGGTAATTATATTTCGTTTAATACTTGTCTAAGTTTCTCAAGGAAAAGGTCGGCGTCTTCTTTTTTAATGCAGAGGGGTGGAAGCAGACGCAGGATGTTCGTGCCGGCACATCCGGTAAAGATGTGCTGCTCGTATATGAGGTTCTGTCGCACTTCCTTATGAGGGATGTCAAGGTCGATGCCAATCATCAGACCACGACCGCGCACATCCTTAATGTGTTGTGCTGCCTTGTCGTCTCCGGAAGCCATCTCCCGAAGTTTTTCCAACAAGTAGCTTCCGACTGTATTTGCATTCTCCACGAGTTGTTCGCTTTCCATTACATCCAGCACTGCCAATGCAGCAGAACAGGCTAGATGATTGCCGCCGAATGTGGTACCCAGTTGTCCATAGACAGGCTTGAATGCAGGAGAAATCAGCACACCGCCCATCGGGAATCCGTTGCCGATACCCTTTGCCACAGTGATGATGTCGGGACGAATGCCGAGCCACTGGTGAGCAAAGAACTTTCCGCTTCTTCCGTAACCGCACTGGATCTCGTCGCAGATGAAAATGGTACCGTTTCTCTTACATGCTTCTGCAAGTCCCTGTGCAAATTCGGGTGTAGCCAGTTTGATACCGCCTACTCCTTGGATACACTCCAGGATGACGGCACAAACATCTCCTTTATCAAGTTCCCTTTCCCAGGCAGGGAGGTCGTTTAATGGCAGGTAGGTGACGTGTCCCCCGTCGTTGATGGGAGCGATGATTTTGGGATTGTTCGTCACTTCAACAGCAAGTGAGGTGCGTCCGTGGAATGCTTTCTCAGCAGAAAGTACCCGGGTACGGCCGTTGGTGAATGAGGCTAACTTGAGTGCGTTCTCGTTAGCTTCGGCACCGCTGTTAATCAGGAACAACTGATAATCCTCATATCCGCTAAGATAGCCGAGTCGTTTTGCAAGATGGATCTGCAGGGTGTTGATGACAGAATTACTGTAGAACCCGAGGTTTTCTAATTGACGGGTAACTTTCTCGATATAGTGCGGATGAGAATGACCGATGGAGATGACGGCATGACCGCCATAGAGGTCGAGATACTCTTGCCCTTTGTCGTCCCAGACATGACATCCTTTTCCTTTGACTATATTAATATTGAATAATGGATAAACGTCGAATAACTTCATGATTAGTATGCTATTTGTTTAGAATGCGCTGGCTTTCAGTTGGAGTCCTGTCTTTTCGGGGATGCCACACATCAGGTTCATGTTCTGGACAGCCTGGCCGACAGCTCCTTTCAGCAGGTTATCGATGCAGGAGGTGACAAGAAGCTTGTTTCCGTATTTCTCTACGTGTACGAGCGCCTTGTTCGTGTTTACCACCTGCTTCAGGTCAATGGGCTTATCGCTATAATGTGTAAAGGCTGTATCTGAATAGAAAGCCTTATAGCCTTCCTCGATTTCCTCAAAGGGAACATCTGTTTTCACCACCATCGTGGCAAAGATGCCACGGGTGAAGTCGCCGCGATAGGGGATAAAGTCGATGGATGCATCCAACGTCCCTTGCACCTGTATCAGCGACTGCTTGATTTCGTGTAAGTGCTGATGCTGGAATGGCTTGTAGATGCTCAGGTTGTTGTTGCGCCATGAGAAGTGGGTGGTGGCACCTGGCTTCTGTCCTGCTCCTGTTGAACCAGTGATGGCATTAACAGCGACATCCTCGTTCAGCAATTTCATCTGTGCGGCGGGTAACAGGCCAAGCTGGATACAGGTGGCAAAACAGCCGGGATTGGCAACATGCAAAGCCTTCTCAATTGCCGGTCTGTTGATTTCCGGAAGACCGTAGACATAGTCGTGGTCTCCTTTGATGCGGAAGTCCTGTGCCAGATCGATGATCTTCACATTGGCAGGAATGGTATGCTCTTTCAGGAACTGTGCACTCTTACCGTGACCGAAGCAGAAGAAGACCACATCGACCTCGTCAAATGGCATCGCATCTGTGAATACCAAATCGGTATCACCGATTAGCCCTTCGTGAACATCGGTTATAGGGTTGCCGGCATTGCTCTCACTATTGGCAAAGACAATCTCCGACTCAGGATGGTTAAGCAGCAGACGAATAAGCTCACCGCCGGTATAGCCTGCTGCACCTAATATTCCAATTCTAACCATATTACATCTCTTTTGGCATCAGTATCCAAAGGACGATGTAGAGTATCAGCCCAGGGAAGAATGTGAATATGGTCAGCAAAAGCCAGAAAATACGTGTCAGTTCACGTTCGAATCCAAAGTAATCTGCCAGTCCACCGCATATACCGGCAATCCAGGCATCGTTTGAGCGACGAAGTTTCTTTTCCATAAATGCTGTATTGTATTAAGATTCTACTTCTGTTAAATATCTGTTATGATTGGTAAATGTCCGTCGTTTAGCGTTTCTCATCCTTGTGAATGCCGTAATAGACACGCAATGGGGTAGAGCTGACCTTAATAAATCCTTTCGCTTCGTCGGCTGTCCATCCTGTTTGTGTCTCGCCGTACTCGCCAAGTTTAGATTTCGTCAGGTCGTCATCAGAATCCACTCCGACGGTCTCAAAGCCGTAAGGACGTAATTTCAGGATAGCTGTACCGTTGACATTCCGCTGGCTGGAAGTAAGCATGGCTTCGATGTCGGGCATGACGGGCTCCAGATACTGACTTTCGTGCAGGAACATGCCATACCAGTTGGCAACCTGATCCTTCCAGTACTGCTGCCATTTGCTGAGCGTTGACTTCTCCAACAGACGATGTGCCTCGATGATCAGCTTGGGAGCGGCAGCCTCAAAGCCTACACGACCTTTAATGCCGATGATGGTGTCGCCGACGTTACAGTCGCGGCCAATAGCATAAGAAGCACCGATTTCCTCAATCTTCTGGATGGCTTTTACCTTGTCATCAAAGTTCTCGCCGTTGACGGCGACAATCTCTCCCTTCTTGAAAGTGATTTTCAAGGTCGATTCTTCCTTCTGGGTGGCATGTTTGAGGTAAGCGTCTTCGGGCAGTCCCTGTGTAGGATCCAGCAGTTCACCGCCGCAAATGCTTGTGCCCCAGATACCTACATTGTAGCTGTATTTCAGTTTTGTGAAGTCTGCGAAGAATCCGTTCTCGTTCAGATAGTCCACCTCTTCCTTACGTGTCAGTTTCTTGTCACGTGTCAGTGTGATGATTTCTACCCCCGGAGCCATGACGAGGAACGTCATGTCGAAACGGATCTGGTCGTTACCGGCACCTGTTGAGCCATGCGCAATGGCATCAGCCTTTATCTCGTTTGCGTAGCGTGCAATAGCGATAGCCTGAAAAATACGCTCGGAAGACACGGAGATGGGATAGCAGTTGTTACGGAGGACATTACCGAAAATCATGTATTTCAATGATTTCTCATAATATTCCTGTGTGACATCAAGTGTCACATATTGGACTGCTCCCAGCTTGTATGCGTTTTCCTCATTCTTTTTCAGTTGCTCAGGGCTGAATCCGCCTGTGTTGGCACAGGCTGCATAAACATCATAACCCTCTTTCGTGAGTTTCATCACGGTGTAGGAAGTGTCAAGACCTCCTGAAAATGCTACTACTACTTTCTTCTTTGTCATAATTCTGTTCCCGTCCTCTTTGGATGTGAGGGGTGTCTAACGGGTTTCAAGTAGACACCATACTATTAAAGGTTTTTATTATGTTTCTTTGTTCTGCCTGTTGTTAATCAGCAGGTTATGGGCATTCCTCCACTTCGGGAAGGTCGATGGCGGCATCAATCTTCTTGATTCGTTCAAGCACATTCTGCGGAATCTTTGCGGGCAGATGCTCTTCCGGGTCGTAAAGCATGGCTGTGCAAATGCAGTATTTACGTCCAGTACGGTGCAGCACATCCACATTGACGCACCCTTCACAACCTCTCCAGAATGCCTCATCGTCTGTCAGATCGGCGAATGTCACAGGCTGATAGCCCAGTTGAGTGTTCATTGTCATGACAGCGGCACCGCTTGTAAGCGAGAAGATCTTGGCATGCGGCCATCGTGTACGAGCCAATGAGAATGTCATATCTTTGATTCTCTTGGCGATACCCATGCCGCGGAAGTCAGGGTGCACGATCAGTCCCGAGGTGGTTACATATTGTTTGTTTCCCCATGTCTCAATGTAACTGAATCCAGCAAACCGGTCGCCACAGAGGGCTATCACGGCCTTTGCTTCGCGCATTTTAGTGGTAAGGTACTCGTGTGTTCGTTTGGCGATGCCAGTACCACGTACTTTTGCGGCATCTTCTATTGTTTTTAGAATTGTGTCGACGTATTTCTCATGAGAAGCGTCGGCCACAAAGACTTCAATTTTTTCCACTTTATATTATAAATAATGTGTATATGTTAATCATTGAATGTTGAGTTCCGGGATGATTTCCGACAGACGTTCGGCCACCGATTTACGATCGATACCTTCCTTGATGGCAATGAATATCGTATCGTCACCTGCAATGGTTCCCAGAATATCATGCAGGTCGCTGTTGTCAATGTTGTAGGCGAGCAGACTGGCATAGCCTGGCCGCGTTTTCAGTACACCAATGTTTCCGGTGAATTCCAACGATATTGACCCTGGATTTGCCAGCATCTCTCTTGCACTCTGCGACTTGTGGACACGCTTGTACATTGTTTCATTGGGCAGCACATAGACGTATTTCCCGTTCATCGATGCAGCCTTTGCCACCTTCAACTGTTTCAAGTCGCGGCTCAGTGTGGCTTGTGTAAGAGTGAATCCTTCGCGTTGTAGAGCTTGCAAAACTTCCTCTTGTGAACCTAACTGTTGACTGGAAATGAGCATTTTCAATGCTTCAATTCGACTGTTTTTGACCTTCATTGATGTAAAAATATTCAGTTTTGGGCTGCAAATATACACATAAACATGCGAAAACACAAAACAAACATGTATAAATATTTACTCTTGCATTCTTTTTTAATATTTGTTATACTTTCATAGAGTTATGATTTCGTGATGGTAAACGTGCCGTTTGCATCAGGTAAAGAGGTTGTTTTTGGTTGATATACCGCTTTTATTGGTGTTTTTTTTGCTTGTTTAGAAAAATTGTTTAACTTTGTCCCGAATAATAAATATATCTAGATCAATGTTTAAGACCATGAGATTCCTTTTTGCATTTTGTCTTAGTCTATTGTTCCTGACAGATCTTTCTGCACAGAAAGTCTATAATGTCATGGACTATGGTGCAAAGGGAAATGGTTTGACCGATGATGCCTTCGCCATTCAGAAAGCCATCAACCAGTGCTGTCAGGAGGGTGGGGGACGTGTCCTCTTCCCACGCAACAGAGTGTTTATGGCTGGTCCTGTGGAGATCAAGTCAAATGTGGAATTGTATCTTGAGGCAACATCTGTCCTTAAAGCCAACCCCGACGAGTCAGTCTATCGGCTCAGTGCCTTCGGAGCAAACGAAGGAGAAGGAATGATGTGGCTCTATGCCAGTCATGCCGAGAACATAACCATTGGGGGAAAGGGAACCATTCATGGTAACGGCATAGCGTTCATGGGAGCAGAATTGTCGGATTCTTATGAACTGAAACCGCTTAATCCACAGACTTTCGACCCGCGTCCGCATGTCCTCACGCTTACCGATGTGCGCAATCTGACCATTCGGGATGTCACGATTCGGGAGGGCGCTTACTGGACAGTTCACCTCATCGGCTGTGACGGTGCGGTTATTGACGGCATTCAACTGTTGAATAACCTGAAGATACGCAACGGTGACGGCATCGACCTTGACCATTCGAAGAACGTCCGCATTGCCAACTGCTATATTACCAGCGGAGATGACTGCATCTGCCTGAAGAACCGCCGGGAGTTTGAACAATATGGCTCCTGCCATGACATCACGGTGACCAATTGTGTGATGACTTCTCGCTCGTGTGCTGTCAAGATAGGCAGTGAGAACATGGACTCCATCTATAATGTCATGGTCGACAACTGTATTATCACGGCTTCCAACCGTGGCATCGGTATTCAGAACCGCGACGAGGGAACGGTCACTGACGTAACCTTTTCAAACATACAGCTCGACTGCCGACTTTGGTCTGACGTATGGTGGGGAAAGGCAGAGCCAATCTATGTGACCAGCTATCCGCGTGCCAACGGCAACCACAAGGACGCCAACTGGCGCTTCCCGAAAGGACAGATTGAAGGCCGGTGTGGTGAGGTGGCGCGAATCCGCTTCAACAACATCACCGCTACTTCAGAAAATGGGTGCTTTATCGGAGGCGATGTCCCGGGAAAGGTGCACCATATCTATATAGATAACATGTCTCTCACGATGAACAAGACAACCCAGTATGAGGGCGGCGTATATGATAAACGACCGTGCAAGGGTGAGGGGTTCGTTCGAGGCAAGGTTTATCCTTTGCACTTTGAGACGGCAAGCAATATATACGTGTCGGGCTTCAATGTGGAGGCAAGAGACTTCCCCGGCTTCGGAAGAACGGGTAAGACGGTGAAATGCGACCATGTGATTCTGACACGTATCATACTCAATGGAGAACCGTTAAACGTAGGCGTGAATGATGACGGGTTCATTTAAACAAGACAATTTCATTAATCTAATCAATAATTTATTATGCTAAAAGTACGAAATCAATTTCGACGGGGACTTGAGAAAGTAATGCTTTCGTTAGTCCTCTTTACATGCAGTACTGTGGCAATGGCGCAGAACAAGGTGTCGGGAGTAATCCGCGATGCACAGGGAGAACCCCTGGTTGGTGTGAGCGTCGTGGAGGCAGGTACGCAGAATGGTACTATTACGGATGTAGATGGACGCTATTCACTCGATGTGAAGCGCGGAGCCAAACTGAATGTATCGTATATCGGGTTTGAGCCGCAGACCATCAATGCCGGTGAAAGTATCACTTTGAGGGAAGACAACCAGTTGCTCAACGAGGTGGTGGTTGTCGGTTATGGTACGATGCGTCGTAAGGATGTTACTTCAAGTATCACCACCGTGCAGGCTAAGGATCTGAACCAGGGTGTGTTTACAGACCCAGCTCAGATGCTTCAAGGAAAAGTACCCGGTCTGGTTGTTTCATCTACAGCTGACCCGAACGGTTCTCCAACTATCACTCTCCGTGGTGCTTCTACACTTCGTACGGGTGCTATGTCACCTTACTATGTTGTAGACGGAATTCCTGGTGTTGACATCTCCATCGTTTCTCCAGACGATATTGAGAGCATTGATGTGCTTCGTGATGCTACTGCAACAGCCATCTACGGTTCAAAGGCTGCAAATGGCGTGATTATGGTCACCACTAAGAAGGGTACTGAGGAAAGGACGAATGTGGCTTACAATGGTTATGTTGCCTTCGACCATATCCTGAAGACTTACGACATGGCTTCAGCCAGCGATTTACGAAACTATGCACAGAACAATCCTGGTATTACCCTGAAGGACGGTGGTGCCGATGTTGACTGGCAGGATCAAGTGCTCCGTACTGGTATCAGCCATAGTCATAATGTGAACATCAGCGGCGGTAACGCTACCACCAACTACATGATTAGCGGTAACGTGATTAAGCGCGAGGGTGTGGTTAAGATGACGGGCATGGATCGTTTCAATCTTCGCTCACTCGTTTCAACAAAGGTGTTAAAAGACCACCTCACTCTGTCGATGGGCTTCAATTCCATGTATGGCAAGCATTTCGGTGTTCCCACAGGCAACGAGGGTGCATCCGTGCTTGATGCCATGAACTACTACTCTCCAACCAACGCCATCAGAAATACAGATGGCTCGTGGACAGTGGGTACTGGTTCGAAGAACTATAATCCTCTCGCCATGATGGAGGAGAATAGATCAGAGACAATCTGGAAGCGCAACCAGTTCATCGCCAAGACCGCTCTTGAGCTTTGGAAGGGATTCTTCTGGAATGTAAACTACTCTTGGAGCAATTATCAGAGCACCTATAGCGGATACAACACCCGCAAGTCGCAATTCGAGGGTGTTGGCAACAAGAACGGACAGACTTCACGTAACACCTATTTCGGTCGTGAGCAGACGTTCGAGACTTATCTGAACTATGGCTTTAAGGTTGGAAAGAGCAAGTGGGACTTGATGGCTGGTTACTCTTGGGAAGAGAAGAAGAACAATGATGGTTTCGGTGCAACAGTAGAAGGATACTACAACGACGACCTGTCGTGGTTCTATATGGCGGGTGCAAATAACATCCTGAATATCAATTCCGTGCAGAGTGGTAGCTTAGACCGTATTCGCAACATCTCATTCTATGGCCGTGCCAACTATTCGTTCGACAGCCGCTATATGTTGCAGGCTACCGTACGTCGTGACGGTTCTTCCGTATTCGGCAAGAACAAACG
The DNA here is from genome assembly GCA_902762325.1 of uncultured Prevotellaceae bacterium. Lineage (GTDB taxonomy): Bacteria > Bacteroidota > Bacteroidia > Bacteroidales > Bacteroidaceae > Prevotella. The sequence continues at coordinate 53,834 of CACWNV010000010.1, read as the reverse complement.
TTGGGGTACGTTTCCATCAGTTTCTCTTGCTTGGAACATCACCGAAGAGGGTTTCATGAAGAACCAGAATGTCTTCGATAACTTGAAGCTCCGTGCTGGTTATGGTATCTCTGGTAATGCCATGGGATTTGACCCGTATTCTTCATATCCTGCCTACGGTGCCGTTGGCTTATTCGAATACGATAATAAGTGGTATCGTATATATGGTGCAACAAAGAATCCTAACCTTGACCTGAAGTGGGAGTCAACAGGCATGTTGAACATCGGTCTTGACTTTGCTTTCCTGAAAGGACGCATCAATGGTACCATTGAAGTTTACCATAAGAAGACAAAGGATTTGATTTGGAGCTATCCTGTTCCTACAACAAAGTATATCTATAGCTGGCTGGACGTAAACATTGGCGAGATGACCAATAAGGGTATCGAATTCACCTTGAACATGGTTCCCGTAAAGACCAGAACCTTCACATGGAATACCACCATTAACCTCTCGCACAACAAGAATGTCGTTGACAAGATGCAGAACGAACAGTTCCAGACCACCCTTCTCACACAGGGCGATCCTATGGTGGCAGGCGTTTCTGCCAACGGATGGACCCAGCGAATTATGGAAGGTGAGTCAATCGGTACATTCTATACCTATCAGTATGCAGGTACGGTGAACGGACGCTCTGAGTATTATGTGCTTGACGAGAATGGCAAACGCACAGGAGAGACCACTAACAACCCAGGTTTGAAAGACCGTAGCATTACTGGTTGCGCCCAGCCTAAGCTCAACGCAGGATGGAACAACACACTTTCTTACAAGAACTGGAACCTGAACGCATTCATCACGGGTGTATTCGGAAACGATGTTTACAACGGCCCACGTGCTCACTACAATAGTGCCCAGATGTTCTCCGACGGCAAGAACGTCATGAAGGAGTTCCTCGGATTCCCCATTGGCGATGCTACTGGTGTACTCCCCTCTGACCGTTGGATAGAGAAGGGCACTTACATCCGTCTGCAATCACTTTCGTTGAGCTACACCTTCCGCAACTGTTTCAACGACTGGATTCAGGATTTGACACTTTATGGAACAGCTAACAACTTGCTCACCATCACGAACTACAAGGGTCTTGACCCAGAGGTTAATATGGGCGGACTTGACCCAGGCGTAGACTATCGCTGGAGCCGTTATCCTCACACCCGTTCATTAATGGTTGGCGTGAAGATTAACTTCGGTGGTGGCAAGAAGAAAAAGGCAACACCAGTATATGTTGACAGAGAAGTCATCAAGGAAGTTCCCGTTGTGAAGGAAGTCATCAAGGAAGTAGTCAAGGAAGTTCCTGGCAAAGATAAGGATTATTTCGTTCAGAGCACCTACGTCGTAACATTCCCAGTGAATTCATCTGAGATTATGAACGCCGCTGAACTTAGCGGCATTGAGAAGGGTGCAACCGTAGAGATTGTGGCATACGCTTCACCTGAAGGAAACACCGATGTCAACCAGAAACTTTCACAGGAGCGTGCCGATGCCGTTGCCAAGTATCTCAAAGACAAGGGCGTGAATGTCATACGCATTACGGCTAAGGGTGCAGATACCAATCATGCAAACCGTATTGCTATCGTAACTGTAAAGTAAATATCATTTAATCAGATTTGAAGATTATGAAATTAGATAAATTAATTCTCACAGCTGGCTTGTTTGCCGTAGCGCTTACCAGTTGTACTGATTTGGATATCAAACCGAGTTCTATATATACAGAGAAGCCAGATGAGAACTCAGGTGTTGATCCCATGATTATAGTAGAGGCAAAGATGGCTGATATCTATTTCCACCTCTCAGGAACCTTTGGCCGCCGCTATATGGAGGCTCAATGTCTTGCTTCGGATGAGTTCACTTGTCTTGCTTTCGACGGAGGCTACTACGATAGCGGTACGTACGCTCATCAGGCTCTTCACAACAGTGATGCTACCGATGCTTCGCTCGACTGGTATTCAGACCTTACTTCGGGTATCACGAAGGCCAATACTGCGCTTGCCGAACTGGGTAGTGGTGCCTCTACACAGATGACTGCCCCTGCTCGTGCCATGCGTGCCTATTTTACATGGATTCTGATGGATAGTTTTGGCGATACGCCAATCCTTGAAAGAGTGCCCGCCGAAGGTGAGGTGATTCCTCGTTCTCCACGCAAGCAAGTGGCTGAATGGATAGAGAAGGAACTCAAGGAGATTATCCCTTCACTCACGGAGGAGGTGTCGCAAAACACCTATGGCAAGCCAACGAAATGGATGGCAGAGGCTCTGCTTGCCAAGCTCTACATCAACTGGCCTGTCTATACGGCTGAGTCGGTTGACCTCTATGATGCCGCTACTGCCGCCAACCCGAAACTGGATGATTGTATCGCTACCTGTGATGATATCATCAAGAGCGGTAAGTTCAACCTCGGTACCGTGGATTATCTGCATAAGTTCTCTTACGACAACAATTGGGAGGTGGAAGACTTCATCTATGCAATGCCTTACGACGCCATCAATCGTACGGGTTTCCAGTATGCACGTCCTCGTTCATTCAAACAACTGAAGGGTCTTATGCCTAATGTATATGGCTCAAGCGAAAGCTTCACACAGTCGTTTGGTGGAAACATTGTGGTAACACCTGAGTTTGCTAAGCTCTTCAGTCTGCAAGGTGACATCCGTAATCTCTGCATCTTGCGTGGCGATATCTTCATTCGTGATTCGAAGACGCTTCTCCCGACCACAGAACCGTTCATGTATAAAGGCAAGCAAGTGCATTTCACGGAGAATATCACTCTTGCCAAGCAAGACAACACCATCGACGTGGGTAACACCGACGAGTCTATCCAACAGGGTTGCCACTCTATCAAGTGGTTCATCACTCCTAACGACTACAACAACGGCCGCAACCAGTCGAACGACCTGCCGCTCTTCCGCTTTGCCGATATCCTGCTCATGAAGGCAGAAGCACTTGCACGTCTTGGACAAAGTGGTGCCAAAGAACTCTTCAACCAGATTCGCAGGTATGCTGGTGCTCCAGAGATTGCCGCCGAGCCTACCCTACAGGACATCTATGATGAGCGTGGTCGTGAGTTCTTCGATGAGAACTGGCGTCGTAACGACATGATTCGCTTCGGCCACTTCGAGGATGAGTTCTTCCCACACTACAAGAACTTCCCCGATGCCAATTTCGACAAGCGTCATCGTATCTTCCCCGTGGAACAGGAAATGCTTGACCTCAATCCTGGTTGGACACAGAACCCAGGATACTAATCCTTGTTGAATAGTGATATAAAATCAGCCCCGCAAGTCTTTGCTCAAATGACTTGCGGGGCGATTGTTTTAGACGTTGGAAGGTTGAAGGAGAATTTTGAAAGTAATCGCCTTCGGCGAGGAAGAATGTTTTGAAGTAGAAAAGAGAAAATAGTAGTTAAAAGAACGTGAGTCCGATGAAATCTAACAGTCAGAAAACTTGGCATTCATGAATATATCGTTTCTGATGTATAAATGTATCGTTTACGGAGTCTAAACGTATGGTTTGCGAGGCGGAAATGGCATATTTGCGAGTGTCGTCTTTGCCACTTATGAAGGATATGAAAGATATGAAGGATAGAATAGTAACTTTCGTATAAAGAAAAAACATTTAGGTCGGGGGTAAATAATTTCCTATAGAGAAAGTTGCTATTTGTTCTTTCATATCCTTCATATCCTTCATAATTGTTCATCAGAAAGGCAACTCTGACTCTTGCAATCTTCTTACGTCGAACCCATGTGAAAAGAAAATAGAAGAAGATAAGTGACTTCTATCTTCTTCTATTTCCTTTTAGTTCTCTCTATAATCCTCTCTTTTCCTCAGATTAATATACAAAGATGCGATAATCCTTGATGCTGCCAGGTGCTCCCTGTTCTGCCCTTGGCAGATACTCAAGTGCACTGATGGTCTGTTCAGAACCCAAGTCAATGACGAGGAGATGGGGGAATCCGCTGCCTTTAGTGGTCTGCCAGTAGGTGCTTTCCTGCAAGTCGAAGACCTTATCGCCCATGTGGTTTCCATTCTCGTTCTCACTGTCCGCATATTTTGTCGTCCACGGTTCACGGCTCAGTCGTTTGCCGTTTGCATCCTGCAGATACAACTCAGCCACAGCAACGACATCATCACCAGCCTGTGTGCTTCCAGCTTCAATCGCTACATACCTGCCGCGCACGGTGTTTCCGAACTTCACGGTCTGCCAGCCGTTGCCCGCAGTGAACTGTCCCTTTGCTACAGGAGAGGCGGAGTTGAGGTCGGGACAGTCGCCAGGATTATTATGCTTTGATGTCTTCTCCAGATTCAATTTGTCCAGTTCAGGCTTGTCCTGTCCAAACACAACGGGCTCGCCCTTCGGTCCGACGACGTCAAGAACAATCACCTCGTTTTGTCCTTTCTTCAGCCAGCAACCAGGAACATAGAGCGTCTGCTGTGGACCGATGTGCCAGATGCGTCCCATAGGATGACCGTTTACATAGACTTGTCCTTTGCCGAAAGCCTCGAAGTTCAGGAATGTGTCTCCCGTCTTCGCAAGGTTGAAGTATCCGCGATAGTAGCCAATGCCCTCTTGTTCGATAAGCCTGATCATAGATGAAGCCTTGTTTTTCATCGTGAGAGCCTTACGGGCACTCTCATAGTCGTCAGGTAAGGTCTCCATCACCCAGTTCTTCAAGTTGATGGTGAAGCTGTGCCCATCCACCTCACCGCTGAGCGTTACTTTATCTGTGATGCCTTTATGGTCTTTGATTGCACGTCCGAAATTGATGCGTCCCATTCCCTCGACAAGGATAGTCAGCCGGTCGCCTTTGTTCACGGTGGGGAGAGTGATGCTGTTCTCGTGTCTTACACGGTCAATCTTCCCGATAAACTTTCCATTGATGAACACCTGTGCGTAGTCGTGTGCTTCATTCAGTGTGAGGACACTCTGTCCGTCAACTTTCGGAAGAAGGGTAGAGTAGACCATAGAGCCCCATCCCATGTCCATGTCTTCGAATGTCTTCACCTCGACACTCTCGTCAATCTTGTCACGTCCCATCTCAATGGGAGAGAATTCTGACAGTTTGAACTCAGGAACAGTAATGATAGGCATTGGCGCCTTGGGGATGGCAGGCAGCTTGCGTGTGCTGTACTTCTGCATCATCTCACGTAGTTCAAAGAATTTAGGAGTGGCAAGACCGTATTCATTGATAGGTGCGTCGTAGTCATAGGAGGTCACGTCGGGAGCAAACCCCGGACTGTTGGCGCCTGCCCAGTGACCGAACGAAGTACCACCATGCGTCATGTATAGCGAGAAGCTGATGCCTTTCGACAGCATCTCGTCCATGCCGTCCACCATATCCTTGGAAGGACGAGTCTCATGGCGTGCTCCCCACTTGTCAAACCATCCGCTCCAGAACTCCGAGCACATCTTGGGAGCGTCGGGACGGAGCTGTCCGAGACGCTGGAACTGATTGTCGATGTTTGCACCCGTACCGAAGTTCATCGTCCATACTAGATCTTCGAGGCCGTTCTTCTCGAAGTTAGACGACCAGTCGCATTGGAACAGTGCCACCTTGTCGCCGTAGATACCGCGCAGACAGTCGCGTATCTCACTTACGTAGGGCTTATTCTCGCCGTAAGAGCCATATTCGTTTTCCACTTGGATCATGATGATAGGACCTCCGTTCTGAATGGTCAGCGACGAAAGCTGCTCCCCAACCTTCTTCTCGAAGATTTTCACGCGTTCCATGAAATAAGGGTCCTGTTCGCGCAGGCGGATGTCTTTCTTCTTCAACAGCCACCAGGGCAGACCGCCCATCTCCCATTCTGCACACACGTAGGGACCGGGGCGCACGATGACATACATACCGTTCTTCTGGGCAAGGCGGCAGAATGCGGCTACGTCATTGTTTCCTGTGAAGTCGAATTCGCCCTCACGCTGTTCGTGAATGTTCCAAAAAACGTACAGACACAAAGTGTTCATTCCCAAAGCCTTACACATCTGGATGCGATGCTCCCAGTATTCTTGAGGGATACGAGGATAATGTACTTCGGCAGCTTTAACGATGAAAGGCTTTCCGTTAAGCAGGAAGGTGCCCTTTCCTACACTGAAGTTGCCTTTGTCCTTCGGTGCAGCCTGTGAGACGGTGGGATGCGATGGTGTGTTAGCCATGCCCATGCAAGGCATGCAGGCCAGAGCCATAATGAGGCCGATAAGAGTAAATTGCTTGGTTAGTTTCATTATAACGGTTGTTTTGAGTTATCTGTTTGCAAAGATAAGTTTTTTTTGTGAGACTACTTCAAATTAATGGCAAAAAAAGAGGGGGTAGATAAAGTACAAAGTGTTTATGGAGAGACTAATGGTTATTTGTAATGGGTTTGCATATATGCTTTTTTCAAAGCAATCATTTGTGGAATTGGGAGAAAGTTTATACCTTTGCAGTCAGTTAAAAATTTACACCTAATTATATTATATATAGCAAATGGAAGACAACAATAACAAACAGCCTCAGAACCAGATTCAGATGAACCTGCGCCCAGAAGTTGCCCATGGCGTGTATAGTAACCTTGCTCTCATCAGCCATTCCCATAGTGAGTTCGTTATTGACTTTGCCTGTGCGCTGCCAGGCCTGCCCAAGCCAGATGTGTGCAGCCGTATCATCCTCACTCCTGAACATGCGAAACTGCTGTTGGGTGCCTTGCAGGGTAACATTTACAAGTATGAATACGAGTTTGGGAAAATCATGCTCCCCAATCAGGAACCCGGTACAATTGCCCCCTTTGGCAAAGGAAAGGGTCAAGCATAAAGTCTCAAAAGACAGACAAATAGTTTTTTAAGACATTAAAAAATCTTAACGGAGCCTATATTTTGCTAATTCTGGCAAAAGGTAGGCTTTTTTGTTTTCTTATAATTAGGTGATTTCACGGAAAGTTCGTACCTTTGCACCCCGAAACGGCTTATTGTGGCCGTATGTGAAGTCAGACAACAACAAAATAAATATATAAATTAAAAAAAGTAAAATTATGCCTACTATTTCACAATTAGTAAGAAAAGGCAGAAAGGAACTCGTAGACAAGAGCAAATCACCTGCTTTGGACTCATGTCCTCAGCGTCGTGGTGTATGCGTTCGTGTTTACACAACAACTCCTAAGAAGCCTAATTCGGCAATGCGTAAAGTTGCCCGTGTTCGTTTGACAAACCAGAAGGAAGTGAACTCCTATATTCCAGGAGAGGGACACAACCTTCAGGAGCACTCTATCGTTTTGGTACGTGGCGGTCGTGTAAAGGACCTTCCCGGTGTACGTTATCACATTGTTCGTGGTACACTTGATACCGCAGGCGTAGCCAATCGTACTCAGCGCCGTAGTAAATATGGAGCTAAGCGTCCTAAGCAGAAGAAGTAATATATAATAAGGTGTTTACCTTAGGACGATAAAAGAATTTTTATTAATCGTTTTGCTGGAGAATGTTATAAAAGGTTGAGTAAATATCCGGGAGCGGATGTTGAAGAACGTGAACAGCCCCATGCAGAATTAATCGTTACAAAACAAAATGAGAAAAGCAAAACCAAAGAAGCGTGTGATCCTGCCCGATCCAGTCTTCAACGACCAGAAGGTCTCCAAGTTCGTAAATCATCTGATGTATGACGGTAAGAAGTCTATCTCTTACGAAATCTTCTACAATGCTCTTGATAATGTAAAGGCTAAGATGGCCAAGGAGGAGAAGTCTCCCCTGGAAATCTGGAAACAGGCCCTTGACAACATCACTCCTCAGGTGGAGGTGAAGAGCCGCCGTATCGGTGGTGCAACCTTCCAGGTTCCTACAGAGATCCGTCCTGACCGTAAGGAGAGTATTTCCATGAAGAACATGATTAACTATGCCCGCAAGCGTGGTGGTAAGAGCATGGCTGAGAAGCTGGCTGCTGAGATTATGGACGCATATAACAACCAGGGTGGAGCCTTCAAGCGTAAGGAGGACATGCACCGTATGGCTGAAGCAAACCGTGCATTTGCTCACTTCAGATTCTAAGATATAAATAAAAGGTATAAGACAAGGTAAAAAGACAATGGCAAATCGCGATTTACATTTGACACGCAATATCGGTATCATGGCTCACATTGATGCCGGTAAGACAACAACAAGTGAGCGCATTCTGTTCTATACAGGTAAGACCCATAAAATAGGTGAGGTGCACGATGGTGCCGCAACTATGGACTGGATGGCTCAGGAGCAGGAGCGTGGTATAACCATCACCTCTGCTGCCACTACCTGTAACTGGAACTACAACAACAAGCAATATAAGATCAATCTTATTGACACTCCGGGACACGTCGACTTTACCGCTGAGGTAGAGCGTTCGCTGCGTGTACTCGACGGAGCTGTCGCAACTTATTCAGCTGCTGACGGTGTACAGCCTCAGTCAGAGACCGTGTGGCGCCAGGCTGATAAGTATAACGTGCCACGTATCGGTTACGTGAACAAGATGGACCGTTCTGGTGCAGACTTTTTCGAGACCGTACAGCAGATGAAGGATATCCTTGGTGCAAATCCCTGCCCCGTGCAGATTCCTATCGGTGCTGAAGAGAACTTCAAAGGTGTCATCGACCTCATCAAGATGAAGGCTATCCTCTGGCACGATGAGACAATGGGTGCCGAGTATGACATCGAGGAGATTCCTGCTGACCTCGTTGATGAAGCAACAGAGTGGCGTGAGAAGATGATTGAGACAGCCGCCAACTTCGACGACGATCTGATGGAGAAGTACCTTGACGGTCAGGATATTCCTGAGGAGCAGATTATTGCTGCTCTCCGTAAGGGATGCTGCTCTATGGAGATCACCCCGATGGTGCTGGGTTCTTCTTACAAGAACAAAGGTGTGCAGCCCCTTCTCGACTACGTTTGTGCATTCTTGCCTTCTCCTCTGGATACAGAGGCTGTAGTGGGCACGAATCCTGACACAGAAGAAGAAGAGAGCCGCAAGCCATCTGAGAGCGAGCCTACTTCTGCTCTTGCATTTAAGATCGCTACAGATCCATATATGGGTCGTCTGGTGTTCTTCCGTGTCTATTCAGGAAAGGTTCAGGCTGGTTCGTATGTTTACAACCCCCGTTCAGGTAAGAAGGAGCGTATCAGTCGTCTGTTCCAGATGAACTCCAACAAGGAGATTCCTATGGAAAGCATCGATGCCGGTGACATCGGCGCAGGTGTAGGCTTCAAGGATATCCGTACTGGTGACACTCTCTGTGATGAGAATGCTCCCATCGTACTTGAGTCTATGACATTCCCCGACACCGTGATCTCTATTGCTGTTGAGCCGAAGAGCCAGGCTGACATCGCTAAGCTCGACAACGGTCTTGCTAAGCTGGCTGAAGAGGATCCTACCTTCACAGTACGCACCGACGAGCAGAGTGGTCAGACCATTATCTCTGGTATGGGTGAGCTCCATCTCGACATCATCATCGACCGTCTGAAGCGCGAGTTCAAGGTTGAATGTAATCAGGGTAAGCCTCAGGTTAACTATAAAGAGGCCATCACGAAGGAAGTTTCCATGCACCGTGAGGTCTACAAGAAGCAGTCGGGTGGTCGCGGTAAGTTCGCTGACATCATCGTGAATGTAGGTCCGAAGGATCCTGACTACACCGAGGGCGATCTGCAGTTCATCAATGAGGTGAAGGGTGGTAACGTGCCTAAGGAGTTCATCCCGTCAGTTCAGAAGGGCTTTGAGACAGCCATGAAGAATGGTATACTTGGCGGTTATCCGATGACAGGTCTGAAGGTTACTTTGGTTGATGGTTCGTTCCATCCAGTTGACTCCGACCAGCTCTCCTTCGAACTTGCAGCCATCAATGCCTATAAGAACATCTGCCCGAAGGCCGGTCCTGCTCTGATGGAGCCGATCATGAAGGTAGAGGTTGTTACTCCCGAGGAGAACATGGGTGATGTGATTGGTGACTTGAACAAGCGTCGTGGACAGGTTGAAGGTATGGACGAAGCCCGCAGCGGTGCCCGCATCGTGAAGGCTATGGTTCCACTGGCAGAGATGTTCGGTTATGTAACGGCTCTGCGTACTATCACTTCCGGCCGTGCTACCAGTTCTATGGAGTACGATCATCACGCTCCACTTTCAAGCTCTATCGCCAAGGCAGTGCTTGAGGAGATTAAGGGACGTGCTGATCTCGTATAAAAACTTTAGATACACTGTTTAGTAAATGACTCTTAAGCAGTGTATCTCTTTACAATTATAAATTAACAAATAACAATTTAACAACGACTATGAGTCAGAAAATTAGAATCAAACTGAAAAGTTACGACCACAAATTGGTTGACAAATCAGCTGAGAAGATCGTGAAGGCCGTAAAGGCTACCGGCGCTATTGTTAGCGGACCGATTCCCCTTCCAACGCACAAGCGTATTTTCACAGTAAACCGTAGTACCTTCGTAAACAAAAAGGCACGTGAGCAGTTCCAGCTTTCTACCTTCAAGCGTCTCATTGACATCTACAGCTCTACAGCTAAGACCGTTGACGCTTTGATGAAGCTTGAGCTTCCCAGCGGTGTTGAGGTTGAAATCAAGGTCTAATTTAGAGAGATTCATTTATTATTATTAATTATTTTATTTATCATTGAAATGCCAGGATTAATTGGAAGAAAAATCGGAAATGCCAGGATTAATTGGAAGAAAAATCGGAATGACATCCGTTTTCAGTGCCGACGGTAAGAATGTGCCGTGCACTGTTATCGAAGCTGGTCCTTGTGTCGTTACTCAGGTAAAGACCGTCGAGAAAGATGGTTATGAGGCTGTTCAGTTGGCTTTCGGCGAGGCTAAGGAGAAGAATACTACTAAGCCTATGCTCGGAATCTTCAAGAAAGCAGGCACAACGCCGAAAAAGCACTTGGCCGAGTTCAAGTTTAATGAAGAGCTGAACCTTGGTGACACTGTCACAGTTGAGCTGTTTGCTGACACCGAGTATGTCGACGTTGTCGGCACCTCAAAGGGTAAAGGTTTTCAGGGTGTAATCAAACGCCACGGCTTTGGTGGTGTTGGTCAGAGCACTCACGGTCAGGACGACCGCGCTCGCAAACCGGGATCTATCGGCGCTTGTTCTTACCCGGCAAAAGTATTCAAAGGAATGCGTATGGCTGGCCAGATGGGAGGCGACAGAGTGACAACTCAGAACCTCAGAGTGTTAAAGGTTATTCCAGAGCACAACCTTCTCCTTATCAAGGGTAGTGTTGCTGGATGCAAAGGTTCAACTGTTTTAATTTTGAAATAATGGAACTCAGCGTATTAAATATCAAAGGTCAGGAGACTGGTAGAAAGGTTTCTTTGAACGAGGCGGTTTTCGGTATCGAGCCCAACGACCATGTACTTTATCTTGATGTCAAGCAATATCTGGGTAACCAGCGTCAGGGTACAGCCAAGGCTAAGGAAAGAAGTGAGCATGCAGGTTCAACACGTAAGCTGGGTCGCCAGAAAGGTGGAGGCGGTGCTCGTCATGGTGACATCAATTCTCCGCTGTTGAAGGGTGGTGGCCGCGTTTTCGGTCCGAAACCCCGTGACTATCGTACAAAACTGAACAAGAAGGTGAAAGTTCTTGCTCGTAAATCTGCATTGTCTTATAAGGCACAGGAAGATGCTATCCTCGTTGTTGAAGACTTCAATTTCGAGGCACCAAAGACTAAAGATTTCATAAATGTTACTAAAAATCTTAAAGTCGACGGTAAAAAGGTTCTTCTTCTTTTGCCAGATGTAAATAAAAACGTATATTTGTCGGCTCGTAACTTGCAGAGGTCTGAAGTTATGCTCGCATCATCACTCAATGCTTATAAAGTTTTGAATGCTGATGTTCTTGTCGTGACTGAAAAATCCCTTGAGATTATCGACGAAATCTTAACCAAATAAATATTAGGAGATTATTATAATGGCATTTATCATTAAACCTTTGGTCACAGAAAAGATGACCAATATCACAGAGAAACGACCGAACCGTTTTGGTTTCATTGTTAGCCCTGAGGCCAATAAGCTCCAGATTAAGAAAGAGGTTGAGGATCTGTATAATGTTACAGTAGAAAAAGTGAATACCATGCGTTATGCTGGTAAGCGCTCAAGCCGCTACACAAAGTCGGGTCTCATCAGAGGTCAGAAAGCTTCATTCAAGAAAGCTATTGTCACTTTGAAGGAAGGCGATACAATTGATTTTTACAGCAATATTTAATAAAAAATGGCAGTACGTAAATTAAAACCGGTAACTCCGGGACAAAGACACAAAATTATTGGCACTTTCGAAGACATTACTGCATCAGTGCCAGAGAAGTCTCTCGTTTACGGTAAGCGCTCTACTGGTGGTCGAAACAACACCGGTAAGATGACTGTTCGCTACAGAGGTGGCGGTCACAGAAGAAAATATCGTTTGATTGACTTTAAGCGAGAGAAAGATGGTGTTCCAGCAGTAGTAAAGACAATCGAATACGATCCGAACCGTTCGGCTCGTATCGCATTGCTGTTCTATGCTGATGGTGAAAAACGTTACATTATTGCTCCTAACGGACTGCAGGTAGGTACAACCCTTATGTCTGGTGCAAGTGCTGCACCGGAAGTGGGTAATGCTCTGCCTCTTGCAAATATCCCCGTTGGTACTGTGATTCACAACATTGAATTGCGTCCAGGTCAGGGTGGATTGCTCGTTCGTTCGGCTGGTAATTTTGCTCAGTTGACTTCTCGTGAGGGGAATTATTGTGTGATTAAGCTTCCTTCTGGGGAAACTCGCCAGATTCTCTCTGCTTGTAAAGCTACAGTAGGTAGTGTAGGAAATTCAGACCATGCTCTGGAGCAGTCTGGTAAGGCCGGACGTTCTCGCTGGCTGGGCCGTCGTCCTCACAACCGTGGTGTTGTAATGAACCCGCATGATCACCCGATGGGTGGTGGTGAAGGTCGTCAGTCAGGTGGACACCCACGCTCACGCAAGGGCTTGTATGCTAAGGGTCTTAAGACAAGATCTCCTAAGAAACTGTCGAATAAATACATCATCGAAAGAGCCAATAAAAAGTAAACAAGTAAACTGAGTAATTATGAGTCGTTCACTTAAAAAAGGTCCATACATCAACGTATCACTCGAAAAGAAGATTGTTGCTATGAACGAGAGTGGTAAGAAGACTGTTGTTAAGACTTGGGCCAGAGCATCAATGATATCCCCTGACTTTGTGGGACATACTGTTGCAGTTCATAACGGAAACAAATTTATCCCTGTCTACGTTACCGAGAACATGGTAGGACACAAGCTTGGTGAATTTGCACCAACTCGTAAGTTCGGCGGCCATGCTGGTAACAAGAAATAATCAGCAGGGTAAGAACCATTTAATAATATAAGCAATAATGGGAAAAAGAAAGAAATTAGTGGCTGAAAAAAGAAAAGAGGCCCTGAGAACACAATATTTTGCAAAGCTGAATGGTGTTCCTTCTTCTCCTCGTAAAATGCGCTACGTAGTAGACATGGTTCGTGGAATGGAGGTAAACCGTGCGCTCGGCGTTCTGCGCTTCTCTAAGAAGCAGGCTGCCATCGATGTTGAGAAATTGCTGCGCTCGGCCATTGCTAACTGGGAAGCTAAAAATGACCGTAAAGCTGAAGCCGGCGAGCTCTTCATCACTAGAATCTTTGTTGACGAAGGTGTTACTATGAAGCGTATGCGTCCAGCTCCACAAGGTCGTGGATACCGCATCAGAAAGCGTTCTAACCATGTAACGCTGTTTGTAGATACCAAAACTAATGACGAAAATAAATAAATAGAATGGGACAGAAAGTTAATCCGATAAGCAACCGTCTTGGTATTATCCGTGGTTGGGATTCAAATTGGTTCGGTGGAAAAAACTTCGGTGACAATATCGTAGAGGATATGAAGATCCGTAAGTATCTTAACGAGCGTCTTGCCAAGGCAAGCGTTTCAAAAATCGTCATCGAGCGCACATTGAAACTTGTTACCATCACTATTTGCACTGCCCGTCCAGGTATCGTTATTGGTAAAGGTGGTCAGGATGTTGACAAACTGAAGGAAGAGTTGAAAAAGCTCTATAATAAGGACATTCAGATTAATATATTTGAAGTTAAGAAACCTGAGCTCGATGCAACTATCGTAGCGAATAACATCGCCCGCCAGGTGGAAGGCAAGATTGCTTACCGCCGTGCTATCAAAATGGCTATTCAGAATACGATGCGTGCCGGTGCTGAAGGAATCAAAGTTCAAATTAGTGGTCGTCTGAATGGTGCGGAAATTGCACGTAGCGAGATGTTCAAGGAAGGACGTACTCCACTGCACACATTCCGTGCTGATATCGATTACTGTCAAGCAGAAGCCCTCACAAAGGTTGGTTTGCTGGGTATAAAGGTGTGGATCTGCCGTGGCGAAGTCTATGGTAAGGTTGACCTGGCTCCGAATTTCACTCAGGAGAAGCAGAACAGCGGCCGTTCAAACAACAATGGTGGTCGTGGCGGACGTGGTAATCGTAAGAGAAACAATAACCGTTAATAGTAAGAAGTTATCATGTTACAGCCAAAAAGAGTAAAATATAGAAGACCTCAAGACGGACGTGGCAATAAGGGTGATGCCCACAGAGGCACACAGCTGGCCTTCGGTTCGTTTGGCATCAAGACATTGGAAGCAAAGTGGATTGACAGCCGTCAGATTGAGGCTGCTCGTGTAGCAGTAAACCGCTACATGAATCGTGAAGGTCAGGTTTGGATTCGTATCTTCCCCGATAAACCAATCACTCGCAAACCTGCTGATGTTCGAATGGGTAAAGGTAAGGGAGACCCCGCAGGATGGGTTGCACCTGTTACTCCAGGACGTATCCTTTTCGAAGTAGAAGGAGTACCCTTCGAGATTGCTAAGGAAGCTCTTCGCCTCGGTGCCCAGAAGCTCCCTGTGAAGACTAAATTTGTTGTTAGACGTGATTACGATAAAAACGCTTAAGCTATGAAGATTAAAGAAGTAAGAGAACTCGAGACAAAAGATTTGCTTGAGAAATTGGAGAACACAGTTGAAAAACTGCATCAGTTGAAACTCACTCATTCAATTGCTCCACTTGAAAATCCATCACAGATTAAGGCGACTCGTCGTGACATCGCTCGCATGAAGACAGAACTCCGTCAGAGAGAACTTAATAAATAACAATGATCCAGATGGAAACAAGAAACTTAAGAAAAACAAGACAGGGTGTGGTTATCAGCAACAAAATGGATAAAACCATTGTTATTGCAGCTAAGTTCAAGGAGAAACACCCAATTTATGGTAAGTTCGTCCAGAAGACGAAGAAGTACCATGTCCACGATGAAAAGAATGAGTGCAATGTGGGTGACACAGTGCTCATCATGGAGACCCGTCCTCTCTCTAAGACTAAGAGATGGAGATTAGTACAAATCGTTGAAAAAGCTAAGTAATTATGATACAAGCAGAATCAAGACTTACAGTATGTGATAATAGCGGTGCCCGTGAGGCTCTCTGTATCCGCGTTCTTGGCGGAACACGTCGCCGTTACGCAAGTGTTGGAGATGTGATTGTCGTTGCTATCAAGA
Source organism: uncultured Prevotellaceae bacterium (assembly GCA_902762325.1). Lineage (GTDB taxonomy): Bacteria > Bacteroidota > Bacteroidia > Bacteroidales > Bacteroidaceae > Prevotella. Next base: position 38,261 of record CACWNV010000010.1, on the reverse strand, counting down.
ATGTGATCCCATCGAGTGATTTGAAGAAAGGTGCAGTATCTAAGGCTTTGATTGTTCGCACAAAGAAGGAAATCCGTCGTGCTGATGGCTCATACATCCGCTTTGACGATAATGCTTGTGTATTGCTGAATAACGCTGGTGAGCTTCGCGGCAGCCGTATTTTCGGTCCTGTAGCCCGTGAACTTCGTGCAGTAAACATGAAAGTCGTTTCTCTGGCACCTGAGGTTCTTTAATTTATAATAAGTAAAGAGTAATGAGTAAATTACATATTAAGAAAGGTGACATGGTTCTTGTAATTGCCGGTAGGGATAATTACAAGATTACAGGCAAGACTCCTCACAAGGTACTGAAAGTCCTTGTTGACGAGCAGCGTGCCATTGTAGAGGGCGTGAACATGGTCTCTAAGAGAACAAAGCCTTCAGCACAGAATCCTCAAGGAGGCCTGGTGAAGCAGGAGGCTCCTATTCATATTTCTAATTTGATGTTGGTTGATCCGAAGAGCGGTGATCCCACACGTGTTTCTATCAAGCACGAGGGTAAGAACGTCATCCGTATCTCTAAAAAATCAGGGGAGGTTATTAAATAATGAATACAGCACAGTTAAAGACAGTTTATAAGGAGCAGATTGCTCCCGAACTGATGAAGCAGTTCAACTATACTTCTACCATGCAGATTCCTGTCCTGAAGAAGATTGTCATCAATCAGGGACTCGGAGATGCTACACAGGACAAGAAACTCATCGACGTTGCCGTCAATGAGATTACTGCGATTGCAGGTCAGAAAGCTGTAGCAACCTACTCAAAGAAGGATATTGCAAACTTCAAGCTTCGTAAGAAGATGCCTATCGGTGTGATGGTTACATTGCGTCGTGAGCGCATGTATGAGTTCCTTGAGAAGCTCATCCGTATTGCCCTCCCGCGTATCCGTGACTTCAAGGGAATTGAGACAAAGCTTGACGGCCGTGGTAACTATACCCTCGGTATTCAGGAGCAGATCATCTTCCCAGAGATTAATATCGATTCTATTGACCGTATCCAGGGTATGAACATCACCTTTGTAACATCAGCAAATACTGACGAAGAAGGTTATGCTCTGCTCAAAGCATTCGGTCTTCCATTCAAGAACGCTAAAGATTAAAAGATATGGCAAAAGAATCAATGAAAGCCCGTGAGGTAAAGCGTGCTAAGCTGGTTGCCCGTTATGCAGAAAAGCGTGCTGCTTTAAAGAAGGTCATCGCTACATCTGATGATCCCGCTGAAGCATACGAGGCAGCCCGTAAGCTGCAGGCTATTCCTAAGAATGCTAATCCTATCCGTCTTCACAACAGATGCAAGATCACCGGCCGTCCAAAAGGATATATCCGTCAGTTCGGTCTCTCTCGTATCCAGTTCCGTGAGATGGCTTCAGCTGGATTGCTTCCCGGTGTGAAGAAAGCAAGCTGGTAATTATTTTTATTATTTAATATTGTCGGGGGTGTCCCGATTAATTAAACAATTATTTTATATGACAGATCCAATAGCAGATTATCTGACTCGACTCAGAAACGCAATCATGGCACATCATCGTGTCGTTGAGGTTCCTGCGTCAAACTTGAAGAAAGAAATCACAAAGATTCTCTTCGAGCAAGGATACATCCTGAACTACAAGTTCATTGACGATGGTCCTCAGGGTACAATCAAGGTTGCCCTTAAGTACAACCCTGTAACAAAGACAAACGCTATCAAGTGTTTGAAGCGTGTCTCTAAGCCAGGTCTTCGTAAGTACACTGGTTACAAAGACATGCCGCGAGTAATTAACGGACTGGGTATTGCAATTATATCTACGTCTAAAGGTGTAATGACAAACAAAGAAGCTTCCGAGCAGAAAGTCGGTGGTGAGGTTCTTTGCTACGTTTATTAATTGGAGGATTGAATATGTCAAGAATAGGAAAATTGCCAATTAGTATTCCTGCAGGCGTTACCATTACTCAGGATAAAGAAGGTGTTGTTACTGTAAAGGGACCGAAAGGTGAGCTCTCTCAGAAAGTTGACCGTTCTATCAACGTGAAGATCGAAGATGGTCATGTCAGTTTCGAGATCGACGAGAATAGTCCTGTTAATACAAAACAGAAGCAAGCTTTCCACGGTCTTTACCGTGCTTTAGTAAATAACATGGTTGTTGGTGTAAGCACTGGTTATACCAAGGAACTTGAGCTTGTTGGTGTAGGATACCGTGTGTCTAATCAGGGCAATCTGATTGAGTTTGCTCTTGGTTATACTCACCCCATTTTCCTCCAGCTTCCTGCTGAGGTGAAAGTTGAGACGAAGTCTGAGCGTAACCAGAATCCTCGAATTATCCTGGAGTCTTGCGACAAGCAACTGCTTGGACTTATCTGTGCTAAGATTCGTTCTTTCCGTATGCCTGAGCCTTACAAGGGTAAGGGTATCTTGTTCAAGGGTGAGGTTATCCGCCGCAAGTCGGGTAAGTCAGCCGCAGCTAAGTAAACTTAATTGAATTACAACTATGACAACAAAGAAAGTAGAAAGACGAATTAAAATCAAATACAGAATTCGCAAGAGTGTAAATGGTACTGCCGAGCGTCCTCGTCTGAGCGTGTTCCGTAGTAACAAGCAGATTTACGCACAGGTTATTAATGATTTGACTGGCAACACACTTGCAAGTGCCTCTTCCCTCGGCATGGAAAAGATGCCTAAGAAAGAACAAGCAGAGAAGGTTGGCGAACTTGTTGCTGCCAGAGCACAGGCTGCAGGTATTACATCTGTCGTGTTCGACCGTAACGGTTATCTCTACCACGGTCGTGTAAAGGAGTTGGCTGAAGGAGCTCGTAAGGGCGGTCTTAATTTTTAAACGATTATGGCAATGAACAAAGTAAAAGTAAATAGTGACGTTGAATTGAAAGATCGTCTCGTAGCTATTAACCGTGTTACCAAGGTGACAAAGGGTGGACGTACATTCACGTTTGCAGCAATTGTCGTTGTTGGTGACGGTAAAGGTGTTATCGGCTGGGGACTTGGTAAGGCAGGTGAAGTTACTGCTGCTATCGCCAAAGGCGTTGAGTCAGCAAAGAAGAACCTTGTCAAGGTTACTCTTTTGAATGGTACTATTCCCCACGAGGTGGAGCGTTCGTTCGGTGGCGCTCAGGTACTGATGAAGCCGGCTGCTCCTGGTACAGGACTGAAGGCCGGAGGTGCTATGCGTGCTGTGCTTGAAAGTGTTGGAGTTACCGATGTGATTGCAAAGTCCAAAGGTTCTTCAAATGCTCATAACCTGGTTAAAGCTACTATCGCTGCCCTTTCAGAATTGCGTGATGCATATACTGTTGCAGGTGAGCGTGGAATCAGTATGAATAAAGTGTTTAACGGATAAGGAGGTTTTTCACTATGGCAACAATTAAAATCAAACAGATTAAGAGTAAGATCGGTTATCCCGTAGATCAGAAGCGTACACTTAAGTCTCTTGGTCTCCACAGGATTTCTCAGGTTGTTGAGGTCGAAGATAATCCTAGTGTCCGCGGTATGATCAGAAAAGTTCGTCATCTGATTACAGTGGTCGAATAATTCAGATTAAATCTCAACAACACTAAATCATTAAAAAAGAACAATTATGAAATTGAATAGTTTAAAACCAGCAGCAGGGGCAACTCATTCCCGTCGTCGTATTGGTCGCGGACCGGGTTCTGGTCTCGGTGGTACGTCAACACGTGGTCACAAAGGTGCAAAGGCTCGTTCTGGTTATAAGAGAAAGATTGGATTTGAAGGTGGTCAGATGCCTTTACAGCGTCGTGTTCCGAAGTTTGGCTTTAAGAACATCAATCATAAGGAATACTTTGCTGTTAACCTGTCTACACTTCAGGCTTTCGCCGAGGCTAAGAACTTGACTAAAGTCACTGTTGCCGACCTGATTGCAGCTGGTATTGCTAACAAGAACGTACCAGTTAAGATCCTTGGCAAAGGCGAGCTGACCGTTAAGCTTGACGTTGAAGCAAATGCATTCTCAAAGACTGCCGAGGAAGCTATCAAGGCAGTAGGTGGTAATACAACTATTATTTAACAACAATGAAGAAGTTAATTGAGTACCTGAAGAACTGTTGGAAGATAGAGGATTTGCGTCAGCGACTTCTCATTACTCTTCTGTTTACGGCTATTTACCGTTTCGGCTCGTTTGTTGTACTTCCTGGTATCAACCCGGCCATGTTGGAAAAACTACAGTCGCAAACCGCTGGCGGCTTGATGTCGCTGTTGGACATGTTCTCTGGTGGTGCGTTTTCCAATGCGTCTATCTTTGCACTTGGAATCATGCCATATATCTCAGCTTCTATCGTTATGCAGCTTCTTGCTGTCGCTGTACCTTATTTCCAGAAGTTGCAGCGTGAGGGCGAGAGCGGGCGCAAGAAAATAAGTTGGTATACGCGTATCCTGACTGTAGCTATTCTGCTCTTCCAGGCACCGTCTTACCTCTTGAACTTAAGGATGCAGGCAAGCCAGGCTCTGGCTTCTGGCATCTCTTGGGAAGTATTCATGTTCCCTGCTACAATCATCCTTGCAGCTGGAAGTATGTTCATTCTGTGGTTGGGTGAACGTATAACAGATAAAGGAATCGGAAACGGTATATCATTAATCATTATGATTGGTATTATCGCTCGTTTGCCACAGGCTTTCATCCAGGAACTCAGTTCCAGATTTACAGCCATTTCCGGTGGTGGACTTGTGATGTTCATCGTTGAGATTCTTATACTTTATGCTGTGATATGTGCTGCCATCTTATTGGTTCAGGGCGTTCGTAAGGTGCCTGTACAGTATGCAAAGCGTCTTGTGGGTAACAAGCAGTACGGTGGTGCCCGTCAGTATATTCCTCTGAAGTTGTTCGCAGCTAACGTGATGCCTATCATCTTTGCTCAGGCTTTGATGTTCATTCCGCTGGCCATCGTACAGTATCAGTCGGATAATGCCAGCTGGCTGGTCCGTTCTCTGCTCGACAACCGTAGTCTGTTGTATAATATAATTTATGTGATTCTGATTATCGCATTTACTTATTTCTACACAGCTATCACGTTGAATCCCACGCAGATGGCAGAGGATATGAAGCGTAATAATGGATTTATTCCCGGAGTTAAGCCAGGTAAGGACACTGCAAATTATATCGACACAATCATGTCGCGCATTACTCTCCCCGGTTCTCTGTTTATTGCATTCATTGCTGTCATGCCTGCTCTTGCTGGATTACTTAACGTACAACAGGCATTCTCTCAGTTCTTCGGAGGTACTTCTCTGCTGATTCTTGTCGGTGTCGTCATCGATACATTGCAGCAGATTGAAAGCCATCTGATGATGCGTCATTATGACGGTCTTTTGAACTCGGGACATACTCGTAACGGTGGAGTATCTGCTTATTAATTAATCCTGCGGGATGAAGATATTTCTGAAGACAGAAGATGAGATTGAGTTGATGCGCCGTGCAAACCAACTTGTTGGAAAGACTCTCGGCGAATTGGCTAAACATATTAAACCAGGTGTGACGACCCTCCAGCTGGATAAGATTGCGGAAGAATTTATACGCGATAATGGTGCTATACCTACATTCAAGAATTTTCCCAATCCTTATGGAGGGCCGTTTCCCGCTAGTATCTGCACATCAGTTAATGATGTTGTAGTTCATGGCATACCAGATGACAAGACAGTATTACGTGACGGAGATATTATTTCTGTTGATTGTGGTACACTCTTAGACGGTTTTAACGGTGATTCCTGCTATACTTTCTGTGTAGGAGAAGTGTCAGACGAAATCCGTCAGTTGTTGAAGACAACAAAGGAGTCTTTGTATCTGGGCATAGAACAAGCAGTTGCAGGAAAGCACGTGGGAGATATCGGCTATACGGTCCAGAACTATTGTGAGGCACAGGGATATGGTGTAGTGCGTGAACTGACCGGTCATGGTATTGGCCGTGAGATGCATGAAGATCCTCAAGTACCAAATTATGGTCGTCGTGGAAACGGTGCATTTCTTAAGGCAGGCATGTGTATCGCCATTGAGCCAATGATTACGATGGGAAAACGAGACATCTGGCTGATGGATGACCGCTGGACAGTAAAGACCCGCGATGGCAAGCCCGCTGCTCATTTCGAGCATACCATTGCCATCCGCAGAGGAAAAGCTGAGATTTTATCTTCGTTTGAAGAAGTAGAACAGTATCAAGTAGAATTATAATTTATGGCAAAACAATCCGCTATAGAACAGGATGGGACGATTGTTGAGAGTCTCTCAAATGCAATGTTCCGAGTAGAACTTGAAAACGGGGTTCAGATTATTGCGCATATCTCAGGTAAGATGAGAATGCATTACATCAAGATCCTTCCTGGTGATAAAGTGAAGGTAGAGATGAGCCCTTATGACCTGACAAAAGGCAGAATCGTGTTCAGATATAAATAATAAATAAAGATATGAAGACTAGAGCATCAATTAAGAAGCGTAACGATGATTGTAAGATTGTACGTCGTAAAGGTCGTCTGTTCGTTATCAACAAAAAGAACCCTAAGTACAAATTGCGTCAGGGCTAATGTTAAATAAGCATAACAAGGTAAGGAAAATCCATTGTTTTTTCTTACCTTTGCATGCTTTTTGCAAAATTTGAAACTTAATTGTTGGAGTAGATTTGCCCCAGAATAAGCGTGGCGAAATCGCATTGACTTATATCTATGGTATAGGTCGAAGTAGTTCAGCAAAGATATTGGATAAAGCCGGCGTCAGCCGCGACCTGAAGGTCAACGAATGGAGCGATGATCAGGCAGCTAAGATCCGTGAAATTATCGGTGCTGAATTCAAAGTTGAAGGTGATCTCCGCAGTGAGATCCAGATGAATATCAAGCGACTGATGGATATTGGTTGCTATCGTGGAGTGCGTCATCGTCACGGTCTTCCGGTTCGTGGTCAAAGTACTAAGAACAATGCTCGTACCCGTAAGGGAAAGAAGAAGACTGTTGCTAATAAGAAGAAAGCTACTAAGTAAAATTTAGTTGAGAGTGGTGTGTCGTGAGTTCTTTTATTCACTCTGACATTGTACTCTGAACACTAAGCTAACAAAGATTATGGCAAAGAAACAAGCAACATCTAAAAAAAGAAACGTACGTGTTGACGCTATCGGTCAGCTTCACGTACACAGTTCATTTAATAATATCATTGTTACCTTGACAAACAGCGAAGGTCAGGCTATTTCTTGGTCTTCAGCTGGTAAGATGGGTTTCCGCGGCTCAAAGAAGAACACTCCTTATGCTGCCCAGATGGCTGGTGAGGATTGTGCAAAGGTAGCTTTTGATCTTGGTCTTCGTAAGGTGAAGGCATACGTTAAAGGTCCGGGTAATGGACGTGAGTCTGCCATCCGTGCCGTACATGGTGCAGGTATTGAAGTGATTGAAATCGTTGACGTTACTCCGCTGCCACACAATGGCTGCCGTCCTCCGAAGCGTCGTAAAGTTTAAAGAATTATTTAATTAAGTATATGGCAAAGTATATAGGTCCGAAATCTAAGATTGCTCGCCGTTTTGGAGAACCCATCTTCGGCGCAGACAAAGTTTTGTCCAAGAGAAACTTCCCTCCTGGACAGCATGGCAATAACCGTCGTCGCAAGACTTCTGAGTATGGTGTCATGTTGGCAGAGAAGCAAAAGGCTAAATACACTTACGGAGTACTAGAGCGTCAGTTCCGTAATATGTTTGAAAAGGCAGCAAAGGCTGAAGGAATTACTGGTGAGGTTCTGCTTCAGAATCTTGAGAGTCGTCTCGACAACGTAGTGTTCCGTCTCGGTATTGCTCCCACACGTGCAGCAGCTCGTCAGTTGGTTGGTCACAAGCATATCGTCGTTGACGGTAAGGTAGTGAACATTCCTTCTTTCTCAGTTAAACCCGGAATGATTGTTGGCGTTCGTGAGAAGTCAAAGTCTCTTGAGGTTATCGATGCTGCGCTGGCAGGTTTCAATCATAGCAAGTATCCATGGATCGAGTGGGATGATAATTCTAAGAGCGGTAAGTTCCTCCACAAGCCGGAGCGTGCCGATATCCCTGAGAATATTAAGGAGCAGTTAATCGTTGAGTTGTACTCTAAATAATAAATCATAAATTAATGGCGATATTAGCATTTCAAAAACCTGATAAAGTTGTAATGTTGGAAGCTAACGACCACTTCGGCAAGTTCGAATTCCGTCCGTTAGAGCCAGGCTTCGGTGTTACTATAGGTAACGCTCTTCGCCGCATTCTTCTTTCATCACTTGAGGGCTATGCAATCAACACCATCAAGATTTCCGGTGTGGAGCATGAGTTTTCCTCTGTACCTGGTGTAATGGAAGATGTTACCAACATTATTTTGAATCTCAAACAAGTTCGATTCAAGCAAGTAGTAGAAGAATTCGAGAATGAGAAAGTTAGTATCACCGTAGAGAATTCCACCGAATTCAAAGCTGGTGATATAGGTAAGTATCTGACTGGATTTGAAGTGTTAAACCCCGATTTGGTGATTTGTCATTTAGATGCTAAGGCTACCATGCAGATTGATCTCACACTCAACAAGGGACGTGGCTATGTCCCCGCTGATGAGAACCGTGAATTCTGCACAGATGTCAACGTAATTCCAATCGATTCTATCTACACCCCAATCCGTAATGTGAAGTATTCAGTTGAGCCATATCGTGTTGAGCAGAAGACTGACTACGATAAGCTCGTCGTTGAAGTCACAACGGATGGTTCCATCCATCCGAAGGATGCACTGAAAGAGGCTGCAAAGATTCTTATCTATCACTTCATGTTGTTCTCTGATGAGAAGATTACCCTTGAGAATCCTGATCAGGACAACAACCAGGAGTTTGATGAAGAGATTCTGCACATGCGTCAGTTGCTGAAGACCAAGCTTGTAGACATGAACCTGAGTGTTCGTGCTCTCAACTGTCTGAAGGCTGCTGATGTTGATACACTTGGTGATCTCGTGCAGTATAACAAGACCGACCTCCTCAAGTTCCGCAACTTCGGAAAGAAATCGCTTTCAGAGCTTGATGATTTGCTCGAGAGTCTGAATCTTACGTTTGGAACTGATATTTCAAAGTATAAACTTGATAAAGAGTAACAGAAAATGAGACATAATAAAAAATTTAACCATCTGGGCCGTACTGCAGATCATCGCCGTGCCATGCTTGCCAACATGGCCATTTCGCTGATCATGCACAAAAGAATCACTACGACCCTTGCCAAGGCAAAGGCACTCAAGACCTATGTTGAGCCCCTTATCACAAAGTGTAAGGATGATTCAACTCATTCACGTCGTGTTGTATTCAGCTATTTACAGAACAAGGAAGCCATCAAGGAATTGTTTGGCGTTGTCGCTCCGAAGATCGCCGATCGTCCCGGAGGCTATACCCGTGTGATTAAGCTCGGTTTCCGCAGAGGTGATGCTGCTCCCATTGCTTTCATCGAACTCGTAGACTTTGATGAGAACATGGCAAAGGCTCCGAAGGCTGCTAAGAAAACTCGTCGTAGCCGTAAGTCTTCTGCTCCTAAGACTGAAGAGGCAGCTGTTGAAGCTCCCGTAGCAGAAGAGGAAAAAGCAGAATAATTTAGATGGTCAACTATATGAAAAGTCTGTTCGAAACTTTCGAACAGACTTTTTTGTTTGCTATGAGCCGCAAAGTGAATAGTAATGGAGTTTTTTGCGTTTCGCTCGATTTGCAACATCCTATTGTGAAGTTATCGTCAAAATTGTTTTTGAGTGGATTTACAATTGTTATCCAGTTCAGGATGTTTTTTGATGTTATACCTCTTGGATATTGAATTATTCAGAAAACCCAATATCTTTACTCATTGCCTCCAACAATTCCAGTTTAATGGATTCACTGTAGTCCTCATTGTTGACAATACATTTCATGATTTCTGTTAGAAGGCCACGATCAATATGTCCTGCGGCGACATGATAGCCGATAGCCTCTATTTCCTCCATGAAATCTTTTACCAAATACATATAGCCATTTCTTAAGAAAAAAGACAATGTCAACGTGATGGAAATACGTTTATTACAATCTGCAAAATAATGTCCTTTACACAAGCTATACATCAAATATGCTGCCTTGTCAGCTATCTCTGGATAGTATAAATCGTCTTGTACAAACTCAAGCGTTGATCTTATACCACCTTCATCACGCACTCCTGCCATTCCGCCACCACTTTTCTCTACAGTCTTGTAGTAGATAGCAAGTGCTTCGTCGTAGTCTATATATGATAGGTTTGCCATACTACTTCCTCCTTATTGCTTTAAACGATCAAGTACGGCTTTATTTTCATCTAATAGGTGGTCAAAATCCACAGATTGACTACCAATGAATTTTTCATATTCTTCTGGCGATACGGCTTTCAGGTATTCTGCTATATTATCATGATAAACATCACGAAGTGCGAAATCACGAGAGGCCATCTTTGTTCTGGCGTCCTCTATGATAGGTTTTACAAAAGGCATTGCTGATAGTTCTTTGATGAATTGTCCAACTTCTTCAACTGTCACAGGTCCGGTTTCTTTTGCCTTTGCCTTAATAGTTTCAGCCACATGATTCTCAAAAGCTGATACTGACACCAATACCTCTGAATAAAGAGTTCTACGTAAGTTATCCTTCTCACTTAAATCAAGCAGTTTCTTATACTCTTTAGCCTTCTCACAGAACACTGCTTTGTAAATCATGTCAATGATAGTAGAATATTTGAATGTCTTGTGTCCATCCACATAATCCCTGATAGCTTCTGTCAGTTTCTTATGATAATTCTCCTCTTGAACAGCAGATATAACATAATTTTTGTCGCGACGATTAATATACTTTGTTCCACCACCAGTCTTTTCATTGATAACTGAAATAACAATATCAAGTATAAGACTGCGAACCTGCTTTGCCTTCTCACTTGTGGTAAGTAGCATACCGATGTTGAGGAATGAGCGGAAGTCAAATAGCCCAAGTTGTGTTATTTTGCTCCCGAAATCGATTTCGGGAGCAAAATGTAACTTAAACTCTTTCAATGAGTTACCTTTCCAGACACTGTAACCATTCTTTCTGAGTTCATCTTCATTTGCAGACAAACAATTCTCTATTGTACGCAAATCTACCTCATAGAAATCTGCAGCCATCTGTTTTGTTATATATAACATACCTTTGTATTCAAGAGGCTTAATCTCCAAAGCTTCTCGGATTCGAGGCAAAGCCACTGGGTTGTTCAGAATATTCTGCCTACTTATTTCTGATGTTGTTAAATCTTTTGCCATAATTATTTGCTTAACAAACGTTTCAGTTCATTGAACTTTTCCGAATTATCTAATTGATTCCAACGGAAAAGTTTGCAATCATCATAATCTCCAAAATCATTGTCTTTCTTATTTCGCTGATATACACGTATTTGATTCTTGTCACACAAAACAAAGATTTGTGGAGCACCCCATTTTGCGTAAGAAAGAGCCTGTCCGTAATCTGTCTTAATTTGTGGATTATCTTTCATAAACAACTTAACTTCAATAACAACTTTTGCGGTTAAATGAACACCTGATCCCTTTAGATGAAGACAAAAATCTGGGCGTTTTCCTGTGGAACCATGTCCTGCGGGGAAGTTGACTTGCTGCTTATAATCTTCACCTTTTTTGAACCCCATCTTTTCCAAAAGAGGGATTAATAGTTTGTTTTCAACATCTTTTTCATCATTAATAACTATACAGGCATCAAACTTAGGTTCATATAAAGACGGCATTTTAGATATGTCAAATCCTTTTGCCTCAAGCATTCGTTTGATTTCTGCATAATCATTAGAAGTTACTGACCATCCGCTGACATCTTGGAATTTTTTGCTTACGAAATTACTTTCTCTTCCACGATTCTCTACTTTGAAATACTCACTGTTTTTAAAATCATCATAGGTAATGGCTTGCTCACTTGGTATTTCTATTTTCTTACCAATAATAGAATATGAGTAATATGGACCAAATGGGTCAACAAAGCCATCCTCCAATGCTGTCCAAATTGCATTGAGTTTCTTAACTGGAGATTTTTCATAAAATAACATTATGTCTCCTTTGCAAGTGAGTTGGTTCGATTGCCATACACCTTCCGTCATATTCTTTTCACCTTCACTACAGTTTCCTACCAATATCCATGCTTGTTCTGGTTCCTTGGGCATCGGCTTATTATGTTCTGCCTCCATTTCCTCCTTAATGTTAGTCAGTTCATAATCAAACAAGAATGCACACAATTCACCAGGGTCAAGTAGATTGTTATCAATAGCAAAGTTATCAATTGCATCACACATTCTCAGATAATAGAACCAGCGCATCCGATAGTCTGATCGTTTAGGCATTTCTGGTAGTTCTATCTCATATTTCTCCGCAAACTTTTTGAAATACTCGAACTGCATCACAAAGAGATTGGGTACAAAGCTGTCAGGTAGGTTAGCAAATAATACCATTGAAAGGAATGTATTGAATCCAAGTATCCTCTTAAATCCAATTTGAGGAGCATCGAACAGATCCATTTCTTCCTCTTCTACTGCCATGCAATGCGTTAACCATGCATAAAATTCTCCACCATTGAAGTTTCCCAACTCTTCATCACCTTGCGGAAGATTCTCTTTAACTATTTTGTCATAGAAGGTTAATGATTCTATCATGCTCTTTTCTTCTTTCTTGCTTGTGTTTCGAGCAAATTCAGGATTAAAGCGTTTGATGACCTCCAACATATCTTCCGCCGTAGCTTCTGGAGTAGTCAGATGATTAAACAGAGTTATTGTTTCTTTACCTTCTAAACTATTCTTATAGCGTTCCCAATTAGTCTTTAATATTTTCTTCATATTCGTATGTTTTAATTAGTAAATAGATTTTTGTTATTTAATTGTGATGCAAAAATAAATAAAAGTAGTCTACATAATTAGACTTTTTTTCTATTTAACGTTTTTTTTACCTGCTAATTATTTATTTATGGTATAATACAATTTTGGCTATAATAGTTGAGCATTATGCCGCTCAATAAATTTATCACAATCTCCATCAGGATCCATCAGTTTCATTAAGTGTTTAATGCACTCACTACCTTTGAACTTGTTGTCTTCATCTAATTCGCACCAGATCGCATCTCCGTTATCAAACTCATATCCTCGGCAAGTTATCTCCAAATATTCAAAAGAACACTTTTGCTTTGGTGTGAGAATGATGGCAGGGTCTTCGTAAGATGGCTCTTCGAAATCATTAGGATTCCAATCCTCCTCTAATTCCGTATTGTAACTGATATTGAAATAGTTTAAGAACTTGTCATCGCATGCTCTTAGGAAGTCAGCATAGTTGGACAGCATTTCTGTTTCTAATGTTCCATCTCCATGCTCCTCAAAGATACGCTCGGCTTCTAAATATGGTTCATTACTTATCATAAATACATATTTTCTGGGAACTGATGCAAAATTAAAACGAGGCTGTCTCAAATCATGGGACAACCTCAAGAAAGTTATCTGTGGTCTATTATTTTTGTCATTTCAATTCTATTAGTTCTTGCGTAACGAAGTAAGTTTCTGACCATTGTAAGTCCAATACTCATTACCATTAACAGTCGTTAGGTTCTTACCACCATAAAGATTCAAATATATCTTGGCAAAGTATGAGCTTCTACCTTTTTCCCCTCTGCATTCAAACATATTGCCACCAATATATTTTGCTGTTATAGGCTCATTAGTTTCATTGTCTTTGATTTCATTCCCACATCCGTCGGTAAGGATTACAGTATACTCGACATCTCCATTAGGGAATACTAAATCCAAATCCAGACGAGGTTTTCTCGTTAACAATGTTTCGGTATTTTCATCTGAAGAATTGTCTTCTTTATTGATGATAACATTGTTGCAATAACAAATCTTTGCCAAAATCTTAATTCGAGAATCAGCATCCTCAGCATCATAAGCGTCAGCTATAAGGTCATGATCCATCGACTGAACAGCAAATTTAATATTTCTTCTCCGGACTCCATAAACAAATTCTTTACCTGCAGGAATCTTATTTTCTTCTAGTTCCTTATTTATTTGTCTACTGTTTTCCATCTCATAAATTTCTTTGCATAGTATCTCACGTATTCTATCATCCGTATGCGATTTGTAAGGGAAGATGAATACATCATAAAGAACAGATGTGACAGGAATACCTGTCCTACTTTCCTGACGTATTCTACTTATAGCTTCCGTTCTTATTATTTCATCGGTAATATTTTCAATGTTTCCACGGAAACCTGTCTCACCTATTTTTACCCACTCGCCAGCTTCACGTGACAAAACTTCATCTTTAAAGTATTTGTCCTCACATTGTTCTGGACCAAAAACATAAACAATTGTGTAATCAAAATCTGTCTTCATGTTCGTATTTTTTTATATATTGATATATGCGTTAAAAACACAAAGAGACGCAGACCTTCGCCATACGCCTCACGGTTCACCACAAACCATATCAATATACGGGAGAAATCTGCGCCCTATAGGTGCAGCTCCAATAATTGATATTTTGCTCTTTCTCGTGGTGGTGAAAAGTGAGGCTATAGAGCAACTATGTCTTGCGTTCCTTTCGGATTGCGGCTATAAAGATACAAAATATTTTGTAATTAGTCGCATTACGTGTTATTTTTTTCATCTTTATCTCGACATTTGTTTAGTTGCCATTTTCTATAAAACCCGCCGAATGATTTGCTAACCTAGATTGATGGCGTTACTCTTCCATTCGGCGGTGAAAATCGGCCTTAGGCTATCTGATTCTCATACGATAAGGAAGTCTCTGCTTGAAGTTATCGCACCGCCGAGACGTCTCACACCCATGAAGAGATACTATTCTCTGTATTCATTATAACAAGCAAATCGTTCATGCTAAAATAAGATTTGTTGTTGGAAGAAATGCCGTAGGCATTAGACAATGGTAGCCAGCCATACAGAAACGCCCTTGGGTGTTTCGAAATGGCTGGGAAAAGCGACACCACACAAATACAACCTTGCTGATATGCAAGGGACAAGAGCAAACCATGTCGCCTACCCAAGGGCAGGCTGATATTATAGTGTCAATCCCATACAAGCCATTTACTTTTCCTCGCTGGCGCGAACAGTGACCGTTGGTTCGCCGTACCCAAAGGCACGACTGTATGGCTGGCTACCTTTGTCCGATGCCTAATGGCATCATCTGTTATTGAGCATTACAAATAGCGGGATTTTGTCAAGAAATATTCGAATTTTGACCCTAAATTAAGGGCATCTTTCTGAACAAACTGTTCCTCGGGTGATAATAACGCGATTTTTGAGAGTTTTTGTAAGGTGTTGACTGACAGATGATTACACGAATACTAAACTGTAATCGGGCGGTTTACAAAAGATGAATTTGCCAAAGGTATCGTTTCGCTGCGCCAAAGGTTATGTTTCGTCGTGTGAAAGGTTATGTTTGAGGCGGTGAAACATGGTCTTTGAGGCGGTCAAAGCTTATGTTTCGCGGTGCGAAAGCTTAGCTTTCACAAAATGAAGAATGAAGAATGAAGAGTGAAGAATCAACTTTTACACATTTTAACTTCTCTTTCATCACTTTTCCTCGACAAGTTTTTGTCAATATTATTGATGATGAAAGGGAAGGGAAAACGAGTGGGGGAGATGTTCAGAATATAAACAGACGCTATGATTCTTTTTTGTCTGAAAGATGTCGCATGCTGAATTCACATCCGCAATACTGTTGGTTGTAGAACTTGAATTCTTTCAATAGGAAGTTTCTCCGTTCATACAGGCCTCCTTTTCGCCAGTTCTGTGCCCAGAAGACAGTTCCGGGAACAGCTGCTTGGGCAGCCATTCCCGCCTGATTAATCTGGTCGATACTCTTCCATCTTGAAGATGCCAAGGTCGTCGTGAAGTACTCCAGTCCCAGTTCTTTTGCTTTTTTAGCCGCTTCAGTGAGTCGTATCTGGAAGCAGAGCTCACACCTGTGCCCACGCTCTGGCTCGTTTTCAAGTCCGCTTATCTGCCTTTTCCATTGTTCGTAGTCATAATCGCCGTCAATCCATTTCACGCCCAACATATCCGCATGGCGTTTACTCTCCTCTTTCCTGATGATGTATTCCTCCTGCGGATAGATGTTCGGATTAAAATAGAAGATGGTCGGGGCAATATCATGATTCACCAGCCATTCGACAATAGCTGACGAGCAAGGAGCACAACAGGCATGTAGCAAGACCTCCTTGATTCCTTCCGGTGCGTTTATACCTCTGGCCAGCCGTCTGCAGTCCATTTAATTTCTTTTTGAATCAAGATTGACTGACCGTGCATGGGGATGCTGTATCCATGACAGATGAAGATATCTTTGTTGTCCATGTGATAGACAGCACAGTGTCCGGCAGCCTCAAACTCCTTTTTGTCGCCTTGGAAGAAGACAGTGCCGCCACCGTCAATCATCTTTCTACCTTCACGGTCGATATAGGGACCGTTGACCTTCTTTGAGCGGCCCACAACCACATTGTAGGAGCTCTTCTCACCGCGGCAGCAGTAGTCCCAACTGGCAAAGAGATAATACCATCCGTCGTGTTTGAAGATGAATGGCGCTTCGATGGCATTTGTCCCTGCAAACTTCGATGTAGGGTTCTCTATCCCGGCAGGCGCCTTCTTGTATCGTTTTGCAATCGTCTTGGGCTTCTTGTTCTTAGCCACATGCATCGTGTTGTCCAGTTTGACGAGTTGGATGCCATCCCAGAACGACCCGAAGGTCATCCACGGGCAGTCTTTGTCGTCAATAACGATATTCGGGTCGATGGCATTCCAGTTGTCCCTTTTCTCCTTGCTGGTGATGACACATCCTTCATCCGTCCAGTGGGCATCAGCAAGCGTAGGCGAAGACAAAAGACCGATGGCCGATGTGTTTTTCCCGAAGGTAGAACACGAATACATCATCCACCATTTGTTGTGCCAGTAGATGACATCTGGCGCCCATACATGGTTTCTGAAGCCTGGAACAGCCTCTTGAGTCCATGCAGGAATCTCGTCGAGTACGCTCTTTCCCTCAAAGGTCCACGTCTTCCTGTCATCAGATTTCACCATGCTAATACCCATGCCAGTGCTGAAGATGTAATACTTCCCGTCTTCGTATGCCATGACGGGGTCGTGCACCATCAGCGTGTCGGTCTTGAAAAAGCGAGGCCTTCTGCGGCGTTGCTCATTCTGTGCGTCTGCGGTTATGCTTATCAGCATAAAGAGCATCACAAAAGTCAGTAGTTTATTCATGTGTTATGATCGTATAGTTAGTATAGGAGTAATAATCCGGCGAAGGCGGCATAGCAGATCATTCGTATGGGATTGATCTTCATTACCTTTGTTCCGTAGAATGTAGCCACGAAGATGGCAACGCTGATCCAGAATCTCCAGGGCGAGACATCAGGGGAACTGAAGTTCTCGCTGTTCATCAGGAGCAGTGTGGCAGCGGCAAGCAGTCCCACGACCGTTGGCCTTAGTCCTGCAAAGATACTCTGAACGGTGTTCGTGTGGAAATACTTCAGGAACATCTTACTGATGAGAATCATCAGGATAAACGAAGGCAACACCAGTGCAAAGGTAGAAATGGCACTGCCTAATACAGACATCCCCATCCCATAGTGAGCGTTCTGCATGGCGGTAAACCCACAATAAGTAGCAGAGTTGATGCCGATAGGTCCGGGTGTCATCTGAGAGATCGCCACGATGTTCGTGAACTGAGCCGACGACAGCCAGTGATGGTGCAGTACGGTTTCCGTCTGAATGAGTGTCAGCATGCCGTATCCGCCTCCGAAACCGAAGAGCCCGATGATGAAAAAAGTATAGAATAGTTCGAGTAATATCATATCTTCTTATTTACATTGTCGTCCTGTAGGAACTTCCCGTAGATGAATCCGCCGAAGCCTGCGGCAATAATGATGAATATAGGATTGACGTGCATTCCCCAGATGAGCAGAGCCGAGACCACCGGAATCCAGCAGTTGGTAAGATTGATGTTTGCCGTCTTAGCCATGTTGAATGTCGGTACGGCAATCAGAGCTACCACAGCCGGACGGATGCCGTTAAACATCGCTGCAATCCATTTGACTTCCATGAACCGGTGGAAGAACAAGGCAATGAGCAGGATGATAAGGAAAGAGGGTAGGCCAGTGCCCATGGCGGCGCACAATGCACCTCTGTGACGGCGCAGTTTATAGCCGATGAAGGTGCTGATGTTGATGGCAAATACGCCCGGGCAGCTCTGAGCCACCGCCACCAGGTCAAGAAACTCTTCCTTTGATATCCAACTGTGCTTGTCCACGACTTCACTCTCTATCAATGGAATCATGGCGTATCCACCTCCAAGGGTGAATGCGCCAATCTTAAAGAAGGTTGAGAACAATGTCACGAATCCATTCAGTCCTTTCTCCAAGGTCTTCGTCTGTTTGGATGCCGTGCCAGTTGTTCCTGTTTTTTCTGAGATGTTTTCTTCCATATTAAATATGTAATACTATCTATGAACTCTCACAAGCAGGGAATCAGCTATGCTGCTCCACCCACTTGCGGGCATTGACAAATGCTTCCATCCAAGGCGTGATTTCATTATCACGGCGATCTTCAGGATACCAGGCGTTCTGCCATGGGAAGATGGCACGCTCCAGGTGAGGCATCATCGCCAGATGACGGCCGTCGGCAGAACAGATTCCAGCGACATTATAGTCGGAACCGTTCGGGTTGCCGGGATAACCTGCATAGTTGTACTTGGCAATGACGTTGTATTTCTCCTCAGCCTCCGGCAATGAGAAGCGACCTTCACCGTGAGCAACCCAGATACCCAGCTTGTTACCGCTCAGCGAACCAAACATCACACTCTTGTTCTCGGGAATCTCCAGCGAGAGGAATGCGCTTTCAAACTTGTGCGACTTGTTATGCAGCATGCGAGGTCTGAGCTCCTGCTGTTCGGCAGAGAGCGAACCGCCTTCGTTGAGCAGTCCGAGCTCAACCATCAGCTGGCAGCCGTTACAGATACCCAGTGACAGGGTGTCTTTACGCATATAGAACTTATCCAGTGCCTCTTTAGCCTTCGGGTTGAAGAGGAACGCGCCAGCCCATCCTTTCGCAGACCCCAGCACGTCACTGTTGGAGAATCCGCCACAGAAGACAATCATGTTGATTTCTTCCAGCGTCTCTCGTCCTGTGATCAGGTCGGTCATCATCACGTCTTTCACATCGAAGCCGGCAAGATAGAGCGAGTACGCCATCTCACGTTCACCATTCGTTCCCTTCTCGCGGATGATGGCAGCTTTTGGACGCGCCTTTCCTGTTTCTTTCCTGTCAGCACTGAGTCCGAACTGAGAAAGTTTTCCAGTGAAGTTGCGGTTGAACTTCATCTCGATAGGCTGCTTCTTGTAATTCAGGAAGCGTTCCTTTGCCATGCCGTTGAAGCTCTGTTTGCGGTCCAGCAGATAGCTCGTCTTGTACCAGACGTCACGAAGGGCATCGATATCGAAGCTGTGTTCAAAGTCATCTTTCTTCACAATGAGTTTGCGCTCTGCTGTTGTGAAGCCGATCTTGGCAAATCCCACTCCCATGTCATTCAGCAGTTCAATCATGTCTCTCTTGTGTATGTCTTTCACTTGGATGACTACGCCGGGATTCTCAGCGAACAGCAGTTTCACGATGTCGTCACCGTTCAGGTCGTGCAGGTTGATGTGCAGTCCTCCTTCGGTATTGGCGAATGTCATCTCAAGCAAGGTTGTAATCAGTCCACCGGCAGAGATGTCGTGTCCAGCCATTATCCATCCGCGTCTAATCAGTTCCTGAATTGCATTGAAGCAGTCGGCAAAATACTCCGGATTGGTGACGGTAGGCACGTCGTCGCCAATCTTCCCGAGGCTCTGTGCAAAGGCACTGCCGCCGAGACGCTGCTTGTCGAACGAGAAATCGATGTGATAGAGTGAGGCATGCTTGTCGTTCACCACGACAGGAGAAACAACTTTCCTGATGTCCGACACCTCACCGCCGGCACTGACAATCACTGTTCCCGGAGAGATAATCTTCTCGCCGTTGGGATATTGCTGAGTCAGTGACAGGGAATCCTTACCTGTCGGTACGTTGATATGCAGGGCGCAGCAGAAGTCTGAGAGAGCTTTGACGGCACTGTACAGACGTGCGTCTTCGCCTTCCTGTGAACGGCAGGGCCACATCCAGTTTGCAGACAGGCTAATGCTGTCCATGCCATCTGCCATAGGAGCCCAGACGATGTTGGTCAGTGCCTCGGCAACAGACAGAACACTTCCTGCCTCCGGTGAAGCCAGACCTGCCTGCGGCGCATGTCCAATGGCAGTAGCTATACCCTTCTTTCCGCGATAGTCAAGGGCAACAACACCACAGTCGCTCAGCGGAAGCTGTATCTGACCCTGGCATTGCTGATGGGCAATCTTACCCGTCACAGAGCGGTCAACCTTGTTGGTGAGCCAGTCCTTGCAGGCAACAGCCTCCAGTTGCAACACACGCTCAACATAGTCGTTAAGGACTTCAGGGTCTTTAAGGTCTTTAACGTCTTGGTACTCCACGGGTGCATAGTGTCTCTCCACGGTGTTGTCACGCATGATGGTCTTGGGAGAGTGACCGAACATCTGGGCAACGTCGAGGTCGAAAGGCTTGATGCCGTCGCCTTGGACAAACGAGAAGTGGGCATCGCCCGTGGTCTCACCGACCACATACAGCGGCGCACGCTCACGCTCAGCAATCTTACGCACGTGTTCAATGTGTTTCTCGTCAATCAGCAGTCCCATGCGTTCCTGACTCTCATTGGCAATGATTTCCTTTGCCGAGAGCGTCTTGTCACCGATGGGAAGCTTCGTCATGTCGATTCGTCCTCCGCACTCTTCAACCAGTTCGCTCAGACAGTTCAGGTGTCCGGCACTACCATGGTCATGAATGGAGACGACAGGATTCTGATCTTCCTCTACAAGTGCACGAACGAGATTGTAGGCACGCTTCTGCATTTCCGGGTTAGCACGCTGGACGGCATTCAGTTCGATGCCGTTGCTGTAACGGCCTGTATCTACGGATGAAACAGAACCGCCACCGAGGCCGATGCGATAGTTGTCACCGCCAACGACAACGACTTTGTTACCGGGCTGAGGTTCTTTCTTCAGACAGTCGCGCTTTGTTCCATAGCCCACGCCGCCAGCCAGCATGATGACTTTGTCATAGGCATATTTAGCACCGTTTGCAGATGTGTTGTCTGTGTTCTCCTGATGCTCAAAGGTAAGTACAGAACCGCAAATCAGTGGCTGACCGAACTTGTTTCCGAAGTCAGAGGCACCGTTGGATGCCTTGATAAGGATCTGTTCCGGTGTCTGATAGAGCCACTTACGGACAGGCAGGATGTCCTCCCAGTCCCTGACCTGTTTGTCGTCGTCTTCCAGACGCGGATAAGCCGTCATGTAAACAGCCGTACCTGCGATAGGCCATGAGCCTACACCGCCGCCCATACGGTCACGAATCTCTCCGCCCGTTCCTGTAGCTGCACCGTTAAACGGCTCAACAGTGGTGGGGAAGTTGTGTGTCTCTGCCTTCAGGGAGATGACGCTCTCAATATCCTTTACACGGAACCAGTCGCTTGTCGACTGGTCAGCGGGAGCAAACTGCTCAACCACCGGGCCCTGTGCAAATGCGACATTATCCTTGTAGGCTGAGAGAATCTTATTCGGATTCTCCTTGGTCGTCTTCTTGATCATTGCGAAAAGACTCGACTCACATTCTTTTCCGTCGATGATAAAGGTACCGCCGAAGATCTTATGACGGCAGTGCTCTGAGTTGATCTGTGCGAATCCGAAGATTTCAGAGTCGGTGAGCGGACGTCCGTTCTGTTTCTCTATCTGATGAAGATAGGTAATTTCTTCTGGTGAAAGAGCCAGTCCTTCCTGTTCGTTGTAGGCTTCCAGGTCTTCAACGTGTTTGATGGGCTGTGGCTCGATGTTCACAGTGAAGATCTTCTGGTTAAGACCTTTGTACATACGTTGAAGCATCGGGTCGTGGTCGGCATCCTCGCGCTCTACCGGGAAGTACTCTTCAATGCGTGAGATGCCCTGGATATTCATGTTCTGGGTGATTTCCACTGCATTCGTACTCCATGGAGTAACCATCTCACGACGCGGACCGATGTAGAGTCCTGTCAACTCATTCTCAGATAAACAGGTGGCTTCGCCATAAAGCCAGCTAAGTTCCTTAATCTCTTCAGTCGACGGCTGATGGTCGATTTCTGTAGCAATGATGCTTTCCTGTGGAGTCTTGAAAAAAAAGATCATATCCTTCCTGATTTAATATGTTTGTTGTTTTCGTCTGCAAAGGTACGTAAAAATGTTGAGATAACTTGCTATCTCTGTTATTCTATTTCATTTTACGTTGATACAATTTAAAATCTTTAAAGGAGACGGAGGCCTTGTTGTCCGTGTAAGTGACTTGGAACATCCCGACCTTGACGGGTCTGTCTGCCGTGAAGTCTGGCATTTCGACAGGTGAGCCGGTTGTCTCTGTCCAGTTGTTTCCGTCTTTGCTCGTCCTGACGTGGAAGAGATTCCCTTCCCGTTCAATCTGAAGCCAGGGGTCATAGTTCCATCCATTTCCTCGGGGATACTGAGGACGATGCCCATGATGGCTGACAGTGGTCAGCATGTTGCCGCAGTTGTAGTTTGGGAAAACCCCAGGCTGCACAATCTGCTGGTTGCCGGGTTGCCAGTCGTCCAGCACCATCAGTCCGCCTTCATTATAGGACGGCGTGCGACGGTCATCACTGCCAGTCATCCCGTCCACCTTACACTGCACGATGAAATCACCTTTCACCTCCTGGTAGAGCAGAATAGCATTGTCATCGGCATTGGCGTTGAAGTTGCCGGAGGCCGACGAGAGAGTCAGACAGCCGTTGTCGGTCGTAGCCTCGGCATCGCTTACCCTGCTGCCCTTCAGTGTTTTCCAGGATGTTCCTAACGTGTTTCCAGCAAAGTCATCTGTGAACGTATAGAAGTTCTTCGCACTTGTCTTGACACGTTGTGAAGAAAGACTGACTATCTCCTTTTCGGGAGTTCTTCCCTTTGCCGTGATGGTATAGCGGCCTGGCTTGGGAACAGAGAATAAAGCAGTCGGCTCCGATTTCCATTCCGTCTCACCAACTCCCTTCACCTCAAACGCAATGTCGTTGAATCCGGGTTTCATGACATTGCCTTCGCTGTCCTTCAACCGTATCTTAAGCAGTTGAGGTGTGACGGCAATGACTTCAACCTTCGTGTCCGTCAGTTCTTTTCTCGCAGCCGACCATTGTAAAGCCTTTGCGGCTTCGATGTCATAGTCGAGAGGACGCTCATAATTCGTCTTTATCTCCTCGGCCGTGAGGGTTCTGTCATAGACACTCAGGGAATGCAGGAATCCGTTGAAAGGATGATTACCGTCAAAAGAAGCACCGAGCTGGATATAACGGCCGGGTCGCAGGAGGAGCATCATGTTTTTCTCCGCTACCTTTTTACCGTTCAGATAATGACGTTCCATGTATCCGTCGTATGTAATCACCCAGTGCTGCCATTGTCCTTCCTGTTGTTTGATGAGTTGTGGAGCACCGCTATTCTCAAATGAGGCATTGTGCATGACCAGTCCGTTCTGCGGGTCACTGCCATTGCACAGTTCGATGGTGGAGAGGTCGTGCCTGTCGGGAATGAACAGGGCGACACATTCATTGCGCTCTACCTCTGGATTCAGGATCCATGCCTCGATGGAATAGGGAGCGCTGTAGTTCAGACAGTCGGGAAGTCCTTTGTTGCTTCTGAAAACCTGCTGTCCCGTGAAATGAAAGGCAGGCCGGTCTTGGCGCAGTTCAACGCGGACACTTCCTCCAGAGAACGTGTATGAGGGTGTTGACTCTGATGAAGAGGAAGATGTTATCTCTGTTACAAATGTCCCCACGGGATAGTCTTTTGCATTGATATGCAGGAGGGGAGTGTCAGAACCCGTACAGCCGGACGTTCCACCTGCAAGAGAGGCATGACGCAGCTTCCATGCATTGGACTTGTTTTCAGCCGAATGTTGCACTCGTTCAGTCTCTGGCGTGACGTCATTGTACACTTTCACATTCCAGATACCTCCGAAGTGTCCGTTCATCTCACGGCCTGTGACCCGGACACGGATGTAACGTGCCTTGGTGGAACCGGCATCTGTCATGGGTGAACCAGGCTGTGTGTTATTCGTGTGGTCAGCATAGAGAGTCCACTGCTGACCATCCGTGGAGGTCTCAATCTTGTACTGATAATAGAAAGTTGCAAACTCAAATTGGATTTGCACCTCCTTGAACTCACGAATGCTGCCGAGGTCTATTTCCAGATAGTCCTTACCATGGCACGTGGCGGGCTTCCAGAGCGTAGCGTTATTGTCATCGGTGGCATAGTCGGGACGGAAGTCGTCACTATAATAACTCGAAGCGGTGATCTTTGCCCCGAAAGCTATGTTCTCCCTGACTGGCATATCACGAACCGAACGGGGAAGTACGCCGTCGTGCGTCGGGACGACCTTGGCAATCTTTCCGTCATCCGTAAAATGCAGTTCGTCAATGCAGATCTGCCGATTGAAGCCATGAGTGGCCTGCGGAATGTTATGGCGATGATAGACGATGTAGAAGTCTTCACCGTCCTGCAGGATGCTATGATGCCCCGGACCGTGAACCGTCTTGTCGTCATTCGTCTCGAGAATGCAGCCCTGATATTGATAGGGTCCCATCGGCCCCACAGTACTGGTGGCATATTGGACACGATAGGTGTGGTCGTGGCATGACCCCGAACTGTAGGTGAAGTAATAGATGCCGTTGCGCTTGATTACGAAAGGAGCCTCGAAGAAGTCCTTTATTTCAGTATTCGGTATGAGTTTCTTTTCAGAGAACGACTTCATGTCGGGATTGAACTTAGCAACGCCACAGCCAAAGCCGTCATAGATGCCCCACGTACCGAAGTAAATATAGGTGGAACCGTCATCATCGACGAACGTCTGACCGTCGAGCGTGATGGCATTGTGGACGTACCGGTCTTCAATCAGTACGGCATCATCAGAACCAAGGACATTCTTCCACGGTCCAAGTGGGGTGGTTCCTATTCCTTCATGTATGACACAGGGCTCACAATAGAAGTAGCGGTAAAGTCCATTGGCGTCCTGCATCACGTCAGGAGCCCACACCACTTCTGTCGTAGGCCAGTCCATGATGTGATTGGTCCAGTTGCGGAAATCCTTTGAAGTCCAGACCTGGGCGGGACCGTAGCCGTTACCCGTTCCGTCGGTCGTGGCATATATATAGAAGGTATCTCCGAACTTACGGATTGTAGGGTCGGCAAAGTATCCGGGAATCAACGGGTTGCCTGCTCCCGGTGTGTTCCATCGGACAGGCTGCCTCGTGTCTGCATGACCGAGAGACGACAGGCACAGGAAGATGATGAATAGTAATTGTCTCATACTTTATTTGAGGAATAGAAGATAAGCGTTTTCCTTGAGTTTGTTCATTAAGGCAGGTGACAGGTCAGAATGGGTGTTGATCCATGTTCTGACGATGGCACATGCTTCTTCCGACTGATGGCCGTAGAGCAGTGAAGCGAGCCAGTCGCCGGGAAAGAAGATGTCACCTGTCTGCTGGATTTCATTAAGAGCGTCCAGCCCAGGCTTGAGGTATCTGTTGCTGAACGGCTCGCGCGTTGGGTCATTCAGGAGTGAGAGCAGACTGGAAGCCCACGGTTCTATCCGTCGGTTTTCAGCAATTAGCAGTTCGTTGAAGAGTTGCTGCTGTTGCTGTTCGTCGGGAGTGCATCCCCGCGAAACGAAGTCAAACTGCTTGCGCTCGTCATCCGTCTTGAGCCGGTCTCGTTGCTCAGCAAGGATTTGCTGCCATTTGTCAGGACATAGAATAGCAAGGTGGTAAGCCATACGGGAGTAGTCCCGTCTTGTCAGTAGGGTGTCCGACTGGGACTGCCAGAGCGTTAGGACGGAGTCAACGACCGAAGCAGATACGGCTTGCTGGCTGATGAGTCGGGTTAGCTGTTGCCGTACTGAAGGGATGGGGTGGGAACGGCTTAGCTGCCAGAGAGCATTTTCTTGTTCATGGCGTTGTGCCCGGTCGATGAAACGAAGGGCGGTGCCTAAATGGTTGCAAAGTGTTGAGGCTATCAGCGGATTGCTTTCGTCTTTTAAGTCCTGCCAGACGTAGGAGAAGAACCTTTCCGGTCGTTTCTCGTCATACATTTGCCACTCACCCGTCAGATAGTTCTCATAACGCGTAAGGTAGCTGGCATAGCGGCAGAGGTCATCTTGCCCTTTGATGAAAGAATAGTTGTTGTCGGGCATGATGAAACGTCCATAGCCGCTGCCGTCATAGTTAGGGATAATCGTTGTGGGGAAAGTCTTCAGCGGAACGGAGACGTCTTCAGTGCGCATGTCAAAACCAATGACCTCGCTTGTGGGAATACCAGACTTTTCTGTCTGAGGATAGACAACCCATATTTTGAACTGCTGAGGCCATGTCAGTCCTCTGCCGTAAGGGTCGGTCTGCTGAATGTGAAGACTGGTGCTGAAGTCGTTTCCATCCGTTCGCTCCCATTCGACCTGACAGGTGATGTGGGGCATCCCTTTTTCCTTAATCCATACCCTGCTGAACTCAGGCAGGTGTGATTGTGGCGACACACTGTCGAGAATCTGAATGAGGTCGTCCCACGTGGCGTTGCCATACGAATACTTCTTCAGGTAGCATTGAAGTCCCTTCTGCATCGCGTCCTTTCCCATCTGCTGTTCCAGCTTCTTCATCACCACGGGGGCTTTGTGATAGATGATGTTGCCATAGAGCAGTCCTGCCTTATTAAGATTCTCCAATGGCTGTTGGATAGGGTGTGTACCTTCAGTCCTGTCGGTAGACAATGCTCGCGGGTAATGTCCTTTGATGAAATTCAAGTCGTGATTGACGTCAGGGAACTGTTCTCTGGCAATCTTGTCTGCCATGAAGTTGGCAAAGACCTCTTTTGTCCACACGTCGTCAAACCATTTCATGGTTACGAGATCTCCAAACCACATGTGAGCAGTCTCATGGGCGATAAGATTCAGACGGGTCAGTTCTTCATCGGGAGTCGGATTCTTGCCGAGGAAGATCTCATGGTCAGTGAACTGAATGCATCCCGGATGTTCCATGCCCCCGAACTGATAGCCCGGCAGCACCACGAATCCATATTTCTCAAAGGGGTAGGGAATGCCAGTGTACTCTTCCATCCATTGCAGGGAAAGAGCCACTTCATCGAATACGATAGGCAGTTGTGCTATTTTAGCACTGTCGGTTTCACGATAGAGAGCTGTCAGTTCACGCCCGTTTCTTGTCGTCTTCTGCTGCTGGAAACGCCCGGCTGTAAATGTAAACAGATAAGTAGGTATGGGGCGGTTGGTTTCATTGGTGATGGCAGTCCATCCGTTAGGGATAGTCAGGTTTACTTTAAAGCGGGCTTTAAGGTCAGGCTGGTCGAAGCAGGGGAAGACCGACCTTGCATGATCGGGCACGAACAAGGTGTACAGATAGTCTTCATTGCGGTTCAGTGCCTGGTTCCCACAGATGCCGCTGATTCTGATGACATTCTGTCCGTTTCGCAGATAGCGGCAAGGAACAACGATGTGCTCGTGTTCAAAGACGACATCTCTTTTCGTCCCATTGATGATAATGGCATTGGACAGTTGGCTCTTCTTGGCTTGAAAGTCAATTTGCAGGTCTTCTGTTCCTCCTTTACAGTTGAAGACAATCTGCTCATCGAATGTGACAGGTTTCTTCTTTTCTCCTGGAATATTGAAAGACAGGTTGTAAGAAATCTCACTGATATGACTTGCACGGTACTCGGCAAGTGCTTGAGGCACCCCGTCGGCAATGGACGACAGGGAGTTAGCGGCGGTAGAAGTGACGAAGACTGCCAGTAGAAAGAAACAGAAGGATATGGTTTTTACTTTCATGTTGCGAAGATAATTATTTTATTTTATGTCAACAAACATTTTATTGTCGTTTTTAATGAAATTGAAATACATACTTATTAAAGAAAAAGAAATTAACCAATAAAAACTAATGCAGATGGAAAATGAGGAATTAATATTTTTCATTAAGATGGTTGCAACTGATTACGGAAAGTTTGACAATGCGGTCGTTAATAATCTGGGATTAATGAATGCGATAAATGCCATGAATGAACAAGAGCTTATCACTTTCACCTACAATTTATGTTTATTTGCTAGAAGAATAATTGATAAGCATACACTGTCCTTAATAGGAGCGAAAAAAAGGAACGTCCCTTTTGTGCGGTTATTCGCTTCCGTTGCGACATGCAAGGAATTTTTGTGTTCATGTGCAGACGATGGATTGATTACTACCGATGTCAGTGATGTCATGATGGTGAATTGTGTGAAACTGTCGCGGAGGAGACGCTGCATGATAGACTTTCTACGGCGTATGCACTTCTATCTGATTGTTCATTCGGAGAATGCCATTTCCGATTTCGACATGAGGTCTTTCAAGAAGTATGTACAATGCGGTTATCATATAGATTGTAATAATCTGGGAAGTCTGGTAAGTGAGATGAAACGATTGTAAGATAGAGGGATTATTACCATGAAAGAACAAAAAACGACTCATATTTTATTGCACAAAACTTGTGAAATGTGCGCAAATGGTATGATTTTGTGCATTTTGTTTGGCTGCATACCAAAAAACTTATACCTTTGCACCGCTTTTTGCAAATTGTATATACATTATTATAATTAATATTTATGGCATTAAAAATTGTTGTACTTGCAAAACAAGTACCAGACACAAGAAATGTGGGTAAAGACGCCATGACTGCCGAGGGCACTGTCAACCGTGCTGCTTTACCAGCGATTTTCAATCCAGAAGATTTAAATGCCTTGGAGCAGGCACTTCGCTTGAAGGAGCAGCATCCAGGCTCTACAGTTGGAATTCTCACGATGGGTCCTCCACGTGCAGGAGAAATTATCCGTCAGGGACTCTATCGCGGTGCTGATACGGGTTGGCTGCTTACCGACCGTCTGTTTGCAGGTGCTGATACACTGGCTACCAGTTATGCTCTGGCTACTGCCATCAAGAAGATTGGTGATGTAGACATGGTGATTGGAGGTCGTCAGGCTATTGATGGCGATACAGCTCAGGTGGGTCCGCAGGTCGCACAGAAGTTGGGACTGAATCAGGTGACATACGCTGAGGAAATATTGAAAGTGGAAGACGGAAAGGCTCTTATCCGCCGCGTCATTGACGGTGGTGTCGAGACCGTTGAAGCACCCCTTCCTGTTGTGGTAACCGTTAATGGAAGTGCTGCTCCCTGCCGTCCGCAGAACGCTAAGCTCGTGATGAAATACAAGCGTGCCACCTGTCCGATGGAAAGAAGCCTCACCCCCGCCCCCTCTCCAAATGGCGAGGGGAGTGATTACTCCTATCTGTATGAGGAAAGACCTTACTTAACGCTGAATCAGTGGAGTGTAGCTGATGTCGATGGTGATGCAAATCAGTGTGGTCTCAGCGGTTCTCCTACAAAGGTGAAAGCCGTGAAGAACATTGTGTTCCAGGCGAAAGAATCAAAGACCTTAACAAGTGCCGATGATGACATCAACAGCCTTGTTCAAGAATTGTTAAACGAAAAAATCATCGGTTAAGACATGCAGAACGTTTTTGTATATATAGAAGTAGAAGGCACAAACGTTGCCGAGGTTTCCCAGGAGCTGCTGACCAAAGGTCGCAAGCTCGCCAATGAACTGGGTGTGGAACTCCATGCTGTCGTTGCCGGTACTGGCATTAAGGGACAAGTAGAAGAGCAGATTCTTCCATACGGTGTTGACAAACTGTTTGTTTTCGACGGAGAAGGATTATTCCCTTATACCTCAGCTCCCCACACCGACATTCTTGTCAATCTCTTCAAAGAAGAACAACCACAGATTTGCTTAATGGGTGCAACGGTTATCGGTCGTGATTTAGGACCTCGTGTAAGTTCTTCACTTACCAGTGGTTTAACAGCCGACTGCACAGAACTGGAGATTGGTCCGTATGAGGACAAGAAGAATGATAAGGTTTACGAGAACCTGCTCTATCAGATTCGTCCCGCCTTCGGTGGTAACATCGTGGCAACAATCGTGAACCCCGACCACCGTCCTCAGATGGCTACCGTCCGTAGCGGTGTGATGCAGAAGGCTATTTATGAGGGTGAGTGCAAGAAAGAGGTGGTTTATCCTGAAGTAAGCAAGTATGTCTCTCCCGAGGCTTACGTGGTAAAAGTGCTGACCCACGAGGTGCAGGCTGCCAAACACAACCTGAAGGGTGCGCCCATCGTTGTTGCCGGTGGCTATGGCATGGGTTGCAAGGAGAACTTCGACATGCTGTTCAAACTTGCCAAGGTGCTTCACGGTGAGGTAGGTGGAAGCCGTGCTGCCGTTGATGCAGGCTGGCTCGACCACGACCGTCAGATTGGTCAGACTGGTGTTACCGTTCATCCGAAGGTGTATATCGCCTGTGGTATTTCAGGACAGATTCAGCATATCGCCGGTATGCAAGACTCTGGTATTATCATCAGCATCAACTCTGATCCCGATGCTCCTATCAACAAGATTGCCGACTACGTGATTGTTGGTACTGTAGAAGAGGTAGTTCCTAAGCTCATTAAGTACTATAAGCAGAACTCGAAGTAAATGAAGGCTAAGATTAAATTATTCCTTGATGCAATTGCTGCGATATTAAATGTTGGCGTGGCATGTTTTCCCGACAATTCTATTTTCTTGAGAATCATGGGTGCCAGCCTTGCCTTTCTGTTTTCTTGGAATATTTATGACGACTATAAAGAATTTCATCCTGAGATCGGGTTCTACTTGAACCACCCCCTGATGGCTCGTATCGTTGAGCTGAAAGAAAAGGGTTTCGCTGATGCGAAAGAATATGACTACGCACCCGTTGACCTGGGTGATGCGATTGAAAACTACAAGCAGATTCTCGACATCACTGGCGACGTGGCCGCCAATATCATCGCTCCTAACTCGGAGGACGTCGACCTCGAAGGTCCGCACCTCGAGAACGGACGCATGATCTATGCAAGCAAGACATTTGAGAACCTTGATGCCACTCGCAAGGCTGGCCTTTGGGGTGTCTCCATGCCCCGTCGCTACGGCGGTCTGAATCTGCCTAATGCAGTGTTCTCCATGCTCTCTGAGGTTATCTCTGCTGCTGATGCCGGCTTCCAGAACATCTGGAGCTTGCAGAGCTGTATCGACACGCTCTATGAGTTCGGCTCTGAGGAGCAGCGCCAGAAGTACATCCCCCGTGTATGTGCCGGTGAAGGCATGTCTATGGACCTGACCGAGCCTGATGCTGGTTCCGACCTGCAGCGCGTGATGTTGAAGGCAACCTTCGATGAGAAGGAGAACTGCTGGCGCCTGAACGGTGTGAAGCGTTTCATCACCAATGGCGACTCAGACATTCACCTCGTGCTTGCCCGTTCTGAGGAAGGCACAAAGGACGGACGTGGTCTTTCCATGTTCATCTACGACAAGCGCAATGGCGGCGTGAATGTGCGCCACATCGAGCACAAGCTGGGTATCCACGGAAGTCCTACCTGTGAGCTTACCTATAAGAACGCAAAGGCTGAGCTGTGCGGAAGTACCCGCCTCGGACTTATCAAGTACGTGATGGCACTGATGAACGGTGCGCGTCTGGGTATCGCTGCCCAGTCGGTGGGATTGTCACAGGAGGCTTACAACGAAGGATTGGCATACGCCAAGGAACGTCAGCAGTTCGGTGAGAAAATCATCAACTTCCCCGCTGTCTATGACATGCTGGCACGCATGAAGGCCAAGCTTGATGCCGGTCGTTCATTGCTTTATCAGACAGCCTGTTATGTGGATGTGTATAAATGCCTTGAAGACATCGAGCGCGACCGTAAGCTGACTCCCGAGGAGAAGCAGGAACTGAAGAAGTACCAGCGTCTGGCTGATGCTTTCACACCGCTTGCCAAGGGTATGAACTCAGAGTATGCCAACCAGAACGCCTACGATGCCATCTCTATCCACGGAGGTTCAGGCTTCATCATGGAGTATAAGAGCCAGCGCCTGTACCGTGATGCCCGTATCTTCTCTATCTATGAGGGTACAACACAGCTTCAGGTGGTTGCTGCCATCCGTTATATCTCTAACGGAACGATGCTGAACAACATCAAGGACATGATTGCAGGTCTGGAGAACCTCAATCCTCAGACTTCAGTCCTCAAATCAAGAGTTGAAAAGCTCATCCCTGTCTATGAGGAAGCCCTGAACTACGCCAAGGGTCTTGACAATCAGGATGCCTTCGACTTCC
The DNA here is from genome assembly GCA_902762325.1 of uncultured Prevotellaceae bacterium. GTDB lineage: Bacteria > Bacteroidota > Bacteroidia > Bacteroidales > Bacteroidaceae > Prevotella. Next base: position 5,873 of record CACWNV010000010.1, on the reverse strand, counting down.
TGGCACGTCGTCTGTACGACATGACTTGCGAGATTGTGATGTCACTGCTCATCATCCGTGATGCCGACAAGGCTCCCGAACTCTTCCTGAAGTCTGCCAACGTCTATGTGCGCATGGCTGAAGAGAACGTGCTCGGCAAGGCTGCCTACATCAAGAACTTCCAAGTGGAAGACCTTGAGAGCTTCAAAGCTGCTGAACCAGTTGCTGAAGAGTAAGAATTCAGAGTACAAATAAAGAAAGCGGAATGGTATTGATTCAAGAATACCGTTCCGCTTTTTTGTGTTTCATTTTTTGTGGTCTATGTTTACCAGAACTGACTTTTTTTATTATCTTTGCAGATATAAACTAAACAATCAAAGGCATGAGGATTTTATTAATAGGGGGAAGCGGCACCATCAGTAGTGCCATTACCAGACAACTGGCAGAGACAGACCATGAGTTATGGGTGCTGAATCGAGGTAATCGCAACGACGAATTACCATTGAAGGTGAGACAAGTCATTACAGATATCGATGATGAGGCTGAAGTGCTGCAGCAGTTAGGAGACATACAGTTTGATGTCGTCTGTGAGTTCATCGGATTTGTCCCGCAACAGATAGAGCGCGACCATCGTCTCTTTGCCGGCAAAACGCGTCAGTATGTCTATATCAGTTCGGCTTCTGCATACCATAAGCCGGTGCAGAACTATATCATTAATGAAGGAACATCGCTTGCGAACCCTCATTGGCAGTACTCGCGTGATAAGATCGCCTGTGAGGAACTGCTGATGAAATACTACCGTGAAGAGCAGTTCCCCGTAACAATCGTGCGACCGAGTCATACCTATTGTGAACGGAGTGTACCGGTCGGACTGCATGGAATGAATGGCAGCTGGCAGGTACTTAGGCGAATGCTTGATGGGAAACCTGTATTGGTGCATGGTGACGGTTCTTCCCTGTGGACGATGACATGGAACGAAGACTTTGCCAGAGGATTCATCGGACTGCTCGGCAATCCACATGCCATTGGTGAGGCTTTCCAGATCATGTCTGGCGAGTCGCTGACATGGAATCAGATTTATGAGACGATAGCCCGCGTTTTGGGCGTTCCCTACCGTCCTTATTACGTTTCTTCCTCCTTCCTTACAGCCGTTGCGCCGAAGGAATATGATGTAGAAGGAAATCTGTTGGGGGATAAGGCATGTACCGTAGTCTTCGATTGCTCGAAACTGGAGCATGCTGTTCCGGGCTGGAAGGCAACAACTCGTTTTGAAGAAGGTGCAGCCAAGTGTGTCTCTTATATAATGAATCATCCGGAATGTCAGACAGAAGACCCGGAATTCGACCAGTGGTGTGACCGTGTTATTGCCGTCTTGGAAGAGGCAAAGCAGCGATTCAGAGAGTAAAAACCAAGAATCACTTCCTGGCACGACGAAACCATACCCTTTTCAAATCCATTTTTTGGGAAACTGAGAGATTACAATATTAAAGTGAGTTCGGTGTAAGACAACAGCAAGAGTCAGAACTGCCCTTCTGAACGAGGTGGTGAAGGATGTGAGAGATGTGAGAGATGAAATACTAACTTTCTATATAAAGAAAAATCATTTAGGTCGAGGGTAAATAATTTCCTATAAGGAAAGTCGCAAAACTATCCATCACATCTCTCACATCCTCCACCCTTGAAACATAGTATTTATTTCTGCCTCGCAAATGATACATTTAGACTGCCTAAACGATACATTTAGAGTTCAGAAACAGTATGTTTATGAATCCCAAATTTCCAGACAGTCAGATTTCGTCGAATTAACGAACTAGCCAACAGCCAATCTCCATACTTGGCTTTAGCATTACCACCTTGTTCGAACTCTATAATATACTGATCGGTTTGCCAGTTTGCATCTATCAGTTCTGTATTGGCTGCAAGAGCTGCCTTATTTTTCGCATTCTCCCAAAGGTCTGAGATTTGTGTGACAAGTCTCAAATATTCGGGATCAGTGGCTTGCAGTTGGCCTAATGTTTGTTCTGTTATGATATGTAACAATTCTCCATATTGAATCTTTTGTAAATTTCTACTTTTTTATCGTTGTATAGAATTAACATATTCTACTCTATGCTCCAATAATAATGCTATTTCTGACTTTGTTATATATAGATTTAATACTTCTGCTTACTTGGAATAACTCCTCTAACTCCTCCTTTTGGGTTCTCAACATCACCTTTATAGCGCGGAATTAAATGCATGTGACAATGAAATACACTTTGTCCTGCATACTCACCAACATTGATACCTATATTGTAGCCGTCAGGATGGAAACGCTCATCAACTTTCTGCTTCACATATTGCAACACTACATTCATAGCCTCACGCTCGTGATTAGTTAGATCAAAATAGTTGGCAATATGTCGTTTGGGAATTATCAGAGCATGACCTGAAGAAACAGGATAACCATCGTAGAATGCAACGCACGTAGCTGTCTCACATATTATCTCAACCTTCCTTGACAACCTGCAGAAAGGACATTTCTCGCCTTCCTTGCGAGGTAGTTTGTTAAAGTGGTTGTATTGATATAGTTCATAACTCTTATTAGCGACGAGACTCTTGTATGGCAATTTGACGTTGCACTGATAGGTATATTGTTTATGGATGGCATGAAGCCGGAATCCTTCTTCCTCAAGGTCACGACGTACGGCAAAGTAGGCTGTTCCCTTGGGAGAAAGCAGATTGGCAACATTCATCAGCACCTCAGCTTGGGCATAGGGTTCGAGCACGTTCAGCACATAGTTGCATATGATAGTATCAAACTTTCCTTCAGGATAGTCAGGGCGAAAATAATAATCGTAGCCTGTGATGTCATATCCCTGACGTTTCAACTCATCAGTGTCGAAACCATAGCCACAACCAAAATCCAGTATTCTTCTCTTTAGCAAGTTGTGCTGCAAAAGATAGCGTGTCGGTACGGATAATTGCGTTCGCTTGATAGCTGTCAGATACGGATGATTGATTTTTTCAGGTTCCATCATTTCTTGTTTTTCTTAAGAATATCTTTTAACTCCTTTATAGAAAGAACTCTTCCATTATTGCCACGATGTAACATTGCATGACAATTTGGACAAACAGGAACCAAATCCTTTTTATAATCTATCTTTGTCTTGCCTTTAGAAGCAATGGGAACAATATGGTGTATATGAATGAAGCCACGTCCTAATTCACCATATGTCTCCTCAAAATCCAAGCCACAAACAATACATTTATGACCGTGATATTTTATAGCTCTTTTTCGAGCCTCAAGACTACGTTCATATCTGTTAGTAGAAACCTGTTTGGTATTTCCTTCATCAAAAAAATCTTTAGTAACTTTAAGTGTATCTTCCAAATACCAATATTTCCTTTGAGCATTAACCATATTTTTAGGTTTGGCTCCAATAAATTCACAATATTCTAAATAAGATTTTTCCAACTCATCATTATACTTTCGTTTTGATAAAATCTTATCGATAGAAGATGATGTGTCGGATCCATTCTTTCCGTTATTTTTTACCAGATGAACCAATAACGTATTATTTAAGTAGCCGATAAAACGGCTTGGAGCAAAATGCATCTGACCTTTATAATGATAGGCTACAAAATTGGTTCCATTCCCAATTAAATCAATCATTGCATTACTATTTTCTTCACCTTCAGCAGCCGAGAGATAATATTCCACTTTATCTAAATTGCATATTAACTCTTCCTTGTTTTTGATACGTCTTCCTAACTTCTTCATAATTCTATAAGTATTTCCACGTCTCGAAGCCCATATTGAGGGCTATCTGATTGATGGGGTTAAATGTTTTTTCGTAGAGTTCACAAAACTTTTCTTCATTCATTGTCGCTAATTCTTTTGCAGAGTAACCGAGAGAGAGAAAGTCTTCCATTACTTTTGGTTTCTTATCGGCATTGATTAAGACGTGCAAAGAATGATGCTGCAAAGCTGCGAGTTTAGGCAGATAATAGTCCAAGTCTGGCAACTTGTCGCTCTTAGATGAATTGATACAACCATCCGATGGTATCAAATTCCACAGCAGATCATGACACACAAAACTCCACGGAATAAAGTGGTCAAGGGCATAATCTTTGGGATACAGCAACTTGTCTGTATAGATACAATGAATAGGGCCTCCTATCGTCATCACCATATCCCAATAGTTATGCTGCTTTGTCAGTGAATTCCTAACTTCAGGGCGTATCAGTTTGTTTGGGATGGCTGGCACATTGGGATTCCTTGTTTGCAGAAACAATGTCAGATTCCAATAAGCAAAATCCATCAGAATATTATAGTGCGTATGCAGATAAGCATCCCATGCCTGATTCATAACGATATAGAAATCCGAGCCATCCTTATACAAAGCATAAAGACTTCCATTCTCCAATGTCTGGGAGCGTCTGACCATCTCCTTGTCATCAGAGGTGTCAATCCACGGACGCAGAAAACGATAGGGTACATTCAGTGTAAGCGTATATAGTAGTCGCTTTATCTGCTTGTTTTCCAATCTGCTTTGCAAACCGTCAATAATTGTCTGAGAATTGGCATCAATGGGAATCTGAGTAATGTGCTGCAACTCCATCACAATATCAAACAGTGAATCGCTCTTGCCAAAAGACAAACGAAAATAGTGAATAGGATACCATGCGTTTGCAACCATTCTGATTACGATGTCCCACACACTAATTCTTGGATTGTCCGATTTTGCGTGTATCTGCAAAATCGATACAAACCAAAAGAATTTGTATGTCGCAACTGTATTTGAGAAGATCCTCCCAAGGCGGTTAGTGGTCAGTATGTCAGACTTTGGTATTTTCATTTAGTAATCAATTACATCTATGTTCATTCTTACACCTGTGGATTTTCTTATTTTGGTTTGTCAAATCTTGAATACAAATATAATAATAAATAATGTACCAACTACAAAATCATGGTGAATTTTGACAGAATTAACAAAAAAGCAACTATAGGTGCACTATCCCTATAGTCGCTTCTCTTTGTCTACGAATTATCAAGATCATTATGTTGATGTTTCGATAAATGTCATGGTAAAGATGAACTGGAATATCGCGGAATAAGTCAGCGGCGACTGGCTAAGGAAATCGGTGTGGAGAAAAGGACTCTAAGATTATAATTCTTTTTTTTCCATCAGTAAAGAGATTCTTTTTCATGGAAAAACTGTATTTTTGCAGTAATAGTTTTCGTGTCCTCATACATGAATAGATATGGAGGATGGATTAATCTTATATGATAAAGAAATCAAGATGAATGAATTAGAAAAAAAGTCAAGTGCCAAAGTCCGGACATCGGCTGTTAATGATAAAATACAAGATGCCATCTGTCGGGTGAAGGAGATGGAGTCCCGATTTGAGAAACTGGCTCAAGCCGTTTCCGAACTGTCGGCAGCACTCGATAAATATGCTGATGCTGGCGACTCGTTGAAAGTTTTGGATGCTTATTATGGCAGTGACGAATGGAAATCTGACTTTGCTGCTGACGAGAAGGGGCTTTTCCCTAAGGATCTCAAACGAGGTGTGTTGTCAGAGGATGCCGTTTGGAATCTTCTGTCAGATTACCGCGAGCTGAACGAACGCATGCAGGAAATGGTTGGAGACAACGTCAAAGACTGATAAGGTTACTGAGCAGCTTTTCAATCACTTGTGGGAAATGCTCTATTTCCAGTTGATGCTCTTTTTCTGCAATGTCGTCGACCGTATCTTCTGGTGAGAGTGCTACGCTGAACTGTGCAATAATCTCTCCGCTATCGCAGACAGGGGTAACATAGTGTACGGTCATACCAGTTTCCTTCTCGCCGGCTGCCTTTACTGCTTCGTGTACATGGTGTCCCCACATTCCTTTTCCTCCGTATTTA
>CACWNV010000009.1 GCA_902762325.1 uncultured Prevotellaceae bacterium | reverse complement strand
AACTATGTCAGAATTAAAAAATAGAATTGATTTCGTTTACATCTTTGATGTACAAGATGGTAATCCCAATGGTGACCCCGATGCAGGCAATCTGCCACGAGTTGATGCTGAAACTGGAATGGGACTCGTAACAGACGTTTGTCTGAAACGTAAAGTGCGCAACTATATACAAGTGGCAAAAGAATGTGCCACTGGTTATGATATCTATGTAAAAGAAAAAGCCGTCCTGGGAAGAAGCCATATAGCAGCATTCAAAGCATTAGGATATAAATTAGGCGAGGAGTCTAAAAAGGAAATACCAAATATATTAAAAGAAGAACTTGACGAATCATCGTTATTCGAAGGGCTCTCTATTACGGAAGAAGATGAAATTGGATATTTAGTGGTTGCAGGAGATGCCGATAAAAAGGCAATCCAAGAATGGTTAAAAGAATCTGGGTTGAGCAAACAAACTATCAACTTCATTAAAGCTACACTAAAAGATGCAAAACCAAGGAAACAAACCCCAGAAGAAACTGAAGGTGGTCGTAAATGGATGTGCTCCAATTTCTATGATATTAGAAGTTTTGGTGCTGTTTTATCATTAAAATCAGCACCGAATTGTGGCCAGGTTCGAGGTCCAATCCAATTTACTTTTGCTCGTTCTGAGGATCCAATTGCTGCTATGGAGCATTCTATTACTCGAATGGCAGTTGCAACAGAAAAGGAAGCAGAAAAACAAGGGGGTGACAATCGTACTATGGGCCGCAAGGCCACGGTTCCCTATGGTCTTTACGTTTGCCACGGCTTTATCTCAGCCAACCTTGCCAAGCAGACAGGCTTTTCCGAAGAAGACCTGAAACTATTCTGGGATGCATTAAAGAATATGTTTGATGTTGACCGTTCTGCGGCTCGTGGGTTAATGAGTGCTCAGAAATTGATAGTCTTCAAACATGACTCGGTATTAGGTAATGCGCCTGCTAACAAGCTATTCGACCTTGTTAAAATAGAAAAGAAATGTGATAGAGCGCCTCGTAAATTCGATGACTACAAAGTAACTATCGATACGGATAATTGCCCTTCCAGCGTTTGCATCGAAGAATTGATTTAACCGCCTATGGCAAAAAAACGTGAGATAAGAAACAGCACGGCAGAATTCCTTATTTTTCAGATTGAAGGTAAGGAACAGGGTGTTGAGGTGTACTATAAGGATAAAACTGTATGGTGTACCCAGAAGGCAATGGGTATGTTATTCAACTGCTCAACAGATAATGTGGGACTTCACCTGAAGAACATATTTGCAAGTGGCGAACTGGTTAAGGATTCAGTTACCGAGAAAATCTCGGCAACTGCCTCTGATGGAAAGAACTATATGACACAATTCTACAATCTCGACGCTATTATCAGTGTAGGCTATCGTGTGAACAGCTTCCGTGCCACCCAGTTCCGCCAATGGGCCACAAGCGTGCTGCGTGAATATGCCATCCGTGGTTATGTGCTTGATAGGAAGCGCATGGAGAATGGTGCCTTCTTGGGCGAGGATTACTTTGAGCACTTGCTGGCTGAGATTCGTGAGATTCGTCTTTCAGAGCGACGCTTCTACCAGAAACTCACAGATATCTATGCTACCAGCATGGATTACAACAAGGATGCATTCAAAACAAGATGCACTATGCTGTGCATCAGCACACGGCAGCGGAACTCATCATGGAACGGGCCGATGCCGAAAAAGAGCACATGGGATTAACCACCTGGGAGAATGCGCCTGACGGCAAGATAGTCAAGACCGATGTCGCAATTGCTAAGAATTACCTGAATCAGATAGAACTGGAGGATATGGGACGTATCGTAACTGCCGTGCTGGAATTTGCTGAGAGCCGTGCCAAGAGACATATCCCCATGACTATGGAGGACTGGGCAAAGCGTATCGATGCATATTTGTCCAGCGATGAACGCCCGTTGCTCGACAATGCAGGAAGCGTGAGTCACGAAGAAGCGGTACTCCATGCTGAGACGGAATTTGAGCGTTACCGCATTGTGCAAGACCGTTTGTTTCGTAGCGACTTCGACAAATATCTGGGAACATTGCCTTTGGAAGAGCCACAATCTGATTAGACAGAATATCATTATGGTTTACAGCGACGACGATATGCTTATGTTATCTGGGATTCAGCACTTCCGCTTCTGTCCCAGACAATGGGCGTTGATTCATGTCGAACAGCAATGGGAAGACAATCGGCTGACGATGGAAGGCAGTCTGATGCATCAGCATGCAGACGACCCTTTCTATCGTCAGAAATGTGGTGACTACATCTCACTACGCTCTGTCAGCGTCGCTTCTCATCAATTAGGATTGTATGGTGTTACAGATGTTGTAGAACTACACCCTGCCGATGATGATTCAAATGCCATCACCCATCCCCGATACCCTGGTCTGTGGTTACCTTACCCGGTTGAATATAAGCATGGGAAGCCTAAAAAGCACGAAGAGGATGAAGTGCAGTTAGCGGCACAAGCTATTTGTCTTGAAGAACAATATGGAATCAAGATTGACTATGGTGCCATATTCTATGCAGAGATTCGTCATCGCGTTGAGGTTCCTATTTCTGACAGCCTTCGAGTCATGGTTGTGGAATGTGCAAGACGGATGCATGAGATTTACTCTTCTGGTCGTCTGCCAGCTATCGAGCGTGGAAAGTATTGTGAGAAATGTTCGCTGAATAACATTTGCATGCCTGAATCGGCAGACTGTTCTAAAGTGTCTCATTACTTAAAGAAAAATCTGTATGAGGAAACTACTTAATACGCTCTATGTCACAACACCTGAAGCCTACTTGAGCAAGGACGGGCTGAATGTTGTTATATCAGTCAAACAGGAGGAGGTGTTTCGTATACCTATTATTAATATAGAAAACATCGTGACGTTTGGATATATGGGGGCAAGTCCTGGCTTAATGAAATTGTGTACAGATAATGGCGTATCGCTGACATTCTTATCTCCCAATGGAAGATTTGTTAGTCGGGTTCAAGGACAGACTAAAGGCAACGTTTTGCTTAGAAAGGCTCAATATAGTCTGGCAGATGACGATCAATGGTCGCTACATACCGCACAGCTGTTTGTTGCTGGGAAAATTCAAAACTATAGAAATGTGCTGCGTAGATATATCCGCGATTATGGTGAGAATTTAGAAGTGGAAACTGCTGCAAAAGCATTGGACATGGAGAAGCGCGATGCGTTGAAAGCGCAAGATAAAATTGAATTGATGGGCTTTGAAGGACGGGCAGCTAACTGTTACTTTTCTGCATTTCCTCATTTGATATTACAACAAAAGACTGACTTTCCTTTTTCGGGCAGGAACAGACGACCACCTAAAGATGCAGTTAATGCTATGCTATCACTGGCATATGCGCTAATAGCAAATGACACCTCAGCAGCACTGGAAACAGTAGGATTGGATCCATACGTGGGCTTTTTCCACACGTTGCGTCCCGGTAGGACCTCTTTGGCTCTTGATGTCATGGAAGAGATGAGAGCATATTTAGGAGATCGTTTTGTCCTGTCACTTATAAACAGACGACAGATTGCATCTAACGACTTTTTGTATCAAGGTGAGAAAGGTGTTGTGATGACTGATAAAGGACGGAAAACATTTCTGACATGCTGGCAAAACCGAAAGAAGGAAACAATCATCCACCCATACTTGAATGAAAAAGTTCCAATCGGCCTACTACCATACGTGCAGGCTATGCTGTTAGCACGTTATGTGAGAAAAGATATTGATGATTACCCTGTATTCCTTTTTAAATAAAAGACAAAGATGTATATACTCATTACATACGATGTTGACACGGTTAGTGAAACGGGACAAAAGCGATTGAGACAAGTTGCCAAGGCCTGCAAAGATTATGGGCAACGCGTACAAAATTCTGTGTTTGAGTGTGAATTGTCAGAAGCACAATTCGTGACGTTGAAGAACAATATTTCTGCAATTATAAACATGGAACTAGACAGCGTTCGCTTCTATTTTCTAAGTTCAAAGAGTCATGGACGCATAATAACTATGGGCAAAAAAACTTCTTACAATGTAAATGATGCGATTATCATTTAGTGCGAAAAGAATGTTATACAAATAATGGGCTTCATTCGCATTACTTGATTATGAGATAGTTAGAGTAAAATGGTAAAATCGGCTATGAGCAGCAACGACATAAAGAAACATATTCGCGATAATAAGGGTATAATCTCCTGATTATTACCTTTTTATAAGCGAACTGTCGCCCCTTTCACAGGGGCGTGGATTGAAACCCTAATATATGATTACTTATAGCTGTCGCATCCTGTCGCCCCTTTCACAGGGGCGTGGATTGAAACCCTGCTGTCCCTTGCGGAAGAAGTAAAGGGTAGGGTCGCCCCTTTCACAGGGGCGTGGATTGAAACATCGTATAGTTTAATGTATTTCCAGTCTCCAATGTCGCCCCTTTCACAGGGGCGTGGATTGAAACGTAAGGCATAGAAATACGAATTGACACTGCACCTGTCGCCCCTTTCACAGGGGCGTGGATTGAAACTGCATACCCTGCACACACTTGAAATCTTGTAACAGTCGCCCCTTTCACAGGGGCGTGGATTGAAACTCCCTCAATCATCAGCCTTCTACCGTCCGTTGATGGTCGCCCCTTTCACAGGGGCGTGGATTGAAACTATTATGGTTTGAAGTCTAAGTCAACACCGCTTGTCGCCCCTTTCACAGGGGCGTGGATTGAAACTTGTAATAGACACAATTATCTATGTCCGTAAAGTCGCCCCTTTCACAGGGGCGTGGATTGAAACAATCAATTACACGCGAAGTTGAATCCTGTAATCGTCGCCCCTTTCACAGGGGCGTGGATTGAAACGACAAAGTGGCGACCTATACCCGCGATGAGAAGGGTCGCCCCTTTCACAGGGGCGTGGATTGAAACACAGAATTAAAATGATGCACCCATCCTATTCCATGTCGCCCCTTTCACAGGGGCGTGGATTGAAACTATAAGATAGAGAATCACTTGTGAAAGGAGTTGACGTCGCCCCTTTCACAGGGGCGTGGATTGAAACATCTTTTTTGTTATATAATCAATAGCACCCCAAAGTCGCCCCTTTCACAGGGGCGTGGATTGAAACATGTCCTTGCGGAGGTTCGAAGCGAGGAAACGCTGTCGCCCCTTTCACAGGGGCGTGGATTGAAACAATAACTTACGAATCATTATTTGATGGAACTGCTGGTCGCCCCTTTCACAGGGGCGTGGATTGAAACAGAGTATGAGCTACGTTGTAACTATAGATCCCTGTCGCCCCTTTCACAGGGGCGTGGATTGAAACGTTTAGTGCGCTACCTGTTGCAAGCATCGCACCGTCGCCCCTTTCACAGGGGCGTGGATTGAAACTATATGAAGGTGGCGGCCACTGGCGAGAAGATAGTCGCCCCTTTCACAGGGGCGTGGATTGAAACAAATACACTTGATATATTTCAAATTAATTTGTATGTCGCCCCTTTCACAGGGGCGTGGATTGAAACGTGAAGTGGCTGTTCGTGTGGATGAACTGAGTGAGGTCGCCCCTTTCACAGGGGCGTGGATTGAAACAGGGCTATGCTGACAGATACATCGGTCGTTACAAGTCGCCCCTTTCACAGGGGCGTGGATTGAAACCATCGAACACGAGAGAACAGTTGATGATCTTGTGTCGCCCCTTTCACAGGGGCGTGGATTGAAACAGGCACTCATTGTACTTGACATTCGACATCAGCGGGTCGCCCCTTTCACAGGGGCGTGGATTGAAACAATACACTCTCAGACCCTACGGTTTAGTGTTTAGCGTCGCCCCTTTCACAGGGGCGTGGATTGAAACACACTGTCTATAATGTCTGATGGTATATAGCTAAGTCGCCCCTTTCACAGGGGCGTGGATTGAGCCACACGCATTACAGCGTTTATTGTAGAAAGAAGACCATTCGCCAATATGCAGGATGATCTTCTTTCTTGATACTGAGGCAGCTATCTCTTCTGCCTACTATAACAAATATTCTGTTTACTGCCATTTATGGACAAGGTTTCCCTCCTTATTTGAAGAGAATCTGAGCAAACTGATAAATGCTCTCACGCCATACGGGCCATGTGTGACCATCTGAGATGTTTTTTGTGCCGTGGATGAATTTTGCAAAGACTTTGACAGGCAGATAGACAAATAATCTCTTATGTCCTCTGATGGTAAGTATAATTGATGTGAGAGATGTGAGAGATGTGAGAGATGTGAGGGATAGAATACTAACTTTCTATAAAGGAAATCATTTAGGTCGGAGGTAAATAATTTCCTATAAGGAAAGTCGTAAAACTATCCCTCACATCTCTCACATCCTTCACCGTTGAAACATAGTATTTATTTGCGCCTCGCAAATGATACATTTAGCCAACGTAAACGATACATTTAGACTTCAAAAACTATATGTTTACTTTTGACCTTTGACCATTAATGATTGACCATTGACCATTGAACATTCTTCTGATGTGCCAACCAATGGTCAATCGTCAATGGTCAATGGCGACCACTTTCTCCTTCCTACGTCAAAAACAATTCACACATCTAACATCAAATTATCATGAAGAAAGAAACCTGGAAACTGATCTTGCAACTCATCCTTTCGATTATCACGGCTATTGCCACCACGTTAGGGGTCACGTCGTGCATCGCTTGAAAATGAAGAATGAAGAATGAAGAATGAAGAATCATTCTTGAAGGAGGAAGTGTTAGCCATTGACCATTGAACATTGACCATTGAACATTGATGATTGAACAATTAACATTCTTCTGACGCGCCAGCTAATTGTCAATGGGCTGTTTGTCGGAAATTCCGACACACTGAATAAAGAAAGAGTATGTGCAAAATTTGCACATACTCTTTTGTTTCGCATATATACAAAAAAGTGCCAGAACCTTTTATCTCAGATTCCGGCACTTTGCTTTTATGCTTCAGGATGGATTATCCTCCGAAGTTATCGTACATGATTGATGCGGGTTCCACGCCTAATGAGTCGAGCATCTGCACTACGGCATTAGACATCGGGCCGGGACCGCACATGTAGTATTCTACATCCTCGGGAGCCTCATGGTCTTTCAGATAGGTGTTGAGCATCACCTGATGGACAAATCCCGGAGTGTACTTCACGCCTGCTGCATCTGCGGCAGGATCAGGACGGTCGAGTGCCAGATGGAAGTGGAAGTTGGGGAACTCTTTCTCCAGGCCGAGGAAATCATCAAGATAGAACACCTCGTTAAGAGCACGTGCGCCGTAGAAATAGTGCATCTCACGGTCGGTGGTATGCAATGTCTTTGTCATGTGCATGATCTGGGCACGCAATGGAGCCATACCGGCACCGCCACCAACCCATATCATCTCTTTCTTTGAGTCGAAATGAGGATGGAAGTCGCCGAACGGTCCGCTCATGATGACCTTGTCGCCTGGCTTCAGTGAGAAGATGTATGACGAGGCGATACCCGGGTTCACCTCCATGAATCCGCTACGGTCGGGCTTGAACGGCGGTGTGGCGATACGTACGGTAAGCATGAAGACGTCGCCTTCTGCGGGATAGTTTGCCATTGAGTAGGCACGGATGGTGGGCTCCGGGTTCTTACACTTCAGCGGGAACATCTTGAACTTCTCCCATGAAGGCAGATACTCGTCGGTGATAAGTGACTTGTCGAAGTCCTTGTCGTAGTCGATGCAGTCGAATGCCGGAATCTTTATCTGGGCGTATGAGCCAGGGAGGAAGTCCATGTGAGCGCCCTTTGGAAGCTGCACCTTGAACTCCTTGATGAATGTAGCGACGTTCTTGTTGGAAATGACGGTACACTCATATTCCTTCACGCCGAGGATGGATTCAGGAACGTGAATCTTCATGTCGCTCTTCACCTTACACTGGCAGCCGAGACGCCAATGCGCCTTGATCTCCTTACGTGTGAAGTGGGGCTTCTCGGAGTCGAGAATCTCGCCGCCGCCCTCAAGGACCTGCACCTTACATTGTCCGCACGATGCTTTTCCGCCACATGCTGACGGCAGGAATATGCCATTCTCGTTGAGCGTAGTCATCAGACTTGAACCTTGTCCCACATTGATGGTGCGGTCGCCATTGATTTCAATATTCACGTTTCCGCTTGGCGACAGATAGTTCCTTGCCACAAGCAGAATAACGACAAGTAAGAGTATTACGATGAGAAATACTCCGATGCTATATGCTATGAATTGTCCCATATTCCTAATTATATTTTAAGTCCTGAGAAACACATCATCGCCATTGCCATGAGACCTACGGTGATGAATGTAATACCTAATCCCTGCAAAGGCTTTGGCACATCGCAATACTGCATCTTCTCGCGAATAGCTCCCAGCGATACGATGGCAAGGGTCCAGCCGATACCCGAACCGACGGCATAGACCATTGCGTCCCATACGCTTGTGATGGCCTGTGAGTTGGAGGGGTCGAGCAATATGCGTTGCTGCATGAAGAGAGATGCTCCCATGATGGCACAGTTGACGGCAATCAGCGGCAGGAAGATACCAAGGGCAGCATATAGCGAAGGAGAATACTTCTCTACGGTCATTTCCACCAGCTGTACGATACCGGCAATGACGGCAATGAAGAGAATGAAACTGAGATAGCTCAGGTCTACTCCATCGGCGAGGCAATTAGGTCCCAGGACCTTTGTCTGCAACAAATAATCGACAGGCACGGTAACGAGCAGCACGAATGTCACTGCCATGCCAAGTCCAACAGATGTCTTCACGGTCTTCGAGACGGCAAGGTAGGAGCACATGCCGAGGAAGAACGCAAAAATCATGTTATCGACGAATATCGAACGGAAGAATAAACTTATTGCATGTTCCATATCTTATTTCTCCTTATAAAAGTATGCACGATGAACCCAGATAACGCAACCGACGAGGATGAGTGCCATTGCCGGCATTGTCATCATACCATTATTAATATATCCGGCGTCGTATGCACCCTGGGGGATGATCTGGAAGCCGAGCAGAGAGCCACGACCGAAGAATTCGCGGAAGGCACCGACGATGACAAGTATCATGGCATAGCCAAGTCCGTTTCCTACACCGTCGAGGAACGAAGGCCACGGCTTGTTCTGCATGGCGAATGCCTCAAGACGGCCCATGAGAATACAGTTGGTGATGATCAGACCAACATACACAGAGAGCTGCACACTCACATCGTAGGCGAACGCTTTCAGTATCTGGGACACGATGGTCACAAGGGCTGCTACCACGACAAGCTGTACCACGATGCGGATACGGTTTGGAATGGTGTTACGAAGGAGTGAAATGATGACGTTGGCAAAAGCCGTGATCACCGTCACAGCAAGTCCCATCACGATGGCGGGCTTCAGCTGGCTGGTGACGGCAAGTGCCGAGCATATTCCCAACACTTGAATGAGTATCGGGTGGTCGAGGTTCAACGGATTGGTGAGAGCCTCCTTATTTTGTTTACTTAATAATGCCATATTCAAATTATATATTGATTATTGACAATTGATAATAATGATTAATCAGCGGTTGAAGTTGTGTCGGACGCGCCCTGCTTTTTCTTAAAGATATTGCCGGCACGCGTCACTGCATCTTTCAGACCTGCCTTAATCATGTCGTTAACGCCATTGGAGGTCAGCGTGGCACCCGTTACACAATCAACCTGTGTCTCGGGGTCTTCAACATTCTTCACAACAGAGAGGGCTACATCCTGAGAACCGTCAACGAAGACTTTCTTTCCGATGAACTTCTCCTGCCATGCCTTAGAGTCCTTGATCTCGGCACCCAGGCCGGCGGTCTCGCTCTCATGGTTGAAGTAGGCACCATAGACGGTAGGATTCTCATCGCCATGAATGGAGACGAAGCCGCTGATACCGCC
Source organism: uncultured Prevotellaceae bacterium (assembly GCA_902762325.1). Lineage (GTDB taxonomy): Bacteria > Bacteroidota > Bacteroidia > Bacteroidales > Bacteroidaceae > Prevotella. Next base: position 62,754 of record CACWNV010000009.1, on the reverse strand, counting down.
CCAAAGTCCCATTCCTTTCAGAGAAACGACCAGGACATCTTCACCGTCGATATTACAAGCGTAGTATTTCTGGCCATTCACTTCACCTTCTTCCTTCACGACTTCAGCATACTTCTCTTCAGCCTGCTTGCCATCGAGTCCGCGAATGTTCAGGGAATAGAGAATCTGTTTTTTCAGGTCAAGTGCCACATTAGCATCCTGCATGGGCTTCAAAGCCTGGAAGATGAATGCTAACAGAAAAGCCACGACGACAACGAGGATCGCACTATATATTATAATGTACGAATTAGAATTAGTGTTCAGTTTCATTTTGTACCTCCTCTTTTCAGACGTTTCGAAATATTATACTCTACAACACAATGGTCGATGAGTGGTGCAAACATATTTCCGAAGAAGATTGCCAGCATCATGCCTTCGGGATAACCCGGGTTCATCACACGGATGATGACCGCCATAGCTCCGATAAGGAAGCCGAAGACATATTTACCTGTCTCTGTGCGGGCAGAAGTGACGGGGTCGGTAGCCATGAAGACGGCACCGAAAGCAAAGCCACCTAACACAAGATGCTCGTACCAGTGGAGAGGAGTCGAGCCAGTTGCTTCGAATACACATGCCATCAATCCGCCGCCAACGAATACGCTCAGCATGGTCTTCCATGAGGCGATGCCTGTGATTAGCAGGAAGATTCCACCCAATGCGATGGCAATGACAGAGGTCTCTCCGATAGATCCGGGGATGAAGCCGAGAATCATGTCGCTCAGGGAAGCGGTGATGTCGGTGCCCTGCCCGATCATTCCAAGGGGAGTGGCCTGAGTGAAGCCGTCGGGAAGAGTGTTTCCTAACCCGAAGATTGAATCCTGGGCTACCCAGACGGTGTCACCACTCATCTTTGTGGGATAAGAGAAGAACAGGAACATACGGGCGGCAATGGCAACATTGAAGATGTTCATACCTGTTCCGCCGAAGATTTCCTTGGCAAAAATAACGGCAAAGGCACATGCCAATGCAAGCATCCACAAGGGGCAGCCGATGGGGATGATCAGAGGAATGATGATACCACTGACGAGATAGCCTTCCTGGATTTCCTCTCCTTTCCACTGAGCCCAAATAAACTCAATGCCAAGACCGACGATATAGCTCACCAGTATCTTGGGAAGTACGGCGAGAAAACCAAACAGGAAAATCTCCCAGAAGGATGCTGAGGCCAACGTACCTGCTGCAAGATAGTTTTGGTAGCCTACGTTGTACATACCAAACAACATGGCTGGCATGAGTGCAAGGACTACCATACTCATTATTCTCTTCGAATCTATCGCATCGTGAATGTGGGCTCCGCTTTTTGCTGTCTTGTTGGGAACAAACAGAAAAGTCTCAAAACCGTCAAACACGCTTTGGAGAGCATGGAGCTTTCCGCCTTCTTCGAAGTTCGGTTTTATCTTATTCAGATAGTTTCTTAACGCTTTCATCTTTAAAAGATTTAATATTTAAAATCAGGCATTCTCCTTGCGAAGCATATTCAAGCCTTCACGCACAATCTTCTGTAGCTCTAACTTAGAAGAGTCGGCAAACTCCGCAACGGCGAAATCCTCGGGGGATACTTCGTAAATACCCAGTTGCTCCATCTTATCAATGTCACCGGCAATTATTGCCTTGATAAGATATTCACCATAAATGTCCATAGGCAGATACTTGTCGTATTCGCCGCTCATAATCATGTGACGCTCTCCTCCTTTGATGCGGGCATCAAGAGCATATTCCTTGTTCCCGAACAGCCAGGAGAAGTAACTGCGGTTGACAGAGAACTGACTGGTTCGTGGAGCTATCCACCCCAAGAATTCATCATTGTCGTCACCCTCGGGGATAGCTGTCACCTCCGAGACGTGGGCTCCGAGGTAGTCATCAAGGGAGGAAAGACTTCCGGTCAGAGGATTTCCCTGGATGATTCGTGTGTGTTCAGACTGCTTCAGCTGACCGTCGAGAATGGCTCTGAGAGGAGTCCCGACAAGGGCATCGACGTATGCAGGAGATGAAATCTCACTACCGGCAACTGCCACGGTACGGGTAAGATTCACCTTTCCTGTGTTGAACAGACGGCCAAAGAAAATCACCGCCGTGGGGTCAACCGTCCATACAACCTCACCTTTGTTGACTGGATCAATGTTATTCACCTGTACTCCTACATTGCCTGCCGGACATTTTCCATCAAAGACGTTCACCTCGACATCCTGAGCAGAAGTCAGTGCTTGCGCCGTTTGGGAAGAACCAATTCCCAAATAGGTCTTCGCAACCTTAGAAAGAGCTGTCAGTCCTGTCTGGAAATCCTTTTCGTTGCCGGCAAGTTCAAACTCAAAACTTCCTGCCAGAGGCATGTCGCGCAGAGCAGAAATAAAAATCGCCTTAGGCTGTGTTTCGGGAGTTGTCGACACCGCATAAGGCAATTGGTTGATGTATCCGAAGAGACCTGCCTTCAGCAGACACTCCTTCACTTCGCTACCGCTCATTTTGGCAACATCACGAATGCCGAAATCAGCATAAACCTGATTGGTGTCAGCCTTAACCTTCACACAAAGCACTTTACGGCGTTCACCACGCACTATTGCGGAAACCGTTCCGCTCACCGGCGAGGCAAAACGCACATCGGGACATAACTTGTTTACAAACAAAGTGTCCCCGGCTTTCACTTTATCACCTTCACGCACTACTACTTTGGGAACCATTCCCTCAAAACAGTCGGGAGACAACGCATACTCATCGCATGCAGGTATGCTCCTTTTCTGTTCCGTAGCCTTACCTTTCAGGTTTATGTTTAAGCCTTTGCGTAACTTAATTACATTTGCCATAAGATAAATTTGGATTTATTCAATCATATATATGAATTTATGGTGCAAATATAGTGAAAATTTACAATTTATCGTATATTTTAATAGCATTTCTTTTTGTATCATGCGAATTTGATGTAATTTTGCAGAAGATTGAGAAAGTTTAGAAATATCATCAGTGGAGTAATATGGACTTTAGTCGGATTGTACGTTACTCTGATAGTGCTGCTTCATATCCCTGCAGTACAAAGTTTCATTGGCACCAAGGCGGGTGAAATCCTTTCTGAGAAGTTTGACACCAAAGTGTCGGTCGGTCGGGTTGACATCGGGTTCCTCAATCGTCTGATTGTTGACGATCTACAGATGTTTGACCAGAATCAGAGACCATTATTGAAAGCTTCACGTGCATCGGTGAAGATTGACTTATTAGAACTTGCGAAAGGTAAAATATCAATATTATCGGCTCAGTTATTCGGACTTGATGCCAACTTATATAAGGAGTCTGCCGACGCGTCGCCTAATTTTCAGTTCGTTCTTGACTCCTTAGCGTCAAAAGACCAGTCGGAAAAGACACCTATAAACCTTAAAATAAGCTCTCTTATCATCAGAAATGGTAAAGTAGCCTATAACAGGTTAGACATTCCTCGTTCCAATAGCTTTTCTCCTGATCACATCAATACCAGTAATATCAGTGCCCACATCATTCTGAACACTTTGCAGGAGGATTCTATCAATGTGAATGTCAAGAAGTTGTCATTTATAGAAGCTTCTGGATTAAGATTGTCTGGTCTCTCCATGAAGCTATTCGGAAATGACCGGCATCTTGTTTTGGAAGAAACCAGTCTTCGGATGCCGAAAACCAACATCACTCTATCAGATTTCGTGGCAGATATCCAGACGGATGAGACGAAGAGGAAAGTAGTATCTGTAGAATATAAAGGAAATATTAAGCCGTCAACGATAACGCTCAGTGACTTAAAGTGTTTTGAGCCTTCACTTGAGAATTTCAAGTCTCCTATCTCTTTTGAAGCGATTCTCAATGGTACGGACAAGTCAACGATGATTGAGTCGTTGAATATCAGGTCGGCTGATGGAAATGTTGCCTTGTCGGCAAATGGAGCCGTTTCTGACTGGAATCGCCTTGATTGGGGCGCGAACATTCTGGATTTCTATGCAAGTAGTGAAGGAATCGCAAATGTGATTGATAATTTCGGAGCGCGTTTTAAATTGCCCGAAGAAGTGCGCCGTTTAGGAAATGTCGGCTTTAAAGGTTCATTCTATGGTAATAATAATGAATTAGGTGTTACTGGACTGATCAAGACGAATGCCGGTTCGGCTGATTTTACCTATCAAAAGAATGGCAACAAGTTCGTGGGGAACATCCAGACAGATGAACTGAATCTTAAACAGATCCTCAATGATGATAAGTTTGGTACGATAGCAACTAACCTCCATGTCAACGGACTTGTTGCTGATGGAAAGTATAGTGGCATTAAAGCTAAAGGAAAGGTTTCAAAATTCGACTATAACTCCTATATGTTCAATAACATAGAGCTTGACGGGAGCTTTGACAATAACATTTATAATGGTCTGTTAAGAATTGACGACCCAAATATAAAGCTTAACCTTCAGGGAAGCATCAACATCTCCGGTAAGGAGAATGTTGCGAATCTGATGGCAGAAGTCAGAAATTTCAACCCTTCGGCACTTAAACTAAGCAATCAATGGCCGGAAACAGCATTCAGCTTTAACATAGATGCAGACATATCAGGGAGAAGCCTGAACAAGTCTAAAGGAGAGGTGGTGGTCTCAGATTTCCTGATGGACTCCCCCAAACAGCAATATTATTTAGAGCAGCTGAATATCCGGGCTGATGAGAACAATGGAGTTCATCTGCTGGATATAGAAAGCGATTTTGCCAGAGTCAGCATTGTCGGGGACTATGATTATGAGACTTTGCCTCAGAGTTTTATTAATATAATAGGTAAAAGGCTCCCCACTCTTCCTGGTCTGCCTGATGTAACTAACACTAATAGTAATGACTTTATCATTGATGCTACGCTAAATAATACTGATTGGCTAAAGGCTTTCTTTAATATTCCGTTGGACTTGAAATCTCCTCTCCATATTGAAGGTGATATTAATGATGCCAATAGTTCCATGAACATGAATGTTGTTGTTCCGGACTTTGTCTATGACGACACAAACTTCAAGGCAACCAACATCAACATATCCACTCCGAATGATACATTAAGGATGAAAGCACGCATCGATAAGTATAATGATATGGGGCAGCTTACATCTTTGATGTTGTCAACCGATGCCATCAATGATAAGTTTAATGCAAATACGAAGTTCAGTATTGACGGAATGGTTACCCTAAAAGGAAATCTCGATTTGTATGCGAAATTCTACCAGGATGATAATGGAGCGGATGCTGCCTATGTGAGCATACAACCCTCAGAATTGGTCGTCAATGATACCATCTGGATGGTTGAACCAAGTTCGGTTATCTACAAAAAAGACAACATCACCGTTTATGATTTTGCCATCTCTCATGACCATCAGTTCATCCACGTTGACGGTAAGGCTTCAAAAAGCATTAATGACTCGTTATTTGTCGATTTGAATGGAATTGACATCAGTTATATACTGGATATCGTCGACTTTCATCCCGTTGAATTTGACGGCTATGCTTCAGGAAGAGCGTTTGTGGCAGCAGCCCTGGATAAGATAGAAGCCGCCGCCGACTTACGAGTTGATCAGTTCCGTTTTGAAAATGGACGAATGGGAACCTTATATGCAAATGCTTTATTAAACAATGTCAGCGAACAGATTGATATAGATGCAGTTGCCATTGATGAGGGTGATACTAAGACGGTAGTTCAAGGCTATGTGTCTCCAAAGAATGACTATATAGATCTTCATATACTTCCTCATAACACCAGACTGGAGTTCATTGAGAACTTCTGCGGTAGTTTTATGGATAATGTGACGGCAAGAGGCTCCGGTGAACTAAGGCTATTCGGTCCGCTAAGCACCATCAACCTTACCGGTAAGATTGTTGCTAATGGTGATATGAATATCACGACTCTGAACACCGTTTATACGCTTCATAATGATACCGTCCGCTTTATTCCTGATGAGATTATATTTGAGAATGATACTATCTATGATCAGGAAGGCCATTATGGAATCTTTAGCGGGAGTCTGTATCATGACGCCTTGACAAATCTGAGATATAACTTGAATGTTGATGCCCATAATCTGCTGGCATTCGACTTCAAAGACTTTGATGGAAGCACGTTTTGCGGTACCGTATATGGCACCGGAATTTGCGGAATACAAGGTAAGAGCGGAGAGGTGAATATCGATGTGAATATTACGCCGAATAAGGATTCGCAGATTATTTATAATGCTTCGAGCCCTGATGATATCAGTACTCAGGAGTTCATCAGATGGAACGAAATCTCTAAGGATAGCCTTGGAAGAGGATCTCACCGAGTGTCAACGGAAATGCTTGCTGACACCTATTGGAGCAATGCGTCGTCTGACATTCACATCAATTTCCTCATCAATACCACTCCAGAGGCAACCTTGAAAGTGTTGATGGATGAGCAGAGCGGTGATTATATCGCATTGAACGGCAATGGTATTATTCGTGCTTCCTATTATAATAAAGGTGCATTTCAGATGTTCGGAAACTATCTGGTTGACCATGGCGTTTATAAGTTGACTATCCAGAATATTATTAAGAAAGATTTCCAGTTTGAGCAAGGCGGTACAATCGTTTTCGGTGGTAATCCTTACGATGCCACTCTTAATCTGAAAGCAATATATACCGTCAACGGCGTTCCCCTCTCCGACCTGAATATCGGTAACTCTTTCACAAGTAATAACATCCGTGTGAATTGTCTGATGAATATCATTGGCACTCCAAAACAGCCGAGTGTTGACTTTGACCTGGACATGCCTACGGTCGGAAGCGATGCAAAACAAATGATATTCAGTATCATCAATTCAGAAGAAGAGATGAACCAGCAAGTCCTTTATCTGCTTGCCGTAGGTCGTTTCCTTAATCAGGGAACGAACAATGCGAATGCAGAGAGTGCAAGTCTGGAAAATCAGACTTCACTGGCTATGCAAAGTATTTTGAGCGGAACCATCAGTCAGCAGTTAAATAACGTCTTATCCAGTGTGATAAAGAATAACAACTGGAATTTTGGGGCAAACATTTCAACGGGTAACGAAGGATTTAACAATGCCGAGTATGAAGGATTGCTTAGTGGACGTCTATTAAACAATCGTTTGTTGTTCAACGGTCAGTTCGGTTACAGGGATAATCCTAATGCGACCACTTCCTTTATCGGCGATTTCGATATTCGCTATCTATTATATCCGAATGGTAATCTGGCTATCAAGGTTTATAACCAGACGAATGACCGTTATTTTACTCGTAACTCGTTAAATACACAGGGTGTCGGCCTTATTATGAAAAAGGACTTCAACGGATTGAAAGACTTGTTTGGAATCCGCCCGAAGAAAGAGAGAATAAAGAAGAATAATAAAGAGGATTAATCTATTATCCGCATTACGATAGTTAACAAATATTAATCATTTAATGATATAAGGTCTTAATATTTGGTAATGTAATAAAAATACTGTAATTTTGCATCGTTTTTGGCTAAATGCCAATCAATTAACATAAAGTCTAACTTTATTAATTCATTTATTTTTTTATTAACAATTTATGTCAAACATTAAAAACATTGAGCCATTACAGGACTTCAACTGGGACGAGTTTGAGAATGGTTCAGCCGTAGGCGTAAGCCGCGAAGAGCTTCAAAAAGCTTATGATGAAACCCTCAACAAGGTGGCAGACCACCAAGTTGTTGACGGTAAGGTAATCTCTGTCGACAAGAAAGAGGTTATTGTTAACATCGGATACAAGAGCGATGGTGTTATTCCCGCTTCTGAATTCCGTTACAATCCTGATCTTAAGCCTGGTGATATTGTAGAGGTTTATGTAGAGAATCAGGAAGACAAGAAGGGACAGCTTGTTCTTTCACACAAGAAAGCTCGCATGAGCAAGAGCTGGGAGCGTGTTAATGCTGCTCTCGATAATGAAGAGATTATTACTGGTTACATCAAGTGCCGCACTAAGGGTGGTATGATCGTTGATGTATTCGGCATAGAGGCATTCCTTCCCGGAAGCCAGATTGATGTTCATCCTATCCGTGACTACGATGTATTCGTAGGTAAGACCATGGAGTTCAAGGTTGTTAAGATTAATCAGGAGTATCGCAATGTTGTTGTTTCTCACAAGGCTCTCATCGAGGCTGAACTGGAAGCACAGAAGAAAGAGATTATCAGCAAGCTTGAAAAGGGTCAGATTCTTGAAGGAACAGTCAAGAACATCACTTCTTACGGTGTATTCGTTGACCTCGGCGGTGTTGACGGACTCATCCACATCACAGACCTTTCTTGGGGCCGTGTCAGCGATCCACACGAGGTTGTTGCACTCGACCAGAAGATTAACGTCGTTATCCTTGACTTCGATGATGAGAAGAAGCGTATTGCCCTCGGTCTGAAGCAGCTCACTCCACATCCATGGGATGCTCTTGATGCAGACCTGAAGGTAGGTGATCACGTTAAGGGTAAGGTTGTAGTCATCGCTGACTATGGTGCATTTGTAGAGATTGCTCCTGGTGTAGAAGGACTGATCCACGTTTCTGAGATGTCTTGGAGCCAGCACCTCCGTTCAGCTCAGGAGTTCATGCACGTTGGTGATGAAGTAGAGGCCGTTATTCTCACCCTCGACCGTGAGGAGCGCAAGATGAGCCTTGGCATCAAGCAGCTGAAGGATGATCCATGGGAGTCTATCGAAGATAAATATCCTATCGGTTCTAAGCACACCGCAAAAGTACGCAACTTCACAAACTTCGGTATCTTCGTTGAACTTGAGGAAGGTGTTGATGGTTTGATCCACATTTCAGACCTTTCTTGGACAAAGAAGGTAAAGCATCCTTCAGAGTTTACCCAGCAAGGTGCTGACATCGATGTAGTTGTTCTGGAAATAGACAAAGAGAACCGTCGTCTGTCTCTTGGACACAAGCAGCTCGAGGATAATCCTTGGGATACATACGAGACCATCTATAAGCCCGGTACTGTTCACACAGGTAAGATCAGCGAGATGATGGATAAGGGTGCCGTTATTACTCTGAACGAAGGTGGTGAGGGTTTTGCTACTCCAAAGCATCTCGTGAAAGAAGATGGTACTCAGGCTCAGCTTGGTGAAGAGCTTGACTTCAAGGTAATCGAGTTTGTCAAAGAGACAAAGCGCATCATCCTTTCTCATAGCCGTACCTTCGAGGAGGCTAAGGAAGAGCCGAAGAAGGCTGCTCCACGTAAGCATGCTGCTAAGAAAGAAGAGGCTCCAGCAATCAACAATGTTGCCGCTGGTACAACTCTCGGTGATCTGGATGCACTTGCTGAACTGAAAGCAAAGATGGAAAAAGGTAAATAATAGTCCTTTATAAATGTTTAGAAAAGACTCGCAAAAAAGCGGGTCTTTTTTTGTTTATATGAAAAAAATATCGTAATTTTGCACCGTTAAAAAACACGTTTCGTTTTCTGAAACAAATTTATCAAATCAATCTCTTTATATTAATGTATAGCAAAGACGAATTATTGTCAAAGAATATCTCCGAGCTCGAAGATATTGTGAAAGAGTTAGGTGCTGATATTTCTGCTGATGCAAGTCAGGAAGATATAGTATATGCCATTTTGGACAAGCAAGCCATTGTTGAAGGCAATAAGAATCCGTTAACATCCAAACGCCGTCGTACCCGTATCGTCAAAAAGGATACCGACCGTGTTTACACCGTTAATGGAAAGGAAGGTGAGAACTTTGACTTGAAAAAGAGTAAGCAAAGTGTTGACCAGCCTTCACTTTTTAAAGAAGACCCCACGCCTATGGTAGCTCAATCCGTTGAGGAGGCACCTGCTGAGAGCGATGTGCCAGAGAGAAAGCCCCAGGAAGCTCCCGCTAAGAATGGGCGAAAGAAGAAATCTGTAGAATTGCCAGAACCCGAAATGATTGCCGAAGGACCCGAAGTGGCTGATGAGATGAATCCAGAGTTGGGAGAAACAGATAATGCATCGAGTGATGAGGAAGTCAGAACAGACATAGAGGAAGCATCATCACAACCCGAATTTATTCCGGAAGAAGAGTTTTCTAATATGGAAGCTACAGATAAAGATGTGACAGACCAGAATCTCTTAGAGCAGTTGCAGGCAAAGATTAATGCTCATAATGAGGCACCGGAAGAAGAGATGGAGATGATGGAAGAGCATGTCTGGGAAGACGACCCTGAAGATGGTACGGACTTTATTACGGTTGTAGATCTTCCAATAGAGGATCATGGCGCAGTTCCTACCTACGATATGTTTGATAATCCCACGACACCGATGCAGCAGCCCATGCCATTACCCTCTTATCAAGCTCCGGTACAATCTGCGGCTGCCCCCCAATATGACTTCGAAGACATTATCACCGCAAATGGCGTACTTGAAATAATGCCCGACGGTTATGGATTCCTTCGTTCGAGTGATTATAACTATCTGTCATCTCCTGATGATGTATATGTAGCCGCAAATCTTATTAAACGCTATGGATTGAAGACTGGAGATGTCGTTCAGTGCCATGTTCGTCCACCTCACGACGGAGAAAAATATTTCCCGTTGACAAGCATTGATAAGATCAATGGCCGTATGCCGTCTGAAGTTCGCGACCGCATCCCATTCGAGCACCTGACACCGTTATTCCCGGATGAGAAATACATGTTATGTGGAGACCGTAGTACGACGAACATGTCAACTCGTATCGTTGACCTCTTCTCTCCTATCGGTAAAGGACAGCGTGCTTTGATTGTTGCCCAGCCTAAGACAGGTAAGACCATCCTCATGAAAGATATTGCAAATGCGATAGCATCCAATCATCCGGAAGCCTATCTTATGATGCTGCTCATTGATGAACGCCCAGAGGAAGTAACGGATATGGCACGTACCGTAAATGCAGAAGTTATAGCTTCCACCTTTGATGAGCCGGCTGAACGACATGTGAAGATAGCTGGTATCGTCTTAGAGAAAGCGAAACGAATGGTTGAATGTGGTCATGATGTCGTCATCTTCCTGGATTCCATCACCCGACTTGCCCGTGCATATAATACCGTAGCTCCTGCTTCAGGAAAGGTTCTTACCGGTGGAGTCGATGCCAATGCCTTACAAAAGCCGAAGAGATTCTTCGGAGCTGCACGTAATATAGAAGGTGGTGGTTCACTCACCATTATAGCCACCGCTCTTATTGATACCGGTAGCAAGATGGATGAGGTGATCTTCGAAGAGTTTAAGGGAACGGGTAACATGGAGTTACAGCTCGACCGTTCGCTTTCCAACAAGCGTATCTTCCCTGCCGTCAACCTTGTTGCCTCAAGTACGCGTCGTGATGATCTGTTACAAGACAAGACAACACTTGACCGTATGTGGATTTTACGTAAGTATATCTCTGACATGAATCCTATTGAAGCCATGAACACCATTCATGAGCGGATGCAGAATACACATGATAATGAGGAGTTCCTCTTGTCGATGAATTCATAACAGAAGAGCTGATAAAAGGAAAGAGGATAGCCAGTCGGTTATCCTCTTCTTGTATATATATAATTATGAGTTCTTAATGTATTCCACAATCCATTGGCCCACATCATCCGTTCCATATTTCGGACCGTTATCTACTTGTATTTCGGGAGTACGGACATTTTCGGAAAGGCTGGCACTTACCGCCTTGCGAATCAATGCTCCCTCTTCCACTAAGTTGAAATGCTCCAATAACATGGCTGCTGAAAGGATTTGTGCCAGCGGATTAGCAATATTCTTACCTGCTGCTTGCGGCCAACTGCCATGAACGGGTTCAAACAAGGGTGTCTTCTCACCGAGGGATGATGAAGGTTGCAATCCCATAGAACCAGTAATGCAACTTGTCTCGTCGGTCAGGATATCGCCGAAAGTGTTCTCCGTGACGATAACGTCAAAGAAGCGAGGTTCTGTAAGGACTCGCATGGACGCATTGTCAATAAACATATAGTCGGTGGTGATGTCAGGATAAAGGGATTCCATTTCCTTTGCAATCTGTCTCCATAAACGACTTGATGCAAGGATGTTAGCCTTGTCAACCACCGTTAGGTGTTTTTTACGTTTCCTTGCGTATTCAAAAGCAACTTTCAAGATACGTTCTATTTCATAACGGTAATAGATGTCCGTGTCGTATGCCTTATCGTTATCCTGGTATTTCTCACCGAAATACATTCCACCGGTCAGCTCTCTGATTACAATGAAGTCAGCTCCCTTGATCAGTTCATCTTTTAGCGGACTCTTATGTATGAGGCAGTCGAAAGTAGCAACAGGCCGGATGTTTGCAAAAAGGCCGAGTTTCTTACGCATGGCAAGCAAGCCTTGCTCTGGACGAACCTTGGCGGTCGGATCATTGTCAAATCGCAAGTCACCGACGGCGGCAAACAAAACGGCATCAGCATTAACGCATGTCTGAAATGTCTCTTCAGGGAATGGATCTCCCACACTATCAATAGCATGGGCTCCACAGATGGCTTCATGGTAAACAAATTCATGGTTGAACTTTTCGGCGATGGCATTCATAACCGCAAGTCCTTGTTTCATTATTTCTGGTCCTATACCGTCACCCGGAAGAACCGCAATATTCAGTTTCATAGTTATGATGGTTTATAATGTTTCAGTCTTTAATGTGTATCCGTCAAACTCTCCTCAAAAATATTCAGCATTTTGAATGTAGCCTTAATGGCTGCTTCAGTCTGGTCAGCATCAAGTCCTCTGGTTCGGAGAATCTTATCAGCATATCTCCATGTGATGATGGTCTGTACTAATGCATCTGTCCGACCGCCAGGAGGAATTGATACGGAGTAGTTCGCCAATATCGGGAAGGTGCGGTTCAGTTTGTCTTTGTAAATCTTCCGCAAAGCCTTAACAAATGCGTCATATTGTCCGTCACCGGTTGAGTCTGCCGCATATTCATTTCCATTAATTGACACCTTAATACTTGCAAGCGGTTTCAGTCCGTATGAAGTGGTGACCATATAGCTCAACAGTTGTATCTTGTCAGTCGGCACATCGTGTTTCAATACATCGCTCACAATGTATGGAAGGTCTTCTTGTGTGACGATTTCCTTTCTGTCACCAAGTTCAGTGATGCGCTTGGTAACTTTCTGAGTCTGGTCAGGAGTCAGCTCTAACCCTAATTCCTCAAGGTTCTTGACAATGTTTGCCTTTCCTGAATTCTTTCCTAACGCATACTCTCTTTTACGTCCAAAACGTACAGGCACCAAGGCATTGCAATAAAGATCGTTCTTTTTATCACCATCTGCATGGACGCCAGACACTTGCGTAAACACATTCTCGCCGACGATAGGCATGTTTGGAGGGATGGCAATACCGCTATAGCTCTCTACAAGCCGGCTGATATCATTCAACTTTTCTTCATTGATACTTGTCTTACCGTTAAAATGATCACGTAGAATCACCTGTACACTTGCCAATGGTGCATTTCCGCATCGCTCTCCTAATCCGTTGACGGTCACATGCAATCCTTTGCATCCTCCTAAGACGGCAGCAAGAGAATTAGAAACGGCAAGGTCATAGTCATTATGGGCATGGAAATCGAAATGCTTGTCAGGGTAACGCTTTATCATCTTGCGCATATATTCGATACATTGTAGCGGATGAGCAATTCCCAACGTGTCGGGGAGCATGAAGCGCCTTATCTTAGTGTCACAGAGAGCATCCATTAACTGATACACATAGTCCAGGGAATCATGCATTCCGGAAGTCCAGTCTTCAAGGTAGAGGTTCACCTCCATACCTTGTTGTTCTGCATATTCCAGACTCTGAAGAACATCATTGATATGCTCTTCGGGAGTCTTATGCAGTTGTTCGACACAATGCTTCCGGGAACCTTTCACAAGAAGATTGATGACACGACCACCGCAATTCTTGATCCAGTCCACCGACAAATGCCCGTCGACAAAGCCTAACACCTCTACTCTATTCAGCTTACCTATCGAGTCAGCATATCGGCATATCATCCTCACGGCATCCTTCTCGCCTTTGGAGACACGAGCCGACGCCACTTCTATCCTATCGACATTCACTTCATTCAGAAGTTGTCTGGCAATCATCAGTTTCTCGTGTGGCAAGAAAGAGACACCGCTTGTCTGCTCCCCGTCTCGAAGGGTGCAGTCCATAATCTCAATATACCTTTGTTTGAGTTGCGGTCGTGTTACCTGTTCTGCTGTTCCCATGCTTCGATTTTATCCTTATTCTGAATCAGATAGTCGATGTCATCCAATCCGTTCATCAGACAATGCTTTTTATATCCGTTTATCTCGAAATGCTCACTTCTGCCCGTTGCCTTGTTTGTTACGGTCTGATTCGGTAAGTCCACTTCAACCAGTGTCTGATGGTCTTTTTCTATAGAAGCAAACAATTCTCTTAGGAAATCATCTGTCACGACAACTGGTAAGACGAAATTGTTCAGCTCGTTATTCTTATGAATATCTGCAAAAAAGGAACTGATCACCACACGGAATCCATATCCTGCTATCGCCCATGCCGCATGTTCACGACTTGACCCTGAGCCGAAATTTTTTCCGGCAACAAGTATCACTCCGCTATAGGAAGGGTCGTTCAAGACAAAATCCTTTTTCAGCGTACCATCAGTATTATATCTCCAGTCTCTGAACAGGTTGTCTCCCATTCCCTCTTTATCCGTCGCTTTCAGAAAGCGGGCAGGGATAATCTGGTCGGTATCAATGTTCTCCAGAGGGAGGGGAATACATGTACTTGTAATTATATCAAACTTTTGTTTCATGCCGTTGCAATACTAAAGATAAAGAATGGTTTAACATAAACGCGGATCTGCAATCACACCGGCTATAGCCGATGCAGCTGCTACGAGAGGACTGACAAGAATAGTCCTGCTACCCGGTCCTTGCCTTCCTTCGAAGTTACGGTTACTTGTCGACAGGCAGAGCTTACCACTTGGAACCTTGTCGTCGTTCATTGCCAGACAAGCCGAACATCCGGGCTGACGGATTTCAAATCCTGCTTCTTTTAATATCTTGTCAAGTCCTTCCTCACATATCTGCTTGTCTACCGCCCAACTTCCTGGTACCAGCCAGGCCGTTACGTTTTCCGCCTTGTGATGTCCCTTCACGATATTGGCAAACATTCGGAAGTCTTCAACACGTCCGTTTGTACATGCTCCCAGAAATACGTAGTCGATGGGATGCCCCAACAGCTTTTCTCCTGGTGTGAATCCCATATACCTAAGGCTTTTGATAAATGATGCCTGCCCTGTCTTGTCAATCATGTCAAGCGTCGGAATGTTTTCCCCAATGCCGATTCCCATGCCGGGATTCGTTCCGAATGTGATTCGCGGTTCTATCTCATCGGCATCGAAAGTCAGTTCTTTGTCAAAGACGGCATCGTCGTCGCTCTTCAACGTCTTCCAGTACGCTACAGCCTTATCCCATTCTTCGCCTTTTGGAGCATACTCACGTCCTTTCAGATAGGCAAATGTTGTCTCATCGGGGGCAATGAATCCGCCTCGGGCTCCCATCTCGATAGAGAGGTTACAAAGTGTCAGTCGTCCTTCCATGGACATCTCTCTGATTACTTGTCCTGCATATTCAACGAAATAGCCGGTAGCACCTGACGTGGTCAGACGAGCAATCAGGAAGAGGGCGACATCCTTTGCCGACACACATTTGCCAAGAGAACCGTTGATGGTGATTCTCATTGACTTGGGCTTTTGTTGTAGAATGCACTGGGAAGCCATCGTCATTTCAACCTCCGATGTACCAATACCGAAGGCAACGGCTCCTACCGCCCCATGAGTTGATGTGTGGGAATCTCCGCATACGATTGTCATACCAGGGAGACTAAGGCCTTTTTCGGGACCCACTACATGAATGATGCCATTATCAGGGGTGTTCATGGCAAAGTGAGTCAGCCCGAAGTATTCGCAATTCTGCGATAATACGTCCACCTGCTTCTTTGACACGGGGTCTTCAATGGGCTTATCCTGATCATGAGTGGGCGTGTTATGGTCGGGCATACAGAATATCTGTTGGGGACGGAAGCACTTTAATCCCCGCGCCTTCAGACCTGCAAATGCCTGCGGAGATGTAACCTCATGGCAATAGAGCCGGTCGATGTATAATTGTGTGGGGCCGTCTTCAATGATCTGCACCACGTGTTTGTCCCATATCTTATCAAATAATGTGTTCATAGATCATTTTCTGAATTTGTTTATACAATCTATATATGCCTCTACGGATGCGGTGACGATATCCGTGTTGGCACCGAAACCATAGTACAGACTACCGTCGTATTCCACCTGCATGTGTACTTTACCCACATCATCGGAACCCTTTGAAATAGCCTGGATAGTGAACTCTTTCAGCGTCATCTGCTTCAGGATGATCTTCTTCAGGGCTTTGATGGCGGCATCGACAGGACCGTTACCCGTTGAGGCTGCCTCGAATTTCTGACCAGCTATATCCAGTCCAATGCTCGCAACGCTTCTGACTCCCATACCAGTAGTCACCTGCAAGAAGTCAAGTTTCACGGCATGAGCATCAGATGTGTCTGCTCCGGCAAGCATCAGGATATCAGCATCGTTAATCTCTTTCTTCTGATCGGCAAGCTTAAGGAACTTCTGATAGATCTTGTCCAGCTTAGCATCGTCATCCACATCCACTCCATTTGCATGAAGACGGAACTTGAGGGCTGCCCTGCCTGAACGAGCTGTCAGGACGATAGAGTTGTCGTCGAGACCTATATCCTTGGGATCGATGATTTCATAGGTATGGACATTCTTCAACACTCCGTCTTGATGGATACCGCTTGAGTGCGCAAAGGCATTACGACCAACTATAGCCTTGTTGGGCTGGACTGGCATGTTCATCAGACTTGACACCATCCGGCTTATCGGGTAGATCTTTGTGGTATTGATATTGGTATTTATTCCGATACCCTTGTGGCATCTCAGAATCATGGCAATCTCTTCCAGAGAAGTATTACCAGCCCGCTCTCCTATTCCGTTGACCGTTACCTCTACCTGCCGTGCCCCATTGAGAACGCCGGATAGTGTGTTGGCGGTTGCCATTCCCAAGTCATTGTGACAATGAGTGGAGATAACAGCCTTGTGAATACCATTTACATGCTCTACGAGGTATTTTATTTTCTCTCCATACTCTTCAGGTAGGCAGTAACCAGTTGTGTCAGGGATATTGACCACCGTTGCCCCTGCCTTTATCACGGCTTCAACTACACGTGCCAGATACTCGTTGTCTGTACGTCCGGCATCTTCGGCATAGAATTCAACATCTTCAACAAACCGCTTGGCATATTTAACAGCCTCTACGGCTCGTTCGATGATTTCCTCATGGGTAGTGTTGAATTTGTATTTGATGTGATAGTCGGATGTTCCAATACCTGTATGAATACGCTTCCGCTTGGCATATTGAAGGGACTCGACAGCCACGTCGATGTCTTTCTTTACCGCACGGGTCAGCGCACAGATAGTGGGCCATGTGACGGCCTTTGAGATCTCTATGACAGAATTGAAATCACCAGGACTGGAAATAGGAAATCCGGCTTCAATGACATCTACTCCCAATTGCTCTAGTTGTTTCGCTACCTGAATCTTCTCTACTGTGTTCAACTGACACCCTGGTACTTGTTCACCATCACGAAGTGTCGTGTCGAAAATAAATAATCTGTCACTCATTTTATTGTTCTATAGTAAATTCCCTTTTTGGCGGGCAAAGGTAATTCTTTTATTTGAATTAGAAAAACAAATCGTAACAAATTTAAGCAAAAAAGTTATATTTTTTAAGTTTTTCGACTAAAAACTAATCGGTTCAACAGGTGGAGGGGCAAAAGGCTCATCGTTTTCACCATTGATTTTACTGCCCATTATCTCACCTCCACTACTCGGACTTGGTGGAATGAATCCGTCATCAGGGTTCTGGAAACGGGTGTACTCGCCTCTGAAGGTCAGCAAGACGTCACCGGTGGCTCCCTTACGGTGCTTTGCAATGATGATCTGAGCCTTTCCTCTCAAGTCATTGCCTTTTCCGTCATCAAAAATATGATAATACTCAGGACGGTGAACGAACAACACCATGTCGGCATCTTGCTCAATGGCTCCTGATTCACGGAGGTCGCTGAGCTGAGGGCGTTTTCCGTCTATGCCGTCACGATTCTCTACGGTACGGTTCAATTGTGAAAGAGCAAGGATAGGAATGTCCAGCTCTTTTGCCAGACCTTTCAAGGAGCGCGAGATAGTAGAGACCTCTTCCTGTCTGTTGCCGAAACGCATTCCATTGGCATTCATCAGCTGCAGATAGTCAATCATGATAATCTTCACACCCTTTTCGCGCACCAGTCGGCGTGCCTTAGTGCGTAGCTCGAAAATAGAGAGTCCCGGAGTGTCATCTATATAAATAGGTGCACCCATCAGCCTTCTGATGTTTTTATCAAGACGTTCCCACTCATCGGGAGACAACTGTCCGTTCAATATCTTATTACCTGTAATCTCGCACACATTGGAAATCAGGCGGTTTACAAGCTGCACATTGTTCATCTCCAGAGAGAAAAAAGCGATGGGTTCACGATAATCTACGGCAATGTTCTTGGCAAGACTCAATGCAAAGGATGTCTTACCCATTGCAGGACGACCGGCAATGATGACGAGATCACTCTTCTGCCAGCCGGAAGTAAAGTCATCCAGCTTACCGTAACCGGTAGGAATACCTGTCAGACCTCCACTACTTGCAGATGCTTTCTGAAGGATATCCACAGCCTGGGAGATGACGGGGTCTATCTGGGTATAGTCCTGCCGCATGTTCTTCTGGGATATTTCAAACAGTTCCCCTTCTGCCTTCTGCATCACCAGATCGATGTCTAAGGTCTCGTCGAAGGCATTGGTTTCCACGCGGCTGGCATAAGAGATCAGCTGACGAGCAAGGAACTTCTGCGCAAGCACATGGGCATGATACTCAATATGTGCGGATGATGCCACGTGTGAACTGAGCTCAACGATGTAGGCAGGTCCCCCTACCTCATCCAATGTGCCCTCACGCCTGAGCTGCTCAGCCACAGTCATGATGTCCACAGGCTTTTCCTCCATGTTCAATGTCTGAATGGCATGGAATATCTTCTGATTACGAGGCTCATAGAATGTCTCAGGACGGATAATCTCAGATACGATTGAGAAGGCATCTTTGTCTATCATCAATGCTCCCAATACCACTCGCTCTATATCAAGGGACTGAGGCTGCAAATGTCCGTACGTACTATCTATGGGCACTTGTCTCCTCTGTTTATTCGTATTATTATTGTTGTCAGGCATAATTCTTTAGTTTTACGTGCAAATTTAAAGATTAAATTCGACAATCAAATACAAATCCCCAAAATTTTTGCGGAAGAGAGCGTCAAACTTCCAATCCTTCATCCTCCAAGTCATTCTCCCTCACCGAAGGCTATCACTTCAATCTTCAAAACTTCTCCTTCAACCATCAAGCCCTTTTTCCCTCACCGAAGACTACCATTTCATCCTTCCTAATTCTCACATCATCCTTCAATAATCCTAAACGATACGTTTACGAGCGGTAAACGATACATTTACGCCTCCTAAACGCATCGTTTGCGTCTAGCAAAAGCCACATTGCCACACTAATGAAAGATTTTTCCAAGAAATTTGAGTACATATTAAAAAAATATTATCTTTGCACCGTCGTAGAAGCATTTATGCGCATTTGTACTCTGCGACATTGATTTATAGAGATGAATTATTAACTTGTTTAATTACAAAACTACATGACAATGAAAAAGATTCTAATGACAATGGTAGTCGCTTTGATGACTACAGTATGCGCTAACGCACAACAAATGTTTGTGAAGCCCATGGTCGGTGGAACATTATCTAACGTGACTAAAGCAGACAATTCAAAGATGAAGCTCGGATTAGTAGGTGGTGCAGAGTTTGGCTACAAAATGTCTGACCCATTTGCTATCACGGCTGGTTTGCTGGTGTCTATGCAGGGAAATGCTTTCAAGGACAATAATTACATGAAGGATGAAAAAAACACCCTCACTTATTTAAATGTTCCCATCCTTGCCAATTACTACGTTGCACCAGGTTTGGCTATTAAGGCTGGTGTTCAGCCTGGATTCCTGCTCTCAAGAAAGTGGAAAGGCGAAGAGAACATCGATGGCAAATGGGTGAAATTTGACGAGTCAGGTACTGATGGCTTGAAGAAGTTTGACCTTTCCATCCCCATTGGTCTGTCTTATGAGATTTCAGATTTCGTAATTGATGCTCGCTACAACTTGGGATTAACCAAGATTGTTGAACACTATGATGGCAAGAATAGCGTTATCATGCTGACTCTTGGCTACAAGATTCCGCTTTAATAGTCTATTCCCATATAAGTTGAGGCAGCAAGGATTAATGTTCTTGCTGCCTCTTTTTTTGTTTTTTAAGTCTTCCCATAGCCCCTACGATGCAATGATGGGCAGGGAAGGACAAGGGAGAAAGAATCAGGATGAATCATGATTTAGGATTTTCCCTTATCGTTTTTAGGGATTTTCCCTCTATTTTTCAACGCACAATTTGTTTCTTTGCACAAGAATTTCAGATTTGCACAATAACTTTTAGAAAGGAATCAATATGAAAGAAAAAATTATTTCAGCTACTATCATTGCCATAGGCATTATAGTATTAGGACTTTGCTTAAAGGGAGGAATTGACAACTTTGCCAACAAAGACCGTAAGGTAAGTGTAAAGGGACTCTCTGAACGGGAAGTGCCTGCCGACAAAGTGACATGGCCTATTCTCTCCAAGGAACTGGGAAATGACCTTCCACAGCTATATAGCGAGATTGGTGTCACCCAGTCGAAAATCAAGAAGTTCCTAATCAGCAACGGAATCAAGGAAAGTGAAATCAATATCAATGCTCCCGTTGTCATCGACTTAAATGCTGACCAATACAGCAACAACCAGAAAGGGTATCGGTATAACATCACGTCGATCATCACCGTCACTTCGAATAATGTTAAACTTGTTCGTTCTATCATCGCACGACAAGGTGAACTGCTCAAAGAAGGCATTGCCATTGTTGACGGAGGATACGAGAATCCCATCAAATACGAATATGTTTCCTTCAAGGACATGAAGCCCAAGATGATGCAGGAAGCAATAGAGAATGCCCAGAAAACGGCTGAACAGTTTGCTACAAACAGCAATAGCCAGCTTAACAAGATTGTATCAGCCGACCAGGGGCAGTTCTCAATAGACGACCGCGATTCAAATACACCTTATATTAAAAAGGTTAGAGTGGTAACCACCGTTACATATTCACTCAAAGACTAATCGGAACACACAAAAGAAGTGCCATCTTCCATCAAAGATTTTTGATGAGAGATGGCACAAAATGTATAGTCTAATTATTATTCAGCACTCTGATGTTGCGCACGAAGCAAGTCGTTGACGGTCTTTACCGGGTTGAAAGTTGAAAGAGGAACTTCAACAAAGACGGTATTCCAGTCACTCATTGCACCATTCCATAAGCCGGGAAGTTCAAGTGCTTTCAGCTCACGGCCATTCTTACTCTTACTGCTGATGAATCCAGTTGTAACATCCACAAATTCGGGCAGGTTGAACGGATTGCCCTTATAATCCTTAATAGCGCATACAAGGTCAACAGGATTGAAGTGAGTACCCTCTGTGAACATCTTCATATAAGCCTCGTTGCTCTTGTCAATCTGGCTGCTCTCCAAGATCTGCAAGCTGATTGTTCCATCCTGATTGTAAGTAAGGAACGGACCACCACCAGGTTCACCGACATTCTTCACCACACCACAGACACGCATCGGACGATTCAGCTTCTTCCTGAGATAGATGACAAGCTCAGCATCTTCCAACTCCTTCAAGTCAGTACGATTGCAACACAAGTCATGTTTCAGGAAATGAATAATCTCTTCCAGCTGCTCGTGGGTGTACCTACCTGTATCAAGCAGACGCAAATACTCGAAGGCACGCTTCTGAAGCTCAACGAGGATACCGGCAATCACTTGCTTATACTCAACGGTATCAGCTTTCAGATGGTCGGGAACGACATTATCGATATTCTTAATGAACACGACATCAGCATCGATATCGTTAAGGTTCTGGATAAGTGCTCCATGTCCACCCGGACGGAACAGCAGAGAACCGTCTTCGTTTCTGAACGGAGTGTTATCAGGATTAACGGCTATCGTGTCTGTGCTCGGCTTTTGCTCAGAGAAGCTGATGTTAAACTTCACTCCGAACTTGTTAGCATAGTAATCAGCTTTTTCTGCTACTTTCTGCTTGAACAACTCAAGGTGGTCGTGACTTACCGTGAAATGGACATTTGCCTCACCATTACTGCTTGCATATAAGGCGGCCTCGACAAGATGCTCTTCCATCGGTGTGCGCGGTCCTTCTGCATATTCATGGAACAACAGCAATCCCTTTGGCAGATTACCATAGTTCAATCCTTCAGGAGCCAGCATGTTACGTGCCACTGCCTTATAGTTTCCTTCATCCAGCAATGTACGAATACTCTTCTTCTCATTCTCCTTGCACTTGTCACAAAGAGCCTCACGGAAGGCGAATTTACGGATATTATCAAAATACTCCTTCTCAAATGCGGTGGTAGGAACATCATAAGGAGCATTCACAAAGGCGAACATGTCTTTGAACATACGGCTGGCGGCTCCACTTGCAGGAACGAACTTCACAACTTTATGTCCTTCCTGTTTGTATTCGTTCCAACACTCGACACTCTTTTTTCGAGCATCCTCATCTGGGGAGATAATACCATTACCAATACCAGCTGCTGATTCTAACTTTAGAAAAGGAAATCCTGTCTTGAACTGATTCAACTGGTATTCAACTTGCTCTTCGGAAATTCCGCGAGCCTTAATCTGTTTAAGGTCTTGATCTGATAGCATATTTTTTATGGGTTTAAGATTTTGATTCAGGTTATTACCACATTTATGGTAAATATTGGGCAAATATAGTTAGTTTTTTTGAAAAACAGAAACGATTCATTTGTTTTTTTATAATTTTGCATTAAAATTGTAGAGATGGAAAAATTCAGTTTTACGGATGAAGAACGTCAACAGGCATACAAGCTGATAAAGTTCATCAAATCCTCCATAAAAGACTCTCTTCAGAATGACGATGAGAGGAAGATATACCATTACTTTAACAAGGCGATAAAGGATGGAACGGTACAAAGAGACACATTCGGGTTGAATCCCATATTAAACGGTCTCTGTACGGCTCAGATTGCCATTGAGGAGATTGGCTTAGGACGGGATGGAGTGGTTGCTATCATGCTCTACTCTATCATGGAGGAACAACCTGATGAACAAAACGTCAGTGCTGACTTTGGTGAGTCCGTCAATCGGATCATCCATGGACTTCTGCGCATTCGTGAACTATATAAGAAGAGTCCCGTCATAGAGAGTGAAAACTTCAGAAATCTGCTTCTCTCATTTGCTGAAGACATGCGGGTGATATTGATTATGATTGCCGACCGTGTCAATCTGATGCGGCAGATCCGTGACACCGACAATGAAGAGGCACGTCATAGAATCAGCGAAGAGGCCTCCTATCTATATGCTCCTTTGGCTCATAAGTTAGGACTATACAAGCTCAAAAGCGAGCTTGAAGACCTGAGTTTGAAATACCTGGAACATGATGCGTATTATCTGATTAAAGAAAAGCTGAATGCTACAAAAAAATCAAGGGACGCTTACATAGAACGATTTATCGGTCCGATACAGCAGCGTTTGGAAGAAGCCGGCCTCAAGTTCCACATGAAAGGCCGTACAAAGAGCATTCATTCGATATGGCAGAAGATGAAGAAACAAAAATGTGGATTCGAAGGGATCTATGATTTGTTTGCCATTCGGATTATCATTGACTCTCCCCAGCTTGAGAAAGAGAAGATGCTTTGCTGGCAGGCATATTCCATTGTCACAGACATGTACCAGCCTAATCCCAAACGACTACGTGACTGGCTGAGTGTTCCTAAGAGCAATGGCTATGAGTGCCTGCATATCACCGTGCTCGGTCCCGAAAACAAATGGGTAGAGGTTCAGATAAGAACAGAGCGCATGGATGAGATAGCCGAAAGAGGACTGGCTGCTCACTGGCGATATAAAGGTGTTAAGGGAGAGAACAATGTTGACGAATGGCTGAACAGTATTCGTTCTGCATTGGAAAGTGGAGACAACCTTCAGGTAATGGATCAGTTCAAGATGGACTTATATGAAGATGAAGTGTACGTCTTCACCCCGAAAGGTGATCTTCTCAAGTTTCCTAAAGGAGCTACAATCCTCGACTTTGCCTATCACATCCACTCTGGAATAGGCAATACATGTGTCGGTGGAAGAATCAACGGGAAGGCTGTGTCTATCCGTGAGGTGCTCCACTCAGGCGATACGATAGAGATTCTCACACAAAGCAATCAGAAGCCCAAGCGTGATTGGATAAACCTTGTCTACACATCACGGGCAAAATCAAAGATAAGACTTGCCATTAAGGATGCTGAACACAAGGACGGTATTCTGGCAAAGGAAGCTCTGGAACGACGCTTTAAGAATAAAAAGGTGGATGTCGAAGAGAGTATCATGTCTCACACGATTAAGAAGCTTGGATTCAAGGTCGTGAGTGACTTCTATCGGGCAATCGCAGACGAGAAGCTTGACATCAATACTGTTGTCGATAAGTATATCAACATAAGAGACCATGAGTTAAATCCCAATGCGACCGCACCCACCCGTAGTGCTGAGGAGTTCAATTATTACAATCCGAGCGAGAACATTGTCAAGGGAAATGATGATGTTTTGGTGATAGACAGAAACCTGAAAGGGTTAGAATTCTCATTGGCAAAGTGCTGCCGTCCTATCTATGGAGACCCTGTTTTCGGATTTGTGACCGTCAACGGAGGCATCAAAGTCCATCGTCAGGATTGCCCGAATGCCGCCGAGCTACGTAAGCGTTTTGGTTACCGTATTGTCAAAGCCCGCTGGAGTGGAAAGGGAACATCTCAGTATAGTATCACTCTTCGTATCATCGGCAATGATGACATCGGTATAGTCAACAACATTACCAACATTATTTCCAAAGAAGAGAAAATAATGATGAGGTCTATCAACATTAATTCTCATGACGGACTATTCAGTGGTAATCTTGACGTGATATTAGAAGACACTTCCAAGCTTGAGGCATTATTGAAAAAACTAAGAACCATCAGAGGTGTAAAACAAGTTATCAGGATATAATGATGAAAAGAATTCTATTATTCGTGTTTGGGCTGACATGTATGACACTATCGGCTCAGAACATTCAATATACTAAGGTGGATTCCATCGTTGTCATGAAATTGCTACAAGATGCCTTGAAACTCGACAAGGATAATAATCTGATTATTCATTTCTCACATCAGCTGCTTGACATCCCTTATGTAGCCAAGACATTGGAAGTGAATAAAAGTGAGCAGTTAATCGTCAATCTCAGGCAACTGGATTGTACGACTTTCGTGGAAAACGTAATGGCCCTGACGCTTTGTGCAAACAATGGCAAAACATCTTTTGAGGACTTTTGTAAGTATCTGCGCCTCATTCGGTATAGAAAA
This sequence comes from uncultured Prevotellaceae bacterium, assembly GCA_902762325.1. Lineage (GTDB taxonomy): Bacteria > Bacteroidota > Bacteroidia > Bacteroidales > Bacteroidaceae > Prevotella. The sequence goes on along the minus strand of CACWNV010000009.1, from coordinate 37,103 downwards.
GGTGTTGTCTCCTATCCCACCCGCCTGCATTATTTCACGGAGTGGATAGAGGACAATACTCAAATGAACTTTGTTAAAGAAATCCAGCAACCTGATTCTGTCTTTACACAAGTTCAGACGTTGGCTATTAATTTCATGAGCACCCATTCGAATCTGTATCCCATGCTTGCTGACAACCCGTTAATGATTAAGGATATAGAGATAACAGAAGAAAACCTCACCGGCAGACAATTTCGTTATATTCCAAAGGAAGAAATCAGTAATACAGATGCCATGAGGAATGCCATTCAAGATGGTGACATCATTGCCATCACGACCAAGAAGAAGGGACTCGACACATCACATATAGGCTTTGCAATATGGCATTTAGACGGATTGCATCTGATAAATGCCTCACAGATACACAAAAAGGTGGTGGAAGAACCAATGACTCTATACGACTATATGCAGAAACATCCCTCACAGAAAGGAATCCGAATCGTGAGATGGATAAAGGATTCTACTTATTCTTCGCCTTGTGTTTTCGATGTCGGTTTCCGAAATTAAAACCTGCATATATATTAAGGTTTCCGAACAAAGTGTTTGTTGAGAACTGACTCTTATTATAGTTGTATGCATGGAAAATTGCATTAGCCCCAATAAAATACTTTGCATCATTCCATACAATGCCAAAACGCCCGATACCGTCGATGTTGAAATTGTCGAAAGTGAAATCCCTGAATGAGAACCATTTAGCCTGCTTGTCTCCTGTCGCTCTCTTATAGGCAATGGCTCCAGATAAAGATGCTGCAAACAACCAGTTCTTGGCAAACACCCAGTTGTATGCCCATCCCGCAGAGACCGATACATCAGAGTAACTCACCTTTGCCGACTGATAGGTAGAATCGAACTTAATTTCTTCCTTTAAGTTCTCTTTGACAATATCACGCACTTGTCTGATGTTAAGACTTAGGCTATGTTTCGTATAGCCGACACCCATCAAAAATGAAGCAGCACTACGTTTCTGCCTGGTACTCTGACTAAAGGCAGCCGGATAGGAGAACTTTTTATGATTGAATATATAGTAGAGATTAATTCCTTTGATACTTGCACTGAACCCGCCGAATGAGAGATCTTTCATCTGAAGTGTATTCTTGTTCTCTTTGATCTCCATCCGATGGATTTTATAATTGTTTCCAGTCTGACGATAGAACAGGTCAACACCTACCTGGTTGCTATATATGCTGAAATCAAAATCTTGTTTCATCTTTCCACTCCCTAAATGGAAGAAATCTATCGTATAACCTAAGAACAGCCAACGCCAACCTACATAGGGACCAAATTTCACGCTGGGATTAGGAGACAAGCTGATGCTGTTGCCGTCTTTATCTCTCAGGCGGTATGACTCATACGTGTTTGTGTTTTGAATCATCACCGCATAATTGTATTGTTGAGGTTCAATATAGTTGGTGTCTACCCTGCTGAATTCCTTGATCACATCATAGGCACGTGACCAAAAAGAAATCTTTGGAGTCGGTAATACTACCTCTTGGACATGTTGAATAGAATCATTAGCTAATACAGGTGAAACGAATATTACTATATATGTGAAGATTATACAAATATACCGATTCATTCAATTCAGTTTTAGAACTTACCAAGTATTCTGTCCATCACCCAGTTTACGGGCGTTGCACTCACGCTTGTACATTTACACAATCCAAATCCCTGCAAATCCTCTATCACTGAACGTATTAACGGGAATTGTACGTAGGATGGATTTTCAACAACAATATTTGAGACTCCTTCACTTGTAACCAAATGGATTGGAGCATAATTGAAAACGGAAAAAGTAACCATACCCTTCTCGCCTACTACTTCAATACAGTCTTCCTTCGCACTCTCATGACCGACAAAACACCAGGAACCACTACCTACTAATCCGTTCTCAAAACGGAAACAGGCACTCACGGTGTCTTCTGGTTCATAAAGATGGGCACGGTTGGTACAATAACCATGGGCACGGACAATCACGCCGAAGATATCCTGAAGGAGATCCAACTGGTGAGCAGCCAAGTCGTAAAAATAACCACCACCGCTGATTTCAGGTTGAAGTCGCCAAGGAAGACTATCACGGTTATAGTCACAATCACGGGGAGGTACGGAAAAGCGTATCTGTACATTGGTGATGTTTCCGATAATCCCGTCATTAATGATACTCTTAACACGAAGGAAATATGGAAGATAACGACGATAATAGGCTACAAAACACGGCACGCCAGTCTCTTCGCTTACACGATTGATTCTTGCACAATCCTCATAATTAGCAGCAAGCGGCTTCTCCACATAGACCGGTTTACCAGCACGCATTGCCATAATGGCAAATGTTGCATGACTACTGGGGGGTGTCGCAACATAAATAGCGTTGACATCAGGATCATTGATAAGTTCCTGAGCATCTGTATACCACTTTTTAATATCATGACGTTGGGCATAGGACTGAGCTCTCTCGCGACTCCTACTCATTACAGCCTCGATATGCGACCCACTGACTTCATTGAAAGCAGGACCAGACTTCTTCTCAGTCACTTCACCACAACCAATAAATCCCCAGCTAATTAGTTTCATATCTTTTTTTGTTTGCAAAGATAATACTTTCAAAAATAAATTTCGTATTTTTGCAAAATAAATAAACTGAATTATGGAAATTAACAAATCTGAATTCGTGATTTCTTCACCTGTTGTCAACAAATGTCCCGCCGACAACAAACCTGAATATGCCTTTATCGGCCGTTCCAATGTGGGAAAATCGAGTTTAATCAATATGCTTTGCAATCATAAAGGACTCGCAAAGACTTCTTCAACGCCTGGAAAGACGCTCCTCATCAACCATTTCATCATTAACAATGAATGGTATTTGGTAGATTTACCGGGGTATGGCTTTGCTAAAAGGTCAAAGAATGAAAGGCAGAAACTCGAAAACATGATTAGAGGATATATACTCCAACGGGAACAACTGGTCAATGTGTTTGTACTCGTTGATATCCGTCATGAGCAACAGGCGATAGACCGTGAATTCATTGACTGGATGGGGACAAGCAACATTCCTTTTGCTATCGTTTTTACTAAGGCAGACAAGCTGAGTGCGGCAAAAGCAAAGCAGAATATTGAGAAATGGATGAAAGCATTAGAAGATGCCTGGGAAGAATTGCCACCTTATTTTATTACCAGTTCCGAGAAAAAACAAGGCAGAGACGAAATCCTGGATTATATAGACCAAATTAACAAATCACTCTAATAGAATGAGCAATCCATATCTTGACATTCAGAATCTCACAAAGACATTTGGTGCTCAGTTACTTTTTAATAAAATATCATTCTCTATTGCAGAAGGACAAAAAGTCGGATTAATAGCACAAAATGGAAAGGGGAAATCCACTCTTTTGTCGATAATAGCAGGAAAAGAAGGTTATGATGACGGGAAAATAGTTTTCCGCAAAGACCTGAAGGTGGGATATTTGGAACAACAGCCTCATTTTAATCCCGACGAATCTGTATTAGATGCCTGCTTCAACCATCAAGGAGAAGCGGATAAAGTATTGAAAGCGAAGCAGGTGTTAACGCAATTAAAGATTCGTGACCTCAACCAGCCCATGAGTAAACTCAGTGGGGGCCAGCAAAAGCGCGTCGCTTTAGCGAATGTATTGATTACAGAACCCGATCTACTTATCTTGGATGAACCCACAAACCACTTGGATCTTGAAATGATTGAATGGCTTGAAGGTTATCTTAGCAGAGGGAACAAGACATTGTTAATGGTCACTCATGACCGTTTCTTTCTTGACCGTGTCTGTAATGTCATCATTGAATTAGATAATTATGCTCTATACACCTATCGCGGCAACTATGCTTATTATCTGGAAAAAAGACAAGAACGAATAGATAATGCCCGTGCAGAGGTTGCACGAGCTAACAATTTGTATCGTACAGAATTAGAATGGATGCGCCGAATGCCGCAGGCAAGAGGACACAAAGCAAAATATCGTGAAGATGCTTTCTATGAATTAGAAAAGATAGCCAAACGACGTATTGAAGAGAGACAAATAAGGCTGAAAGCTTCTAAAGTCTATATTGGTTCTAAAATATTCGAATGTCAATATGTATCCAAGCAATTCGATAATGACGTCGTCATACTGAAGGACTTTTACTATAACTTTTCCCGTTTTGAGAAAATGGGGATTGTCGGTAATAACGGAACCGGAAAATCAACATTTATTAAGCTGCTCTTAGGCTTAGAATCAGTTGATTCGGGTAGATTTGATATTGGTGACACGGTTAAATTCGGCTATTTCTCGCAAGAGGGATTGAAGTTCAACGAGGAACAGAAGGTTATTGATGTAATTAAAGATATTGCCGAGTATATTGACCTTGGAGGAGGCCGTCATCTGAGTGCCTCACAATTCTTGCAATATTTCCTTTTTTCTCCCGAACAGCAATATAACTATGTGTACAAACTAAGTGGAGGCGAAAAACGCAAGCTTTATCTTTGTACGATTCTGATGAAGAATCCGAACTTCCTTGTTCTTGATGAGCCGACTAATGACCTTGACATCCAGACATTGCAAGTATTGGAAGAGTACTTGCAAGACTTCCCCGGTTGTGTGATTATTGTCAGTCATGACCGATATTTCATGGATAAGGTTGTGGACCATCTGTTAGTTTTCAAAGGACAAGGCGTAATAAAAGATTTCCCTGGCAATTACACTCAATTCAGAGAATGGCAGAATCTGCAATTAAAGGAGGAAGCGAATGTTCCCAAGAATAAGACTACAAAAGCCACACCAACAAGAAGTAGCCAGCGGGATTCTCAAAAGAAAAGGTTGTCATATAATGAAAAACGAGAGTTTGAACAATTGGAGAAAGACATTACAAGACTTGAAAATGAACAAAAACAAATAGAAGAAGAACTTTGTAGTGGGAAACTCTCGGTTGAAGAATTGACTGAGAAGAGCAAACGTCTGCCTGTATTAAAAGAAGAACTCGATGAAAAGAGTATGCGATGGTTAGAACTAAGCGAGTTTGCTGAATAAAGAAGATATAAATAACATGAGCTCGATGCAATTAGGAATCCTTCTGAGCGAGTTCGTAAAGGTATTGTTTGCGTCTCGTAAACGATACATTTAGATAGCCTAAACGATACATTTAGGTAGCGTAAACGATACATTCAGACATCAGAAACAATATGTTTCGATTTTTCGTCTAATCACGTTAAACATCCTATAACGAAAGATGAGGGCTAGTCACCCTCATCTTTTCTTTAACGTATTACCGAAGCTTTTATAATTCTCACATCATCAATTGGACGGTTATAATCGTCTGTCCTGACAAAATTAATCTTGCGGACAACATCTAAGCCTTCGCTTACTTCACCAAAGACCGTATACTGACCGTCCAAATGCGGAGTACCTCCATATTTACGATAATAATCGCGTATCTCCTTTGTAAACTTTATAGTCCCGTTCGTCTTCTGATCAATCTGCTCCTGGTATCTGTCAAGAGAAAGGTCGCTATAATTTGTTCCGTAAGCGATATAGAACTGTGCAGCACTACTGGCTCGTTCGGGATTCTCTGCATCCCCTTCACGAGCAGCAGCTAATGCACCTCTTTTATGAAAGTACTGAGGATACACGATTTCAGCAGGAATGGTATAGTCAAGATCATGATTTCCTACCGATTCACCAGGTAACGCATGACGAGTCGTTGAATCTCCAGTCTGAATCATAAAGTTACCTATCACACGATGAAAAAGAATACCATCATAATATCCTTTCTTTACCAACTCCAGAAAGTTATCTCTGTGTCGTGGAGTCTCATTGTATAAAACAACTTTAAAATCACCTAAGTTAGTCTCAAAAAGCACTTCATGTTGTACACTTGTAGAATCTTGAGAACTATCCTGTGCCCATCCTGTCGTAGAACAAAACAGGACTATAAGCAATAATAAAAACTTATAAGGTTTAATATACATCGCCATTTTGGATTTCATTCTTATCAATTTTCTTTTTATCAAGTGAATACCACGCATAAACAATATATGCTAAAACAAAGGGGATGAATAAACTAACCCATGCCATTGTGCGTAGCGTAAATTCACTTGAACATGAATTCTGAATCGTCAGGGAACTCTGAAGGTCTGCTGTTGACGGATAATATACGGTATTGTTCCATCCGACATTAAGCAGCAAGCATAATACGACCAACACTACACCTATACCTGCCGGCCATATTCCTTTGATATATGTCTTGCTTACGATAGTTTTTCTAATGCCATAAATCAACAGTAATGCACCAATGATTAAGACAACCGCAAGATACCACATATCTACAAGGTTCTGCAGATACTTGCCTTCCAATGTTCCTATAGCACCTGTATTAGGATCAACGGCATATCCGTCTGCTAACATAATATGTATGATAAACAGGAAAAAGAACAAAAAGAACATTACGGTATTCCCTACTAATTGCACACTACCACGAGAACGAAGATTCTCATCGTTAATGTTATTCATTATATAGAGGATTCCGAGAATGCGTGACAAGAAAAACACCGCCAAACCAAAAACCAGGTTCCATGGATTCAATAGTGCATCAAGTCCATTGCTTGCATTAGCCCAACGGCTGATGACCGGTTGAATGACATCTGTAATGCTATCCTTTTCAATGATAAAGTTACTTCCGGTAAAGAAAGTAGCAACGGCACCGCCCAACAACAACGGCCCTACGATTCCATTAATGACAAGGAATACTTGGAATGTCTTAACACCTAATAAATTCCCCAGCTTGTTTTGAAACTCATAACTGACCGCTTGTAAGACAAAGGAGAATAAGATGACCATCCACAACCAATATGCACCTCCGAAGCTTGTGCTATAAAACAAAGGGAACGATGCAAAGAAGGCTCCTCCAAATGTGACCAATGTAGTAAATGTCAATTCCCACTTACGACCAGTGGAGTTAATCAACATGCGTCGTTCTTCTGCATTTCGTCCAAGTTGAAATATCATAGAATTTGCTCCCTGGACAAACATCATAAAGACTAATAGTGCACCAAGCAACGACACTAAAAACCACCAATAATGTTGCAAAAATGTATATGACATAATGATATTTTAAAATTAAAAGAACTATGAATTAACTGAATTTTCCGGTCCTTTCTTAATCTGTTTCAATAGAATACTTATCTCTACTGCCAACATGGTGGTAAACAAGATTAGGAAAATAAAGAAAGTTAAAGCAACAGAGTTGGAGTTCACATCACTGACAGCCGCCCATGTGGGAAGCATGTCCTGAATAGTCCAAGGCTGACGTCCCATTTCAGCAACAATCCATCCGGATTCACTTGCGATATAAGCTAATGGAACGCAAATAATCGAAGCAATTAGGAGCCACTTGTGATCTGAAATGTTCTTCTTAAACACAAAAAACGTCGCCAGGGCAAATAGCAATATAAAGAGACAACCTAATCCGACCATTATTCTAAATGCCCAGAAACATACTGGAATATATGGAATCAGCTGGTCAACCGACTTCACATAGCCATATCCGAAATACGGGATGTTCTCTTTCAAAGACTTTAAGGCAATAGCAGCACCTTCAGTGTTATTCTCCTTTTTAGCCTTCCGATATGTAGAAAGAGACTCAATGGCAACACGACCATGCTGGATCTTTTCCTCCAAAGACAACTCTTTTGTTCCATCAGGCTTTGTATATCCGGAAACAATATCTCTTATGCCAGGAACATATCCATGAATATCATGGGTTGCAAGGAAAGATAAAGCATACGGTACGGCAATACGCAATGGCGGTTCGTCCTCATTCAAATAATCGGGCTGCTGGAAAGGATTAACTAATGCGACACCTGTTAAGCTCTGATCAGTTCCTCCTTTATATAATGCTTCCATTGAAGCTAACTTCATGGGTTGTACCTGTGCTACCTGATAAGCAGATCCATCACCCGTATGAGCAGCTAACAGAGAAGAGACTAATCCGACAATGGCTCCGATTTTGATGCTCTCTATCGCAAGACGATGCTCACGATTCTTCAATAAATACCAACTACTTACCGCTACGGTAAAGATTGCACCAATAATCCATGATGACGTAACCGTATGGAAAAACTTATCGACGGCAAAAGGAGATAAGGCAACATCGAAAAACGAAACCATCTCGTTACGCATAGTGTCAGGATTGAATTCGCAACCGACCGGATACTGCATCCATGAATTTGCAACAAGAATCCACCAAGCAGAAATTGTCGCACCAAGACCAGTTAACCATGTTGATGCCAGATGGAAACCTCGTGAAACTTTTTCCCATCCAAAATACATCACGGCGACAAAGGTAGATTCCATAAAGAAAGCAACAATACCTTCAATGGCAAGAGGCGCTCCGAAGATGTCACCTACTAACCATGAGTAATTAGACCAATTGGTACCGAATTCAAACTCCAGAATAATACCAGTTGCCACTCCCATGGCAAAGTTTACCCCAAATAGTTTTTGCCAAAACCGAGCAACATCTTTCCAAAATATATCTTTACTAAGATAATACTTTGTCTCGGCAATTCCCATAACAATCGCAAGTCCCAAAGTAAGAGGAACAAACAACCAATGGTAAATCGCCGTCAAAGCAAATTGAGCCCTTGCCCAATCTACGCTTGCTGATGTGATTTCTAATAACAAACTGTTAATCATGTTAATAAATATTTAGTTAGCGCGTTGAATTAATTCTTTCGTTACAAACTCTGCCTCTTCACCTTTTGAGGAATGTTCCTTTATGTAGTTAGGAAAAAAGAAAAGCTTAATCACGACAAAGATAATAAAGAGTTTTATAAGGATAATAGCCCATAATGTCCGTCCCAATGTCATGGAACGAAACCCATCGTAGTAAAGATGGAAAATACGGTATAAAACTCCCTTTTTCTTCATTATAATTTAATCTTTTGCTTTACTCCCTTGCTTTCGTTACTTAATCTATTAAGAGCCGTGACAACATAAATGTAATTGGTATTCCCTTGTCTATAGGGTAATTCATACATTGTATCATACGTGATTGCCACTATCTTGGATGGATTATCAAGGTTTATCTTTTCACCTTTTGCGAATCTATAAACCACAAATTTATCTACAACATCATTCCATTTCTTGGCTTTTGGTCTTTCCCAGAACAACACATACTTACCATCTGTTGTTCTGACAGGCTTTACGTTTCTTGGTTTATTGGGAATTTTACCGTCAATAAATGTCATTTTCGGCTGTAATGCAGGATATTTCCAGTAATGCTCACGAAGAACAGTTCCATAATTCCCCACATTATCTGCCACCGCACGTGAATACCATAAGACTGTACCCTTCACATGCTTCATCTGTTTATGGAGATTAAACTTAGCCGGCATCTGATTACTTCTTGGATTTGACAAGTCAGCATATTTCACCGTACGCTCAACATCCTCACCAATAAACAACGGCCTGTTTGCTGCATGCTTATTCCACCACGTTATCAGAGTCTTGTAATCGGCAGCTTTGTTTCCGATTTCCCAATAGATTTGTGGGGCACAATAGTCAATCCATCCATTCTTTACCCAAAGAAGGACGTCTGCATACAAATCATCATAATTCTGCAATCCATTCGTATTGCTGCCATTGGAAGGGTCACTCTTTTTGTTTCTATATATTCCAAAAGGAGATACGCCAAACTTCACCCAAGGCTTTGTACCCTTGATAGTTTCACTCAATTGCTTAATGAAGACATTGACATTATATCTTCTCCAGTCGTTACGATTCTTGATACCATTACTATACATGGCAAATTCTTTATCGTCAGGAATAATCTGACCAGCTGCAGGATATGGATAAAAATAGTCGTCTATATGCAATCCATCAATATCATAGCGCTTAACAATATCTCTCACTATCTCACAGATATAATCTTTGTTTTGAGGAATACCGGGATTAAGGATATACTGACCGTCATAAGCAAAGACACGCTCCGGATGTTTTATGGCAAAATGTGTATTAGCCAAAGCATTGGTGTTCTTCGTCTTGGCGCGATAGGGATTTATCCAGGCATGTATTTCCATGCCACGTCTGTGACACTCTCTGACCATCCATTCCAATGGATCCCAATAAGGATATGGAGCAACGCCCTGGGTTCCTGTTAGAAAGCGGCTCCAAGGCTCATAAGGACTGTTATATAAGGCATCGCATTCGGCTCTTACTTGGAAAATAATGGCATTTACACCATCTTTTTTAAGTTCGTCAAGCTGATAGGTCAGATTCTTTTTCATGTTTTCAGTTCCAAGACCTTGAAACTGACCATTGACACATTGTATCCATGCACCGCGGAACTCACGTTTAATCCCCGATTCAGTATATACCTTATGACTACACGAACAGCAGCATGCTGCCATTAATAAAACTAATAGATATTTATAGTTCATAACTCGAATAATTATATGGCAAAGGTAATAAAAACTTATGGAATATGGTATCAGTTTAAGATATTTTCTTCTTAAAATGTGAAAAGGGAATCTGTCTCACGACAAATTCCCTTCACATACTTACTAAAACTAAATTAACCACTAAAAAAACTAATCTTAATTGTTGTATTTGTCGATTGCAAATATACAAATAATTTCTATTAATTCAAAATTTTACGCTATATTTTTTACGAGTTATTACAAATTTAACAATTTTACACGCATTCTATAATTTGTAGGCAACGGTAAACAACAGCTGATGACGTTTGTTGCTGACCTTTGTCGAACCTGGATAGCTATCTATCATATCAGTTTTCCTTTGTCCGTCGGTATCAATGTAGTTGAAATTACCCCATGAGTCCATGAATGGTTTGAAACTTCCATTTGAAACAGAATACTGATAAGCAAGATCAAGAGACAACTGGCCAATAGTATAACCTAATCCACATGTAATGCGATTGGTTGCCTCCCAGTTTGTAAAATCAGTAGCAGAACTGTAATTTGATCCGTATGAATCCAATGTCCCGTCTTTATAGCCATCCTTATTATACATAGGACTGATGTAATTATATCCAAACCGAACTGCCATTTCGTCAAATGGCTTGTATTCCATTCCGAGTTTCACGGTGGATACACCCTTAAGTGTCTTTTCAGTATGATCATTCATCACCTTGTCGCTACTACTTGGATCATGATAATCTCCATACCAGTCGTAATAAGCATCACCATCCTTGATACGGGTATCGGTTTTTCCGTAGTCTGAATACTCATAGCTGGCACCTAAAGCCAGATAATTGCCGACGGTATGTCCGATGCTCATACCAAATTTCCAAGGTGTATATAGTTTGAATTTGTATCCGTTATTCTGAAAGAAATTACTATTATATGGCTTAATATATGTGTTGTTGACTAAGTGAGTCCTGTTCTCTGTCTTCAGGTCATACCAAGTGGGAGTAGAAGCATACAATCCAATTCTGAAAGGAGACTCTTCTACTGGTCTGAAGATTCCACCAATCTTAATATCAAATCCGGCTCCAGTTATGTTACGCTGGTCTACAACGGTCACTGATCCAATTGGTTTGTCTTGATAATTAACCAATTCCTCTTTATATTCTGAATAACCTTTATAGTGAACGTCATGAATTCCGACAGTCAGTCCTAAGAAGATACGTCCATTAATATTCCCGCTGAGGTTCAAATCAAATTCTCCGACATAACCTTTATGAGCACGATTAAAATCATAGCCAGATGCTACATTCCAGCCAGCACTTCCATCTTGTTCTATCAGGAAATTATTATAATAAAGGTTATCCAACTGACTAGTCCACGGATCGACACCATATAATCCTGAACTGGTTTCTTCTATGTTGAGAATCGTGGCTCCATTGTCGTCATCTCTTCCAATAGCCTTAGCAAAGGACAATGAGTTCTGAGAAGCATTATTCAGCGCATCACTGGCAGAAAGTATATAGTCAAAATTCCTACTCTTGTGGTAATTGACACCTAAATTAATATACGAGTTCGCACCGGTCTGATTAGAATAGACAAAACCTACCTGATCAAAGCTGAGATTCGCCTTGTTTGCATCTGAAAAACTCTTTGCATCCTGCTGGAAGACTGCCCCAAAAGACATTGAAACTGACGACTTACGGAATAAACCGATACCCGCTGGATTGCTGCCAATAGTAGAGATATCAGCTCCTAAAGCTTCCATGGCACCGCCCATACCAACGTAACGGGCTGTTCCATTTAAGTCTTCATTAATAATCTTCGCATTCTCGTATGTCTCTTGCGCCAATAATGGAGTCATGCTTAACAACATTATTGCCAATGAATATATTCTTTTCATATTTCAAATATTATCTTTAGATTGAATAAATTATTACCTATATAATATCTAATATTCGATTAGTATTATCGACGACCACCAACATGGCCCCCTCCGCCGCTACCACTTGGACGACTTCCTCCGAATGTTCCACTTGAACCACCAGAGCGGCTTCCGCCTCCTCCGCTATAAGAAGAACCACTTGAATAAGAGGGACTACTTGAATAAGAAGGAGTACTTGAATAAGAAGGGCTTCCAGAGTACGAACTATGGCTTGAAGAATAAGAACTACTACTCATACTACTACCACTACTCGGACGTCTTCCGCCAAAGCCTGTAGTTCCACGACTATAAGTTGTGCCGTTTCTGGTGAACGAACCGTTACCATTTGTACGAGAACCACTCCTTCCAGTATAAGAATATGTTGATCCGGGGGAATAGCGGGACTGGTCATAATAGCTTAGAGACCCACGATGTGAAGAGCCGCCGCCTCCGGGATAGCCATAATCAGTGTGGTATGCATAGCCACCAGGCCACCAATAACTTGAATATCCGGGATAATACCAGCCCCAGTAACTATAATACCAAGGATCATACCAGCCCCAGTAATTGTAATACCAAGGATCATACCAACCGTAATAAGAAGAATACCAGCCGTAATAAGAAGAGTACCAGGGATCATACCAGTAATACCTGGACCTCCAATATGGCCCATATCCCCAATGTCCATAGTACCAGGGATCATACCAACCATAATATCCGTCCCATCTGCTCATATATCGGCTGTACTTATAGTCATTCTCGTCAATATACTTTTTCTTCGAAGAAAGGAATAGTGTATCGACATAAGATGTATCAGGATAAAGACCAGGTTTGCTATCAAACTCTATAATGTCATTCCCAGCAGCATCTGTACCGATTTTCTTATACGAACTACGTAATCCACCCCGACGATTGTATTCATCTACATTACGATCGCTTCCTACATAATAGGTCGGCTCTTTTGAAGATGTTGATGCAGTTTTCTTTTTAGATACGAAATACATATCATCATCTTGAGCCATCATTGACAATGGTAGAATTCCAATGAAGAATACTAGCATAACGATTTTTTTCATTTTCATATTCCTTTATGTATTATAGGTTACTATTTTACATTACAAAATTATTACTTAATTTACTACAAAAATAAGGAAAATCCCTAAACTGTTGTAGGTTTTTCCCTATTTTTTATAATTTTGCATCAAAATTAATGACTATCATGGAGTATATAATTGTAAAATTTGAGATAAAAGGAGATAAGGATTTGTTTGAGACCTCATGTGACCTTTTATGTGCAATGGCTGGAGAAGTTGGATTTGAGTCATTCGAGGAGACAGAAGAGGGAGTCAATGGATATATCCAAAAAGAACTGTATAATCCTGATGACCTTAATTCCATTATTGACGAATGGCCAATAGAATCAACGCATATTACTTACAAAGTTGGTGTCATTGAGAATGTAGACTGGAATGAGACATGGGAGAATGAAGGCTTCTCTCCTATTATTATAAATAATAAATGTGTAATATACGATGTTCGTCATCCATCACAATTACCTGATAGTTATCCTATAAAGGTCGGTATTGAAGCGAAGATGGCTTTCGGAACAGGTACACACGAAACCACTCAGATGATTGTCGGACAACTGTTAGGTCTGGATTTAGAAGGCAAGAATGTCTTGGATTGTGGGTGTGGAACTGGAATCCTCGGTATTGTTGCCGGAAAACTGGGCGCTACCAGAGTATGTGCATACGACATAGACGAATGGAGTGTAAGGAACACGATACATAATGCAGAACTAAATGATGTAGATAAAATCATCCAAGTGCTGCATGGAGATTCACGTGTGCTCACTCAATTTACGGGTTCTTTTGATATTATTCTGGCAAATATCAATCGAAATATTCTGATAGCAGATATGGGAGCGTTTGTAGACAAGCTCTCAACGGATGGATATTTAATCTTGAGCGGTTTCTATCATGAAGATGTCGCAATGCTTACTCAGGAAGCCAGGCAATATGGATTGGAACTGATACGACAAGAGTGTAATAACAATTGGTCATGTCTTGTGTTTAAACGAGCTAAATGATATGTTTAGGCGTGCTAAACGATATGTTTGCATCACGTAAACGATACGTTTAGATGTGCTAAATGATACGTTTATGAGTGCTAAACGATATGTTTTATTGATCTGAATCTTCACTCCCGATCGTCAGCTTTTTCAAATCATAGAAGGAACCATTATAGATATTCAAGTCAACATGCCCTTTAATACCTGGAAGTCTTCCCACATCCGTGTGTTGCCAAAACTTCCACGATCCCTTATACTCAACCTTATCAACATAATAATGGGCTATCCAATAGGGATAATCCTCGAAGACAGGGGCATTTAGATACTGTTCCTTAAACTTAAAATACGTGTATATTATCGGCTTTACATGATAACGGTCCTCAACAATATGTAACCATGTCAACACATCACGCTGAAAATCCTCAATGCTTCGATTCTTAGGCATGTGCTCAATATCAAGAACAGGAGGAAGGTCACCATTCTCCAGGTGCACTTGTTTTAAGAAATAATATGCCTGTTCGCGTGCAGTAGACTTGTTACTCCAGAAATGATAAGCACCTCTAATAAAGCCATATTCCCGGGATTGATAGAAGTTATCATTAAAATTCTCGTCCAATTTGGTTGACCCTTCAGTAGATTTGATGATGATAAAACGTAAGGGACATCCTTCTATCATGGAATGACGCAACTTGTCCCAATTGATTTCTCCTTGATAGTGGGATATGTCTATACCATGAATCTCATACCCTTTGGGGTACTTGGCATCACCATATAATGCCCGCCAACGGAATCCCGTCGGTCCTACAAAGAAATAATAAAAGACCCAAATGTAAATGATAACGACACCAACACCACCTATCCACCATGCCAGTCGAGGATTCTTTTTAAAGAAATTCCCCAAAAACATGTTGGTCTTTTTGCTCTTTCTTCGTCTACGAGAAGGAGCAGACGACTTCTTTGATGTCGTTTTCTTTGTTGTCAAGTCTATTTTATTACAAGAGGACTGTTGTAAATAGTGTTAGTTCTATAAAAGGACATGACACATTACAACAGTCCCGATGATAATACTATGATGAAAACTATTACTGCTTGCCTTGCTCTAACATCAGAGTACGAGTTGCACGATCAGCCACAGAAGAAGGTCCCCAATACTGAATTGGACCAGGATAAACGAAGCATGTCTCTCTCTCCCACTCTTGTCTGTGCTCAACAAACTTCAGGAATGGTCTGCCTTCCAACTCAACGAGAGCTTTTCTGATAACAGGCTTCATCTCACCATTTCTACGTTCCATATTCATCATCATGGTAATAGGCACACCTCCGGCTACCCACTCATCTGAAGGAGCAGTGGTATTCTTGACGATGGCCATATAACCAGTCTTTCCGTTAGCGATGAGTTGTGATGCACTGATACCAAGAGCATAACAATAGTCTGCATCGAAGTTAGAAGGAGCAGCGCAACGACCCTCATAGCCGAAGAAATGATGCTGTGTGGCAAACTTACCGACATATTTTCCTTCTTTCTTCCATTCTGCCAGTTTAGCATCAACCATCTCAGAAAGAAGCTTTTCTGTCTCGATGAGAGATACCTGTACATTACCATGAGGATCACGGTCTAACGAAAGCTGACGGGCAACACCTTCAGGAAGTGTTGAGAAGGTCTCGGCATTCTGCTCTGAAAGATGAGCAAGGATGTATTCTCTTTGTGCGTCTTTGTCCAGATCCTTATAATCTGCGCCATGAGCAGCAAGCAAGTCGTTCAGCTCATCAATCAAACGACCGATGGCAGGGATAAACTCAATGAGTCCCTCTGGAATCAGGATGACACCGAAGTCATTACCGTCTTCTGCACGTTTTGCCACAACAGATGCAATATATTCAACAATGTCGTTGAGGGTCTGGTCCTTTGCTTCAACTTCCTCTGATACGATACAGATATTAGGCTGGCAGGTCAAAGCACACTCCAATGCTATATGACTGGCAGAACGTCCCATCAATTTAATAAAGTGCCAATACTTACGTGCAGAGTTACAGTCACGTTCAATGTTACCGATTAACTCTCCATACACCTTAGTAGCTGTATCAAAGCCAAATGAAGTTTCAATCTGTTCGTTCTTTAAGTCACCATCAATGGTCTTGGGGCATCCGATAACCTGAACGCCATAGTTCTTAGCGGCATAATACTCAGCCAGGACACAAGCGTTTGTGTTAGAGTCGTCACCACCAATGATAACCAATGCCTTAATGTCAAGTTCCTTTATAATCTCAAGTCCTTTCTCAAACTGATCAACCTTTTCAAGCTTTGTTCTGCCCGAACCAATCATGTCGAAGCCACCAGTATTACGATATTCATCAATAATATCAGATGTCAGCTCCATATAATTGTGCTCAACCAAACCGCCAGGACCAAGGATGAAACCGAAAAGCCTGTTCTCCGGATTGAGTTTCTTAATTCCATCAAAAATACCACAAATAACATTATGACCTCCAGGAGCCTGACCTCCACTGAGGATAACGCCGACATTCATCTTTTTGTTATTAGCCACATCACCGGGAACAAACTCAACGAGAGGCATTCCATAAGTATTCGGGAAAAGCTTCTTTATTTCTTCCTGATTGCCTACACTCTGGGTTGGTTCTCCCTCTTTCACTTTTACTGCTCCCTGAAGTCCTTTAGGTAACTTCGGCTGATAAGCAGCTCTTTCTTTCTGTAGAAGACTTTTTTTCATTTTACCTTAAATATATTTATTGTTATTCTCTATTTTACTAAAGTAAAGTTTCTATGTTGCAAATTTACTGAATTTATCTCATATAATGGAAAGAATTATAAAATAATTCATTTTTTGAAACTTTTTTTTTGCAAAATGCTTGTCAATCCGAATAGTTTTCATAACTTTGGGGAAAAATAAAAAAGTAATTAAGTATGAATAATAAAAGGGAATTAAAACGGTATATCAGCGATATCTGTACAGGTCTTTTCTCAGATTGTGTGGCAGCAGCTTTATATGACAGCAATCATCACCCTGAAAATGTTGATGCGTTATTAGCCTTAATAATGAACACATATAATGATTTCGTTTGCCGTGTTTCACATCCGGAACCGGGAATGAAGCCTAAAGTTTATTATAAGATATTGATTGATGATTTCAATGTGCAAATATCAGAAATCCTTGATCAAATATCTAACCAAGGTTAATTATACAATCAATTATGAAAGCTTTTTGTCGTTGGTTACTTTATAAAGTATTGGGATGGAAGTGTGAAGTCACAGTTGAACATCCACAGAAGTACATTATCTGTCTTGCTCCGCACACGAGCAACTGGGATTTTGTCATCGGGCAGCTATATATGCGTGCCGAAGGAATGAAGAACAATTTCCTGATGAAAAAAGAATGGTTCTTTTGGCCTTTAGGTCCTATTTTCAAAGCAATGGGAGGAATACCTGTATGGCGAAGCAAACATACGAGTATGACGGATAATCTTGCCCAAACTGCAATTGAATCAAAATCCTTTCAGTTATGCATCACTCCCGAAGGTACACGTTCACTCAACCCTGAATGGAAGAAAGGGTTTTATTATATTGCCTATAAAGCCCAGATTCCTATATTGTTGTATGGAGTTGATTATGAAAAACGGCTAATCAAGTGTACTGAGAGTTTTATACCGACAGGAGACTTTGAAAAGGAGATGCGACAGATAAAACTTTATTTCAAGGACTTCAAAGGTAAGCATCCTGAACTATTTACAATAGGTAACATCTAATAATAATGAACACCAAATCATTTAGTATATTGTTCTTTCTATTGTTTGCTTTATGTTCATCTGCGTGGGCACAGAACACGACATTAGACAAGAATGACGTAGAGGACTTACAGAAATACTTTCAAAAATACAAAGCAAAAGGAGTTGATTTCCCCAAAGCTCCACAGATGATGAGTTATTCGATTAATAATCCATCACAAACAATCACCATCACGGTAAGTGACGTATTCGATGGACAAGAGTTCTCACCTGATGTTGTCAATAAGATATACAAGAAAGTCGGGAAAATCCTTTCAAAACCCTATAACAAATATAAGATTATAGTCAAGACAACCGGTGTTCCTATTGAAGACCTCATTCCCAACAGGTTGTCCAACAATGCAGATGGGAGCAGACTTTGGGGAAAGATTGACTATAAAGGAATTCCCTGGGTTCAGAACATTTCTAAACCCAATGCAATCACTCATGGTCTCAATAATCGGCATTTGTCCTTATGGTCAAGTCATGGACGTTATTATGACCAGAAAAAAGGGACCTGGCGATGGCAACGCCCTAACTTGTTCTGCACGAATGAAGACCTTTATACTCAGACAATTGTTGTTCCATATCTGATTCCCATGTTAGAGAATGCCGGAGCCGTTGTCTTTACGCCAAGAGAACGTGACTGGCAGAAACGTGAAATCATTATTGATTACGAGCATAGTCGTGCTTCGGGTTCATATCAAGAGTATAATGGAGGTGCTGCATGGCGCAATTCCGGCTATGCAGGCTTTGCCTTGCATAATGGAACTTATAGGGACAAAGAGAATCCTTTTGAGGCTGGTGGTTCGCGAATGGTCAATGCTACCAGCAAAGTGAAGCAGCTGAGCCAGGTATCCTATCAGCCGACCATAACCGAAGAGGGAAAATATGCTGTTTATGTCAGCTACACTACGGTTCAGAACAGTGTTCCTGATGCTCAATATGTAGTATTCCATAAGGGACAACAAACGCATATACGTGTCAACCAGCAGATGGGTGGCGGTACATGGGTTTATCTTGGAACTTTTGAATTTGACAAGGGAAATAACAATAATAATAGAGTTGTCCTGACCAATTATAGCCAATACAAGGGCGTAATAACTACTGATGCTGTCCGTTTTGGTGGTGGTATGGGAAACATTCAACGAGGTGGAAAGGTCAGTGGATTGCCCAGAACACTCGAAGGTGCCAGATATTATTGCCAGTGGGCAGGTGCTCCTTATAGTGTATATAGCTCAAAGAATGGTGCAGATGACTATGCTGATGATATCAATGCACGTTCTTATATGACAAACTGGCTTGCCGGTGGCTCATGCTATGTGCCGTCTTTATCAGGGAAACGAGTACCTATTGAGTTGTCATTAGCAGTACATAGCGATGCAGGTTTTTCTCCTGAAGATCAACTGATTGGTTCTTTATCCATCTGTACGACCAACACGGGTAATGGAAAACTGAATTCGGGTGTTTCCCGTATGGCTTCCTACGATTTTGCCGAGTCTTTATTATCAGGACTGAATAGGGATTTAAGATACAAATACGGGAACTGGATTCGTCGTGACTTGTACAATCGTAATTATTCAGAGACAAGGTGCCCCGAGATGCCGTCTGCAATCATAGAGACTCTCTCCCATCAAAACTTCCCTGATATGCGCTTTGGACAAGACCCGAATTTCAGATTCACATTAGCGCGTTCATTGTACAAGACAATCTTACGGTACATCTCGAATCAGCATGGAAGCTCTTACGTGGTTCAGCCTTTGGCTCCTAACAACTTCCGCATAGAGTTCACAAGCAAGAACCGAGTCCGTCTATCGTGGAATCCTGTCCATGATGCACAGGAACCGACCTCTACTCCAACTGCCTATAATTTATACATAGCCGTCGGATCAAGAGGATTTGACAATGGACAGACAATTAAGTCGAACTCTTGCGTGGTAGATTTGCAACCAGGAGTTCAATACAACTTCCGTGTTACCGCCGTGAATCGTGGTGGAGAGAGCTTTCCTACGGAGGTTTTATCTGCCTATTACCAGCCCAATGCAAGACAGACCGTATTAATAGTTAATGGGTTTCATCGCCTTTCATCACCGGCTATCATTAACACAACGACTTCTCAAGGATTTGACATGAATGCAGATCCCGGTGTCACGTATGGTTCTACTGCAGGTTGGAGCGGTAAACAATTGTCCTTCGACAAGACCAAGATGGGAATAGAAGGTGCTGGTGGATTAGGTTATTGTGGTGATGAGATGGCTGGAATGTTCATTGCTGGCAATGACTTTAACTATGTGAAGACTCATGCAGAGGCTGTAGCAAGCGCGGGCAAATACAACATTGTAAGCTGTTCAAGTGAAGCAATCAAAAACCATCATGTGAAATTGTCGCATTATGACTGTATAGACCTGCTGTTGGGTCTTGAACGGAACGACGGCCATTCGCTTGTTCCTTATAAGACGTTTACCGGCGAAATACAACAAGAGCTGCGTAACTATGTGAGGAATCATGGTAACTTACTTGTAAGCGGTGCCTATATCGGTGCCGACATGCAGTCGGATTCGGAAAGACAATTTCTCGCAAACACTCTAAAAGTATTGTATGCCGGCAGCCTTTATAAAAATTCAACCATTCGCGGATTAGGAACTAACTTTAGCATTTACAGCAACTTAAATGAGAAGCACTATGCGGCAACGACAACAGATGTTCTCCGTCCGTCTGTCAATACGGCATTCTGTGCCATGCAATATAGTGATGGAAATGCTGCCGGTGTTGCCTATAACGGACGGGACTATCATTCATTTGTAATGGGATTTCCATTTGAGTGTATCATTGATCCGGCTCTTAGAAATAGCATTATGAGAGGAATCCTGAATTTCTTAATCAACTAATATATCAGATATGTATAAATTGCAAGCAAATCAGTCAGGTACGAGGAATATTGAGGTTACAGATAATCATTTACAAACAATTGAAAAGTATTCTTTGTTGAATAATCTTGTTGATAGTAATGGTATTATTGACGAGACGGTTCTTGACAAACTGAAGTTCAATGTCCGTTCCATACTCGAATCTTCACAAGAGACAGACAAAGAGCTTTTGGATTTATGCTTAGATGTTATCTATAACAACAACATGAAGGCTTTTGGCTTAAATCAGCTGGTATCCTTGTATATCAACTGGAAAGACCAGAACCATGAAGAAAATGGTGGAGAACAATAACTACAAACTCTCAGATTTCCTTCCAACAACAAAAAAAGAATGTGAATTACGTGGATGGGACACACTTGATGTCATCCTCTTTTCAGGGGATGCGTATGTGGATCATCCTTCCTTTGGAGCAGCTGTTATCGGGCGTACACTTGAAGCTTCCGGCTATCGAGTTGCTATTGTTCCTCAACCGGACTGGCATGGAGACTTTCGCGATTTCAAAAAACTCGGGCGGCCTCGTCTCTTTTTCGGAATTGCACCCGGTTGCATGGATTCAATGGTAAACAAGTATACCGCTAACAGACGCCTTCGTAGTGAAGACGCATATAGTCCTGACGGGCGGCATGATTGCAGACCGGAGTATCCTACTATCGTCTATACGCGTATCCTGAAGCAATTGTATCCGGATGTACCCGTAGCTCTTGGTGGAATAGAAGCATCCCTGCGGCGCCTTACTCATTATGATTACTGGCAGGATAAGCTGATGAAGTGCATCCTGTGCGACTCAGGAGCAGATATCATCATCTATGGAATGGGTGAGAAAGTAACGCTTTGCTTATGCCAGGAACTTGACAAAGGACGAAGCATAGATAGTATTCACGATATTCCTCAAACCGTTTTCCTTGTTGATAAGAACGATATACCTGGCGGTATCAATGAGAATGATATCATACTTCATAGCCATGAGACCTGTCTTCGTAACAAACGTGCCCAGGCTGAGAATTTCCGACATATTGAGGAGGAGTCGAACAAGATGCATGCCCAGCGTCTTTTGCAAGAGGTAGACGGTAAGTATGCCGTGGTAAATCCTCCTTTTCCTCCGATGACGACAGAAGAATTAGACGCTTCTTTCGACTATCCATACACCAGACTACCCCATCCTAAATATAAGAACAAAAGGATTCCAGCATACGAGATGATCAAACACTCGGTGAATATTCATCGTGGGTGTTTTGGTGGTTGTGCTTTTTGCACCATTTCTGCACATCAGGGGAAATTCATCTCATGCAGATCAAAGGAGAACATTTTGCGTGAGGTACGCAAAATAGTAAAGATGCCTGATTTCAAAGGTTATCTTTCCGATCTGGGAGGACCTTCGGCAAATATGTATGGGATGCATGGAAACAACTTAAAAGCATGCGAAAGGTGTAAGCGTCCTTCATGTATCAATCCAGAAATATGCCCTAACTTAAATACAGACCACTCCAAACTACTGGAAATCTATCATGCCGTTGATGCTATCCCTGGAATAAAGAAGAGTTTTATCGGAAGTGGTGTCCGCTATGACTTGCTTTTACACAAAAGTAAAGACGAGCATAGTAATCATGTTGCCCAGCAATATACACGTGAATTGATTACCAAACATGTAAGCGGCCGTCTCAAAGTGGCTCCAGAACATACAAGTAATCGTGTCTTGGCACTCATGCGTAAACCGTCCTTCCGCCTGTTTAATGAGTTCAAGAGTATCTTTGACAGGATAAATAGAGAAGAAGGCTTGAACCAGCAGATTATTCCTTATTTCATCAGTAGTCATCCCGGTTGTCATGCAGAAGACATGGCTGAACTGGCTGTTATAACAAAGCAATTAGACTTCCATCTTGAACAGGTTCAGGACTTCACCCCTACTCCAATGACTGTCAGTACTGAAACATGGTATACTGGATATGATCCGTATACTTTAGAGCCTGTTTATAGTGCCAAGACTCCACGCGACAAACTTGCCCAACGTATGTTCTTCTTCTGGTACAAGCCTGAAGAGAGAACGAACATTGAAAGAGAACTGAAAAGAATCGGTCGTAGTGACCTAATCCATAAATTATATAATGGTGTCAGATACTCAGCTGATAATAGTCGTTCATCAAAGAGTGCATATCCAGGAAAGAAAGCGGGCTATCCCAAAAAGAAGGAGTATAAGAGGAAAAAGTGAAGCCTTCATGTTGTATGATTTCCTTTAGCTCACCTAAACGATACCTTTAGCACACCTAAACGATACATTTAGCACACCTAAACGATAACTTTAGCACGCCTAAACGATACATTTAGCAAATTCGTATTATGCAAAACCGTTAGGAGAAAGACGAATTTCTGCGTAACATCATATCAATCAATATATTGCAAATAGCATTAACAATAAAAAAGACCGCACTATTGGCGGTCTTTTCATCTATAAAAGAATGTTGGTTTCTTAATCCAAATGCTTTTACCCCTGCATATCATATACAATCTGCATAAGTTGCTTTCCTAACTCATCAGCAACTTCCATGCTACTTGCTTCGCTATATACACGGATAATCGGCTCGGTATTTGACTTGCGAAGATGTACCCACTTGTCAGGGAAATCAATCTTCACTCCATCAATATCATTCACCTGCTGGTCGGCAAAAATCTCCTTCACCTTATTTAATATAGCATCTATATCCGTAGAAGGCGTCAGATCTATGCGGTTCTTCGCAATAAAATAGTTGGGGAATGTCGCACGCAGTTCACTCACTTTCATTCCCTTCTGAGCCAATGAAGAAAGGAAGAGGGCTATACCTACCAAAGCATCACGTCCATAATGACTTTCGGGATAAATGACACCACCATTTCCTTCACCGCCAATAATGGCACCAACTTCCTTCATCTTTGTTGTGACGTTCACTTCACCGACAGCAGCAGCCTGATACTTACCACCATGCTTCTCCGTCACATCACGTAATGCACGTGTAGAGCTAAGATTTGATACGGTATTACCCGGTGTATGAGAAAGAACATAATCAGCAACACTTACCAGAGTATACTCTTCACCAAACATCTGACCATCCTCACAGATGAAAGCCAGACGATCTACATCGGGGTCAACAACAATACCCATATCATATCCGCCACCTTTAAGCACAGACATGATACCACTGAGATTCTTCTCAAGAGGCTCTGGATTATGAGCGAAATCACCTGTAGCATCGGCATTCAGGAACTTATACTCTACTCCTAAGGCACTAAGCAGGTCGGGAAGAATAATACCACCGACTGAATTGATAGAGTCTACAACTACCTTGAAATGAGCATTCCGGATTGATTCAACATCAACAAGGTTTAGTGCAAGGACACTCTCAATGTGTTTCTGATTATATGTGTCGTCTTCGGTATAATGGCCTAACGACTCTACGTCTGCATATTCAAAGTCTTCCTTATCTGCTATAGCCAGCACTTCCGTACCATCTGCGGCGGTAAGAAACTCTCCTTCACAATTCAATAGTTTCAAAGCATTCCATTGGCGGGGATTATGACTTGCCGTGATAATGATACCACCAGCAGCTTTCGCCCATCTGACCGCAAGTTCTGTTGTCGGAGTCGTAGCCAGACCGATATTAATCACATCATATCCCATTCCCATCAGAGTGCCACACACTACATTCTTCACCATCTCGCCAGAGATACGAGCGTCGCGTCCTACGACGATTGTATTGCTCTCAGACTTCTTGCTTCTGCGGATAAATGTTGCGTATGCAGATGTGAATTTTACAATATCTAACGGGTTTAATGTGTCCCCTGTTTTTCCGCCGATAGTACCGCGGATTCCTGAAATTGATTTAATTAATGTCATATTATCAAATATTATTCTATACCTCTATTATTTATCTTCCTCTTTCGTATGTAATATTATACAGACAAGGATAAACACCGGCGGTAGCATACGAATGTCCTTTCGTATGTGGAACGATAATCTTAACTCTTGCTATCTCATCGCCTTCATTGATGGGACGTCCCAGGTTTATATAGGATAAAGGAACAAGCCATCCTTCCGGAACGGAAGTATTATTACTACTACCGTATTTATTATAAATTAAACTTGATGTCGGATCAAAAGAAGCGGAAAAGGTTCCCAACGTGTTCTTTACAGACATCTTATCGACAAGAGTGGAATAAACATACAAGTCATTAGACAACTGCAACGAATCAGGACCTTTAAGCAGATTGTACTCCGAGAAACGGCACAACACACTTGCGGTCTCACCGTTCTTAAGCTTTTCTCCGCATCCTTTGTTGATAATCTGCATATAGACACCGGATGATTCAAAAAGGACAAACTCATTCTTTGACACATCCGTCATGCTGTTCTGTGCAAAAAAAGTTTCTTCTGATATTACTTTCACACCTTTTTCAGCAATATACCTGTTAATGGCACTACGTTCCCTATTCTTCTGTTCAGCATAAGTTTCCCTATTCCGGCAGGAATAAAGGACTAAAATACTCATTAAAACAAGTATGACATTTGTAACTCTTTTCATTATATATTTATCGTTTAGTAATCTTAATTAGTAGGGGTCTTACCCTTAAGAAGGGGTTCATATCGTAAAATAGCCTGGCGGACAATCTGCTCTGCCTCTCTTACAGAGCACTCTAACCTTCCACCACTGGCATTGAGATGTCCTCCACCATTGAAGAACTCCTCTGCCATCTTGTTACATGGGAAGTCGTCTACCGAACGCAAGCTGACCCAAATCAGATTGTCTTTCCGGTCGTCTTCACGAAGAGAGATTGACAATTTCATCCCTTTTATCTGCAATGGAATGTTCACCAGACCTTCAGCGTCACCTTTAATGAAATGGAAATCTCTCATCTCCTGACGTGTAATCGTGAAATATGAAGCGTGATAATCATCCAGTACATTCAGTTTCTGGCAAAGAATGTATCCCCGCAATCGAATAGCCCATGAACTATAATTGTTATAGACATTCCGGAAAATCTTGTCCTTGTTGATGTTTTTAGTGAGCAATTGCGAGATGATGAAGAATATCTCGGGACGAGTGGAGTTATATGTAAAGCCTCCAGTATCAGTCATCATTCCGCAATAAAGTTGTACGGCACACTTTTTATCCATCTCTTCAAAACCTCCCATCTGCCATATAATCCTAAAGATAAGCTCTGACGTAGAGCTCATCTCGGGAAAGGAGATTGCCATATTCACATCCATCAGAGCCCCCAGATGATGATCGATAATCACTTTAGGTGCAGAGGAAGAGGTCAATGCCTCACCCATCGCTTCCACTCTGTCTATGCTACTAAAGTCAAGACAAAAGACTAAGTCTGCATCTTGAAAAAGAACATTTGCTAATTCCTGTCTTTTATCATACCTGATAATCCTTTCTGAGTTGGGAAGCCACATCAGATAATCAGGATAGGCATCTGGAATGACCACGTAGGGTTCTTTTCCAATCATCTTGAGATAAGATGCCCATCCTAATGATGAACCAAGAGCATCACCATCAGGAGATTTATGACAGCAAATAACGATATGTTCAGCATCTGAAACAAGCTGCTTCAGTTGAGCCAATTCTGCTTCGGAAAGAATGTTTATCTGCATAGACAAATGCTAAAATCTGCAAAATAGTAAATCTTATCCTATGATACCAAGTATGCACAGGATAAGATTCAAAATCCAATTTATTCTAGTAACTTAGAAAAGCTTTTCAGGATATACTCCATCATTTACCAGTTGTTGAATTCTCTCAACCGTGGCTTGACGGTCTGCCGCATAAGTTACTCCAAACCACTTACTTGTTGTGTCAAGCACTTCAACGGTAGAAGTACCATCGTTGATCAGTTTGTTCACCATCAACGGAATAAAGAACTCAGCTTTCAGATTCTCCAAGTTCTTCGGGTCGCTTAAGAACTCCTTGAAATAAGCCTCACTATGCTCGAAATAGTCAGGAGTGAATCCCCACATGTTCATGGAAACAGGTACATTCTCTTCAAGTGGCTGCCATACTCCTTCTTCATCCTTGAAGCAAATAGGTCCGTCGGCTGGAACGCGCATGATTTCTGTACGCTCAACAACATCTGTCAGATGATGATTGTCATCGTAAACACATACACCACGGGCAACTGAACCGTTCTCACTTAATGTGTTGCAGCAACGGAAACCAACCATTGCATATTTGTTCTGTGCTCCTTCTGGTAAGTCTGCAAGGAATTTACCGATGGTCATGAATGCGTCTCTGCCATAAAAATCATCACAGTTAATCACACAGAAAGGCTCTTTGATAACGTCTTTACCCATCAGTACTGCATGATTAGTACCCCAAGGCTTTACACGACCTTCAGGAACAGAGAATCCCTCCGGAAGGGAATCAAGTGCCTGGAAGCACAGTTCACAGGGGATTTTGTTCTCATACTTCGATAATATCTGTGTGCGGAACTGCTCTTCAAAATCCTTACGGATAACCCATACGATTTTGCCGAATCCAGCTTGAATAGCATCGTAAATACTATAATCCATGATGGTTTCGCCATTAGGACCTAAACCGTCCAACTGTTTCAATCCACCATAACGGCTGCCCATTCCTGCAGCCAGAAGAAATAACGTAGGTTTCATAATACTCTATTATTAATAATGATTCGAAAAGATTTTTGCAAAGATAATAAAAACCCTCCACACAAACGCAAATCACTCTCATTTTTTGAGATTTTTTGCACACATTATATATAATAATAGGAAATCAATTATAAATATCCAGTGCTTTAAGCACTTTTTTTGATACGTGTACGAACACAAAAACAATAAATGTTAACAATGCATTGATTCTACTTTTTTTTGTTACTTTTGTTGCAAAATATAAATCATAAGAAAGGTAAACAACAAAAACGATGTCTAAGACTAAAAGAATTGAGAGTGTGGAAAGCATTATTATGATGCTTTTGTGTCTGCTTATTACTGAATTTTCATGGGCAGATTCTTTCGGAGCAGGAGTCAAAGACTTTGTATTAATCACACAAACAACACTTAATAACTAATTTACATGAATAGAACTATCTTTGCAATCACCCTTCTATTTGCGGTATTGAATGATCTGTCAGCAGTTCAACTTTACATTGATCCCTTTGAAATTCTGGCGGGGGAAACGAAGGAAGTGTCCATCAACTTCACACAAGAGAATGAGACCTCATATTGTGCTGCCCAGTTCGATCTCTATCTTCCGAAAGGTCTGGAACTCGTCATGGAGAATAACAGCTATGGCGTATTAAATCCCAATCGCACAACAACCAGTAAGCCTCATGTATTGAGATCGTCATTCTATAATAACGTCTGCTATCGTTTCATGGTATTCGCCATGTCCGGTACGCAATATATCAAGGGAACATCCGGTGAATTAATCAAGGTAAAGATTAGAGCAAACGGTGAAGTGGAAGGCGGAACGCAGATTTGTGAGATTAAGAACATCAAATTGACTACTGCACCGTCACCATCGACCGTAATGCTGGATGCTCAAACTACTCAAATAGCTGAATACATTGCTAAAATCTCCGATAGTGGCTATGGCTCTTTCAGTTGGCCTTATGCGTTAGACTTTAGTGCTTGTGACGGCGTTGCCACTGTTTTCAGGGCGGCTACAACCGGTGCAAACGGAAGCTGCATACTTGAACCAATTGCAGACAAGATTGTTCCAGCCAACACTGGCGTCATCTTAAAGGGAACAGCAGGTAAATATTGTCCTACAATGATTTCCTATGCCTCTCTCGTTGAGAGCACGTTAATCCCTACTTCGGATGCAACATACACCGTAAACTATGACAAAGAAGTCTATGCACTTTCCACAAAAAACGGAAAGACTGGGTTCTATTCTTGTAGAGAAGGTGTCATCGTACCTCAATTCAAATGCTATTTACAAGGAACCAGCACGACAAATGCCAAGGAAATAATCTTCTTGGAAGAGGATCTGTCTGATATTTCGTCTTTGAGTGTTGATGAGTCTGAACATGACTGCTATTCACTAAGCGGGATAAAAGTCGGTACTCCGACACGCAAGAATGTGTATATCCAAAATGGCAGAAAGATACTTATTAAATAACCAATTAATCAACTAATTTAATAATCGGACTTCAATGGAAACACAATATATAGCACCGCAAATCAAGATCAAGGAATTCAGTATTTGTCAAAGCCTGTTAGGGGGAATGAGTATGAAAATATATAACATGCCAGATGATTTTGAACTCGATGACTTGTTTATTTCGTCCGGTGATGAAATAGAAGCAAAGCATTTCAACGTCTGGGAAACAGATGAAGATGAAGACATTTTATAACTAATAAAGATATGATTAATAAGAAGTACGGTCATTTTGATGATCAGCATCGTGAGTATGTAATAACTGATCCACAAACACCCTGGCCATGGATCAATTATTTAGGTAATGAGGATTTCTTCTCATTGATTTCTAACACAGCCGGCGGATACTCTTTTTATAAAGATGCCAAGTTCCGTCGAATCACTCGTTATCGATACAACGGAGTACCGATGGATAATGGAGGTCGTTATTTCTATCTGAAGGATAATGATACCGTATGGAATCCCGGATGGAAGCCTTGTAAGACTCAACTCGACTCTTACGAGTGCCGTCACGGTATGAATTACACACGTATCACGGGTAGCAAGAATGGCGTTCAGGCTTCTGTGTTGTTCTTCGTTCCTTTAAAGACATGGGCTGAGGTGCAGAAACTGACTTTGACAAACAACTCAAATGAAGTCAAGCATCTCAAGCTATTCTCATTTGCTGAATGGTGTCTGTGGAATGCTGCTACTGACATGGAAAACTTCCAGCGTAACTTCTCTACCGGTGAAGTGGAAATCGACGGTTCCGTTATCTATCATAAGACAGAATATAAAGAGCGTCGCAATCACTATGCCTATTATAGTGTCAATGTTCCCATTCAGGGTTTTGACACCGACCGTGAGTCTTTCATCGGACTTTACAACGAGTTCGGCAATCCTGATTGTGTGATGGCAGGAAGCCCCAAGAATAGCGTTGCACACGGTTGGAGCCCTATCGCATCCCATTACGTTGAGGTTGAATTGCAACCAGGTGAGAGCAAAGACTATATATTTGTATTGGGCTATGTGGAGAACGAGCAGGAAGAAAAGTATGATGCCAGTGCCGACAACAACCAGAAGGTTATATCGTCTCTTGGTGCACTCGACCATACGTTTGTCAACAAGGAAAAGGCTCGTACTACAATTTCACAATTCGACACGACGGAGAAAGTTGACAAGGCTTTTGATGAACTTTGTGCCTACTGGGACGATCTGCTCAGCATCTATAAAGTAGAGACTGGTAACGACAAGTTAGACAGAATGGTGAACATCTGGAACCAGTATCAGTGTATGGTTACATTCTGTATGTCTCGCTCAGCGTCCTTCTTCGAAAGCGGCGTCGGTCGTGGTATGGGATTCCGCGACTCTAATCAGGATCTCGTCGGCTTTGTCCACCAGATTCCAAGTCGTGCCCGCCAGCGTATTATTGATATTGCATCGACACAATTCCCCGACGGAGGCTGCTATCACCAGTATCAGCCGCTTACCAAGCGAGGCAACAACGACATTGGTGGCGGTTTCAATGATGACCCGTGCTGGCTTATTTTCGGAACGGTTGCCTATATCAAGGAGACAGGCGACTTCTCTATCCTCGACGAGATGGTTCCATTTGACAATCAGCCAGGTACAGAAGTCACTCTCTTTGAGCATCTCCGCGTATCATTCAATCATGTAGTTGAGAATCTCGGTCCTCATAAGCTGCCCTTGATAGGACGTGCCGACTGGAACGATTGCCTTAACCTCAACTGCTTCTCATGGGATCCGAATGAGAGTTTCCAGACGACCGAGAACAAAAGCGAAGGTTCAAAGGCTGAGTCGCTGATGATTGCCGGTCTTTTCGTCGTAACTGGACGAGACTATGTTGAACTCTGCCGCCAGTTGGCTAACCGTTTTGATGACAAACAGAAATACGAGGCTGAGGCTGAGCGTGCCGAACAACATGTCGAAGAGATGATTGAGGCGGTGAAGAAAGACGGTTGGGACGGAGCATGGTATCTGCGTGCATACGACTTCTTCGGCAACAAGATTGGAAGTGAGGAGAACGAGGAAGGTAAGATCTTCATCGAGAGTCAGGGATGGTGTACGATGGCTGGCATCGGTCTTGAAGACGGTATGGTTGACAAGGCTCTTGACTCCGTGAAAGAACGATTGGATTGCGAGCATGGCATCGTGTTGAACAATCCTGCCTTTACCACTTATCATGTCGAGATGGGAGAGATTTCCAGCTATCCCGCCGGTTATAAAGAGAATGCCGGTATCTTCTGCCATAACAACCCGTGGGTGATTATCGGTGAGACGGTTGCCGGACGCGGTCAGGATGCGTGGGAGCACTACAAGAAGATTCTTCCCTCATACGTTGAAGAAGACCGTCAGACACTCCACAAGGTTGAGCCATACGTGAATTGCCAGATGGTGGCAGGAAAAGATGCGGCTCGTCCCGGTGAAGGAAAGAACTCATGGCTCACGGGAACCGCTGCCTGGATGTGGTACACCGTATCTCAATTCATCCTTGGCATAAAGCCTGATTACGACGGTATCCTGATTGACCCGTGTCTGCCTGCTTCTGCTAAGGAATATACGGTCACTCGCCGATTCCGCGATGGTGAATATGAAATCGTCGTGAAGAATCCTGATGGCGTGAACAAAGGAGTGAAGTCTATTCTCGTTGATGGTCAATTGCTTAAAAACAATATAGTGCCCGCAACAAGCGGACACCATAAAGTGGAAGTCATCATGGGATAATCGCTTTTTAGAGCATTCCTTTCGTCGATGGCAGTTCAAAATGGAAGATATCCCTTTGGACTGCCATTTTTAATGCCCGTGCCAAAGCCTTGAATATCCCTTCTATCTTATGATGCTCGTTCTCCCCTTCAGCCTTGATGTTCAGGTTGATACGGGCGGCATCACTGAAGCTCTTAAAGAAGTGCAGGAACATTTCGGTAGGCACATCCCCCACTCGCTCACGATGAAACTCAACATCCCAGACGAGCCATGGACGACCGCCAAAGTCAAGAACGGCCTGGCACAGACAATCATCCATCGGGAGACAATAGCCATAGCGTTCAATGCCTCGCTTGTCGCCAAGACCTTTCAAGATGCACTCTCCCAGCACAATGGCGGTATCTTCAATGGTGTGGTGTTCGTCAACATGCAAGTCTCCCTTCGTGTGTATCGTCAGGTCCATCATACCATGCTTGCCTATCTGCTCAAGCATGTGGTCGAAGAAGCCCAGTCCAGTACTGATGTCGCATTTGCCCGAACCGTCGAGGTTTACCTTCACATAGATGTCGGTCTCCTTTGTCTTCCGACTGACCTCCGCAATCCGCTCTCCGGCAAATAGAATCTCAGCGATTTTGTCCCACGTCATACCGTCCTGCCCAAGGATAAGTGCCTTACATCCAATGTTCTCAGCAAGCTTACGGTCGGTTTCACGGTCGCCGATGACATAGCTGTTGGCAAGGTCGTATTTGTCATTGTTCAGATACTCTGTAAGCATGCCCGTACCTGGTTTGCGCATCGGTGAATTATCTTCGGGGAAATGACGGTCGATGAGTTGTTCATCAAAGCTGATGCCTTCTCCTTCCAGTGTCTGGAGGATGAAATTATGCACCGGCCAGAAGGTGTCTTCAGGAAAACTTGTTGTGCCTAACCCGTCTTGGTTGGAAACCATCACGAAGCGAAAGTCGAGCTTACGGCGAATAAAGCCGAGGTTACGGAAGACACCGTCAACAAATTTCAGCTTCTCGAATGAATCTATCTGCTCGTCGTATGGCTCTTCAATCAGTGTGCCGTCACGATCAATGAAAAGTACTCTCTGCATAGATATTGGTAATTGTTTTGTTAAACCACGTTTTTGTGCTTGGCAACCCGCCGCTCCTGCTTGTTATGTTCTATCGACCCGTATGAGTATGTGGCGGTGAAAAGCATCCATGCCGAGACAAAGGTCATGATAAAACTCGTCATCAGCGTCGTCAGGAAGAACAGCCATACAAAGTAGGAAGGCATACCCGATGGATCGCCGAACGCTATCGTACCCTGAAGCGATGCACCCTGAGCACCCGACAGGATGATTAAGGGAAGGGTTGTCAACGCCATGATGACAAGAGAAATAAGCCCGATGATAAACACCACAAGGAAAAGGAATCCCCAATTGCGGAATCCGGTCTTATAGGCTTTGAAGAACGACTTGCGCATCTTGATCTTCTCCATCATGTATTTGGGGATGAAATAGACAAACGGGAGGGACAACACAAACAATAAGACGATGAGACCTATTGCCGTACACCCTGCTTTAATGATGAATGACTTGTAATCATCCGGGGAAGAGACTTCTGTGTGCTTACTCAGGTAGACAAAACCCACTACGACTAAGCCGACAATAATGGTGACAACAATCGTGATGAGCAGCTCCAGTATCATCAGCTTCACGCCCTTGATGATGTTCGGACGCATCCCCTCTGCATTAAACAGGTTGTACAATGCAGCTAACAGCCAGACACTGCCGACCATCATCAAGACAGAGAAGGCTCCCTGCAATGCAGCACCGATAAAGCCGAGGCTCGCGGCACTTGCCGGGTCTTGGAACGACTTCACCGTCATGCTCACAATAGCGGCAACGGCGATAGCAACCAGCAAGGCTGGAAGCCATATCGGCTTGAATATCCGCTTGTAATTACTGCTTAGAAACAAGTATCCTGCCTTGACACATTTCGAAGCATTCCGTGATTTATAAAGATCTTTATCCATATCCATCTTTAGTTCATATTTAGTTCTTATAAGCATTTTCCTGACGACGGAACTCAGCACAGGTGATGGCTGTTGCCACGGCTACATTCAGGCTCTCTGCCGTTTCGCGTCCAATCGGGAAATTAGGAATAAATAGCTTGCGATTAATTCTCTGGCGTATTTCCGGGGAGATGCCGTTGCCTTCATTTCCCATGACGATGATGCCCCGTGACATAAGATGCTGCTGATAGATGTCATTCCCGTCAAGAAGGGTTCCATAGACTGGGAGTTCCGGCGGGAGACTTTCAAAAAGCGAATGAAGGTTGCAGTACTGGACGCATACCCGGGCAATACTTCCCATCGTTGCCTGCACCACTTTCGGATTATACACATCTGCCGTTGAAGGACTGCAATAGATATGCCTGATGCCAAACCAGTCGGCTATGCGTATGATGGTTCCGAGATTACCGGGGTCCTGCACTCCGTCGAGTGCCAGCGACAACTCTTCCGTCGGAACCGTTATGTCACCCTCATCCCACTGGGGAAAAACGGCTATCACATCCTGAGGATGCTGGAGAAAGCTGGCCTTGCTCAACTCCTCCTCTGTGACCTCTATGACTTCCGTGCGGGCACTCAACCGGACTGCATTGCGGCTTAGCCATTCGCCGGTGGCTATGACCAGTCTTGCAGAAAGAACCTCAAGCAGATCGCCTACCACTTTCGGACCTTCTGCCACAAAGACACGTTCTGCCTTACGATTCTTTTTCAACTCCAGAGAATGGAGATACTTGATTCTTGCCTTGCTAATCATTTCAGCACATTTGGTGCAAAGGTACTAAAAAATTTTTTTCTTTCAGTATTTTTCTGTAATTTTGCATTTGTGAATTACTTTAAGCGTTATTCTCAACGGTTGATCGGCATGGGAATCCTATGCCTTATCTACAGTTGCTCCGCCACGAAATTTGTTCCCGACGGACAATTTATGCTGTCGAAAGTTGAAATTGCTTCCGACTCCAGTAACTTTGACGCATCGGTTCTGAGGCCCTATATCCGGCAGAAAGCTAACTCCAAATGGTTCTCCCTGTTCAAGATTCCACTTGCCACTTACTCATTGGCTGGCAAGGACTCCACCAAATGGATCAATCGTACCTTGAAGAAAATCGGCGAGGCTCCTGTCATCTTCGACTCCATCATGGCGCAACGGACTTGTCAAGACCTGACCACTGCCATGCAGAACCGTGGCTTCATGCAGTCGTCTACAGATGTCAAGCTGAAGAAAAACGGGAAAAAACTGAAGGCAACCTACATCCTTCACCCGGGCATCCCCTACATGTTAGATGACATCAAATATGATATTCAGGACAAGAATATCTCAAACTTGTTGGAAGATGCTGAGGAAGAGGAGGTAAACAAGCCCCTGCTGAAAGAGGGGGAACAGTTCAGCGTTGATCTGCTCGAGGCCGAGCGCAAGAGAATCACCACACTGCTTACCAACCACGGCTACTATCGGTTCAACAAGGATTTCATCCGATACTCTGCCGACTCTGCTTCGAGTGACCGTACTATCGACCTCACCGTACATCTGATGCCCTATCGCATCAATGACGAGCTGACCGACCATCCCGTATATACCGTGCGAAAGGTCAACTATCTGAGCGGCGATGACGGTACCATTCATCTCAGAAGGAATGTCCTGAAGAACAACACGGTCATTCAACCCGGGAAACTGTTCAGCAGCAGCGACCTGGAGAAGACATACAATAACTTTGCACGCTTACAGGCTGTCAAGTACACGAACATCAAGTTCACAGAAGACCCCAACTCCCGGCTGCTCGACTGCGACATACAGATCAGTACGAATAAGCCTTCCACCATCTCCTTCTCACCGGAAGGAACGAACACGGCGGGAGACCTGGGTGCTGCGGCAACTCTCACCTATCAAAACCGGAATCTCTTTCATGGCTCTGAAGTGCTAAGCCTCCAGCTGCGTGGCGCTTTTGAGGCAATCACAGGATTAGAGGGCTACCAGAACAAGAACTACATGGAGTATAGCGCAGAAGGCAAAATCATGTTCCCTCGTTTCATCGTTCCTTTCCTTTCGAGGTCATACCGGTTGAGAAACAGGGCGACGTCTGAGTTGTCTTTGGTGTACAACCTGCAGAACAGGCCTGAGTTCCACCGTCGGGTGTTCACACTCACATGGCGATACAGATGGAATGCACCGCAGCAGAGGGTGTCATACAGGTTCGACATGGTTGACCTGAACTATATCTACATGCCCTGGATAAGTAATACGTTCAAGCATGACTATCTGGATAGTGTCAGCAACAGAAACGCTATTCTGAAGTACAACTATTCGG
Source organism: uncultured Prevotellaceae bacterium (assembly GCA_902762325.1). GTDB lineage: Bacteria > Bacteroidota > Bacteroidia > Bacteroidales > Bacteroidaceae > Prevotella. The sequence goes on along the minus strand of CACWNV010000009.1, from coordinate 721 downwards.
ATCTGTTCATCATGAAGACAGGTTTCGGTATCAACTATAACAGTCGCTACAATGCGTTCCGTGCGAATGTCGAAACGGCAGGAAACCTGCTGATGGCTGCCTCTCATGTCTTCGGGTTCAAGGAGAACGAGAACGACCAGTTCACCATGTTCAACATCGCATACGCCCAATATGTGAAGTTCGACTTCGACTACACCCGCCTCATCGTCTTCGATACCCGCAACCAACTGGCTATTCATGCCGCATTCGGGTTTGCCTATCCTTATGGAAACAGCCGCGTACTACCTTTCGAAAAGCGCTATTTCTCTGGCGGTGCGAACTCTGTGAGAGGATGGAGCGTAAGAGGACTCGGCCCCGGCTCGTTCCGCGGGAATCGTGGACGTATCGACTTCATCAACCAGACAGGTGACATGAAGCTTGATATGAGCCTGGAGTATCGCACGTTCCTGTTCTGGAAGTTCAACGGTGCCGTCTTCATCGATGCAGGAAACATCTGGACCATCCGCAACTATCCCGACCAGCCCGGGGGTAAATTCAAGTGGGATGAATTCTACAAGCAGATTGCCTTTGCCTATGGATTGGGAATCCGACTGAACTTCGACTATTTCATCCTCCGATTCGATATGGGAATGAAAGCGGTCAACCCTGCCTACACCACTGACCGTGAACGATGGCCGATCATCTATCCGAAGTTCTCCCGTGACTTCTCATTCCACTTTGC
>CACWNV010000008.1 GCA_902762325.1 uncultured Prevotellaceae bacterium | reverse complement strand
TGACGAGGCGGCATGGGCCAACAAATGTATGGACTGCGAAGTGTGCCTCAAGAAATGTCCGCAGCAGATTCGCATCCCCAACCAGATGGCACGTATCGTAGAGCTGCTGAAATAACAGGCAATCGCCTAAATAATAAAGCCATTTCGCACCAATAGACTTAGGTGCTGAAATGGCTTTATTGATACAGATGCCTCTTGCAGATTCCGGTTATCGGTTGCTCTCAATCAGTTCCAGCTTCGCCTTTATATCGCTCGGCTGGCCGTTGATTTCATTCGTGGTGGAATAAGTAATGGTCTTCATCCACCCGTTGGTGCCAAACTCATAGTCGGCTGTCTGTGTCTTATCAATCTTGAAGGCTCCGCTGTCCATCACCATGTCGATGTTCTGTTCTATCATCTCGGCCTGTTGCGGCATGATCTTCTTCACCTGACTGATTATGTATTTCTTAAAGTCATCCTTAGACATCTCCAGCTTACTTGCAACCTTTATCTTGCTTGCATCAGGAGCCAGCAGCGTATATTGGTTCTTCATCTTCATGCCACTTGCATCCTCGCTCCAGTTCTCTGTACCTGTACTGATGGTCATTCCATTCAGCGTAAAGGGAGTAGGATTAACATTCATGGCATTGAGTATGTTCTCCTCACTCAGCTGCTCCATAGCTGTAGCTTTCAGCTGGTCTGCTGAAATAAACTTGTCGTCGGTCGGCAGTTCGGCAAAGAGCTCTTCAAAAACATTATCGACATAGGCTTTCGACTTTTCCTTCACCTCTTCGAGGTTCTGAATGCCCGTCACCTTACCGTCGGCATCTGTCGTGAGAATAATCTTAATACCTTTGAGACCTTCAGAAGTGATATTCATCATACGGCCTACCAAATCGTCTTTGGCTGCATCCGTCTGCATCTTTTCCAACGTACTCGCTATTGTGTATCCGTCGGGGGAGGCCTTCGTCACTACATAACGGGTATCGCCCACCATGTTAATCGTCTTTCCTTGAATATTCGTGACAGTTGTAGCCCGATAGAGCATGTTGTCACCTTTCTTGTACTTCGCAGAAATCTTAACTCCTGAACCTTGCGCACTCATGGTCACAGCCCCCAGCAAGAGTACGAAAGACATCAATATCTTTTTCATCTTTTTACCGTTTATCGTATTAATCACATTCGATTATTTCTCGCTTACTTATCCTTGAAGAGTTCCTTGATGCCAGCAATGCTGCCCAGCATATTGGTTGCCTCAAACGGCAGATAGACCGTCTTTGTCTGATCGTTGGCAGCCAGTTCCTCCATCATCTGAATGTACTTCTGTGCAAGCAGGTAGTTGGCAGGATTGGTGCTCTTTCCAACAGCCTCGGTGACAAGCTCGATGGCCTTTGCCTCTGCCTCTGCCTTACGGATGCGTGCCTGGGCTTCACCTTCTGCATGCAGAATCTCCTGCTGCTTCTGAGCCTCTGCCTTGTTGATTGTAGCAGCCTTTTCACCTTCTGACTGAAGAATCTGACTCTGCTTCTGTCCCTCACTGGTAAGGATGGCAGCACGCTTGTTACGCTCGGCCTGCATCTGCTTCTCCATTGCCGTGAGCACGCTCTCTGGCGGAATGATGTCCTGAAGCTCTACGCGGTTCACCTTCACACCCCACTTGTCGGTGGCATCATCGAGCACGGCACGTAGCTTGGTGTTGATCGTGTCACGACTGGTCAGCGTCTCATCCAGTTCCATTTCACCGATAATGTTACGAAGGGTGGTCTGCGTCAGCTTCTCAATGGCATTGGGCAGATTGCTGATTTCATAAACAGCCTTGAAGGGATCGACAATCTGGAAATACAACAGGGCATTTATCTCCATCTGGATGTTATCCTTGGTAATCACATTCTGGGACGGGAAGTCGTACACCTGTTCTCGAAGGTCGATGTTGGTACTGTAGGCATAGCGTCCGCGCGAGAGCACCACGATGTCCTTTGCCCTGTCGATGAAAGGGATGATGATGTTAATACCGGGGCTCAAGGTTGCATGATAACGTCCCAGACGTTCCACAATCTTTGTCTCCGACTGAGGGATAATCACTAATGCCATTTTCACAAAGATAGCCACCAATACGATAAGAGCTATCAGTACATAATTCATTATATCCATATTATTCTGTTCTCTCCCCCCAATCCCACATTTCTGAAGGAAAGGTCTGCCGGTTAGTGGGGAGTTTGATGGCAGGCGGAATTGTTATTTATTATTTAAAGTCTCAAGTTTATAGATTCAATCTACCGATGCTTACCCTCTTAGCCAACCTGGAGAGATAATTGTCGAGCTCCTCATCTTCAGTCTGCCCGCCACCTCTGCGGTTCTGGTGATGATACCGCTGGTAGCGGTCGTACATCAGTTTGTAGGCATCCTTCGACGGCATGTCGATAGCTATTAGCGAGATGCCAAAGTCGGTGCCGAGAAACCTCTTCATCAACCTTGTCCATCCAGGCAGGTCGCTCCGCTTCAGGTAGGGCTGAAGGATGAAGAGTACTTTTTTGTCACCGTCTTTCTTCATGCTCTTCACGTCGCAGAAGTGCAGCACCCGGTAGTTCCTGCTCAGCAGGCGTGGCATCTCGATGCGGTCGTCGTAGATCAGCAGGTAGGGCTCGTGGCTGAACAGGCTGACAATCAGCGACACAAAGGCTGCGAGACAAGTGCCCCCCATCAGGACTATGGGAATGACATCAAGGACGCCTTTCCATGAGAAAGTCATTCCCTTACTGCCGTGCAGCCATATCAGCCCAGCTGTGCCCGCCAATGCCACCAATGCGGCCAGCAGTAGTTGGCTTTTCTTCCGGTTGATTTCTACAGGTCGTTGCATCTTTTTTAGGGGGCTACTTCCACAGTGATGATGATGCTCTCGCGGTCAACGACACGCACGTTGGTGCCCACGGGCACAGCCTCGTCGTCCTTGGTGACGGCTTTCCAGATGTCACCATCAATCTGAACACGACCGAATCCATCGGCTTCGATGGCCTCCACCACCCTGCCCTTGCGGCCAATCAAGGCATCGGCATTACTCACTCGGTATTCGTCATTGCGGTGCAGATAACGGAGAGCCACCGGACGGACCATGAACAAGCTGAACAGCGTTGCGGCGGCAAATATCGCCAGTTGCCAGTAAAAGCTAAGTCCGATAACGGCTGCAATGGCGGTAAAGACTGCTCCTATCGAGAAGCAGATGATGAAGAAATCGCCTGCTGTCAGTTCAAGTATCAGGCAGAGAACGGCTATCACCGCCCACATCTGCCATAAATGCTGTGCTAAGTAGTCTATCATATTCTTCTGTCTTTTATATGTTTTCTATATTATTTCCTATCAACAAATATCGGGTCAGAGCGAGAGAATGAAATCATCCCAGTCTTTCGAAGATCCCTTTTTCCCGAACACTTTCTGGTAGAGCCGGCTTCGGGTGGTGGCAACACTCTCCTTGGAATGGGCAGTCAGGACGGCTATATCCTTCGGCGGAATCCTCACCTTGATAAGCAGGCTCACGTGATAGTCCTGTGACGTAAGGTTGTAGAGGCTGTATAGACGTTCCGTGAAATTGGTATAGACCGAATTCACCAGCTGCTCCAGCTGTTGCCAGTCATGGTCTCCCATGTTGTTTCCCTGTCTCAGCAGCTCCTTCATCTTCTGATAGACCTCGCTACCGAAAATGGTGGTCTCTGCCTGACGACGTTTTTCCCCTTCTATTTTAGATAAGGTGTTGACATAGTCGAGGTGCGCCTTCCGCTCTTCAAGCTGTAACCTCAGCACTGAATTCTCGTCACCCAGTTTCTGAATCAGCGATTCCAGCTGGTCGATCTTCTGCTGATTACGCTCAATGCTCTGCTTGTTCACAGCCATCTGTTCCTCTTCCATCGCGTGTACTTTATTTAAACGCTCCTGTAACGAGAGGATCTTCCTCCGGCTGTTCTGGACTACCAGAACGAAAAGCGCGACATACGTCACAGCGATGATGAGGAGCAGGAACAGCTCGCGGTTGGTAAATATCGTCATTATCTGATTCATACCGCAAAGATAGTTGAAAATTGTAAGACAAACAAGAAAAACAGTTTGCAATTGTTTGCATAACTGTGCAACTTCAATAAAACAGACAAGGAAACAAGGTTTTCATCCCCTGTTTCCTAAAATGAACCCCCGAAAGTCCTTTTTTCTGACTTTCAGGGGTTCACTTATTGATTCACATCTTTACTTTTTGCAGATGCCGCGCGATGCCAGAGCCATGACGGCATTACTCTTCACAGTTTTATTTCAGGAACTTGTTAAGAGCACTAATGATATTCTGCTTGGTTCTCTCCTCAAAGTTGTATTTGCCCAAGAAGCTATCGTCGTGGGTGGCAATAAAATCTATCAGCTTTTCAATCATGGGGTTCTGCTGGGCAGTCTCATCGCTGACGGCAGCACCCGTCCACGGATCGTTGTAACTATAGACGAAGATGATGGGCTGGGTGCTCTCATGCATGGTCCACGTGAGGAAGTCGGTAATGAGCTTACCATTGTCCTGCTCGTAGATCTTGTCGCAACGTGACTGGAGGTAGAATGGGGATAGAACGTAATCGCACTGCTCGGCGGTAAGATAGGTACTGTCGACCTGCGTTGAAGCTTTGAACATAGTAGGCAGCACCATCATCTTCACGACTAATCAGGAGCTGTTGCCACAGCTGGTCGATGATTGTGCGCGTCAATGAATAGTCATTGCCATCAGCTTTATCTCCCGATGTGGCAAAGCCACCTTCTTTGGGTTTCAATATATTGCTTCTCTTGACGATGAACTCCTTGAAGAGTTTCATTTCTTTGGCCGTTGCTTTGCCGCTGGCTATGACGTCAGGGTCGGGAACGACACCCGCCCAGCTGTTGTAGTTGACATAGGAGAACTTTACGAACATGCACTGGTAGAAGTGCATGAGGGCAAATATAGCCAGGTCTTTTTCCAAGTTGCCAGTGCTGTGTTTGCTATGATTTTCGTATTGCTCCTTGATTTGTGCATAAAATAAAGGATCTTCAATGGCGAAGGTGTCGATGGCTGCTTTGCGCACGATGGCGTTTGTGCAGATCAGACGTGGAATCTTCTGTATGCGCTCGTGGGCAACTGCCTCGACACTGCCTTCCGGATAACCATTGCCACACGTGTTGATGAGATAGGTGCCTGTTTGCTTGTCCTCACAGGTAAAACGGCCGTCTAAATCAATAGAACCTGGCATGAAGGGTGCGCAGAAGGGTACATAGCAGTCAAAGTCTTTCCACTTGTTGAGATCGCTGTAGTAGGCCTGTAGGGCGGTGGTGATACCGCACTTGCTGGTACCGGTGCTGACAAACTTACCCGTCTTGAAGAGGGATGCCTTGAGGGTGCTGACCAGAGCGTGAATGTCATGTGCCTGTTGGTCGGCATTGAGATAGGTGTAGCTCATATTCTCCACGTTCTCAGGTTGTGAGTTGCCAAAGTATCGGTGCTCAATGCGGAGCTCATTGGCTTCAAGGCATCTGGTCAGGTGAGTCTTTTCCAAATACTTGTCACCCATCTTGTAGCCGTGAGTATAGACGACGACATCGCGGTCGAAGCCCTTGAAATTAAGCTGGGCCTGCTGTCGATAGGTTCCTATCTCTGGATGATAGTGATCGATAGGCTGCTCGAAGAAGAAGACGTAGACACTGTCTAACTTGGGTTTGTCGCCCTCTTTGATTTCGACGGCATCGTAGGTGTTGCCGTATTCTATCTTTATGTCGGAGATGCCAGGGATAGCCGCCAGTGCCTTGACGACCGGATCAGTCTCGACGGTCTCGGGCTGCTGGTTTGGTCTCTGTATTTCTGTCATGCTGTCGTCCTCGGTACAGCCGGTGAACATACTGAACACCATCACCAAGGCAGCTAAATATATGCGTATCTGTTTCATATATAATCTCTTAATTTCTCAATCTCTCTATTTAGTTCTTCGAACGAATGTACTCCAGGGCACGGTCCAACTGACTGTCATAACCCGTTGAGGTAAACTTCTTTCTGTCGTATGCCACTTCTATGTCAGGCTCGACACCGATGCCTTCCATGGACTTCTTGTTCATGTCGAAGTTACACTGGGTTGGCAGATAGACTGCCACGGGTGTCACGCCCTCTATACCGATCTTACCGGCATAGTCTGTAGAGAAAGAATCGTTACTCGTCAGTCCGCAGACTCCACCCCAGCTGCGACGCCCTATGACACATCCGTTAGGCATCTGCTTGCAGGTCAGTGCCGTCATCTCCGACATACTGACAGAGTTCAGGTTGGTGAGTACGACAACGGGGACGTCGTTGACGATTACATGCTCCTCATCCATCGTCAGCATAATGTTGGGCATCATGGGTGAATAGTCGTAACGACCCAAGCCACGCTTGAAGCGGGAATAGCCTATCTGAAAGCCTCCCGCTGGCTGCAGACAGCCAAGGAGATAGCGTGTATCGCTCTGGTAGCCGCCGCCGTTGTTGCGGACATCGACAATGACACCCTTCAACTTTCCGGCTTTATACAGGCGCTGAATAGCGTTGAACCACGAAGACCATACCGTCTTGATCATGTCAGCCTGTGCAAGGGTGTGGGTATCGGCAGAGCCGAACTTTTCATTGAAGAAACTGCTATCCAGATAAGCCGACAGACGAAAGTGGTTTGTGGAGAAGTAGACAATACCATCGTTGAACTGTCCAAAGGTTACCCGGACGCCCGAGTCAACGAATTCGGGGTCGATGCTTTCCAGGAAAGGGATGTTCAAGTAGGTGTATTTCAGCACCACGTTGTTGTATGCATCAATGATTTCCTTGTTGATGCCACCTTGTTTTACGTAGTTCTGGATACTTGTCATCTCCGCCAAGAAGCCTTTCAGTCCTACCAGCGTCGTGGCTTCCTTAGCCGTGAGATCCGACTTGACTGATAGTTCTTCGGCTTTGGCTTTTGCCCATTGGAAACCGATACCTTCAGTGTAGTTCATAGAGTAAAACAAGTCTATTGCCATGGTGGTCTCCGCCTTGTAGTCGGATAGTTCCTTGTTTTCAGCATAAGCTTTCAGGGAGGTTTCAAAGGATCTCACTTCCTCCACATCGGCACGTTGCACGTTACGCAAGGCACTGGGCGAGACAAGGACAGGAGTATTCGTCTTATGATTTATAACCGTAACTGTCATGTGACCATCGTGCAACGGTTCTATCATCTCGTTAAGCAAGCGCTGCAGTAACGTGTCAGGAACCTGGTCCAGTGAGTCGAGTTCCTGGAACTTGGGCAGCATCTCTTTGTAGACATCATCCCAGTCCACTCCACAATCAGCCTCGTAGTCCCACAGGCCATAATTAATGTTGATGGCATTCCATAACACGCGGAACTTGCCCGCATAGCTGTCGTAAGCCTCAAGAAATGACACTTTATCGTTCTGGGAGTAGTTCATCTGCACATCGGCTTCCTCGTGACACGACGTGACCCCCAGCATCATCGCCAGTGCCAATATTGTAATGATTCTGTTTTTCATATCTCAATCTCTCAATTATTCAATCTCTAAAAGCAGTACCAAACACCTGCCTGCAGGGCAAGGGTAGAATGGTAACGCGGGTCCTTGAATCCTGTATAGTCTTTCTGAACACTGGTGGTACTATAATAATAGCGTACCTCCACCTGAGCAGCCCAGTGGCGGGCAAAGCGATACTCCACACCGCCACCGCCAACGAAACCGATGTCCCAGCGCTGGTCACGCTTGTTATTGAACTCCATTTTCTCGGTGAAATCGTAGCTACGTTCCGAGAATGTGCTGGTGTCGAAGCCCTTGCGGCTACTGTTCAGCCAATAGCCGCCATACATACCGGCATTGACGAATCCGCGCACCTGCTCTCCGCCGAAGCTGAACGATGCCATCACGGGCAGTTGCAGATAGTTATTGACATAGCGGTGTTCCATGATATTGTAAACGACACGCTTCTGCTTATAGTTCTTCTGTGTCCAGTTCAGCTCGGCACGAATGCCCAGCCAGTCGTTGACGTCATATTGGCCCATCACACCCATCGTGAGGCCCCAACGGTCTTTGAACTGATAGTCTGTCTGGAATTGTTTGTCGATGATGTAGTGATTTAAGTCCACACCACCATTGACACCCATGCGCCACTGGCTAAAAGCCATCATGGGCAGCATGAGTGCCAACACTGTTAATACCTTTTTCATTCTTTATTTCTTATGGTGATAATCCTGAATCAGTCCCTTCTTAACCAGAATAGGCAGAATGTTGGCTGCCGACTGGCGTTCACCCTTCTTCTGATTGCCGTGATACAGCTCGAAAGTTACGGGGTCGTTGCGCAGAAGTTTTTCCATGAATGCGTCGTTCATGCGGGTCATGAGGATCTTTCCCTTCTCATTGGGACCTTTGTCCAACAGGTAGAGGACGTGTTTCTCCATCAGGTCGTCATTAGTCAACAGCATGTCGGTGGCCAGGAAGATGGAGCCCATCGTGGTGTGACCTGTAGCCAGCAGAGCGATGTCGAGACCAATGTTGACCAGGTCAAGCAAGTCGCCCAGCGACACCTGATAGCATACCACGCACAGATCACCTCCCTTGTAAGGCAAGGCACGCAGGTAATGGTTGACGGGTAGCACGTTGCCGTCGTCGTCGCGCAGCATGTGCTGGTTGATGAACAACTGCCCGTCAATGGACATGATAAGGACATCCTTCTTAATAATCTGGTTTACTTCGCTGTCATGAGTCTTGAGAGTGAAGTCGGTACCGTCATATTGAATGCGAAGAGAGTCAGGTTCCTTGCCTGGCGTCAGCTGAGAGTAGGGTTTCCAGTTGCCAGCTTTGAAGTCAGCATAGCTCGTACAAAACTTAATCTGTGCCTGTGCCGTTGTGGCTACAAGCCACATCATCATCACTAAAAGTTTTTTTATCTTCATAGTCCTTTAAATAATAAATGTGTATACAAATAAAATAGTCTACATGTTTTCATTTTATCGTTGAAATGGACTTATTTCTTCTTTGCGGTCTTCTTTGCAGTGGTCTTTTTAGCTGTGGTCTTCTTTGCGGTTGAAGCTTTCTTTGACGTAGTCGTAGCCCCTGATGCCGTCGTTGTAACTGGCTTATAATATTTCAGGGCCTCCGGCAAGAACTTGTTCTTAATATTATTGATACGTGTAGCATCAGAAGGGTGGTCACTCAGGAGTTCTGAAGTGCTGCCGCCGGAGTTGGCTGCCATGCGCTGCCAGAATGATACTGCCACATTCGGGTCATAGCCTGCCATGGCTGCAAAGATCAGACCCATGCGGTCGGCCTCTGTCTCATGGTCACGAGAATACTTCAGGTTTCTGAACTGAAGTCCCTGCTTGGCTATAAGCTGACCAATACTCTGAATATCCTGTCCGACACCAATGGCACTGGCAATCACACCGCCAATCTGCATACCGTATTGCTGCTTGATCTGATTTGACATCTGCTCGGCTGAATGCTTGGCTACGGCATGGGCAATCTCATGTCCCAGCACGACAGCCAGGGAAGCCTCATCCTGCGTCACCGGCAGCAATCCTTCGTAAACGACAATCTTTCCTCCGGGCATACAGAAGGCATTGACATTGTTGTCCTGCACCAGATTGAACTCCCACTGATACTGGCTCAGCTCGGCCTGCATGCCATTACTGCTGAGAAAGCTGGTAACAGCACTTGCCAGTCGCTGACCTACACGCTGCACCATGGCAGTATTGGTTGCATTGGACGACCTTTTGGCACCCTGCATATACTTATTATATTCCTGCGTACTAAGGCTCAGGATTTCAGCATCTGATACCATCAGATTCTGTTTGCGTCCCGTGATGGGCACGGTGCGTGTGGTTCCGCAAGAGGATACTACTAATGCGGTAACCAAGGCAATTACATAATACTTAATCTTATTCATAATAATATGGTATTAATTTATTTGTTCTGTCAGGGCAAAGATAGAACAAAATAACTGAAAACCAAAATATTTATCTGATTTTCCTTTTACATCAACAGAAAAATATTATCTTTGCAGCACCTATAACTGAAAACCTATGGCTAAGAAAAAGAAAAAAGACCTTTGGTGGTACATCAAGAATGAATACGGACTGCCTGCCATGAAACGCAAGTTCTCCAAGGAGACGGGAATCCCTACCACACAGGCAGGACTGGAACGCACGATTGGCAAAGCGGTCATGGAATGGCTCTTCGGAGGAAAAAAGAAGAAAAAGGATGAGGAGTCATGAAAAAGACACGTAACAAAGGCAAAGGTGAACCCGAGCTTTTTCTCTTCAGTAACTCTGAGATGGAAGGCGTTCAGGCAGATACGGTTACTCCCGTCGAGCAGACAACCGTTACTCCCGTTGAGCAGACAATTGTCACTCCTGCCGGGCAACCTGCAGAAACGGCGGATCAATCTGCTGTAACGGCTGGGCAGACAGCCAGATGCTTTGATGATATCGAAATCGACCCTGAACGGATTTCCGATGAAATGTATTATGCCATCAAGCACCTGCGGCATCTGGACATCAGTGCCATTAGGATGATTGCCATGGAATCAGCCATGATCTGGCAAAACGGGAAAAACATACGCGATGAATATACCGTTCAAAGTCTGCCCGAGTGGACGCTCGACCTCTATCAGTTCATTGCCTATTATTACTGTAGTTTCAACATGGCGTTCCCGAACATGATGGACAAAGTGCAGCTGCCTTACGAGAAAGAGTACCAACAGGCATTGGCAGATATAAAGGTCTGATTCCTTTCGCTTGGTCTGTTCCCAGCAAAGAAAGTGTTAAGTATTTTTCGAATTTTGACCCCTCAAGAATCGCGTCTTCGTGAAGAAATTGTCCTTCGGCCGAAAAAAACGCGATTTTTGAGGTTTTTCGTAAAGCGTTGTCTTACAAATAGTTATACGGATTCTAATCTGTAATCTCCCGGTTTACAAAACCTGAATTTGCGAGAGCTTAGGTTTCAGTGCGCGAAAGGTAAGGTTTCGTCGTGTGAAAGACCATGTTTCATCGCACGAAACATAACCTTTGGCGAGGTCAAAGGTAAGGTATGAGGGTGAGAAACCTTACCTTTCGCAAAATGAAGAATGAAGGATGAAGAGTGAAGAATCCATTTTTACAGATTTTAACTTCTCTTTCATCACTTTTCCCCGACAAGTTTTTGTCAAATCATTTCACATTGTTTCTTTCCATAGTAACGATAGAAGACGATCCGTCAGTCTATGTCTGCAATGGCTAAAAATAATTTGAGGGCTGCCAATTGACAGCCCTCAACCAACACAAAAACTAAACTAGACTTAACTAAACTAACTTAGGATTTTCACAAACCCCTCATTGTCATGTGCAAATATACTATTTTTTACTGAATTACATATACAAAAATACAATTTTTTTTCAAATGTATCTATTTTATTTACATCTTTATGAACTTATTTAACAGATAATGGTCTAAAATCACCATTGCAGCCATCGCTTCAACGATAGGAACCGCTCGTGGAAGCACACATGGGTCGTGACGACCTTGCGCTTTTACTACAGTTGCATTGCCATCTATATCCACGGTGTCCTGCTGCTGAAGAATAGTTGCGACAGGCTTAAAAGCCACACGGAAGTAGATGTCCTGTCCGTTGCTGATACCGCCCTGAATACCTCCGCTATGATTGGTCAACGTCGTGACACTGCCAACTCCATTCTCTGAGGACGGAACGAAAACATCATTCAACTCACTTCCCCGGGACGTGATACCGTCGAAGCCATCACCGTATTCAAAGCCCTTGGCGGCATTGATGCCTAACATGGCTGCGCCCAACTGCGCATGCAGCTTTCCGAATTCTGGCGAACCAAGACCGACCGGACATCCCTTGATGACACAAGTGATGACACCGCCGATGGTGTCTCCTTGTGCTTTCATCTCAGCAATGAGTCTTTCCATCTCCCCTGCTTTCTCAGCATCGGGACAACGGACGATGTTATCATCAATTCTGTTCAGGTCGTATTTGTGATAATCACGGTCTAATGCAATGGCACCGACTTGGGAAGTATAGGCGTAGATACTGATACCTAACTGCCGAAGCACCAGCTTTGCCAAGGCTCCACCAACACAACGGCTGATGGTGATGCGGGCTGATGAACGACCACCTCCACGGTGGTCGCGTACACCATATTTATTATAATAGGTGAAATCGGCATGGGACGGACGAAACAAGCTTCGCATGTTCTCATAATCATGTGAATGCTGGTTGGTGTTATAGACAACAAATCCGATGGGACATCCCGTCGTCTTGCCTTCAAAGACACCACTGAAGAACTCCACCTGGTCCGCTTCATTCCGCCCGGTTGTGATGTGGCTTTGTCCGGGTCGGCGGCGATCAAGCTCATGCTGGATAAACTCCATGTCAATGTCTATACCTGCCGGCATTCCATCAATGACACCGCCGATGGCCTTTCCATGACTCTCGCCGAATGATGTCAGTCTGAATATGTTTCCGAATGTATTCAACCTATAAGTATATTTTAGACCTTATTCTTGTCTTTGTTGGTATTAATTGCAATGACAGCAGCCTTCTTCCTTGTTGTCACAACTGCCACCGCAGCCCGAACAGCCGCCTTCGCAGCCATGTCCGGACAGGTGCATGATGAGCGACTGAATCTCTTCGCTGGTTGCTTCGCGCGACTCTATCACACTACCCTTGAAATTCAGATCATGTCCAGCCAGCGGATGGTTCAGGTCTATCACCACGGCTGCATCCTGAATCTCCACGACGGTACCCATGAAACGCTGACCTTCCTCGTTCTGAAGAGGAATGACAGCACCGGCAAAAAGATGCTCCTTGTCAAAATGGCCGTCCACTTCGAACATCGATTTGTCTAAAGTGAGGACACGCTCTTCCTCATACTCGCCATAAGCCTGCTCCTTCGTCAGTGTAAAATCAAAACTATCACCTTTTGCAAGGTCGATAACGGCTTTTTCAAACTCGTCGATAGCAACACCGAAGCCACTGATAAAATAGAACGGCTTGTCGGCAGGTGCCTTCTCTACAAGGTGTCTCTCTTCTCCGTCAACTGTATAAAGCTCGTAGGTAACGGCAATGAATTTGTTTGATTTTGTTTCCATTGATTCTCTTTCTTTTTGTCTGCAAAGATACATAAATTCAGTATCATAAACGAGTATTTTTATATCATTAACGTACAAAATGGAACAAAGACTTTGTATTTTCGGTTAATTTTTCTACTTTTGTCCTCAAAAGGAAACTATATGAGATATTATTTGGCAGCGGTTTTCATCATGTTAGGATTCTGTCTGTCTGCCTATGGACAGACAGGAACAATGGGTGAAAACATCTCACTTGGCACCACCCGACAAGCAGCATATCACAAGCTGTCCCCCTTGCTCAGGCAACTGACACGGCAGGATAACCATCAGAGAAGGGAAGGAAAGCTGATGGAAAAGGGCGGAAAAGGAAAAGAAATCTGTGCCTTCATTCAAATCAGTGAAGACGGTGAAGAGGTGCTGTCGAACAACGGATGCCGCAAACTGGCTCAAGCCGGCAACATTTATATTGCCAGTATTCCCATCAAAAGAATCGCGAACCTTTCGTCAGACCCCCGCGTGAAGAGAATAGAGGCTAACAAAAGCAACAAAATCCTCATGGACTCCACTGCCATGCACGTCAACACCTTACCTGTCTATGAGGGCAAAGCCCTGCCCCAGGCGTTCACCGGCAAGGGAGTGATTATGGGTGTCATGGACATCGGCTTCGACTTAACCCATCCCAATTTCTTCGATTCAACACTCAGCAACTACCGCATCAAACGGATGTGGGACCAGATTTCTCCCGACACCCTTCAAAGCAGTCTGTATGTCGGACGCGACTATACGACAGAGGAAGAGCTGTTAGCCATCGGACGGTCGTACGACGGTGAAGAGCAGACACACGGAACCCATACGGCTGGTATTGCCGCAGGAAGCGGATACAACAGCAAATACAGAGGGATGGCCTATGAAAGTGATATCTGTCTGGTAGCGAATGCCACTTCTGCTGACTTCCCACTGATAGACAGTACGCTGATAGAACGCTACACTTACGCCGTCGATGCCTTAGGATTCAAGTATATCTTCGACTATGCAGACAGTGTGGGAAAGCCTTGCGTCATCTCGTTTAGCGAAGGTAGCGCACAGGACTTCTTCGGGTACGACTACCTATATTATGCCATGCTTGACAGCATGTCGGGACCAGGACGCATCATCGTGGCTTCTGCCGGCAATGAGGGAAACCGCATCTCGTACATTCACAAGGAAAGAGGGAGAGAGAGTGCCGGCAACTTCCTCTATTCCAATACCGACCATGCCAGCGGTGTCATCAAGAGCGACAAGGATTTCACCTTGCGACTGGTTGCCTATACAAGCAGGAACGACACCCTGCAGATTCCTTCCCAACGAATCATTGAGCAAGTGGACTCTGAATATGTGGACACGGTCTATATCTCTGACGTTCAATACATCATCAACATGGCTGCCTATCCATCCTGCTATAATCCGGCAGAGATGTGCTATGACTATAACATACAGGTCATGGGAAAGCTGGGAGCCATTCAGGAATTGTCATTAGAAGTGGTGGGCAGAGAGGCAGACATTGAAGTGTACCGTTATTCGGGCTACTTTGTCACCAGCAATAGGAACCCTGCACTCTGCGACGGAGTGACAGAGCACAACATCCATTCGCCGGCAAGTGCTCCGTCAGTCATCTGTGTGGGAGCAACGGGTTATCGGACAGGTATCACGAACTACTTGGGTGAATACAAACCGTTCAATGACGGTACCAATGGAAAAAGAAGCGGTTACTCTTCGGTAGGTCCCACGATGGACTACCGCATCAAACCCGATGTCATGGCTCCGGGGACAAATGTCATCTCCTCTTACAGCAGCTACTATATCGAGAAACATCCCGATGCATCAGACGTGCTGTCGGATGTGGAGCATTTTGACGTGAACGGACGTACCTACGCATGGAACAGCAATACAGGAACCTCGATGTCTACACCTGTCGTCTCGGGTGCCATCGCCCTATGGCTTCAGGCAAAACCCGACCTTACCCCGCAAGATGTCCTCAAAGTCTTTGAACGCACTTGCAGCCATTACGACCCCACCCTTTCCTATCCGAACAACTACTATGGATATGGGCAGATTGATGTCTACCGCGGATTGCTCGACATCCTCGGCATCGACAAGATAGAAGGCATCTCATCCCATCAGGTACAACGGGTGAAATGCCGGCCGGCAGACGGAATCCTGTATGTGGACATTGAAGAAGAAGGAAAGAAGGGCTCGATGACCGTCAGCATCTATGCAACAAACGGTATTCTGATGAAACAGGCAAGAATAGACGATACGGCAGGAACCCACCGGATTGACATCAGCAATCTGCCCAAGGGAATCTACGCCGTGCAAGTCAATGGTGGAATGCCATCCACCACAGGCTCCATGCTCTTCAGACAGTAATCCTCATTTGTAGGTATGACAGCAAAACCACTAATAATAGGTATTGCATGTTACTGAAAGAATCTGTACCTTTGCACAAGATTCACAGATTAAACTTTTTCTTGCCAATAGAAATAAATTCATAATGTTTTTGTAAAATAATGAGGGTTGTCGTGAGACAACCCTTTATTAATGACCTGTGTGTCGGATTAATTTCCTCTGAAAAAGTTCAATACGCTTCACGGTATTTGTTCTCGTCTTTATCGTCAAGCATCGACAGGTAACTCTCATAGCGGCTCTGGGCTATATAATGATTCTCCAAAGCCTTTAGGACAGCACAGCCTGGCTCATGGGTGTGCGTGCAGTTTGAAAAACGGCAGTCCTTGGAGAAGTGGAAGATCTCCCTGAAATAACTGCTCAGCTCTTCGCGTTCCATGTCGAACGTGCCAAAGCCCTTGATGCCCGGCGTGTCAATCAGCCATCCGCCATCCGGCAGCTTCAACATCTCGCTGAACGTGGTAGTGTGCATGCCAGTGTTATGGGCATCACTGATCTCGGAAGTGCGAAGATTCACTCCAGGCAAAAGGCTGTTGATAAGCGTCGACTTCCCCACTCCACTATGTCCACTGAGTAATGTGATCTTTCCCTTCATCAGATCATGAAGGGCATCCAGCCCCGTCCCTTCTGTTGCCGATACAGAAACGCACTGATATCCAATGGTATCATACAACTGCATCATCATCTCCTGATAATGCAGCTCCTCGGCAGACAGCAAGTCGCATTTGTTGAACACAAGCACCACAGGCACACGGTAGGCCTCAGCAGAAGCAAGGAAACGATCGATGAACTTAGTGGATGTCTCAGGATAATTGACTGTCACGACGAGGAAGGCCTGATCGACATTTGCAGCGATGATATGACTCTGCTTGGACAGGTTTGACGACTTGCGTATAATATAGTTACGGCGGTCATCAATAGCTGTGATGAACGCCGTTCCTTCCTGATTACAAGTTATCTCGACAAAGTCACCCACAGCTACCGGATTGGTGCTGCGGATGCCTTTCAGTCTGAAATTTCCTTTTATCTTACTATCTATCAGCTGGCCGTCATCTGTATAGACAGTGTACCAGCTTCCTGTATTCTTGATGACAAGTCCGTGCATTTACACTGTCATGATTTCCTTGGTCTTTGCTGCCAGCAGTTCGTCAAGCTTCTTGATGTACTTGTCATGAATCTTCTGCAACTCGAGTTCGGCATCCTTCTCATTGTCCTCGCTGAGTCCGTCCTTGATGGCCTTCTTCAGTTTGTCCTTGATTTCACCACGCACATTGCGTACTTCCACCTTTGCCTTCTCGCCAATCTTGTTGCACTGCTTCACGAGATCCTTACGGCGCTCCTCTGTAGGCTGAGGAATACCCAGACGGATAATCTCTCCGTTGTTCTCAGGGGTAATACCCACATCACTATCCATGATGGCTTTCTCGATATCCCGGATGGCCTTCTTGTCCCATGGTCTGATAGCAATGGTACGTGCATCAGGGCATGATACATTAGCGACTTGATTCAATGGAACCATAGAGCCGTAGCTATTTACACGGACTCCGTCAAGTATTGCTACGTTAGCACGTCCGGCACGAACGCGATTCAACGACTCCTCAAGGAACATCGCTGCCATCTCCATCCGCTCTTCAGCGCCACCTAAAGTTGCTTTTACATCTATCATAAATTCACTGTATTATATTATAATGTACAAATTTAGAGATAAATTTTTAATACTGCAACTGTTTGGCTAAAATTTTAGCAATCTTTTCAAGATAGCATGCGTCTGTCATATCAAAGGTTGCTAATTCTGTGCTGTCAATATCTATGACTCCATGTACAAGACCGTCAACACCGAAAATGGGAACGACAATCTCCGACCGTGAAAGGGACGAACAGGCGATGTGGCCGGGGAACTGTTCAACATCGGGAACCACCTGTGTCTCTCCTGTCGCCCATGCCGTTCCGCATACTCCCTTTCCATATCCGATATGATAACAAGCTACCGATCCCTGAAACGGTCCCAACAGTAATTCGTTGTCAACGACACGATAGAATCCCACCCAAAAGAACTCCTGGGGGAATGCTTCCTTTAAGGCAGCCGCCACATTAGAAAAGACAGCCATCTCATCAGTCTCACCTGCAATGAGCTGTTCCACCTGTCTGCACAACAACTCATATTTTTCCTTCTTATTCTCCATCATCAATTGTTTGTTCTGATTGATCTTGCCGGGTCACTTTCTTCATTTCCTGTTCAACCATATTGGTAAGCGCCACAAACTCTTGTATAGAGAGTTGTTCGGGACGACAGGTCATCACATTCTGCGAAAAGAACGATGCTGAAGTAGTCCCCTTTGGAAACAACTGTCGTAAAGACACGCGGAGCATCTTGCGCCGTTGATTGAAGACTGTCTTTACCAGCCGTTTGAAGAGGTCCTCATTACATCCAAGCGATGTCACTTTATTACGTGTCATTCTGATAACGGCACTCTTCACCTTTGGCGGAGGATTGAACACATTCTCGTCAACAGTAAACAGATACTCCACATCATACCATGCCTGAATCAGTACTGAGAGGATTCCATAGGCCTTTGTCCCTGGTTCGCTGGCAATACGCAAAGCGACCTCGCGCTGGATCATTCCCGTGCAGCACGGAATCAGTTCTCTGTTGTCAAGCATCTTGAAGAATATCTGTGAAGAAATATCATACGGATAATTGCCCGTCAGCACAAACTGACGACCTTCGAAAAGAGTGGACAGGTCCATTCGCAGGAAGTCCTCGCCTATAACATTATCCCGTAGCTTGGGGAAATGGTCATGCAGATAGACCACGCTCTCCTTGTCGATTTCAACAGCTTTCACCTCACGAGGCTTCTCTACTAAGTATTGTGTGAGTACTCCCATGCCTGGGCCGATCTCCAACACCGGGATGTCAGGACAAGCATCCACCGTATCAGCAATACGACGGGCAATATTAAGGTCTAAGAGGAAGTGCTGTCCTAAATTCTTTTTCGGTCTGACTTTCTTCATACTCGAGTTTTTTGCAAAGATAACAAAAAGAGACGAAAAAGCCACAGATAAATCGGACATTCTGACATCCGCCTTATCTGTGGCTAACAAAATATCATACACTATGATTATCTACTCTCCAAGGAGCAATGACCTATTCTCCATCTTCAGTATTCTCGGCATCAATAGCCTTAATCTTATCGAAAGTAAGCTGCATGTCATCTTTGAGTTTCTGCACCTTGCGGTTCATTTCATCAATCAGACTGTTTCCTTTCTTCGAACTAACATTGAGGAATCCGAGGTTGTTTTCATAGGTCTGTATCTCCTGCTTGAGCTGCTCATACCGACGCATCAGACGACTGCGCTCATTGTCAAGGGCATCTTCACCACGTTTGGCAACATTCTTCAAGTTGCTCTTGAAACTATCGAGACGGCGACGAGCCGTAGAAATATTCAGTTCCTTATACAACTTGTCGAGCACATCGTGGTATTCCTTATAGAGTTTATCCTTCTCCTTATAGGGTACATGACCAATCTGCTGGTACTGCTCAACGAGTTCCTGCACCTTCTCCTGAACATCATCGGTTGCATTCTCAACAAAATCTTTCAACTGAGCAATAATACTACGCTTGCTTTCAAGATTGGCACGCTCTTCGTTACGTGTCCCGGCATTGGCTGCATTACGAGCCTCAAAGAACTTGTTACAAGCTGAAAGGAAGTCATTCCACAACTGGTCTCCCAGTTTCTTCGGCACCATACCGATGGTTTTCCATTCCTTCTGCAAAGCAATGAGCTTGTCACTGGTAGATTTCCAGTCGGTAGAATCCTGCAGAGCCTGTGCCTTCTCAACAAGAGCTCTCTTCTTCTCAGCGTTCTCGGCAAACCTTTCCTTCATGGTCTTGAAGTATTCAGCCTTACGACCGAAGAAATCATCACAGGCAGCACGGAAGCGCTCAAAGATCTTGACATTCATCTTCTGCGGAGCAAAGCCGATGGTCTTCCACTCGTTCTGAATCTCTATAATCTGCTTGGTGTGCTTTTCCCAGTCACTTGCATTCTTGTTCTCTTCCTGAGCGATAGCTTCTACCTTCTCACAGAGAGCGGTCTTCTTGCTCAGATTCTCTTCTTCCTGGGCACGAAGTCCTTCAAAATGCTGCTGATGACGTTTGTTGACAATTGTCGAAGCTGCCTTGAAGCGAGTCCAGATCTGCTCACGGAGATCTTTTGCGACAGGACCTATCTCACGATACTGCTGATGCAGTTCCTGTAACTGATGGAAAGCACTGATTACGTCTGGCTCATCAGCAAGTTTCTCAGCTGCCTCACAGAGCTTGGTCTTCAACTCCAGGTTCTTACGGAAATCGTATTCACGAGCCTCACTGTTCAACTTCAGCAAATCGTAGAACTGCTCTACATACAACTGATAGTTACGCCACAGTTCACTGGCCTTTTCAGCTGGTACGGCTTTAATCTCACGCCACTGCTGCTGCAACTGCTTAAACTGCTGGAAAGACCTGTTCGCCTCATCAGGTGATGTGGCCATCGACTTGATCTTCTCTATGATGTCGAGTTTCTTTTTCAGGTTCTCCTGTTTCTCAGACTCTTGCTCCTGAAATAGTTTCGCACGCTTTTCCTTAATGATATTCATTTCAGCCTTGAAAGCCTCTTCAATCTCACTAGGACGCATTTGATACTTCTCGGGGTCACCACCGGCATCGAGATATTCTTTCTGCTGTGCTTCGCGCTCGGCGATGTGAAGCTTGTAGAAGGTGGTTTTCAGATGGTCGATTTCCTCCTTTACAGGATTTTCATCGCCATGAGCTATTTCCTTGATACGCTCCAACACATCTTCCATGGTGTTATACACCTTAGCTGTCACGTTATCTACAACTGTTTCTTCTACGTTTGTTACTTCTTGTCCCTGCTCCAGGACATTGTCTTGAGAGTCCATCATTACATTTATTTTTATGATTCGAAATACTTTTCAACATTAATAATGTGCAAACTTAAATAAAAAAAATGAATTGTCCTAACTTTTATTAATTTTTTTTGAAGTCTAATTGATTTTTTTGTATTTCACATTCATGGGCACTACTCCATCAATCAAAAAAGCATCTCCTTTGGGAAGATGCTTTTTATCTGTCATGTTTTTTACACTAATCGTTTATATCGGAGAAGGCTCCAGGAAAGGCCCGACACTATGATGGAAATGACAAGGGCTATAAAGAATCCAAAACGACTGTTCTCCATACCATTGACAAGGTTCATTCCGAACAAAGAAGCTATCAGTGTGGGGAACATCATAATGATACTTACAGAGGTAAGGGTACGCATCACCGTATTCATGTTATTGTTGATGATGCTTGAATAAGTATCCATCGTCGATTCCAAAATGTCAGAATAAATACCAGTCGTCTCCTTTGCCTGCGACATCTCGATGTTCACGTCTTCGATGAGGTCAGCATCCAGTTCGTCTACTTGCAGTTTGAACTTCAGTTTCTGTAGGAGGTTCTCATTACCGCGGATTGAGGTATTAAAATAGGTGAGAGAGTCTTGCAGGCGAGACAACCCGATAAGCGACTCATTGTTCACGCCATGATCAAGATTATGCTTTGCCTTCTCTATCAGCGTGTTAATCTGTTTGAGTCGTTTAAGATACCAGACGGCAGATGACAGGAACAGTCTGAATATCAGGTCGACATAGTCGATGAATCCTTCTCCTCTCTTTTGCTGGTAGCTCACAAAGTCGATCATCATGTTTGTCTCATAGTAACAGACCGTAATCGTCACGTCCCGCTTGTGGATAATACCCAACGGAATCGTGGTATAGGGCGTACGTGACCTTATCTCCTTCACATAGGGAATACGAAGGATGATGAGCATCCATCCGTCGTCATACTCATAACGGGCACGCTCATCGGTATCGCTGATGTCTGATAGGAAATAATCGGGAATATTGAATTTCTCTTCCAGCATGCGCTGGTCGTCTTCTGTCGGACACGTCACCTGTATCCAACAATTTGGCTGCCACTCCGTCAGGTGGCTAAGTTTACCATTTGTGTTCCAGTACGTTCTCATTCTCTAATCCTCCATGCTTGAAAGCAACATGATAGTCCGCATGAGGATTAGCGCTTGCAAAATCCTCACGCTAAATAACTAAATGTTTCCGCGTGATAATCGTCCATAATTATTTAATAATTTCTATTTTGCGAGTGCAAAGTTAAGAAAAAAAATTCAATTCACGATAAATTTCTTGCTTTTTGTACCCTCTTTTATCACATAAAAACCTGTCGGCAATGAAGAAAGACTGGTTGAACCACTTATTTCCCTGCCATCAGCGGTGAAAATCCGAGGACGTGTTGACGACTGATTACCGCTTACCGAACGTATTCCTGAAGGGACATAGCTGCTTGGCAAGACGATTCGCGGGCTAAGATCATCGGTCACATTGGCTGCATCGGTTCCATAGTTGGTGCAGTCGGTCAGGACACTACGGAACACATCACCTGCATTCTCTTCAGCCATGTAAATGATTCCTGCCTTTATGATAGCTGTTGAAAAGCTATCCCTTCCTGGCATCAGACTGTCTATTACGGTATCAAGGCAGACCACGAGCGAGTCGTAAATCACATCCGCTGCACCCGCCTGACCTTCATTTCCTTCCAGGATGAACAACTCGGCACGATCGAAAGTTCCTTTCATAATGCCATACAGAAATTCACTGGTGTATTCCTGGGTGAAATTCCTGCCCTCGAAGTAATCCACATAATTCTCCATCTTTTTACTGATACGAGACCAGTGACGACGGATAAGGCTCTCGAATGTTCCCTTTGAGCTCGCCAATATGCGTTCACGGGCATAATCCTGGAAATCTCCATCATAGCCAGAGATGTTGCTCAGTTTACCAGTAGTGACTTTGAACTCGCTTCTGTCTGGCGACACATCTATCATCCGATAATGGCAGGGATAGACAATCGGGGCACCTGTGGTGATTTCCACAAGCGAGTCGGCCATCTCCGCATTCTTATATGTCGTGACATTTGACAGATGCATGTGCCCCGTCAGAACGAGACGGATGCCATGACTGATGAATGCATCACGCAAGACTGATGCCTTGTCGACGGCTGCTTCGACAACTACTTTAGACTGTTTGTCGAAATGCTCAACCAGCTGATGGTGCATCATGGCAATCACCTGCTTGCCCTCTGCTTGCGCCTTAGCAGCCTGCTGCCACACCCACTCTTCTGTTGAAGCCGGTATTCCGTTCGTTGAGGCAGTCGGTTTTGTATCTCTTGCTATCGTATTGTTATCGTCTATTGCTATAAGATAAAGTCCTTCTATCGGCTCACAGGAATAGCTCAGCGAGGCTGCATCACGCTCAACATCCTCACCATAACCCATATCGGAATAGATTGCTGCAAACTCTTCGCTGGTCACAGAAGGAACAGAAGTCGTTGACGCTCCATCATAGCGCACTGCATTTCTGTTGTTTACATCATGATTGCCGGGGATGACATACACCTTAATGCCTGCCTCTCTCAACTGTTTCAGATAACCTTGCACCGTAAGATGACTGGCACGTGCACCTTGCATGGTCAGATCACCGGGAATCAACACGGCATCAGGGCGCTGCTGTAAGATTGTGTCCACCAATGCCTGCATCAGCTCGCAACTCTTATCTGTCATCTTTATGCTTGTTGCTTGTTCCTTGGCAAAGGCCTCTTTGTCTGCAACGAGTTCCGGACTGATTACATGCGGGTCACTGATAACAAACAGACGGTTTTGGGCTACTAACGATACTGCCAGCTGTACCAGCAGTCCTGTCATAAGCAATCGTACATTCAGTTTCATCTATTCACCATTATTTGAGTTTCGGGTGCAAAGATAAGTCTTTTTCATGAAAAACGTGACATCTGCTAACCTTATTTATAATATGATAAGC
The DNA here is from genome assembly GCA_902762325.1 of uncultured Prevotellaceae bacterium. Lineage (GTDB taxonomy): Bacteria > Bacteroidota > Bacteroidia > Bacteroidales > Bacteroidaceae > Prevotella. The sequence goes on along the minus strand of CACWNV010000008.1, from coordinate 150,702 downwards.
TATAAGCAACAAATCATAAGTCCATCAGAAAAGAAACAGCCCTGCATCTGTCATGAGACAAATGCAGGGCAAAATCATTATCCTTTGAATCAAATTCTTATTTGACAGGAATCTCTTCAAGTGTCTTCTTGAGCAGTGCCCAGAAGGGTTCAACTGTAGCAATCAATGCACGCTCCATCGTGGTGTGCGGGCTCTTCATCGTGGGACCGAGTGAAACAACATCCAGATGCGGATACTTGCCAAGGATGACAGAGCACTCCAGTCCGGCATGGTCAACTTGGATGATACCGTCTGTTCCATTCAGTTCCTTGTAGACTTTCAGCAGGAGATGAAGGATTTCAGAATCAGGATTCGGATCCCATCCGCCGTAGCTTCCATCTGTCTCCACTTTCATGCCTGCCATGTTGAAGCAGCTTTCCAGCGTCTTGACAATGTAATCTTTCATGTCCTCACGACTGGAACGAGCCAATACTCTCAGGACAGCGCTGCCGCCCTCGATGTCAATGATTGCCAGGTTGCTACTTGTCTCAACAACTTCGGGATAGGATGGTATCATGCGAAGAACACCGTCATGACAGCCATAAATGGCATTGATGAGGTTGTCCTGTATTTCCTCCGGAACCTCCATCTTCGGGGTTTCCACTTCCTCAGCGAAGAATTCGATACCATTCTCTATGCCTTTGAACTCGTCAATGAAGTCTTCTTTCCAGTCGGCAACCAGATCCTTCACCATCTCGACGTTGTCTTTTGGCAAAGTGAGCACCACTTCTGCCTTAAATGGAATAGCATTGCGCATGTTACCGCCATGCCAGCTGGCAAGCCGTGCCTCACACTCTTCAATGGCCTCACGAACGAAACGAACCATCAGCTTGTTAGCATTAGCACGTCCTTCATGAATCTCAAGACCGCTGTGTCCACCGCGAAGTCCTTTCAATGTCACCTTGAGGGCAACATCTTCAACATCGGTTTCCACCTCTTTATATTCAAGGGTGGCTGTGACATCAATTCCACCAGCTGATCCAATCACAAATTTACCCCAGTGTTCAGAATCGAGATTGAGCAGGATGTCTCCTGTCAACATATTCTCAGGCAGGTCGTTGGCACCAAACATACCTGTTTCTTCATCAGCTGTAATCACAGCCTCTATGGGTCCATGTTTCAGGCTCTTGTCTTCCATCACCGCCATAATAGCAGCCACGCCCAAGCCATTATCAGCACCGAGCGTTGTACCCTTTGCCTTCACCCATTCACCATCTATCCAAGGCTGGATTGGATCGGTCTCAAAGTTATGGGTAGACTCAGGTGTCTTCTGAGGCACCATGTCCATGTGTGCCTGCAGGATTACTCCTTTACGGTTTTCCATGCCAGCCACCGCCGGTTTGCGCATCACCACGTTACGTCCTTCATCTATGAAAGCATCCACGCCAGCCTGCTTGGCAAAGTCGAGCAAGAACTGCTGTACTTTCTCAAGATGTCCACTTGGACGAGGTACTTGCGTCAATGCATAAAAGTTTTTCCAGATGCATTGCGGGTTAAGATTGCAAATTTCATTCATAATTGTGTCTTTAAGAGGTTAGTATATTTATTTGTTTCTTATTTCAAAAGATCGTCATCCATCGAGCCTTTCCGTCCTCTTCGTAGTGAAACTCAATGACAGCCAGGCATAGATACCCAGCAGGACCACAAGCAGAGTCTGAACTGAATGGACTATAAGTACGAAGTTTAATGCATCATTGGCACCCACTCCATAAAGAATCAGCATGGTCTTCACGGCGAAATGCCAGGAGCCAGCACCGTTGGGAGTTGGCACTATCACGGCAATACTACCGACAATGAATGTCACGAGAGCACACGACATACCCAACCCTTTTGTTGCATCGAAGCAAAAGAATGTCAGATAATAGTGCAGGAAATAGCTCGCCCAGATGGCAAGGGTAAAGAAGATAAACCGTGGAATATTCTCAACATCCTTTAATGATACGATGCCCTGCCAGATGCCTTGCATCATCTCTTTCACCTTTTTATATATAGAGAGCTTCAGCAACAGCACTACGACGAGACTGATAGCGGCAACTCCACAAATCGCCGTCACCAGCCATCCGGCAGCGGTAAAGCGGTTGAAGATACCTTCAAAGCTGGTCCCTGTCTCATCAAAGAAGGTGATAAAGACGGGAAACTGGAACACAAAGGTCAATGCGGCAATAATCATCACGAGGACTGAATCAATGGCTCGCTCGGTCACCACTGTGCCCAATGCCTTGGGAAAAGAGACGTCGTCGTACCGTTTCAGCACTCCACATCGGGCAAACTCACCGATGCGCGGTACGATCAGGCTGACGGCATACGACAGGAAGATGGAATTAACAAGCGTCGAATTGCGAGGGCGCTCTCCAATCGGCTCAAGTGTCTGCCGCCATCTCCACCCGCGAAATGCCTGTGCCAGTATGCCAAAGGGGAAAGACAGCAGCATCCACAGCCAGTTCATTTCGTGTAACATGACCTGCTTCACCTGCTGAAAATCGAAATCACGATACATCCAATAGAGGATCCCACCGCCAAGCAACAGTGACAAACCTATTTTCAATATGTCGTTTGAATTATATTTCACTTATTTTCCCGGTTGGTAATTTGATATGCAAAGGTAAACAAAATAATCGAAATAAAAGAAATAAGGCCGCTCATTTATATCAATATCGGTGTTATTATCACCCTGCATCTTTGATTTGCGTCAAAGAAAAGGGCAAAAAGAAGGGGTTTTAGTCGAACTGTTTGCGCACACAATAAACATTTCGTACCTTTGCAACGTCAAAACACGAGAAAGATTATTTAGGATAACAATTAAAAAGAGAGAAAGGAAAATGATTATGACAACTGTAACATTTGTAGTAATCGCGATTACACTCGCTGTTTGCGCTAAGAATCTGTTTGACGTAATGGACAACATGCAAGCAAACAAGTAAAAAGAAAGTAGGAAAAATTTGATAAGAATCAACGAGAAGACTGGGTTCGTGGGAATCCAGTCTTTTTCATATCTGTTCCTGTATGAAAGAAAGGATGAATTCCCTGCAGATAAGGTAAAAAAAGAAATCCAACCGTCTGAATTTCAGTCGATTGGATTTTCTATCTGTTGGGGTACTCGGACTCGAACCAAGAATGACAGGACCAGAATCTGTAGTGTTACCATTACACCATACCCCAATGTCCGTTGCATTTCTTAAATGCGGTTGCAAAGGTACTTCTTTTTTTTGAAATACCAAATTTTTCTGTGAAAAAAAAACAATTTATTCTTACTTTTTATTTGTTTTCGGATAAAAGGGCGTACCTTTGCACAATAAATATATATACAAAAAGACTAAATGGAACAAACGAGACAATTAGTAGAAACAATCACAAAAGGAATTCAAGAGAAAAAAGGACAAAGAATAGTTATTGCCGATTTGAATGGTATTGACGGAAGCATTGCCAATTATTTCGTCATCTGTCAGGGCAACTCCCCTTCACAGGTGGAAGCTATAGCAGAGTCTGTCGGCGATATGGCACGTTTGGAAATGCAGGAGAAGCCGACGGCTGTCGTTGGTCTGGGGCACTCACACTGGGTGGCAATGGATTACGGAAACGTACTGGTGCATATCTTCCTGCCTGAAACTCGAAGCTTCTATGACCTGGAGAACCTGTGGGAAGATGCCATTCTGACTGAGGTTCCGGACATCGACTGATTAGAATTGTACTTTTTGTACATACAAGCCATTAACTGAACAAGAACCGATAACGAGATAAATAGATATGAGTAACAATCCGAGAAACAACACTTCTGGAAAAGACAACAACGATCCGAAGATGCCTCGCTTTAACATGAACTGGCTCTACATACTGATTATCACTGTTCTGAGCATTGCGTTCATCACGGGAGGCGGCAACTCATTCGGACTGGCTGCCGGCGGTGCTACCCAGACGGATGCCACCTATACGAAGTTCAAGCAATATGTTGACAGTGGATATGCCAGCAATGTGGTGGTGAACAACTCCGAGAAGAAACTGAAGATGTATGTCAAGGCCAAACACATACGCGACGTTTTCAACCAGACTGCCCAGCAGACGGGTGACAAACCCTATGTGAATGTGGAATATGGCTCAACCGATGAACTGGAGAAGTATCTTACCGAGGTACAGAAACAAGGAAAGATTCTGGATTTCAGCTACGAGAACAAGAGTTCAAGCGGCATCTTCGACCTGCTTATCAACCTTGCCTTCCCCATCTTTATCATTGCCATCTGGATTATGCTTTTCCGTCGTATGGGCGGAGGAAGTGGCGGTCCTGGCGGCGTTTTCAATGTGGGTAAGTCGAAAGCACGTATGTACGAGAAAGGCAATGACCTGGGAATCACATTCAAGGATGTTGCCGGACAGGCTGGTGCCAAGCAGGAAGTACAGGAGATTGTGGAGTTCCTGAAGAACCCGAAGAAATACACCGACCTGGGTGGAAAGATTCCCAAGGGTGCCTTGCTGGTAGGTCCTCCGGGAACAGGTAAGACGTTGCTTGCCAAGGCTGTGGCTGGAGAGGCCGGTGTACCCTTCTTCTCAATGAGCGGAAGTGACTTCGTCGAAATGTTCGTCGGCGTCGGAGCAAGTCGTGTCCGCGACCTTTTCCGTCAGGCGAAGGAGAAGTCACCTTGTATTATATTCATCGATGAGATTGATGCCGTGGGACGTGCCCGTTCAAAGAACCCTGCAATGGGTGGTAACGATGAGCGCGAAAACACGCTGAACGCATTGCTTACCGAGATGGACGGATTCGGCACCAACAGTGGTGTCATCATCTTGGCAGCCACCAACCGCGTTGACATGCTCGACTCTGCCCTACTGCGAGCAGGACGTTTCGACCGTGAGATTCACGTCGACCTGCCCGACCTCACCGAAAGAAAGGAAATATTCCAAGTGCATCTGCGGCCTATCAAGGTGGATGAGACCGTTGACATCGACTTCTTATCAAGGCAGACACCGGGATTCTCGGGTGCCGACATCGCCAACGTGTGCAACGAGGCCGCCCTTATCGCTGCCCGTCGTAACGGGAAGTCTGTAGGAAAACAAGACTTCCTGGATGCCGTCGACCGTATCATCGGCGGTCTGGAGAAGAAGACCAAGGTCATGACTGCCGCTGAGAAGCGTTCTATCGCCCTGCACGAAGCAGGACATGCCACCGTTTCATGGTTCTGCCAGTATGCCAATCCTCTTGTGAAAGTAAGCATCGTCCCGCGTGGTCAGGCACTGGGAGCTGCTTGGTACCTTCCCGAAGAACGACAGATCACCACTAAAGAGCAGATGCTCGACGAGATGTGTGCACTGCTGGGTGGACGTGCTGCCGAGGAACTTTTCACGGGACACATTTCCACGGGTGCCATGAATGACCTGGAGCGTGCGACAAAGAGTGCGTTCGGAATGATTGCCTACGCTGGCATGAGCGACCGGCTGCCCAACATCTGCTATTATAACAACCAGGAATACCAGTTCCAGCGTCCTTATTCCGACACGACTGCAAAGATTATCGACGACGAAGTGCTGAAGATGATCAATGGACAATATGAGCGTGCCAAGCAGCTGCTCACTGAGCACAAGGAAGGACACAACCAGCTGGCTGAGCTTCTTATTTCCCGCGAGGTCATCTTTGCCGAAGATGTTGAGCGCATTTTCGGACCACGCCCTTGGGTAAGCCGTTCACAGGAGATCATCAAGGAGAACGAATCCAGCACGCCTAAACTGGAAGACATGCCGGAAGCCGTGCGCCTCGCTCAGGAGGAATACGAGAAGAACAAACAAGAAGATAACAAGGAATAGAGAACTATTTGATTGAGCATCATGAGCGATAAAATGAAAAACTTCATTGTCCGTACCATCACTGGCGTGCTTTTCGTCATCATCATGGTATCAGGAATTGCCTTCCGGGCAGAAGCAATGATCCTACTGTTTGCCCTCATCACCGGACTGACAATCTGGGAGTATACAGGACTTGTCAATGAGATTGAGAATGTGAGCGTCAACCGCTCCATCTCGACCACGGCAGGCGTCTATCTGTTTCTTGCCTTCGCGGGCTATTGTGCAGACATCACCCCACCAGTCATCTTCATCCCCTATCTGCTCACTCTGGTCTATCTGTTCATCAGCGAACTGTACACCAAGAATCCCAATCCGATACACGACTGGGCATATACGATGCTGGGACAAATGTACATTGCCTTACCATTGTCCATGTTCAATGTCCTTGCGTTCCGCTATAGTCAGACAGACGGGTTTGTACATTACAACGGACTACTGGCGCTTAGCATCTTCATCTTTCTTTGGTGCAACGATACCGGTGCCTATTGCAGCGGTTCACTATTCGGAAAACATAAGCTTTTCCCACGTATCTCACCGGGAAAGACCTGGGAGGGCAGCATCGGAGGAGCCGTTATCGTCCTTATCGTGGCTGCAGTCTTCAGCTGGTACGACGAGAGCCTCTCCATCCTTGAATGGCTTGGCCTGGGACTTGTCGTCGTCTTCTTCGGGACATGGGGCGACCTTGTGGAATCGCTCTTCAAGCGTACCCTCGGCATCAAGGACAGCGGAAGCATCATGCCGGGTCATGGAGGAATGCTCGACCGCTTCGACTCCTCACTCATGGCCATCCCTGCCTCAGTAGTATATATCTATACTCTTTCGTTATGTAATTGATAGCTCCGAGCCAATCGGAGCTAGTAGATAGCAGTAAATAGTGGAATAAGTTAGGGTACTTATTGTGTACTCAGGTTTATGGTTGATATACAATTTTCTGTTACCTTTGCAACGATGAAATCGAACATTCTACTTGTTTTACTATTTCTATCTTATACTCTTGTATCTTGTAACTCTGCCGACAAGCAATTGCATCAGCGGATGTACAAGAAGCTAATGCGAATCAAGGCTGAAGATAAAGCATACATCAGCCAGCCATCTACCATGGAAATTGATTCCATTGTGAATTTCTTCGAGGATTGTCGCGATGATGAAACACTACCTACGGCTTACTATCTTGCCGGAAGAGTTCACCATGACTTTCAGGAACCTGAACAAGCCTTGAGGTATTATCAACTGTCACTCGACCATCTATCCAGCCATCAGGACCCACATTTGCATAGTCTCATCCACAGTCAGCTGTCGTCATTGTTCCTCAGTCAGCAACTTTCAGAAGAAGCATTAAAACACATTCGCCTTGCGTACCATTATGACAAGATGCAGAAAGACACCGTCGGGATGATTTTCGACTTGCGGGACATGGGCAATATCCATCGAAGTAATGAAGAAGACGACAGTTGCCTGTTTTTCCTGAACGATGCTTTGTCCTTAGCACAGATTATCAATGACCAGGACCTGACTGCAGACATACAAAGTCAGATAGCAGCTTATCATCTGCAAAAGGGGAATGTAAATCTTTGCCACCAATACATAACGCCTATCCTGAACAGTTCCGACACTGACAACATCAGCGGCATTTATAGTATTGCAGCTGATATGTACAAGCTATCAGGCCGCATGGATTCTGCCATTTTCTATTATCGGAAGATTGAGGAGGCAGGGAATCCATACGCGCGGCAAGAAGCATTCAAGGCTCTGACAAACTTCTTCATTTCTAAAGGAAATAGCCACGAGGCCTTACGATATGCCCAACTATACGAAGAGGCTACTGATTCCATTCAGGAAATCACTTCCACAGAGACGGTCAGTCGCATTCACGCCATGTATAACTACCAAAAACAGATGAGCGAAAATGCCCGACTGCGTTTATCCAACGCCCGTAGACGCAACATCATCATCTGCGCGTCTGCCATTATGGTATGCCTCCTGCTCATCTTATATGCTATATGGCAGAAGTACCGTTACAACAAAACCGAGCTCGCCCTGCAAATGAAGAAACTCAAGGAACTGCAAGACCAGCAACCTTCACTTTCTGAGGTTTCTGCCAAAGAATCTCTCTACACACTGCATCAAACCTACATCTATACTCGCATCCAACAACTGATTGGCCAAGAAAAAGTGATGAGTGACACTGACTGGCTACAGTTGGAGAATGCCATCCATCAGGTTTACGAACATTTCATGCCAAAGCTTACAAGTGTCTGTAAACTCAGCACACAAGAAAGGCACGTCTGCCTTCTCATAAAAACGGGTATCTCACCCGTCAACATTGCCACACTCACCGCAAGAAGCAAACAAGCCATCAACAACACCCGTTCACGACTCTTTGAGCGCACTTTCAGACGGAAGGGCAGTCCATCTGAATGGGATCATTTTATACTGGAGTTATAAATATTATGATGAAAAAAGTCTTTCTTCTCCTCGTTGCCTGCTATTCACTTGGCATCATGGCACAAAAAAACATTTATATCTGCCTGCATGGGAATTATCATGCCGTCAGTCTGGACGATCAAGAGAACATCGCCCCTTCGGTTGCAAGCCATTCGCTTCATGTGGGTTTGAATTTGAGATACGACATCGAAGACATTGACAGCATTGTTTTCATCAGACCATCCCATCTGCAAGGATTCAGAGTGGGATGGGAGCAGCTCGTTCCACAACAAGAATTCCAGTACTGCCTGCCTCCTCTGAATTCAAAGACAGCTCTGTACGAGATAAAAAAGACCGACAACTCTATCATCCCCGGCTTTGACGTTAATCTTCTGATAAACTTTAACGACCCAGAATCTCTCCAGAAATTTGCTTCCCAATATGCCAAACGTACAAAGAACTGGAAGCTTACCATGCGTACTCTTACTAAGGGTAGACGCATTCCGGCATACAATCATTATGTTACATCTGGCAATGAGGGTATTTCCCAAGAATCAGACGAGAATCTTAACGTTGCATATTCTGATTTATTTAAGGACAAAAGCTTAGAAGACATTCACAAGGCTTTGTATTATTGGCAGAACTTCACGCCTGACACGGAACCGCCTCTGACTTCTGCCGACTCGGCCGCACTGCCTGGTCTGCCCATCTTTGGAACCATGGAGCATTACGACGACTTTAAAAAAATCAGATACCAATTAGAACTCCCGCAAAAGGGACTGACATGTGTCGTTACTTCAATCACTGAAGCTCAAGACATCAAAGGATACACGATGACCCTTACTTTCGACGAGAATGGAGAAGAATATCGAGGAGAGGCTTATGAAGCATATCTGTCATTGCAGGATGACGAAGATGAGTTTTTCCATGTACAACTCGATGACAACAGACTGACCATCTCCAGTTTCTTCCACGAGACTGATGAAGCCGGGAATCTTTATCCCGCCCCCATCAGTTACGATTATTATTTGCAGCGATTGGTCATGCTCGACTTAGAATGGAACCGTCCTCTTGCCTACGATCTCTTGAATCAGTGATACACAATCTTCTTGCCGTGATAGATATAGATACCTCGTCTGGGATGCTTCACTCTTATACCATTCAACTGGTAATAGTTATCATCCTCATATTTCACCATATCATGCTGATCGATGCCCATTGTACCAATGCTTAACCGATAAGCCTTTCCTCTCTCCGTGGAAAATGAGATCATATCAGGGGCTACCGACTGATATACAACGGCATTCCCCTCATCATCCTCTAATGTGGGTTGGTCCGTATCTGGAAACTTCACCACACATGGCAAGCCACTATCAGAACGGATGGTAGCCTGCAATCCGTCACCCCTCCACTCAATGTCTACACCATAGTTTCCCACGGCTCTCAGTCCATGCACTTTTCCTCCGCACTTCCATTCAGCAGGAAGGGCTGGCAACAACTGTAAGACTCCTCCATAGCTCTGCAGCAGCATCTCTGCGATTCCAGCCGTCACACCAAAGTTACCGTCAATCTGGAAAGGAGGATGTGCATCCAGCAGGTTATAATACACTCCTGAATTCCAGGGGTCTGTACTCGGATTATATGTACGGGCATGTTGCAATGCAGTAGTCAGGATTTCGTATGCCTTATTACCATCTCCCGTTCTTGCCCACAGGTTAAGTTTCCATGCCATCGCCCATCCCGTATTTTGTTCGCCACGCAGCTTCATGGAATGAATCACTGGTTCGAAGTATTCGCTTGACGGTGTCACCATGTCGAAGGGATAGAGACACATCAGATGGGACACATGCCGATGATTGCGTTCCATTACCCCACTGCCATCTTTCACATTTCCCGCATCATACGTCGTGTGCTTCCATTCTCTCAACAACAGTTCCCCTTCTCTCACACCGTTGTATTCTCTGCCATATTTCCCTGTGTACACCTCCGTATGCAGCCCGTCATCCAATTCCACAAAGCGTGCTTTCACTTGTCTGACAAGGTCATAACCGCCACAATGCTCCTCTCCTGCTTTCTCTACGGCCTGCAAATAAATATTGAAAAGATTCCAAACGCATTGTTGTGTATGGGCTGTTCCATCTTCAGCAGGCCCGTGTTCAGGACTCCACTCCATAGGACACACCCATGTGTGGTCGGCAGAGTCCATGACAAGACGTTGCATCCAGAACCTCACACACTCTATCATTGGGGGCAATGCCGTATTAATCAGGAAGTTTTCATCATTTGTATATAAGTAATGCTGCCACAAATGCCAGCAATACCAAGCAGGGGCAGCATTATAGTCTTCACTGTGTCCAGGACTGCCAAAGCCGAAAATATTATTCCCCGTGAAACACGACCATCCCACCGTCTGCCCGTTGATGTCACGGGCATACCTACGCCATTGCGGTTGCACCATTGCTTCACGATATACGTAATCGAGAAGTGGAAGATGCATATCACCTAAAGCCGTCACTTCAGCCGGCCAATAATTCATTTGCACATTGATGTTTGCATGGATGTCGCATGTCCAAGGTGGTGTGTTGGAATTGCACCATATCCCTTGCAAGTTGTTGGGCAACGACACTCCGCGAGAAGAACTGATCAGCAAGTATCGCCCATAATCGAAATAGAGTTGTTCCAGTTGCCTTTTCAACTCTGGGGCATTGCTATCCTGATAGCTGTCTATCAGCTGGTCGGTGGGTATCGCAGACTCGCCACCGCCTAAATCCAACGTCATCTTATCGTGATAAAAAGCATAATCCTCTACATGTTCTGTGTATAACTCATCCCATCCCTTGTCAACGGCATCAATCGCTATAGTCTGCATCCTCTGTTCTATCTTCTCTGTGTTACTTGTATAGGAAGGCGAAGCAATGTCATAGTCTGTGCCTGCCGCCAACACAGCTGTCACACTTTGGGCATTTCTCACCGTTATCCCTGTGTTGTCAGCACTCAGCGTTCCTCCCTCCTGGGAAACTTTCAGGCAACAGGCATCGGTGAGGAGATCTATCTTTTTACTGAACGCAGCCTCATCATTCCGATACACGACGCTCTCTCCATGTGTTCCACGTAGTGAGAAACGCAGATCAAGCCGCCCACCCCTCTCTACAGTCGTATGAACAACGATACAACGTGAAGGGTAACTGGCAATGTATTCTCTCTGAAAGCCAATGCCATTCACTCTCCAACTGGCGCTCACGACTGCTGATGACAGGTCTAATTGCAATTCGTAATCGGAATACGATGTCTTTGCCGACAGGTTTTCTATTGTGACATAGCCGAAATTCTGATAGGCTCCGCGCACGGTGGTGCTTCCTGTCCACAGAGTCTTCTCATTAAATTGGATTTCATCTGTCTTCACTCCTCCTTGAATCATCGCTCCTAATTGTCCGTTTCCGATAGGTAACTGGTACTCCATCCACGGATTTGAGACTTTTCTCTCACAAGCAGGCATGGTGTACCACAACCTTCCTGCCCCTGAAGATACTGACTTACACATTAAAAGGAGAATCCAACAAACACATAATTTCTTTACCATGCTCATAACTTCGTTTTTACAACAAAGTTACTCGCAATTCCACCCTCTTTCTGTTTTATCCGACACCCATTCCGTACACAAGCCTGACTGAAGGGGGATTAAGGTAAACAAAAAGTACCTGACTGAAGGGGGATTAAGGTAAACAAAAAGTATAACTGAGGTAAGGTTCCATGATAATAATGTATAAAAGGATTTGTGCTGCAACGGAAGAAATGCAGTAGGCGTTTGATCTATGTGCTGTGGCGCAAGGGAAAAAATGCCGTAGGCATTAGACAATGGTAGCCAGCCATACAGCCGTGCCTTTAGGCACCGCGAACCAACGGTCACTGTTCGCGAAGCGAGGGAAAGAAATGGCTGGTAAGGGCGATACCCACACACGGAACCTTGCCTTTAGGTAAGGGACATGGGCTAACTATGTCGCCTACCCAAGGGCAGGCTATATTATTAGGGGGTAATCTCATACCAGCCATTTCGCAGTCCCCAAGGGGACAACTGTATGGCTGGCTACCTTTGTCCGATGCCTAACGGCATCTGTTCTTGTCATAGGTTTCCCCTTGCCTGATGCCGCTGGCATCATTCTTTCGATATGGGGCATTCCCAATGTTATTCTCTTATACAATGTTTATTTTGCTTTCTGAGCTTTTGTCAAATAATATTCGAATTTTGACCCAAAAAAATGGGGGGTGTAGGTCACGAAATGGTCGTTTGGTCAAAAAAACGCCAATTTTTGATGTTTTTCGTAAAGCGTTGTCTGACAGACGGTTACACGGATATTAAACTGTAATCGAACGGTTTACAAAGTACGAATTTGCCAAAGGTAAGGTTTCGCTGCGCCAAAGGTTATGTTTCGTTGTGTGAAAGACCATGTTTCATGCGATGAAACATGGTCTTTGGCGCGGTCAAAGCTAAGCTTTCGCAGTGCGAGAGCTAAGCTCTCGCAAAATGAAGAATGAAGAATAAAGAATGAAGAATCACATTTTACACATTTTAACTTCTCTTTCATCACTTTTCCCCGACAACATTTTGTCGGGATTTTTCACATCAACACCATTGTCATCTTTTGCTGTAAGGCATTACTTATCTCTATTAAACTATAGCCTTTTATCTTCGTGGCGAAGTCACATTTCTTCCTTTATCTTCTAAACTTCGACCTTCCTCCTTCCTCTATCTCCTTAATTCAGACGGAATGAGACGGGGATGTTGTACTTCACGCGTACCTCTTTACCATTCTGCATACCAGGCTTCCATTTCGGCATATTCTCAACGACGCGAATAGCCTCTGCATCCAGTTCTTCACTTACACTCCTCACTACATTGGCATTGCTGATGGTGCCATCGGGCTCAACGATGAAGTTCACGACGACACGTCCTTGAATGCCAGCCTCATGAGCTGCCTCGGGATAACGAACGTTCGTCATCAGGTATTCCATCATTTTTACCGCGCCACCTGGAAAACTCGGCATGTTCTCCACCACATCAAAGACTTTTTCCTCATTTTGCGGTTTTTTCGCTTTCACACGAACTGAGACTAATTCCTTGCTACCACCATTCTTGACATAATCCTTAGTGTTGACAAAGATAATACCATTCGAGGTGTCGGCATTGAAATGCTTGGCATATTCTTTCAAAGTATCTTCATTTTTTATCACACTAATGTTATCGATGGAACTCTGATCAAGTGCCATCACCTTTTCCCTTGTGGCTACTTTACCATTAAGTACGAACAGAGGTTCAGGATCATTCGATTCGCCAAATATCAGCTTCGGGGCATCCTTCGCCACTTGCTTCTTCTGATGGAAGACGAGAATGCCTTCTTTGTCTTTGTAGTTCCACTTCGGATCACCTGCAGAATTAGGACGATGAATGATTTCATACAACTCATAACCAAGCGATTTACGATTCATAACTTCCTCGAGCGTGGCTACGCGGTCATCGAAGAATATCCGGCCAATGGTAAACTCTAAGGGTTGTCTGGAATCAGGCTCGCCTTCGCTCGAAAGTCCTGTGATTCGACCATATTGGTCAACGACGGCATGCAATGCAAACGGACGGCCTGCTGTCGGTTCTGCTTCGGTCTTCACTTCAATGGTCGTGCCTCTCATCTTCACTTGAGCTTCCTTGCGACCTTTCTTCACTACTGTTTTCTTCTGCGGTGTTCTCACTTCGTAATCAGTCACAGTCTTTGCCGACATGGCGAGTGAGACGAGGACAATGGGTACGATATACAAGGCTTTGAGCCATGTGCTTCGCTTTGATTTTGTTTTAAGCATCATAATAATTCGTTTTTTAGTTTTGGGTGTGTGGATGCCGTTAGCGAGAGCACAGGCCTTAATGCCCGTCGCTTTCTGCATCAGCAGGTGGATATACTGACTTTCATCGAAGCCGTGTGAGAGGACGGATGCGTCGGCCTCATACTCGTGGAGCGTGCGCAACTCCTGACGGAGGAACCACACCACGGGATTGAACCATTGCAGAGCCGTGAGCACTTCTACGACCACAACGTCGTAGCTATGATGATGGCGCACATGCGCCTCTTCGTGAGCGAGGATAGAATCGGATTGCGACAGCCAGTCGGCACGTGAAAGGACGACGTTTCGCATCCACGAAAACGGGGCTATGGGGGCATCGACCACACAGACGCGAGTGCCTGATGGCAACGTGTGCTTTTCGCTATCACGAATCATCTTGTTCAGTATTCTGTAACTCAGTGCGATAAAGAACAGACGGAGAAGAGTGCCTGAAAGCAGGATTACGGTCAGAAGAACCGTCCAGTCAAAGCTCTGTTCCATTGGCTGTGGCAGGGCAGCGCTGACATTAGAAGCTACCGTCACAGACGGCATACTATATTCCACCACTTCCGTATGGTGAAACTTGATGATGCACAGGGGTAACACCACGGAAAGGGCGATACCAGAGAGCAGCACCGCACGGTTCAGCGTGTGCGTGGTCTCGCGTGCCAGCAGTAGCATATAAAAGAGGTAGAACACGGCTATCAGTGCCGCCACCTTCAGGTCGTAGAATATCAGGTCAGTAAGCATGGCAACGGTTTTTAAGTATGGCAAGTATCTCGTTGACATCCTCCTGTGTCAGCTCGTCCTCCTCGGCAAAGAAAGACACGAGCGATTTCACGGAGCCTCCAAAGAATGTGTTCTTCACGTCGTCCATCACCAGCCGGCGATAACGCTCACGTGTCAGGAGCGGAGAATAGACAAACGTCTTACCGCTTCCGCTCTTGCGCTTTTCCACGAAGCACTTCTGCTCCATGATCTTCAGAAACGTGGCAATGGTGGTATAGGCGGGCTGCGGTTCAGGGAACTGCCTCTGAATGTCAGCCACGCAGGCTCCACGCTGCATATCCCACAGGATATTCATCACCTGCATTTCGCCTTTGGTAAGTGTCTTCTGCTGCATACATCTTGCTTTTCTGGTTTCCAAGGGCTAAATTACTAATAGTTTAGAAAACTAAAAAGTTAGTAGAAGAAAAAAACACAAAAACGCCGATTCTTTAACATTCATTCTTAGTAATCGGCAGCGGGTTATTAGTAATTAACGAAACATCATTGGAAAGAAATTCAATATCCGACTTAATAATTTCGTATTCTTTGCGTATTATAAGTGTATGACACGCTCAGAATTCGAACATATCGCCCCACAACTGCGCCAGAGAGTACTGGAAGTCTGCCTCGGCTTCTTCGGTTCCCGTCAGGATGCCGAGGATGCAGCGCAGGAGACAATGGTACAACTATGGCGCTACTGTGAGCACATCGACACGGAACGGAATGTGGAGGCATTGGCTGTCAGGGTAGCTAAGAACTGCTGCATAAGCCTTTACCGGAAACAACATCAAAGCGTGGACATTGATATGCAACTGATGCAGCAACTGGAGGCCGATGACTCGCCACAGGCACAGTTAGAGGCAGAGGACATGCAACGGATGTTGGCAGAGGCGATGTCACAACTGAAGCCTCGCGAACGGCAGCTCTTCGAGATGCGACACACCGACGACCTGACGACGGAGGAAATTGCCGCACAGACGGGTATCCCGAAGACCTCGGTTGCCGCGATGGTCTCGGCAGCACGGCGTAAGGTCATCATTGCCCTGCGCATCATCCTGTCAACTGCAGCCGTCTATCTGGTAGGACTGTATCTCTGGCTGCAACAAGAACCAAAGGAAAAGCCCAAAACAGCACATATTTATAAAAAGGTGGAAAAGAAAGAGCCTGCACCTCAGCCTCCCTACTGCACAGAAGGAACGCCCCTGGAACAACTGACGTGCTATCTGGAACGGCGAAAAGCCAAGCCCACTATTTACCAACGAATAAAACAAATGAGAGATGAAAATGAAGACGAATAACTTACTGATAGTTGCTACAACCATTGCGATGCTATTGGCATCTTGCGGTAAAAGAGACTCCCGTATGCTGACCATCATCAATGAAGACGGCACGTGCAGTCGTGAAATTTCCTATAATGTTTCCGAGGAAGGACTGATGACCAAGCCCGATGAACCGTTGAGGGATGAAAACATCAACTTTGGCACCGACTGGGAACGCACTTGGTCGGTGACTGGCGAAGACTCCGTTCGCCATCCTGTGCCTATGACTCAGAAGCAGTTGGACAGTCTGAAGAATGCCTATCCCGACCAACCCATCCGCTACACGGTGTACCTGCACGCCAAACGGCAGTTCCAGTCGGTCAGCGAGATGAGCGACTCGTTGACACGGGTGATTCAGATGTTGTTCAAGGCTGAGAGCAAACTCGATAGACATTTCAAATGGTTCTACACCGACTATACTTTTCAGGAAACCTTTTCCTATCCCACGTCGCACTCTTTCCCCGTGCCCATCGAACAGTTTATCGGTACCGACAGTGCCTCCTACTGGTTCACAGGCCAGCCCGATATGACGCTGGGACTGAACGGGGCTGAGCAGAAGGAGCTGCTCGACCGCATAGAACCGAAGGTGAGCCAATGGCTCGCCGTCAATTTCTTTGCGCATGTCTATCAAAGCATTGGCGAGGACTACTACGACGAGGTGAAGAATCCTCCCGTCAGCCGCGAGCGTTTCCTTGCCCTGCGCGATTCCTTCTTCAGCGTTCCTGCCGTGCTCAACATCAATATCGACGCACTTGACTCGGGCAAGCAGATCATTAACATTCTGCGGGACTTCTATCATTCCGACGCCTACACGCCCATCCTGCAAGACAACGAGCGACTGGACAGCGCTATCGTCAATAAGTATAACGGCTACAAGCTCCTCGGGATGTTAAATTTTCCGTACGACCTCGTGATGCCAGGCAAACCCATCGACAGCGGTATCGGCATTATTGATGGCGACATCATCCGCTACCACCTGACGGGAGAACGCCTCATCCCCGGCACTTTCACCATCGCCGCCACCTCGCGTGTCACCAATGTATGGGCATTCATCGTGACCCTGCTCATCATACTGCTTGCTGTGGGCAGCTTCTTCTATCGCAGGAAATAAGTATACGTTAGCCTTTATTTTCCAAAAGGAGGAAAAAACTCTCAAACTTTTTTGGTAGTTTGAAACAGATTATGTATTTTTGCATCCGCTAACAATAAATAATAGGGGCGTAGCCCAGTTGGTTTAGAGCGCTGCAGTCACATTGCAGAGGTCATCGGTTCGAGCCCGATCGTCCCTACTATTTAAAGATTCACCTTATTTAATTTGAGTTCGACGAAATCTGACAGTCTTAGAATTGGAATTCACAAACATATTGTCTATGATGTCTTAACGTATCGTTTACGCTCTCTAAATGTATCATTTGCGAGGCGGAAATAAATACTACGTTCGTTCCTCCACATCCTCCACCATGTCTTACGTCGAACTCACGTTATTTAGTAATAGCTCATAGATAATGCGGGCGGCATTATCCGGTGCAACAGCATTCCCCAACCGGCGATGCACTTCTTCATATCCTGCCAACATTTCCTCTCTGGCTGCACTTCCAGGGAACAGCCCGTTCAGTTCCTCCCGAATAAGGTCAACCTTAAAACGGTCGGCAAACAATTCCTTTACTACCTCCTTGTCGGCTATCAGATTAACCAGAGAGATATATTTCACCTTCAGAATATGATTAAAACCGAAACGGTAGATGCGAGGCAAGGGCGTCGCATAGCAAACGACTTGCGGGACATTGAACAAGGCTGTCTCAAGCGTTGCCGTACCACTCGTGACCAGAGCCACCGTGGCATGGGACAGCAACGCGTAGGTGTCATTGTGGACCATCTTTACACGAGTCCCCTTGATGAACTGAGCATAATAGTCGTCATCAATGGAAGGGGCACCCGCCAACACCATCTGATAGTCACCGAAACCTTCGGCAACTTGTATCATCTCAGGAAGGTTGCCCTTGATTTCCTGCTTCCTGCTTCCGGCTAATAATGCGATAATCGGTTTATCATCAAGTCGGTTTCTCTGTATAAATTGTCCGAAAGTTTCACAATAGTCACTCTTAAACTTCCGGACTTCATCTGCCGTGGGATTCCCCACATAATGAATAGGATACTGATGTTTTTCCTCAAAGAAAGGAACCTCAAAGGGAAGGATGGAAAACAAGTGGTCAATATCCCGCTTGATATTCTTTATGCGATATTCCTTCCATGCCCATATCTTAGGAGAAATATAATAGTAGACAGGAATGGAAGTGTTCTGTTTCAGGTACTTAGCAATGTTCAGATTAAACCCTGGATAGTCGACGAGAATCACCACATCAGGGTGCCAGCTGACAATATCCTGCTTGCACATTGCCATGTTACGGAAGATGGTACGCAGATGAAGAAGCACAGGTCCGAATCCCATGTAGGCAAGTTCCTTGTAATGCTTCACCTGTGTGCCGCCGACACGCTCCATCAAGTCACCGCCAAAGAAACGAAAGTCCGCTTCTTTGTCCTCTTTTTTCAAAGACATCATCAAGTGTGACGCATGGAGATCACCCGAAGCCTCTCCCACTATCAGATAATATTTCATACCTCGCTGCCGGCTTAGTCGTTATTAAACATCAAACTGGAGTTTATTGAGCAAGTCGTAGTCTGTGACATCCATCTTTGTAGGAGTGACAGCCACAAAGCCATGCTTGAGAGCCCACTGGTCGGTATCTTCAGCATCTGGTTCGTCATTGTGATACTCTCCTACCATCCAGAAATAGTCGAAGCCACGGGGATGGTGTTCCTTCACTACCTCATTAATCCAACGGCCAAACGTCATACGACAGATACGTAATCCTTCGAATTGTTCACGGGCGGGGAAATTGACATTCAGACAGACCCCTTTTGGCAATCCCTCAGTTAACACCTTGCGAACGATTGCCCTTACATAAGGGCGCAAAGGCTCAAGATTAGCCTGTTCATCATAGTAACAAGAAGAAAAAGCGATGGAAGGAATATATTTCAGGCAGCCTTCCATAGCAACCCCCATTGTACCGCTATAATGATTGTTCACGGTGGAATTGTCTCCGTGATTGATGCCCCCGATGACCATATCAGGCATTCTGCCGTCGCATAACTGGTCAATGGCAAGCTTCACGCAGTCGACCGGTGTTCCCGAACACGACCATGTCTCTACACCTTCAATATCCTTCCGACGTTTCAGGCGAAGATAGTCTGCAGCTGAAAAGGCACACGAGTACCCGGAACGAGCTCCTTCTGGTGCACATACGAGCACATCTGCCAAGTCTTTCACCATACTAACCAAAGCTCTGATACCATTAGAATGGTAGCCGTCATCATTGGAAATCAATATCAGTTGTCTCCTTTTATCCATACCTGAAATAATTAATTTGAGTGCAAAAGTACGAAAAAAGGTTTTAAAATACATATTTCTCACATAAAATATGTAACTTTGCACACTAAATATCATGTGATGGAGAATATGTCCATCAGGTTAAAAGATTGACAACATGGCAAAAATCATCGCATTAGCTAATCAAAAAGGTGGCGTGGGAAAAACGACCACCACGATTAATCTGGCTGCATCACTGGCAACTTTAGAGAAGTCGGTACTTGTGGTTGATGCCGATCCACAGGCCAATGCTTCCAGTGGATTGGGCGTGGACATCAAGGAAGTTGACTGCTCACTCTATGAGTGTCTCATTGATAAAGCTGACGTTCGCGACGCCATTTACACCACCGACATCGACGGATTAGACATCATACCCAGCCACATCGACCTTGTGGGAGCAGAGATTGAGATGCTGAATCTGGAAAGCCGTGAGAAAGTAGTGAAGAGATTCCTCGAGCCGATCAGCCAAGAATATGATTATATCTTAATTGACTGCAGCCCGTCACTCGGTCTTATCACTGTAAATGCTCTGACCGCTGCCGACTCTGTCATCATACCAGTACAGTGTGAATACTTTGCACTGGAAGGAATCAGCAAGTTGCTCAACACCATCAAAATCATCAAGAGCAAGCTGAATCCGAAGCTTGAAATAGAAGGATTCCTCCTGACAATGTATGACAGTCGTCTGCGTCTGGCAAACCAAATCTACGATGAAGTGAAACGTCACTTTCAGGAACTGGTCTTCAAAACGGTCATTCAACGCAACGTCAAACTAAGTGAGAGCCCGAGTCACGGTCTTCCCGTCATCCTCTACGATGCCGATTCTACCGGCGCAAAAAATCATCTGGCATTGGCCAAAGAAATCATCAAAAAGAACGAATAAATCATGGCAGTACACAAAAAGTACAACAAAAGTGTTTTAGGAAGAGGTCTCGACGACATCGAACGGGGCAAAGGCCTTGATGCACTCATAGACACGACTGGCGTAAATGCTCAGGGGAGCTCTACCATTAACGAAATATCCATCGACCTGATAGAAGCAAATCCTAACCAGCCTCGCCACGAATTTGACCCGGAAGCCCTACAGGAACTGGCTATCAGCATCCAGCAGATCGGTATCATCCAGCCTATCACATTGCGACAGGTGGCTGAAAACCGATTCCAGATCATAGCCGGTGAGCGTCGCTGGAGAGCATCGCAACTGGCTGGTCTCACAACCATTCCTGCCTATATCCGCACCATCAATGATGAGAATGTGATGGAGATGGCATTGGTAGAGAACATCCAGCGTGAAGACCTGAATGCCATTGAAATCGCCCTCGCCTATGAGCACCTGCTCCAACAAAGCGGGATGACGCAGGAAAAAGTCAGTGAACGGGTGGGTAAAAGCCGTACTGCCATTACCAATTACCTGAGACTGCTGAAACTGCCCGCACAAGTGCAAATGGCACTGCAAAAGAAAGAGATTGACATGGGACATGCCCGCGCACTGCTGGCTGTCGACAGTCCTTCTCTCCAGATAAAGCTGTTCAAGGAAATACAGAAGCATGGCTACTCAGTCCGTAAGGTGGAAGAGATGGCACAGCAACTGAAAAACGGAGAAGACATTGAAAGCGGCAAGAAGAAAATCATGGCAAAGTCACAGCTCCCAGAAGAGTTCAACGTCCTAAAGAAGCGGCTGGGCATGTTTTTCAATGCCAAAGTACAGATGACCTGTTCCCCAAAAGGCAAGGGAAAGATTACGATTCCATTTGCCGACGAGGAGGAACTGGAACACATCATGAATGTCTTTGATAAACTGAAAGAGTAAGATCTGTGAGAAATGTCCTGTCTGTCATATTCCGAAGAAGTCTGATCGTCCTGTTTGTATTGTTATCAACAACAGCAAACGCCATCGAACCTGATGATTCAGTGAAAACGATATATGCCGGCGATTCGTTGGTATTACCACAGGAAGAACTGATTCTTACAGACTCTCTGCCAAAAGTCCGTCAAAAACGTGACTGGAAAACATGGCGCCCGGATGTCAAAAGAGCGCTATGGCTGGCACTTGTCATTCCTGGAGCTGGACAGATTTACAACAGAAAATACTGGAAACTGCCTATCGTCTATGGCGGATTTGTTGGATGTGCCTATGCCATGAGGTGGAACAACATGATGTATCATGACTACTCACAGGCGTATCTCGACATTAAAGATACCGATCCTGATACGCATAGTTATGACCAGTTTCTGCATCTGGGCAATCAGATTACCTCTGAAAACCGGTCGAGATATGAGGATCTCTTCAAAAGACGCAGAGACCGTTACCGGCGCTGGCGCGACATGAGTTTCTTTGTCATGGTGGGAGTTTATGCCCTGTCTGTCATTGATGCATACGTAGATGCATCGCTTTCTGAGTTTGACATTTCAGATGACTTGAGTCTGCATGTATCACCCACTCTGATAAACAGCCAGAATGAACGCAATCCGCTGAGGTCAACTGCCATAGGGCTACAATGCAGCCTGAATTTTTAACACATAAAAAAGATATACAGAACATATATAAAGAATGAAAAAGATATCCGCGCTCTTTACAACAATACTACTGTTGTCACCATGTACAATAACAGCTCAGACTGAAGATAATGAGTATAGTTTCGACGAGAATGCCATCTCAATAACTGACGAGAATGGAAACGAAGAAGAGATTGACCTGCCAGAGTCGATGACATGCGACCTGGACAGTCTGATGGAGATGTATCATGTGTCAACTTACCTGAGAGCAGACAGCAGTTGCAATCTGCCGGATTATAACCCGACATACAACGACGAAGACTATATACACAGGCTGAAGACACTCCCCACAGTGATGGAGATGCCATATAATGAAGTGGTACGTAAGTTTATCGACCGCTACAGTGAAGGACGTCTGCGTCGAACCATCAGTCTGATGCTTGGAGCCCAGAATTTCTATATGCCCATCTTTGAAGAAGCATTGGAAAGCTATGGTCTGCCTCTCGAACTTCGATATCTCCCTATTGTAGAGTCGGCATTGAATCCGAAAGCTGTTTCTCACGCAGGAGCCACCGGACTATGGCAATTCATGCTGGTCACAGGTAAACAATATGGTCTGGAAGTGAACTCATTGGTTGACGACCGTCGGGATCCCATCCAGTCTTCGTATGCTGCAGCACATTATCTGAGCGACCTCTACCGCATTTTCGGCGACTGGAACTTAGTGATTGCAGCCTATAACTGTGGGCCGGAAAACATCAAGAAAGCCATCCATCGTGCCGGTGGAAGCCGTGATTACTGGCAGATTTATCCTTTCCTGCCCAGAGAGACACGCGGCTATGTACCTTCTTTCATCGCAGTGAACTATATGATGAATTTCTACTGCGACCACAACATCTGTCCCATCATTACCACTTTGCCTGAAAAGACCGACACGGTGGTAGTGGAACGAGATGTTCATCTCGAACAAGTAGCCCATGTCCTGCGTGCCGACATAGACATGCTCAGAGAACTGAATCCACAATACCGCAGGGACATCGTCAACGGCAACAGCAAGCCTTCTGTCCTGCGTCTTCCTTCAAGGCTCATCGATTCATTTATCGACTATGAAGATTCGATATACGCATACAGGGCAAACGACCTGCTGAGCAAGCGGCATTTTGTCGAAGTAAACACCTATACGCCACCTGTTGTTCAACCACAAAGAAGAGCTGTCAGTTACAAGCACTCATATACCAGTACGAAACAAAGCAGAAAGGAAGCTCGTTCCAAAAAGAAAAAATCGAAATCTGCTGATAAAAGCGTGACTATAAAAGGCGGCGACACCTTATCTTCAATAGCAAAAAGAAACGGAACAACCGTAGAAAAACTGAAGAAACTGAATAAGATAAAAGGCAGTAACATCAGAAAAGGTGCTAAATTAAAAGTCAAATAGCCAGTACTAATTTATTAAAGAATCTAACATGGAAGACCCTGACATCAATAACGCGGCGAGAGAAACCGCAGAAGATGAATTAGTGAATGGTGCATTCCAGCATCTGCTGGATTGTTATCTGGCTTCACGCCACAGAAAGAAAGTAGACATCATCACTAAAGCATTCAATTTTGCGCGGCAGGCACACAAAGGTGTACGCCGTCTCTCCGGCGAGCCGTATATCATGCACCCGATTTCCGTCGCACAAATAGCCTGCGAGGAAATGGGACTCGGCTCCACAAGCATCTGTTCTTCCCTCCTCCATGATGTCGTAGAGGACACCGATTACACCGTGGAGGACATCTCCAATATTTTCGGTGCGAAGATTGCACAAATTGTTGACGGTCTGACAAAAATCAGTGGCGGAATATTCGGTGATCAGGCATCTGCCCAAGCTGAAAACTTCAAGAAACTGCTGCTCACCATGAGTGATGACATTCGCGTGATTCTTATTAAGATCTGCGACCGTCTGCACAACATGCGCACACTCGACTCTCAGCCAGCCAACAAACAATATAAGATTGCAGGAGAGACGCTTTACATCTACGCACCGCTTGCCAACCGTCTCGGATTAAACAAGATTAAGACAGAGCTTGAAAACCTTAGTTTCAAGTTTGAACATCCCATTGAATATGAAGACATCAACCGCAAACTGACCCTTACTCAGCAGCAACGCGACAAGCTTTTCGAACAGTTTACGGCTCCCATCAAAACTGCGTTGGACAAAATGGGGGTAAAATACGAGATCAAGGCGAGAGTGAAGAGTCCTTATTCCATTTGGAATAAAATGCAAAACAAGCATGTCACGTTCGATGAGATCTACGATATTCTCGCTGTCCGCATCATTTTCACCCCGAAGGTACGGCAAGAAGAGATCAACGAATGCTTTAACATCTATGTGGCAATGAGCAAAATCTACAAGGCTCATCCTGACCGTCTTCGTGACTGGCTGAACCATCCAAAGGCCAATGGCTACCAAGCTCTGCACGTCACACTGATGTCTAAGCAGGGACGATGGATAGAAGTACAGATTCGGAGTGACCGAATGGACGAGATAGCAGAACAAGGTTTTGCTGCCCACTGGAAATACAAGGAATTTACAGAAGGTCAGGAGTCGGAGAACGCTGATGAGAACGCCAATGGCCAGTTAGTAGGCAACGAAGCTGATGACATGGAACTGAACGACTGGCTTCGAACCATCAGGGAGATTCTGGATGATCCCCAGCCGGATGCAATGGATTTTCTGGATGCGATTAAGCTGAATCTCTTTGCCAGTGAGATATTCGTGTTCACCCCAAAAGGTGAGATAAAGACCTTACCGGCAGGCTGTACCGCTCTCGACTTTGCCTTCCAGATTCACACATTCCTTGGAAGTCATTGTATCGGTGCAAAAGTAAACCACAAGCTGGTTCCGTTAAGTCATAAGCTCCAGAGTGGAGACCAGGTAGAGATTCTTACTAGTAAATCACAGCACGTTCAGCCTTCATGGATCAATTTTGTCTATACTGCAAAGGCAAAAGGAAAAATCATGGCCATACTCAGAAGGGAAAGCAGGGAAATCCAGAAGAAGGGAGAAGACATCCTCACTCAGTGGCTGAAACAGTATGACATGGAACTGACGACACAGGTCATTGACAAGCTTTGCTCATTCCATGAGATTCAGAAGCCGGAGAATTTATTCCATGCCCTCGGAGAGAAAACCATTATTCTCAGTGAGAAAGACCTCGATGAACTGCGTGGCAAATCCAAGAAGTATGTTCAGAAGACAGGCTGGAGGAAATATGTTCCTTTCATAAAAGGGGAAAAGAAGAATGAGAAGACCATCCCAGTGAACCGCGGACTGCTGATCGTTGGAAAAGACTTCAACAAGAAGATTCCCTGCATGATTACCGAAGAAACCATCGGCATGTACATCTTCCGTGACTGCTGTCACCCCATTCCCGGAGACGACATCCTCGGGTTCATCGACAACAAGAACCAGGTGGAGCTGCACAAACGGAATTGCCCGGTTGCAAGCAAGTTAAAATCCAGCTATGGTAATCGTATCCTGGATGCCAAATGGGAAATGCACCAGCGTATGCTCTTTGATGCAACAATTGAGATACGCGGTATCGACCGTAAAGGAATGTTACACGATCTTGCTGAAGTTATTTCCGGTGAGTTGGATGTAAACATCCACAAAATTACCGTCTCCAGCGACGAAGGGATCTTCGACGGACTGATCAAGCTTCGTGTACACGACCGTAACGAAGTGAAAAACATCATGGAACAACTGAAGAAGATCGACGGACTCAAGGAAGTACAGCAGATAATGTGACAAGATATCATATAATAACTATCAAATCAAAAAAACTGCATTTATAAACCTATGAACAGACTATGGCTTCTTATTCTGGCAGGCATCTCGTCAGTGGTATCCGTGCATGCTGCCAACAAGTATGATAATCCTGACACTCTCTTTGTTGCCCGCGACGGAACTGCAGAATTCAGGAACATCAACGATGCTATTGAGGTGTGCCGTGCCTTCATGGAATACCACAAAGTGATATTTGTAAAGAAAGGCGTCTATAAAGAAAAGCTGATTATTCCGTCTTGGCTGACAAACATTGAGATATGCGGTGAAGACTTGGAAAATACCATTATCACCTATGATGACCATGCCAACATCAAGATGACGACTCCCGACGGGAAGCTCATGCCTATGGGTACTTTCCGCACATATACGCTGAAAATTGAAGGGAGTGACATCACCATCAAGAACATTACTATCGAGAATAATTCTGCAAGACTCGGACAGGCTGTAGCCCTACATACTGAGGGTGACCGTCTGCAGTTTATCAACTGCCGTTTCCTCGGACATCAGGACACCATCTATACGGGAGTAGGCGGTACAAGACTGTACTTCAAGGACTGTTACATAGAAGGAACGACTGATTTCATCTTCGGACCTTCCACTGCATGGTTTGAGGGATGTACCATCAAAAGCAAGGCAAACAGCTATGTCACGGCAGCATCTACTCCTGCTGACCAGCCCTATGGCTATATCTTCAACAATTGTAAGTTGATTGCTGCAGAAGGAATTGACAAAGTATACCTTGGACGTCCATGGCGTCCCTATGCATATACACTGTTCATGAACTGCGAATTGGGTAACCACATCAATAAAGAAGGTTGGGAAAACTGGCGCAACCCTGCCAACGAGAAGACAGCCCGTTATGCGGAATACAATAACAGAGGCGAAGGAGCGGCTATTGACAAACGGGTGGCATGGAGCAGACAATTAAATAAGAAAGAGGCACAAAAGATTACACCGGAAACAGTGTTCATGATGACAACAGACTGGGTAATCAAATAAAAAGCTATCGGTTTCTGCTATAAATATAAATGGAAGGCTATGTCAAGCCTTCCATTTGTTTTTTCAATGTCTTGAGCTGATCTCTCACAGACATCAGCATGTCAAGCACTTCTGTTGTCTTCTCTGCACCCATGCGATTCTCGTTGAGATACTTTCGTGCAGCAGCCAGCTTAAAACCACGTACCTTCACAAGGTTATAAATCAGTTTTATCTGCTCTATATCCTTGTCGGTGTATTGCCTGACATTATTAGAGCTTACTGTCTTTGGGCGCAAATGCGGAAACTCCTTTTCCCAATAACGCAACAGGCTCTCATTTACTCCAATCATCGCTGCAACTTCTTTGATGGAGTAATACAGTTTGTGATTCTTATCTTGGTTAAGTGCCATACTTTCTATCCTCCGTCCTTCGAATCTGTTTATCGTTTGCAAAAATAATCAAAAATAATTGATTAAGAGAGATTATTTGCATTTTTTACCAAAGAACATCGTTAGCCACGTGCCATACGGTAGATTGCAGTCATATCATCGCTGTCAAGTTTCTCCATAGAGCCTAACGTAATGGTATAATCACGGCTGCACTTCCTGACCATCTCAGCTATTTCCTCATCAGTCACCTCACGTCCGATGAGTTCCTTCATGTTGACAGGCATTCCTATCTTACGATAGAAATGTTCCATAGCCTCAATTCCTTTCACTGCAGTACCACGCGGATCGAAGAAGTCGTTAGGAACATCCATCACGTTCACAGCAAACTTCACAAAACGGGTAACATGCTTGTCGAGCACATAACGTGCCCAGCTTGGCCAGATGGCTGCCAGTCCTGCCCCATGGGTAACGCCAAAAAGAGCACTCAGTTCATGCTCCAGACGATGAGTGGCAAAGTCTTTTTCAAGACCACACTCTGTCAGATCATTATGCGAAAGACTACCAGCCCACATAATCTGAGCACGGTTCCGATAGTCCTCGGGATTCTCCAGCACATCGAGCACACTGTTCTTCACCGTTTTCATCACCGCCTCGGCAATCGCATCTGTAAGCGTCATATCTTCATAATTGCAGAAATAACGCTCCATCGTATGCATCATGATATCTGTAGCTCCGGCTGCTGTCTGATAGGGAGGCAGCGTATATGTACGCTCAGGATTCATTATGGCAAACTTGCAACGACAGATGTCATTGTTAAAACCACGCTTCACAAGACCTTCATTCTTCGTTATCACACAACTGTTGCTCATTTCACTGCCAGCAGCAGGAATCGTAAGGATGGTACCAACCGGCAGGCTCTTCGTTGCCACAGCCTTTCCATCCCAGAAATCCCAGACATCTCCATCGTAGGGAACTCCGTAAGCAATGGCTTTCGCAGAATCAATCACACTGCCTCCACCCACAGCCAGTATCATATCAACATGCTCACGTCGACAAAGTTCTATACCTTCATAAACGGTGGACAGCAACGGATTGGGAACCACACCCCCTAATTCGACATAGTAAATACCGGCAGATGAAAGCATTGCGAACACCTTATCCAGCAGACCTGAACGACGGGCACTATTCCCTCCATAATGAACCAGCACACGTGATCCACCATTATCTTTGATGAGCTCCGGGAGTTTTTCTTCCGCAGTCTTTCCAAACACGACCCGTGTCGGAGCATAATAAATAAAATCCTTCATAGCGTAATAAATTAATGTGGAAACAAAAGTACGAAAATTATCTGACTTAACGGCATAAAAGGGTGTTAATCTTCTCAAATCATTCGTTTATTCAAATGATTATCATTATCTTTGCAAGATATTATATAGAAACAATAAACAAATAAGATAGATATGTTAACAGCTAAAGAGATTCGTAATTCTTTCAAAAAGTTCTTTGAGTCGAAAGGACACACGATTGTTCCATCGGCTCCTATGGTTATTAAAGACGACCCGACACTGATGTTTACTAATGCCGGTATGAATCAGTGGAAAGACATTATCTTAGGTACACGCGCTCCGGAGCCACGCCGTCGTGCCGACACACAGAAATGTCTTCGTGTCAGTGGCAAGCACAACGACCTGGAAGAGGTCGGACATGACACCTACCATCACACAATGTTTGAAATGTTGGGAAACTGGAGTTTCGGCGACTATTTCAAAGAAGGAGCCATCGACATGGCATGGGAGTATCTGGTAGACGTACTAAAGCTGAACCCGGAAGATCTTTATGTAACCGTATTTGAAGGTGACCCAACCGAAGGTCTTGAAAGAGACGACGAGGCTGCAGGATATTGGCTGAAGCATGTGCCTGCCGACCACATCATCAATGGCAACAAGCACGACAATTTCTGGGAGATGGGTGACACAGGACCTTGCGGCCCGTGCTCTGAGATTCACGTTGACTCCCGTCCTGCCGAAGAAAAAGCCAAAGGAGTGCCTGGACGTGAACTGGTGAATAAAGACGACCCGCAAGTGATTGAGATTTGGAATCTTGTGTTCATGCAATACAACCGTAAAGCTGACGGTTCTCTCGAGAAGCTGTCAATGAATGTCATCGACACGGGTATGGGATTCGAGCGTCTGGTACGTATGCTGCAAGGCAAGCATTCCAATTATGACACGGACATCTTCCAGCCCATCATTCAGCAGGAAGAGAACATCACGGGGTTGAAGTATGGTGAGAAGGAGGAAGTTGACGTGGCAATGCGCGTCTGTGCCGACCACCTTCGTGCTGTTGCCTTCTCCATTGCCGACGGTCAGCTGCCTTCCAATGCCAAGGCAGGGTATGTTATCCGCCGTATTCTTCGCCGCGCTGTGCGCTATGCCTATACTTTCCTCAATCAGCGAGAAGCATTCTTGTACAAGTTGCTGCCTGTCCTCATCGAGGAGATGGGCGATTCCTTCCCCGAACTTCCCGCACAACGTGATCTTATCGGGCGTGTGATGAAAGAGGAAGAAGATTCTTTCCTGCGCACTCTTGATCGGGGCATCAATCTTCTTAACAGTGCGATGGATGAACTGAAAGCCAACAAACAGACCGTTTTGGACGGTACCGCCGCTTTCCGTCTGTTCGACACTTATGGATTCCCTCTTGACCTTACAGAACTGATTTGCCGTGAGAACGGATTTACTGTTGATGAGGAGGAATTCAACAAGGAGATGCAGAAACAGAAAGAACGTGCCCGTAATGCCGCACAAGTAGAGAATTCTGACTGGGTGGAGCTCCGACCCGGTGAACAGCAGTTCGTAGGCTATGACTATACGGAATACGAATGCCATATCCTTCGTTACCGCAAAGTGACACAAAAGAAGAATGTCTTCTACGAGCTGGTTCTCGATGCTACTCCTTTCTATGGTGAAATGGGTGGACAAGTAGGCGACCAGGGTGTTCTTGTCTCTGAGAACGAGACGGTGAACATCATTGACACAAAACGCGAGAACAACCAAAGCATTCATATTGTCAAAGAACTTCCGAAAGACCTGTCAGCCGACTTCATGGCGTGCGTCGACGTTGACAAGCGTGAAGCAAGTGCTGCAAACCATACTGCTACTCACTTGTTAGACTATGCATTAAAGCAGGTGCTGGGTGATCATGTGGAACAGAAAGGATCACTCGTCGGTCCGGACACGCTTCGCTTCGACTTCTCTCATTTCCAGAAAGTTACGGATGAGGAGCTGAGAGAGGTAGAACGTCTCGTCAACAGTCTCGTCCGTCAGGATATCCCATTGGACGAGCATCGCGAAACACCTCTTGAAGAAGCTAAGAAGATGGGTGCCATCGCACTCTTTGGAGAGAAATACGGCGATAAGGTACGCGTTGTACGCTTCGGTCCCTCATGTGAGTTCTGCGGTGGTATCCATGCGAAGAGTACCGGCCATATCGGTATGTTCAAAATCGTCAGTGAAGCCAGTGTCGCTGCTGGTATACGACGCATTGAAGCATTGACAGCCAAGAACTGCGAAGAAGCTTTCTACACCATTGAGGATTCCGTTAAGGCCATAAGAGCATTGTTCAATAATGCAAAAGACCTGAAGGGTGTCTTGGAGAAATACATCGCTGAGCATGATGCCATGAAGAAAGACATTGAGTCTTTCCAGGCTCAGGCTGTAGAACGCACGAAACAAACACTTATCGATCGTGCCCTTGATGTTAATGGTACTAAAGTGATAAGAGCGATTCTGGGCTTCGAGGCAAACTTTGCCAAAGACCTTGTCTTCAAGATCCGTGAGTCCATACCGAATAATCTTGTCTGCGTCATCGGTACGACGGGAGGCAACAAGCCGCTCCTCAGCGTTATGCTCAGTGAAGACATGGTGAAGGAACACGGTCTGAACGCCGGACAAATGGTTCGTGAAGCTGCCAAGCTTATTCAGGGAGGTGGTGGCGGACAGCCACACTATGCTTCCGCTGGCGGTAAGAATATCGATGGACTGAATGCTGCCATCGACAAAGTGATTGAATTAGCAAACCTCTAAATTATTTTACTAATGTTACCCATTACGAATCTCCATCATTCACTCTCTGGCAGATTCATGATGGGTAACTTTCTTTTCAATTATTCAGCATAAAACAACTGAAAACATGGTTATGAGTAATCATCATAGAATCATTGCAATAAAACTGTTTTTCACTTTACTGCTGGCATGTGCAGGAACAAACTGCATGGCCATTGATATTCATCCTGCACTACTCATTAAACCTAACACAAAGTATTATATTTATAATAATCATTACAACAGATTCCTTTGTACAAGGAATGACCGTGAAGGATTTGCAGGACTATCCCAATGGGGTGTCAATGACAGCATCGACTATATATTCACCGTCCTTCCAAGTACGAGTGATGATTATTACTGGCTCCGTCAGGAGAGTACGGGGAAATACCTCCAGGCATCTAATGCCTCTAATGACACGTGGAATGTCTGGCTGACGAGCAATCTTAATGACTCTTATGATTCTTTCAAATGGAAGCTCACAGCCGGAAAGGCGGGGACACTGAGCAACAAACGGTCATCGGGTAAATTCCTTGGTGTCGACAGCGGGCAGGAAAGCCAGTTGTACATAGGGGTTTACTACGACAAGAATTCCGGCGAACTGTCTGAATGGCAGTTTATTCCTGTAGAGACTGATGATGCGAACAGCATACTCAACGAGTACGGTAAATACGAGTATTATACTGATTCCATCCGTAGTGCGGAACTGATTCTTGACAGTGCAATAGACTATCATGTCACAAATGCCACCCCAATGGGCGATTGTCAGATTCAGTTGAATCATGATGATGCATGGCTGATTTTCGAAAACTGCCGTCCTTCTGTCGTTACCAGCAAATGGCTGAAACAAATCAGCATCAAAGGAGAGAAGGCTGAGAAGGGGAAAAATTGCCGTGTGACCATCTGGCTCGATGGGGCGGTTGTCATTCCTCAGAATCAGACGAATTACGTTCCTTTCATCGGATACAGCGAGAGCAATAGAGAAGGTGATGCCTATCCCTTCTTTACAGGTGCCAACGCACTGGACGACAAAGCCAATGCCAATAACCGTATCCGGAGTTTCATCCTCAAGCGGGGATATATGGCTACTGTAGCAACTGCCAAAGACGGAACGAGTTACAGCCGCGTGTACGTGGCTGACCATCAGGACCTGATTGTCGACTTGCTGCCTACGGCTCTTGACCGGCGCATCTCCTATATCAACATCAAGAAATGGAACTATGTCTCAAAGAAAGGATGGAGCAGTACAGAAGGACTGTCGGCAATAAACACGGAAGGGGGTCTTGTAAAGTCAACTTGGTTTTACACTTGGAGCGCTGACAAATCCAACCAGTCTGACATGGAGTATGTTCCGATGAACACTCACCAATACTGGCCATCTGTCAGCAGTATTGCTGCCCTGACTGACTGCACCCACATGCTTTCAATCAATGAACCCGACCATTCCGAACAGCACACCAATTGTTCATGCAATGAGAACAAGCACGGAACGACCAGTGCCTGGACTGCTACGACATGGACACCACGCTACCAGACGACGGGAATGCGGATTGGATCTCCCTGTCCCACAGATGCCTCTTGGGTAAAAGACTACATCAAGCATGTCGATGAGATGGCTTATCGCTGTGACTTTGTGGCGTTCCATGCGTACTGGGGAAGCAACGAGGCACCGTCTATTGACTCGTGGTACAATCAGCTGAAAGCCATTTATGATGCTACGGGCAGGCCAATATGGCTGACCGAATTCAACAACGGCGCTTCTTGGACAAAAGAGACGAAGCCGTCATATTCTGCCAATGGTGAGAAGATGAAGGAGATTATCCAAATGCTTGAGGATGCACCGTTCATTGAACGCTACTGCATCTACAACTGGGACGACTGGCATCTGGCTGTCCTCACTTGGGACAACGACAAGAAAAGCTGGTGGGTGAATCCTGCCGGACAAGCCTATCGGGATGTCAAACCGCACTTTGCCTACAACGCAAAGATGCAGAAAGTTCCTAACTGGTGGGGCTTTGACTTGAAAAAGAATTCCGATGAGTTGGCTCTGGAGAAACTGCAATGGCATAACAATAAGACAGGGACATTGAGTATCAAGAACGCCAATATCGACCAGACTGCTGAATTGACACTGGAATGTCAGAAAGAAGATGGTTCGTGGACGTTGTTCAGAACCATTGATGAACGCGAACTGTTTGACAACTCCTCCTATAATATTATCCTTGCAGGGGATGAAGAGACACTGAATAGCTTCTATCAGGAAAACAAGGAATCGCTTGTGCTTCGCCTGTACATTAAAGACATCAAAGGGAAGGAAGCAAGAAGTGCTGCCACCTCTTTTGATTGGCCGACGTGGATGGCTGAAGACAATGGTATAGAGCACTTAACCGACAAACAGTCTGTTACTGGTTATTTCGACACGACGGGAAGACCTCTTGATTCCCAGCAGAAAGGACTGACGATTATCCGCCAGCAGGGAAAAACCAGAAAAGTCTTAAACAAGTAAACTAACCTATCAAATAGCAATGAAGAATATTATATTACGCACAGCTGTCATCATCATTACGATATGCACATGTCTTGCCGGATATGCGACGTTCACTGAGAGTACTCCGACAGACATCACAGCTCTGTACATCACAAATGCCTCATTTGAAGCCGATGATATAGCATCTCTTTCCGCTGTAAACAATAGTGCCGACGGACTGAGAGGCTATACTCTCAACACTCCGACTGGATGGACAGTAAGCGGAGCTGATGTCACTAAACTGCTGGTAACAAGCAACTGCTTTACCGATAACAATTTCGGACTGGTGACCTCTATCTCAGAAGGGTCAAAGGCATATTATCTCCGCATGGGATGGTCGACGGGTACGACAATACTCCAGCAGACTATTAAGGACTTGCCTGCCGGCAACTACATGCTGACTGCTGACATTCGTGCTGCATACGCTAATTCTGCCTCCTCGTCATACACGCTCTTTGCCGGAAGCAACAAGTCCACAGGATCGTTCACACAAGGAAGTAACGGCTGTATGCCTTCATTGGATTGGACTACAGCAAAGTGCACGTTTGAAAAACAGGAGAAGGGGGATGTCAACATCGGCATCTCTGTCGACTGGCTTTCTGGTGGCAGCTGCATTCTCATTGATAACGTGAAGCTGTATCAGCTGGACGATGAGTTTATTGAGCCACAGGATCCGACTGAATCGGAAGTGAAGAGCGGTACAGAAGGCGTCATCACTAATGAGTTTGTCAGTGAGGCAGACATGAAAGATCATCTTCTCCAGATGCTTGCCAACTTCACTACCTACATGAAGAATAACTTCCAGAACTGTTCTGCTCCGAATAGTCTCAACGAAGTCTGCGGATGCTTCAAGGGGGAGAACACGATGGGCAGTGACGAGAAGGGAGTACGTCCCAATGCCGACCTCAGTATGATTTGTGCATTCCTCGTGAAATACGGTAAGGGGAAGGTGTCACTCCCGACGGGTATCACCTGGGATGATGTCGAGTCTTTAGCCATGAAGTCTCTTGTCTTCTCCTACTCCACTCACAAGGCAAACAAGCTGAAGACCTGCTCTGACGGTAGATACTGGGGATCAGTATCCACCAGCGATTACTCGTGGGAAAGTTCTTTATGGGCTATGTCAGTTGCCTATTCTGCCTTCTTCCAGTGGGACAAGTTGACCGACAGACAGAAGGGATATATCAAGGCGATGATGAAAGCTGAGTGTAATTATGAACTGACTCGAAACATTCCTACTGGATATAATGGCGATACTAAGGCCGAGGAAAACGGATGGGAAGCTGACATCCTTGCTGCCACTTTGGGACTCTTCCCTGATGATGCGCTGGCAGAGAGATGGTTTAACCGGTTGCGTGAGTTTGCCATCAACAGCTATTCCCATGCTGACGATAAAACCGACAGAACCGTCATCGACCCGGAATATGATGGAAAGACTATAGCCGACCTTTATAAAGGGCAGAACCTGTATTCCGACTACACACTACAGAACCACAACTATTTCCATACCAGCTACCAGAATGTAGTCATCCAGGAACTGGGTGAAGCGGCTCTTGCCTTGAAGATGTTCCAGCTGGGCATTCACGGCAAGGAACAGTGGAAGACCAATGCGCTGATGCACAATAATGACAAGGTGATGAAGGAGGTGCTCGACTGGCTGGCTCTTGCCGACGGCGAACTGGCCATGCCCAATGGAAACGACTGGAGCCTGTTCCTCTACGACCAGATAACCAGTTATTCTACCAATGCCTGCTTCTTGAAAGATCCCGATGCCCTGATGCTGGAAAACCTTGCCTACAAGTACATCCAGGCAAGACAGCAGACCACAAGTGACGGCAGCTGGCTTCTCAGAGCCGACGTGGGTGCTCGTCGCATGGGAGTTGAGGCACATCGTGTCATGATGACTTGGCTGATGCATGAGTTCATGTCTACTTCTGATGTCACCCCTACGAAATGGGATGACTTCAACAAGAAATATGAGGCTGCAAAAGTGTTTACCACACAGAACGTGGTGCGTGCCTCCACTTCCGACCGATTCACCACATTCAGCTGGAGCACTGGACTCAACAGCTATACTGGCTATATTGCTGCCAACAGTCCGGACAAGAACAAGATCATCGTTCCTTTCCGCGCTAACAACACGGGAAACATCCTCGGATGGTACACCGTCAGCGGCAAGAAGACAAATGCTACGCCAGTAGTCAGCGGCATCTACCAGCTCCGCGGCAACAGCTACACGATGAATGGGGAACTGAACACCAATGATGCGGCACTTAACAACCGGTTTGCCCTCTACTCCACTCCGGGCAATGCCGTCATCTATCTCGATTACGTGCGTGCCAACAGCAGTGCTACCGTGACAGAGGAAAAAGGCGGGCTGATGGCCATCAGTGTTGATGAACTGACGAAGACGAAACGTACTGTCTATTATGGTGACACTCATAAGCAGTTGGACGGTTCGGCATGGACAACCTTTGACGGCGATTGGGCAAACATCGACAATGCTGTGGGATTTGTCGGAAAGAACAACAAGAAATTCGGATTCGGTGACAAGGCGAACAACAACTCTGTCAATACCGCGAAAATATATCCGATGTATGCCTATGGAAACCGCAACTTCTCTGCCGGTGACGTTGTTGACCGCAGGAACATGGTTTATTATAGCAACATCACCGCTGAGAAAACTCAGCAGATGTGTCAGCAACTGCAGGTGTTAACCGACAAGGTTCCCAACGGTTGGAACGGTGTCATTGCTGCTGATCCTGACGGCACACAGTTCCTATTCCTCTCTAATTTTGTTAGTGATGTTCCTTGCAAGCTCAGTGACATTGCCTGTGAGCAAGGTGCGCCTGTCTTCTCTGAGCCTACAACCATCAATAACGGTAAATCATCGGCTACGTTCCTTGCTGAACAGAATCATGCTGTCGGCAACACGCTGAAGTTCTTCCTCACGGGCGATGGCATTAAGGCTGTTCAGGCAAAGAACGACTCTTCTGTTGTTTTCATCACCACTGAGAAAGAGACATCTGTCACTGTAAAAGCCGTTGACAACCAAAGCGTTCTGACACAGGCTGTGACCATTCCCGCAAACAAGACAGTACGCATCAGCCTTGCCAATGGACAGCTCTTCATAGACAGCAATGCCTCGTTCCCCGAAGACAAGAATGACGATCTTACACAAGGCTATAGAACCATTACGGAGGACTATCTGGTAAACCCTAATTTTGAGCTCGACGAAACGTATGGTTCGTTGGGCTCGAACATTACATCAAATGGTATAACATACGAGAACTGTTATGTCAACAGCGTTAGTGCCGTAAACGCGAAATGGCCTAACATCCTGCCTGTCAATGGATGGCAGCAGGAGAACAGACTTTCCAGCGGTTCAAACTATTGTCGCATGTATTCCATGCCCTACTCTTCTTCTCTGTCTTGTGTCAGTCCAAGCAATGTGGGCAACTATGCTGCACAGACCACTGGTATGATTTCCGATGAGACGAAAGGCAACCGTGTGCTGACTGTGCTCAACTCATGGGATTCAGGAAAAAATGCCGTCACCCAGACCGTTTCACTTCCTGCCGGAAGCTACCGCATTCTCCTCGACATGAAATATGAATGTCCCAATCAGACAGGTAACAACGGAAGAGTCGTCACGACATCTGGCGGCAATGTCAACTCCTCATTGACGGGAATCCGATACGGAAAAGTCACTGATTACCGCTATCCTTCTGTCCCCAGTACTTGGGAGACCCTCTGCTACGATTTCACTTTGACCGAAACAACCGACGTAACCTTTTCCCTCGGTTATGAAAGTTCACAAGGACAGGGTGCTGCTAACAATACCTTATTATATATAGATAACGTCAGACTGCTGAAAGCATCATACGAACGTGCTATGCAGGGTAGCGGCTGGGGAACGATTTGTCTTCCCAATGCTGCCCTGCCTGTCGAAGGAGTAACCGCCTACACCGTTGCCGGACGCAGCGATGACTATAGGAAACTGTTTCTTGAAGAACAGGCAGCGAAGATGGAAGCCGGTATTCCTTATGTATTTTTCAGCACCTCTAAAGCTGCGACCTTCGACCTGTTGCTGAACGAAGAAGTCGAGGCACCCAAAGAAGGTGCCAACCAACTGCTTGGTACTTTTCTCCCTACCAGCAAGCAATTAGCTGATGGTGAGTTTGTCTTGTACAAAGACGAGTGGTACAAGTGTACTGCCGAGCAGTCTTTCAGTGTTGAAGCAAACCAGGCATATCTCAAGGAGTATGAGTCTATTCCCGTCATCGCAAGTGCCGACAGGGAAATGAGCATTCATGATGATGGCACAGGCATTGTGCTCGTCAATGACAATGCTGACGGTGTTTCCGGCAACAGCGCCAGCTATACCATCAATGGCAGCAAGGCGACAGAAGATGCCCGGGGAATCATCATCTCAAAAGGAAGAAAAGAGATCAGGAAATAAAAAACAACACATTATAAAAGAAAGAAATCATGAAAATCATTACAAAAACAATTCTCATCACGCTTACGTTGCTCGTAAGCCTGAGCATCAAGACGGTAGCTGCCACAAACAGCAATACCCACCATGAGAAGAAGGCTCAGTACTCCAAGTACCTCTTCGCATATTTCCCTTCCAACAGCAATGAAAACATCTACTATGCACTTTCTGATGATGGTTTCAAATACACCCCGATGAACGGAGGAAACAGAGTTGTTGCTGCTGATTCCATCGCTATTAAGAAAGGACTTCGTGACCCGCACCTGTTGCGTGGAAACGACGGATGGTTTTACATGGTAGCCACAGACATGAAGAGTGCGGAAGGTTGGTCAAGCAACAGAGGGCTCGTGCTGATGCGTTCCAAAGACCTTGTCAACTGGACCCACTCCACCGTTCATTTTCCTGCAAAGTACGCTGGAACAAACTTCGCTAATATTACCCGTGTATGGGCACCGGAAACGATTTGGGATGAACAGGCAGGAAAGTACATGATCTATTTCTCCCTGCTCACCTCCGATGGCACCATTCCTTACGATAAAGTGTTCTACTGTTATGCCAACGACGATTTCACCGACCTTGAAGGTGAGCCGACTGTGCTGTTCGACCTGGGCATGTCTGCCATCGACATGGACATCGTCTTCAATCCTGAGGACAACCTCTACCACGGATTCTTCAAGAATGAAGAGAAAGGGGGCATCCTGAAAGTCACGGCGAAGACACTCACCGCTCCAGAAGGAACAAGGCCGGGAAGTCAGTGGGGCAACCAGAGTGGTCGTCTTCAACAGACAAGAGTTGCCGTCGAGGGTGCTGGTGTCTTCCAGCTCATCGACGGAAAGACATGGGTGTTGATGTACGATTGTTACGGAAGCGGATACTATCAGTTCTGTACCAGCACCGACCTTCTCAACTTCACGCTTGCCGCACAGACCACCACCAATGGAATCTTCACACCGCGCCATGGCAGTGTCATCCTGCTGACGGATGAAGAGGTACGTTCCATCGAACAGGCTTTCAACTTTAAGGAGAGCGAAAAAGCCCGCACAGAACTGAAGAATGAGACGGAACGAGCCAGACTGTTAGGCGTTGATGTCACCGCTGCATTGGCTCTGCTTGCCAATCCGGAGGCAACGAGTGCTGAGATAACAGAGATGGGCAGACAACTGAAGAATGCTGAATACCAGTATGTTACTGAAACATACAACAAGGATGTGACCGGCCAGTTCATCAGCAGCAAGTGGACGGAGGCAGGAGGCACTTCTACGAACAGGGGACAACACTGGGACGGTACAGCCTCATCAACCTATTTGGAACAGTCAGGGAGCAACTGGGGGGCATCCGCATGGAACGTCTCTTTCAAACAGACTCTCACCCTCCCTGCCGGAAGCTATGTCGTAAAGGTTGCAGGACGTAGTTCCAGCGACGTGAGAGCATCGTTGAGCATTGCAGGAAGCAAAGTTGAGTTCCCGTCCCTTGGTGACACTGGCTACGGCATCGACACCAGTGGTGCAACGAATTTCTCTTCTGAAGGAACCTATGCCAACAACAATAAAGGACGTGGATGGGAATGGCGTTACATCCCTTTTGTGGTAACCGAGGAAGGCACCTATGAACTGAAGTTGGAAGCCAGCACTTCCACCAGTCATCAATGGGTAAGCTTTGCCTCGGTAACTCTTCTCAAATCAACCTACGACCGTACCATATTGGGAAAAGGATGGGGCACCATCTGTCTGCCTAATGCAGCATTTCCTGAAGAAGGAGTGAAGGCATATACCGTTGCCGGACGCAGTGAAGACAACAAGACTTTGTTTTTCAACGAGAAGGCTGGGGAAATGGAGGCTGGTGTTCCCTACGTCTTTTTTGGAACGGATGGAGTCGCATCATTCAACAACATTCTGAATGAGAAGGTGGAGGAACCCGTGGAAGGTGACAACCAGCTCATCGGTGTCTTCAAGACCCTTGGAAACGAGTTCACCAATGGTATCTATATCCTCTACGAAGACGAATGGCGTCAAGTCACTTCCAGCCAGTCATTCGATGTAGCTGCCAACCATGCCTATATCAGGAATCTCGAAGACATTCCTGTCGTCACCAGTGCCGACACACAGATGACCATTCACAAGAATGATGAAAACGCCGTCCGTTTCATCGACATCAAGGAGAATAGCGGCAAGGACGTGAGCTATACTGTCGGAGGAGCAAGGGCTACCGACGACACTCACGGCATCATCATTTCCAACGGATACAAAACAATCAAGTAGAATTATTAAGTATAAACAATAAAGAGTATGAAAAACCTGACAAAAACTATTATCGCACTACTCGCCTTGACCATCTGTTCAAGTGCCAGTGCTATTGACATTATTAAGAGTAAGAAGAACATCGTTGATGGCATCAACTATCAGCTGAATGCCAAGAAAGAACTTGCCGTCGTCGTCAAGAATGCCCAGCCTTATGTGGGAGACATTGTCATTCCTGAGAAGATTACCGTCGACACCATCACTTATTATGTTGAGGAGATTGATGCCGGTGCATTTCTCAACTGCTCGGGCATGACCTCTATCTCGATACCGAAAACCGTCACGAAGATCGGTTCCGAGGCTTTCAAGGGATGCACAAGTCTGACGACAATCACCTTACCGGCAAAAATCAACGAACTGGCTGTCAACTTGTTTGAAGGATGCAGCAGCCTGACTGAGGTTAATCTGCCCACCGGAGTGACCAAAATGGAATCGGGTGTCTTCCGCAACTGCAAGTCGCTGGAATTCTTCTCATTCCCGGAATCCATCACAAAGATTCCTAATTCGACATTCTTTGGCTGCAGCAGTCTGAAGTCTGTGGATATGCCCCAGAGTGTGACTGAATTTGGAAGCGATGTTTTCGAGGAGTGTACCAGTCTGGAAACCATCGACCTTCCCACAGGTGTCAAGAAGATGGGCGATGACGTTTTTAAGAACTGTGTCAGTCTGAAGAGCATTAAGTTCCCAAGCAGCATGACAAAGATCAGCAATGAGATGTTTGACGGATGCAGCAGCCTGACTGAGGTTGAGATTCCCAATTCTATCATGGAGATTGAAAGCAAGGCATTCAAAGACTGTAGCAGTCTTGACAGCATCAGTCTGCCAAACTCATTGAGAGAAGTGGACAGTGAGGTGTTCCTGAACTGCAGTAATCTCCGCGTAGTAAACATCCCCAATGCAATGACTAAACTGCCTAACGGAATCTTCCGCAACTGCACCAACCTTGTAACGATAAAGATTCCTAATGCCATCAAGACTATCGAAAGCAATGCTTTCCGTGGCTGTACCAGCCTTGCAACCATCACGCTGCCCACTGCGCTCAAGGAGATTGGCAGTAGTGCTTTTGCCGATTGCGTCAACTTAATGGAAGTAATTGCAGACGGCGTCTCTCCAGCCAAGATCAACAGTAACTCTTTTGCGAAGAGTACAAGCCGTGAAGGAATTCTGAAAGTAAGAAATAGTGCAAAAAAGAACTATGACTTAGACAAACAGTGGTGTAAATTTCTTAACGTTAATACATATTAGACAATGAAGAAATCACTAACTATCATCCTTTCTGCTCTTCTGGCAGGATGGATCAACACCGCATCCGCAGAACAGGTCGTTGTGCAGACAAAGAGCATGACGATGGTTCTTAATGTCGAAAACGGACAACAACCACGTTATGTCTATTTCGGAACAAGACTCTCAGCTAACGATCTGGCTCACCTGCAGTCACCACGCAACGGACGTATGGAGGCTTACCCAGCCTATGGTATGAATGCACCTGCCGAAGCAGCACTGGCACTCCGTCATGCTGACGGCAACATGTCCACTGAACTGATGGCTACCGGCATCGACCGTTCATCACAAGACGGTGCCGACATCACCCGCATCCATCTGCGCGACCGTGTCTATTCCACTACCGTCGACCTTTGCTACAAGGCTTACAACGACGTGGACATGATTGAGA
Organism: uncultured Prevotellaceae bacterium; assembly: GCA_902762325.1. Lineage (GTDB taxonomy): Bacteria > Bacteroidota > Bacteroidia > Bacteroidales > Bacteroidaceae > Prevotella. The sequence continues at coordinate 108,236 of CACWNV010000008.1, read as the reverse complement.
CATGGACTGAAATCACCAACGGTGAGAAGCAGACCGTCACCCTGACAACCTTTGCTTCTGCCTGTCTGCCCATCCGTCGCGGTGAGGTATGGCTGTCGCATCTCTACGGCTCTTGGGCTAACGAGGGAAGAGTTTCCGAAGAACTGCTGGAGCCGGGTCTGAAGATCATCAAGAACAAGGACGGAACACGCAACTCCCACACCGATCATGCAGAGGTGATGTTCTCTCTCGACGGGAAACCGCACGAACTCACTGGCGATGTGATTGGAGCTGCTCTGTGCTATTCGGGGAACTACCGTCTGAAGATCGACACCGATGATACAGAATATCACTACTTCATTGCTGGCATCAATGAGGATAACTCTGAGTACCATCTGAAGAAAGGCGAGACGTTCTGCACTCCCGCTCTGGCGCTCACTTTCTCGAAGGAAGGGCTCTCTGGCGCATCCCGTAACTTCCATAAGTGGGGACGACTCTACAAACTGGCGAATGGTAAGACAGAACGCAGAATCCTGCTCAACTCATGGGAAGGTGTCTACTTTGACATCAATCAGGAAGGAATGGATCAGATGATGAACGACATCGCTTCGATGGGCGGTGAACTGTTTGTGATGGACGATGGCTGGTTTGGAGACAAATATCCGCGCAAGACCGACAACTCTTCACTGGGCGACTGGGTGGTAGACAAGAACAAGCTGCCCGAAGGCATCGAAGGACTGCTCAGGGATGCCAAGAAGCATGGTATCAAGTTCGGCATCTGGATTGAGCCGGAGATGACCAACAGCGTTTCTGAACTCTACGAGAAGCATCCCGACTGGATCATCAAGGCTCCGAAGCGTGATGCAGTGCTGGGACGCGGCGGTACACAGCTCGTTCTCGACATGTCCAATCCTAAGGTGCAGGACTTCTGTTTCAGCATCGTTGACGACCTCATGACGAAGTATCCCGAAATAGCCTATATCAAATGGGATGCAAACATGCCTGTCCTCAATCATGGTTCTCAGTACCTCAATGCTGCCGACCAGAGCCACCTCTACATCGAGTATCACCGCGGATTCCAGAAAGTGTGTGAGCGCGTACGCGCCAAGTATCCCACGCTCACCATCCAGGCGTGTGCCAGCGGAGGAGGACGTGCAAACTGGGGCGTGCTCCCCTATTTCGACGAGTTCTGGGTTTCTGACAACACCGATGCTCTCCAGCGCATCTACATGCAGTGGGGCACAAGCTACTTCTTCCCTGCCATTGCGATGGCAAGTCATATCTCTGCCGCTCCTAACCATACCGTCTATCGCACCACAAGTCTGAAGATGCGTATCGACGTCGCCATGAGCGGACGTCTCGGCATGGAGATTCAGCCGAAGAACATGACCGACGAAGAGAAGGCGCTCTGTAAGAAAGCGATTGAAGAATACAAGGTCATTCGTCCGGTGGTACAGTTCGGAAACATCTATCGCCTGCTCTCTCCCTACGAGAACAAAGGACTTGCTTCATTGATGTATGTCGATGACGCCAAGGACAAGGCTGTCTTCTACTGGTGGAAGACCGAACAGTTCCAGAACGAGCACCTGCCACGTATCAAAATGGCTGGTCTCGATGCTGACAAGATGTACAAGGTTCATGAGCTCGACCGCATTGACAACCGTCCACTCGACTGTGAAGGCAAGTCATACAGTGGTGCATACCTGATGAACCACGGTCTGGAAATGCCTTACACCCATGATGTTGACTGGTCAAAGAAAGTGAACTGGTCAAGCCGCGTGCTTTATCTCACCGCTGAATAAGGGAACTTAGCCCGTCATCAAGGCATGAGTTTGCCGTAGATTAATAGAACACCCCCAAAAGTTCGTGAAAGACTTTTGGGGGTATTTTCAATACGGAAAGAATTTCATTCAACATTAGAATTGAAAATCATTGATTCATCTCATTTCAACACTTTAATTCAAATTTAAAATTATTGATGCACGCTTAAAACTATTCACGACATATAATCGGGACAATTCTTATCAAACATCCATTTCCTGGATAACAAGCCTAAATGTTACCAAATCCGAGAAAACACGAAATAATATTCGCAGAAAATATAACATTATTGTTTTTTTGCTTATCTTTGCATATCATGAATATTAAAAACTCTTAAGCCATGACGAAAAAACACCACACAACCAGCCTATTATTAATGCTTGGGATGATGACCCTCTTCCAACAAGCAGTCTCTGCGCCTTTATCACGCCAACAAGCACAACAGAACGTGAGTAAATTCCTCCAGCAAAAAGGTATCGACATAGATAGTATGTCTTTGAGACATGCGCCAATTTGCAAAAGTCAAGAGAAAGGAAACGAGCCTTATTACATTTTTAATGTCGGTAATGATAACGGTTTCGTCATTGCCTCGGGCGATGACCGAGCCTATGCCATCTTGGGCTATTCTTACGAGGGAAGTCTGGACACGGATAACATGCCTGATGGTATGAAATGGATGTTGGATTTCTATGCCGAACAGATTGCTGCAACTCCTGAGACGGCAAAAAGATCTAATTTGAAGGCGGCAGGATCCTATCCCGTAGTCGAGCCTTTGTTGACTACTAAATGGGATCAGTATGCTCCATTCAATAATAATTGCCCTTTGAGAAATGGTAAAAAGTGTGTAACTGGCTGTGTAGCGACTGCTATGGCACAAGTGATGTATTACCATCGCAAAAGATCAACCGAAAGGGTAATGAAATACATTCCAGGTTACGATTATTATGTCAACCTCAATACATTTGTATTTCGTGTGGATTCAGTCCCAAAAGGTTCTTTTATTGATTGGGACAATATGATTGACGATTATGAAAATACGGAATACACAGATAAACAAGCACAAGCTGTTGCCAATCTGATGTTTTATTGCGGTGTTGCAGTTCACATGAATTATTCTCCAGATGGCTCTGCTGCAAGTTATGAGAACATACCAGATGCCCTAACTACATTTTTTGATTATAAACACAACAAACTTGTTAAACGGGAAGATTATTCGGATACAGAATGGGAAAATATGGTATATAACGACTTATTGAATGGGAATCCCGTGCTATATGGTGGAGGTAATCATTCCTATGTCATTGATGGTTCAGATGGAAATGGTTATGTACATGTCAACTGGGGATGGGGAGGATATCACGACAACTATTTCTTGTTGAGTGCTGTGGAAGGCAAATACCCGTTAGACGGTTACAGTCGTGATCAAAATGCTTTGTTTTCTACCGTACCCAATGATGTGTATCTGAGAGTTAATAGCCTGTCCCTATTGAGTGATAATGTGGTTGAGAACATATCCTCCCTTGATTATATCCCTGTGGAATTTGATATGAATGTTACCAACATAGAAGAGGGAATAGAGTCTTTCTATGTAGATACATGGCCACAAATCGGAGACGACACCTTATCGTGGTTCAATGAAAATGAAAAAAACAAGGTTACAATACCTTTCAATACAAATCAAACCATAAGGAAAAAGTATTATATTCCTGCCAATATTCAACCAGGGGTCTATACCTTAGAACCTTATTGTGATATTTATGATTCTTCAACTGGAGAATTATCAGACAATCCTCATAGACTTAGGAATTTCGACCTTTACCATCTCACCATGGTAATCAAAGAAGACAAAGCTTATTTCTACGTTGGAAGACCAATCATGGGGGGAGAGATAGTTCATTTTAAAGATAACGACGCAAGGTCTCTCTGCATATACAATTGGGACTACAATGAAGATAATGAGATGAGTACGGAAGAATTGGGATATGTTAATACTTTGGATACTGTATTTAAAGGGAGTAACATTAAAACTTTTGATGAATTAAAATACTTCACAGGATTGACATCCATTGAGGAAGAGAGTTTCTGTGGTGCAACAAATCTTCAATCCATCATTATTCCAAATAATATAAAAAAAATATATACTAGGGCTTTTCAATCCACAAAATTGAGTTCCGTATACATACCAAAAAATGTAAAATACATTTCTAATGGCGCGTTCTCTCAAACTCCACTTCAATCAATTACAGTTAGCCCGGAAAACCAATGGTATGATTCCCGAAACAACTGCAATGCGATTATTAAGACTGCGACCAAAGAACTTGTATCTGGATGTGTGAACACTATTATTCCAGACGGCATTTTAACAATTGGAAACTATGCCTTTGATGGCTGTACAAAACTCAAATCGTTTACTGTACCCGAAAGCGTGACGTCGATAGGCAAATATGCTTACAGAGCAACTGGCCTTGAAGAGGTCATTATCCCTAAACATATAAAGAATATAGGAACTGGTGCCTTTTCATATACCTCAATTGATCATATAGAAGTCAGTCTTGATAACCCATGGTATGACTCCAGATACCATTGTTGTGCCATCATAAAAACCAATAGCAATACACTCGTTGCTGGATTTAAGGGGACTATAATTCCAGATGATGTCACGACAATTGGGGAAAGTGCATTTGAAGGTATCGAGAATTTGTCACACGTTGAGATACCAAAAAATGTGACTTCTGTGAAGAGCAATGCTTTCAGAGAATCGAAACTTACATCCATCACAATTTGGGCAATGGATGATGGCAGGGATTATGGAAACAATATTTTCTGTGATTGTGAAAGCCTGACCTCAATACGAATCAATCAAGCCACACCTTGGAATCATTACACCACTCTTTTTAACAATGAAATATATGAGAAAGTCACACTATATGTACCCTTTGGAGCCAAGGAAGCTTATGAGGAAGCAACTCCTTGGAAGGCTTTCAAAAACATAGTTGAGGACGAAGAAATAGTGAATTTTGAAGATTCTGAGGTGAAACGTATTTGTGCAGAGAACTGGGATCTTAACGGAGACGGAGAACTGAGTAAATATGAATTGGCCCAAGTAGAATATTTGGGAAATGTATTTTCTGACAACTATAATTACCCATGGGGGCGTTTTACTGAACTCGATTATTTCATAAACCTAAAAGGTATTGGAACAGGTGAATTTGAAGGAGCATATTTTTGGTGGATTAGCTTACCAGAAAGCATAACCTACATTGGAGATAATGCTAGTATTTCTGGAAATGAGGCTTATATTCCAAAACGTGTAAGTTACATCGGATATAGAGCATTCATGAACTTTCACCGAATAAGTGTTGATCCATACAACAAATGGTATGACTCCAGAAACGACTGCGATGCTGTTATAGAAACTGCTACCAATAAGCTTATTCTGGGTTGTGAGAATACCGTTATCCCAAATGATGTTAAAATCATAGGAGAACTAGCTTTTGAAAGATGCGATTTCACATCAGGGACAATTATCATTCCTGAAGGTGTTACGACGATAGAAAATGATGCTTTCAATGAGTCAAGGTTAGAATCCATTACTATTCCAAAAAGTATCACAAGAATTGGTTATAATGCATTCAGTAGTGATTTTCTTACTTCTGTAACAGTTAAAAGGTTCCAACCATTAGCAATAGACGAAAGTGTTTTCTATGGCCCCTATATGCGTTTATCTATTTATGATAAAGCCACCTTATATGTGCCTCGTGGTACAAAAGCCGCATATGAAACAGCTGAAGGATGGAAAAATTTCTCCAAGATAGTAGAATATGGTAATTTAGCTGGAGACGTGAACGGAGATGGAGCAGTAAATATTGCCGATGTGACAATGATGATAAACAATATCCTCGGCATAGAACAAGGCTCATTTGACATAACCGTAGCTGACTTGAACGATGATAACACAATTAACATCTCTGATGTAACAATGCTCGTGAAGGTCATCCTCTGTAACACTAAGTAATAAATATGAAACAGATACCGAAAGCAAGTCATACAGTGGTGCATATTAATGGAGCTTTACCCATCAACACGGCATAAGTTTGCCGTAGATTAATAGAACACCCCCAAAAGTTCGTGAAAGACTTTTGGGGGTATTTTCTTGACCCAATATTTTGTGGGATGGAGAGAAAAAAACTATCTTTGTAACCAAAACGTATACTTCTTCTATTGTGGATCAAGAATATAATTGACAATGCTAGTCAAGTCACTAACATCAATAACTCCATCACCATTCATATCAGCAGCCGCTCTGTCGAATTGGCCAGAGGTGTTGCCCAAGATATAATTAGCGGTCCCGACTACATCTGTGATGTCAACTATGTCATCACTGTTTACATCACCAGGCAATGACCACATTTTACCTATACAAAAATAACCGCCTTTCCAAATAAAATAATTACCCGAAGTGTTGGTCTTAAAATCAAAGTCCGCAGGGGCGAATATTTCACACGGAGAAGCAGCTCTACCAATATAGCGGAATGCATCATTATCAAGTTTGTCTATGGAAGCAGAAATCTTAAGTTTCTTCACTTTATAGCAGCTACTCATAAATAAATATGTGTCTGTTACGTTTGTCAGATCAAAACTACTTAAGTCTAATTTCTGGAGAGCATCACATCTCACAAACATCCACGACATATCTTTTACATTTTGTGTATTAAAGCTACTAAGATTAAGACTCTTCAAAGAGTTGCAATCATAAAACATTCCTCCCATATCTGTTACATTTTGTGTATCAAAGTTGCTTACATCCAAACTCTCCAAAGACTTGCATCCTCCAAATAAGTGTCCCATATCTGTAACCTTTGATGTGTTGAAGTTACTTAAACCAAGGCTCTTCAGAGAAGAACAATCCATAAACATACAAGACATATCTGTTACATTTTGTGTATCAAAGTTGCTTACATCCAAACTCTCCAAAGACGTGCATCCCCTGAACATAAGACCCATGTTTGTAACATTTGATGTATTGAAATTGCTTATGTCAAGTGCCTTCAGAGAAGAACAATCCATAAACATCCAAGCCATTTTAGCAACATTCCGTGTATCAAAGCTGCTTACATCCAAACTCTCCAAAGACGTGCATCCTTTGAACATAAGATTCATGTCTGTAACATTTGATGTATTGAAGCTGCTTAAATCAAGTGCCTTCAGAGAAGAACAATCCATAAACATCCAAGCCATTTTAGCAACATTCCGTGTGTCAAGGTTGCTTAAATTCAAACTCTCCAAAGACGTGCATTCCCTGAACATAAGACCCATGTCTGTAACATTTCGAGTATCTAAATGGCTTAAATCCAAACTTTTCAAAGAGCTACATCCCTCAAACATACGATACATGTCCGTTACCCTTGATGTATTAAGATATTCAAGTCCTGTGATTTTCTGTAGACTAGATAGTTGGTTAAAACATAATAACCAACCAGAAGGGCGATAATCCACACAGGACGGGTCAAATATGATTTCTTTGAGCTTGTCTTTGGCATCATCTCGGATACTTGATAAACTAAAAGAATTGAGTGACATTCTATAGAATTTCCCTTCCCGTTGGTCTTTTTTTGTATCACTATAAATTGTAACGACAGTACTATCAGGCGACAAGATAGCATAAGCACGATTACCAAAAGGAAGTATATCTATGGTAGCAGTCTTATTATAAGAAAAGTTATATCTGTTTGGAGTTAGAGCCGACATGGAATAAAAGCCGTCATAACGCCCGTCCCAACCCCAGTTGAAATGATACTTGTCAAGTTGGGAATCATATCCGTCACAAAGGAATCCATGTCCCCCCGTTCCCTGTCCACCCATGAAAACAGGTAATCCTTTAGCTATATTATCATAAATAAGACTATCCCACTCCTCAGACGGCAAATCGTTAGCTCTTAGATATTGCAGATTCCAACTATATCCAAATTTATTTGGCAAAGCATAATTAATAGCGTCAGTATAAGAAGCAGAACCAGAACTACTATAGTCCATACTTAACGATTGGCCGCAATATCTCATCAGCTGTGCCACGGCTTGCTTTCCTTTAGTTGTAGTTGGCTCACCGTCTGTCATGTTATCCCAATCAAATGAATCCAATGGGGGAATACTATCCACCTGAAAACTATTTGTACTCGTTATATAAGGCTTCATTCCTGTGGATCCGCAACGGAATGTCTTCCCGTCTTTTCCTATTTTTGCCCAATAATACATCAGCTGTGCCATTGCCGTGGCACCACAACCTGTCGGATATGCTACCCCATTAAACACACACTGGTCATTGTAAGGACTATCTTGTCCCCATCGGGTTGTCAGCATAGGTGCTACAGATTTCTTAGCCGGTCCTGCTTTTGCCGTTTTGAGGGCTGAGACATTATTTTCCCGTCCCCACTCTATTTCCTCTGCATATCCATCGAGCCAAGCCTGAACATTCTCGGGAATGTTGTCAGCATCAAAGCTGCCCTTGTCGGAATAGCCAAGGATTTCATAGGCACAGTCATCACCGGAGGCAATCACAAAACCATTGTCATCACCAAGATTGAACACATAGTAAGGGGCTGTTTCCTGTTCATTACCTTTAACAGGGGCATGACGTATTGCCGTTTCATGGATTCTGACCCCTCTCTCTTGTAGGAATTCATTCACGTTTTTCAATGCCTTTTGGCGCGTAATCGGAGCAGATACGACCGATTGGATAAATGCCCACAATCCCACAACCAATAAAATACATACTCTAAAAATAATTCTTTTTTCCATGGTTATAAAAATTAAATAGAAGAATAAATTGAGTTTGACCATCGCAAATATAGGTATTATTTTTGAAAAAAGAGAATCTGCCAAGATAAAAAATTTGATTGTCGACTACTAATAGCAACCAAATATCTTGACAAAAGTTTGTCGAGGAAAAGTGATGAAAGAGAAGTTAAAATCTGTAAAAACGGGGCTTTCACTCTTCATCCTTCATTTTTCATTTTCCCAGCGCTTAGGTTTCTCACCCTCATACCTTACCTTTGACCGCGCCAAAGGTCATGTTTCATCGCCTGAAACATGGTCTTTCACACGACGAAAGGTAAGCTTTCGCACACTAAAACCTAAGCTCTCGCAAATTTGGATTTTGTAAACCGTGAGATTACAGTTTAAAATCCACGTAACCATCTGTCAGACAATACTTTACGAAAAACATCAAAAATCGACGTTTTTTCGACCAAACGACCATTTCGTTGTCATTACCCCCCATTTTTTAGGGTCAAAATTCGAATATTTATTGACAAAAGCTTGTTATGAAGAATTTGAAATCCAGTGTATCAAACATGGGCATTTGTAATGCCCAACAGTAAAAGGACATTGTCAAAAGGAATAATAATGGAATGCCCAATATCGAAAGAATGATGCCAGCGGCATCGGACAAAGGTAGCCAGCCATACAGAAACGCCTTTAGGTGTTTCGAAATGGCTGGAAAGGAATACCCTCCATAAGAACATAGCCTGCCCTTGGGTAGGCGACATTGTTTAATCTTGTCCCTTACCTAAAGGCAAGGTATAAAATGGGGGTGTCGCTCTCACCAGCCATTTCGCGGTGCCTAAAGGCACGGCTGTATGGCTGGCTACCATTGTCTAATGCCTATGGCATTTTTTCCATTGCGCCACAACACATAAAATAAACACCTATGGCATTTCTTCCATTGCGCCACAACACATAAATTAAACACCTAACGGCATTACTTCCGGGGCAACACAACACAAATTCAAACACCTAACGGCATTTCATCCATTGCAATACAAATCCTTTTATACATTATTATCATGGACCTTACCTCTGTTATTCTTGGGGAACGATATTGGATTTAATCCATAGTGCACTGAAAGTGCACCAGAACACAGGCAGACCCACTCTCACCTAACTTACAGGAATTTCACTGCGCTCCACCGACTTGCTATACTCTTACTTCCCCTTCAGGGATGATACGGTAATGAATGCAGAATGCTTCAGTTCAGCGGATGGTGATGACGCGGGTACGGATGCTTCCGTCTGTCATTGTACGTCTGACGACATAGACACCATGACGAGGCATGACGGTTCTGATGCCTGTCAGCGTGAAGTATTCCTCTTTCATTGTCCCCGCTTCCTTGCCAGTCTGTTCCCTTCCGATGCCCAGCGTTCCGTCGTAGGGAATGATGTCGAAGGGATAGGCGTTGATGGTCTTCCCGTCATTCATGATGTTGCCACTCGCCCCAATCTTCAGATAATAGCCATTCGATGCCAACAGGGCATACAACTGTGCACCTGCTGCCTTGTCAACACGAAAAGGAGGGGTGTCGGGAGCTGTGTCTGCTGCTCTGTAGGTAGAGGTGATGAACGAACCGTCGGTCATTGTCTGCAACTGAAACCGCCCTTCGTCATTGCACTCAGTGATACGCCACACCAGTGAATCGACTCCCCCCACTTGGTCTTGTGCCAAGGAACTAAGCCGCTTCCCACTGCCCGGGAAATACAGATAGGTATCTGTGGCGCGGTGACGAATCTGATAGACACCCGGAGCGATATGATAAGGACTTGTCGCTGCACGTGTTATCACCTCATAGACATAGCTGCCCGTCTCGCCATTCAAAGAGTAATCGACGGTGAAGACGCCCGTCGTGTCCATCTTCTCAAAGGTCAGCTGGCGCGTCGTCTCACCAGTATTCCATCTGTAGGAGGCGTATGGATAGCTGGCAGGTACGTAAGGACCGATGACCACCTTGTCGCCTTCGTCCACCATGACGGGCTCTGCATATTCCGTGGTGGCACCGTTGATACTGATGTCCTGCCGGATGTACTTTACTTTGATATGAAAGACATAGCTCGTCCGTGCGCCCCCCTGATTGAAGAAGGTTCCCCTGATGAACTGTTCCTCTTTAATCGGGCCGACGGTCACAGATGCCGTCTTCTGTCCGGTCTCCCATTCGTAGGTGCCATAGCCGCCATTATCCTTCAGGTTGAGCGTCACCTTATCGCCATAGAACACTTCAACCTCAGTGTCTTCGATGTTTTCCCCATTATAGGTTATTGTTCCCTGCACCGTGGAAGGGTTGCAGTCACCTTCGACGGCAATCGTAAACGCCTGTTCGCTCTGCACTCCGTTCTTGTTCGTATAGGTCACTCGATAGACGTAGCTCTTATCCGCGACGACCGTGATGTCCCGCTCTTTCTCCCCGGTGTTCCAGCTCCAGAGTCCTGTATCCTCCTCACCGTCAGGCAGCTGAGGCATCAGTTTCACGATCATCCCGTATGGTACACAGGTCTTATTGTTCGTCTGATAGGTGTTCACAAGTCCCCCCAGTTCGCCATGAAGCGTCATATTCCCGTCCACATTGCCGAGCTGCCGCTCAAGGGAAAGGCTGGGAATCAGGTTCGCGGTCAGTGTTCCACCATACTCTATCTTCGGCGACAGCTCCGTCGGCACTTTCTCCGGCGTAGCCAACTGTTCCTCGTATGTGTTCATCAGTACGCTATAGCCCAGATGGTCATAGCCTCCACTGGTCGATCCTTGTCCTCCTCCGTCGATGCCCATCTGGTTGTACGACTGCTCAGAGAACGGCATGGTCACTCCTTTCACACTCTCATAGATGCCGATGACCGTCCCCCAGTAGGGACGCATCTGTGCTCCGAGCGCCGGTTCCGTCATCAGCCACGCCCGCGAGTCAGTATAATAATAGCCGCTACTGCCATAATGATAATTGGTCCAGGGCAGGTTGGGCACGCTCTGAGTCTGTGCTGCCACATATTCAATGCCAGCTGCCAGCCGGTGATTCATATAGGAAAAGAGGTCGTCACCCTGATTCCAGCCCACCTTAGCGACATCAACGGCAAGCCCGAGTGCCATCGCCGAGTGTCCCGTATCCCTGCCGCTCTCGTTCATCTGTCCCAGTTGTCCGTAGGCACCCGTCTCCAGTTCAGAGTCAACCGTCGTCACCACGAGATTCCCAAGGTACTCCGTCAGTCCGTCGTTCTTGATGGGATTATCCGTCCGTGGGTTCTTAAAAGTCCCCACCTGGTCGTATTTGTAGTAAGACATCCCCTGATTATAGATGAACACATCATCGCACAGGATGCCGATACTGATGACGCACATCACGTTACACAGTCCCCAGTTGCTCCAGTAGTGCCCCGGAGCCTGCCACCACTTGCCGGAATTCTCCCACGTACCGTTGCGATTGCGCAGGAAGCCGATGGCCTTGGGATACCACAGGTTGAGCATCCACCACTTGAACCGTTCGAAGTCGCTTCTCGCCCACCCCTCATAGTCGCGCATCAGCTCGGCAGCCTGGGCAAACTGATAGCCATAGAGTCCCACGGCGAGGCACTGGTCAGAGGTTCCGCTGATATTCTTCGTCACGTTCGCCCACGACATGAGGATGCGCACGGCAGCCTTCGCACAGCTCTCATTGCCCTCTATCTTCCATCGCAGGGCATTCTGATACGCCATCGTGGCACCACGGGCAGCATTGATATAGTTCTCTCCGCTGCCTCCGCGCACGATGGTCTCCACAGGACTGGTCTGCACGGTCGGTTGTGCGTAGGCAGCATTCTTCAGGATGTTATAGGCTTCCGTCACCTTCCGGTTACCGTTGGCAAGCTGCTTTTTGACACGGTCGAAGTCAGCCTGAGTGTGCAGCCCGCCCGGATGACGGAACCCTCGTTCGGTATCATAGCCCAATTCCACGTCTGCGGTCATTGCTGTCCCCGGTTCCCCCGGCATGGCATTCAGTCTGCCCGTCAGCGACAGGAGCACGACAGCGGTCATCAGTATTCTTCTCATTTCAGTCTTTAGTTAGTGCGGTTTATAAAAGTAAAATATTAACAAGCAGGTTATTTGATATAGAAATCATCCACCATGTGGAGTTTCTTCTTAGCCCTGGTCATAGCGGTATAGATCTGTTTAACCCTTACAAAGATAGAAATATTCCTGTAAAAAGGAGTTCTTTTTATTAAAAAAATCGCATTTTTGTGGTTGAACTCATGTACTTTGCTGGTCTGTGACAGATGTGACAGAAGAAAGCACAAACAGGAGGGATTCCGAGAATGTGCTGTTTACGCCTCGTAAATGATACATTCAGACTACCTAAACGATACGTTTACGAGGCGGAAACAATATGTTTCAACGGTAAAGGTAATAGAAACAAATAATATAATAAACACCTAAGAAGCATTTTGTTATAGACAAACTTGTCAGAAATAAATTAATTTCATACCTTTGCACCCCGAAACAAATTAGTATTGTAGAAATAACAGGATGAGACAGATAATCACACTATTACTGACATTTGTATTCCCTCTCACATTACTATCTGATGATCTGAGTCCCAACGAGAAGCAGGCACGAAGCATCTTTGACAAAACCTATCAGATGGTATTCGGTCCGCAAGGGTCGACTCTGAGTTATTCAGTCAACATCATCGGCATATTCAAGACGAACGGTACAATCTGGTACAAGGGTACCAAGAGCAAGTTCACCGATGAGAAATATGTGGCGTGGAACGACGGGAAAGAGTATTACCGGCTTGAGAGGAAGAAGAAGACCGTGACCATCTATGGTGCAAACTCTGAAAAAAGGGACAAGTATGCCACCAAGTTCAAGTTTCATCCGGAAAACTATCATTACAGCATTGCCGACAGTAAAGACGGATTTCTGATAACGCTCAAAGCGAAAAAAGGCGCAAAGGGTATCTCAGAGATTCGTGCGCTGATTGACAAGCAGACCCGTTATCCGCTGAGTCTGCGCATCCGTCTTGGCATCTTCTCGACGACAATCAAGATCAGTAACTTCAAGAGCGGAGGCATCGACGAGAAGCTGTTTACCTTCCCGTGGAAAGAGTATTCCACGTATAAGTTTATCGATAAACGCAACGAGACGTGAGCATTTCTGCTGACAACGACATAAACTGACAGGAGTCATGCTGTTCAACTCAATCGCCTTCCTTCTATTCTTCCCTGTGGTATGCCTGGTTTTCTTTTTGATTCCGGCAAACAGCATACGGATAAAGAACTTGTTTCTGCTGATAGCAAGTTACTATTTCTACATGAACTGGGAGCCTGCATACGCATTGTTGCTGCTGACCAGTACGATTGTCACCTGGACAGCAGCCATCGGCATCTCCCACTTTCCTGACAAACGAAGGAAGAAGATCTGTCTGGTGAGCAGTCTTGTACTCAACCTGTCCATCCTGTTCCTCTTCAAGTACTTTAATTTCCTGTCGTCAAACATAGAAACGGCTCTTCAGGCATGTGGACTGGGCATCGACATTCCCGAGTTCAAGCTGTTGCTACCCGTCGGCATCTCGTTCTACACCTTCCAGGCGCTGGGTTATTCCATTGATGTCTATCGTGGTACGACAAAAGCGGAACATGACTTCGCCACATACGCCTTGTTCGTGTCGTTTTTCCCACAGCTCGTTGCGGGTCCTATTGAACGGTCGAACAACCTGCTTCCCCAATTCAAGGAACAACATCGGTTCGACTATGAGACGCTGATGGCTGGTGTCCGGATGATGGTATGGGGCTATTTCATGAAGCTGGTGTTAGCCGACCGTTGCGGGACATACGTGGACAGCATCTTCAACAATGTGGACATGCACAACGGAGGTTCCTATCTGCTCGCCTCCCTGCTCTTTCCTTTCCAGATATACGGTGACTTTGCCGGCTACTCGCTTATCGCCATCGGTGTGGCACGGGTGATGGGGTTCCGGCTGATGGAAAACTTCCATCGTCCCTACTTTGCCTGTTCCATCGGTGAGTTCTGGCATCGCTGGCACATATCCCTCTCCACCTGGTTCAAAGACTATGTGTACATCCCCTTAGGAGGCAACCGAGTGAAGAAAAGCCGCCAGTATTTCAATCTCATGGTGACGTTCATCGTCAGCGGTATCTGGCATGGAGCGAACTGGACATTCCTTTGCTGGGGCACCTTGCACGGGCTCCTGCTCTGCATAGAAAAGGCTATGGGCATCGGAAGGAAGAAATATGCCGGTGTGCAACGACTGGGGCACTGGGCTGTGACATTCGTTCTCGTCTGTCTTGCATGGATACTGTTCCGCGCGAACAACCTGGAGGATGCCGTAACCGTGATGACCGGCATCTTCACAAGAATCAGTATGCCCGACATCAGTTTCGCCATGTTCACCGACCTCACCCTTGCTTTCCTCGCCTTGGGAATCCTTCTGCTGAAAGAAACGGCTGACGAATGGGGAACCGGCATTCGCATTGCCGACTCATCCTCATGGATCGTGCGCCATGTATATATCTTTGTCATGATTGCCTATATCCTCCTCTTCGGTGTGCTGGGCGGCGATCAGTTCATCTATTTCCAATTCTAAACGATAAACGAGAATGAAGAAACTCATCTGTTCCATTGCTTTCATCCTCATAGGTCTCTTTATCACCGACCGAGTCGGCGGTATTGTCATGAACTGGGTATGCCAGCACTCTAACGATGTGTTAGCTCCAAAGCTCAGATACCTGCAGAAGGAGGTGGATGAGGACATCATTCTCATGGGCGCTTCACGCTGTCATCATCATTATCTTCCCTCCATCATCGAAGACTCATTAGGAGCGAGTGTCTATAATGCCGGCATCGGCGGTTCCAATAACATCTACTCACACTACATCGTCCTGCAGCACATCCTCGCAAGGCACACGCCAAAGCTGATCTGTCTGGAGGTGATGCCCACCGACTATTGTCCACAGGAAGATGTCTTCGGGGTCATCAGTTTCTTTGCTCCTCTCTTCGGGAATAGCGAAGAAGCCGATTCCATCTACAAGCTTGCCGGTAAATACTGGCGGTATGAAGTGTCTCACCTGTACAGATACAATGCCAAGGCTGCCTCGAATATCATCGGACTGGTCATCAATCGGCAGAAGAACGAAGAAAAGGGGTACATTCCGTTGCCCAAGCCCAACCAATTCCCCCAGGAAGCGAGTAAAGAGGAATGCGTCACGGCTACCGACAGCATGAAGCTGGTCTATATTCATCGTTTCATCAACCTATGCAAGCAACACGACATCAGACTGGTGTTTACCGCTTCACCCAAATACACCACCGTGGATGTGTCGCACTACGATGTGCTGAAGTCACTGGCGAAAGAGCATGACATCCCTTTCCTCGACTATCATACCCGAGGTCTCTACCTCGACCATCCCGAATATTTCAAGGACAATTCACATCTGTGGGACGAGGGAGCAAGGCATTTCACATCAATCTTTGCAGGAGATTTAAAGCGCTTATTCAACCCGATTTAGCGTTAATGTTCCCAAATCATTCGTTACTTACAGTAAATTTTCGTAATTTTGCACAATTATTTATTCGACAAAACTAAAACAGTTCAATATAAAAGATGGAATTAGCAACGAAGTATGATCCACATGCAGTGGAATCTAAATGGTACGAATACTGGTTGAATCACAAACTCTTCAGTAGTAAACCCGATGGCAGAGAACCTTACACCATCGTCATCCCGCCTCCCAATGTCACAGGTGTTCTCCACATGGGACACATGCTGAACAATACCATTCAGGACATCCTTGTGCGCCGTGCACGTATGGAAGGTAAGAATGCCTGCTGGGTACCTGGTACCGATCATGCTTCAATCGCAACAGAGGCTAAGGTCGTCAAGAAACTTGCCGAACAGGGTATCAAGAAACACGACCTTACCCGCGAAGAGTTCCTGAAGCACGCTTGGGACTGGACGCACGAACATGGAGGCATTATCCTCAAACAGCTTCGTCGTCTGGGTGCCAGCTGCGACTGGGACCGCACAGCATTCACCATGGACGAGAAACGAAGCAAGAGTGTCATCAAAGTCTTCGTCGACCTCTACAACAAGGGACTTATCTATCGTGGCATGCGAATGGTGAACTGGGATCCCAAGGCACTGACGGCATTGTCGACAGAGGAGGTCATCTACAAGGAGGAGCAAAGTCATCTGTTCCATCTGAAGTATTACGTGGCTGAACTGGACAATTTGGAGAATATTGAAGAGCTGGAGAAAGCCGGTAACATCATCCACAAGGATGAAAAGGGCTACTATGCCGTTGTTGCTACCACACGTCCTGAGACCATCATGGGTGATACGGCAATGTGTATCAACCCCAAAGACCCCAAGAACCAGTGGCTGAAGGGACGGAAAGTCATCGTACCGCTGGTGAACCGTGTCATCCCCGTTATCGAAGACCGCTACGTTGATATCGAGTTCGGTACAGGCTGTCTGAAGGTTACACCTGCCCACGACACCAACGACTACATGCTGGGCAAAACTCACAACCTGGAGACCATCGATATCTTCAATCCAGACGGCACCATCTCTGAACAGTCGCCCATCTATGTGGGGATGGATCGCATGGACTGCCGTAAGAAGATTTCCATAGACCTCAAAGAAGCAGGTCTGATGGAGAAGGTGGAAGACTACGTGAACAAGGTGGGCTATTCAGAGCGCAATCCCGATACAGCCATTGAGCCACGCCTCTCACTGCAGTGGTTCCTCAAGATGAAGCACTTCGCAGACATCGCCCTGCCGCCCGTGATGAACGGAGAGATGAAGTTCTATCCTGAAAAGTACAAGAACACCTATAAGAACTGGCTGGAAAACATTCAGGACTGGTGCATCTCACGCCAGTTGTGGTGGGGCCATCGCATCCCGGCTTATTACTATTCTTCTGTCAATTCTGACAACTCTGAATATTCTGATAATTCGGATAACTTCGTTGTTGCCGAGACTGCAGAGAAAGCTCTCGAACTCGCACGCAAAAAGAGCGGGAACAATAACCTCCAACTCTCCGACCTCAGACAGGATGAGGATGCACTCGACACTTGGTTCTCTTCATGGTTGTGGCCTATCTCCCTCTTTGACGGCATCAACAATCCCGGCAATGAGGAGATCAACTACTACTACCCCACTAGCGACCTTGTGACTGCTCCCGACATCATCTTCTTCTGGGTGGCTCGTATGATTATGGCTGGTGAGGAATACATGGGCAAATACCCCTTCAAGAACGTCTACTTCACAGGTATCGTGCGCGACAAGCTGGGACGCAAGATGTCGAAGTCGCTGGGAAACAGCCCCGACCCCATCGAACTTATCGAGAAGTTTGGTGCCGACGGTGTTCGCATGGGCATGATGCTTTCAGCTCCTGCCGGCAATGATATCCTCTTCGACGAGGCACTCTGCGAACAGGGACGAAACTTCAACAATAAGATATGGAATGCGTTCAGACTGGTTAAGGGCTGGAAAGTGGATGACAGCAAGCCTGCCAACACCATCGCTACCCGCTGGTTTGCCGCCAAACTGAAAGAAGCAAATGCCGAATTGGACGACCTGTTTAGTAAGTATCGTATTTCTGAGGCATTGATGGTTGTCTACAAACTCTTCTGGGACGAGTTCTCAAGCTGGTATCTGGAGATGATCAAGCCCGCCTATATCAATGGTGAAGCACAAGCCATCGACCGCGAGACCTACGAGGCTACATTACAGTTCTTCGATGCACTGCTGAAGATGCTGCATCCATTCATGCCATTCATCACCGAGGAACTCTGGCAGGCTCTCTATGAACGGAAAGAAGGTGACTCTATCATGCGCGAGAAACTGGAGATTGCCCCGCTGTCTGAAGACGACAAGATACTTGTTGCAGATATTGAGAAGATCAAACAGGTCATCAGTGGTGTTCGTATGGTACGCAGCCAGAAGAATATCGCTCCGAAAGAAAAGCTTGAACTGCTCGCCATCGACAATAACAACTATGCTGACTACAATGACGTGATCATCAAGATGGCGAACCTGAAAGCCATCACTGTCACCAGCGAGAAGAGTGCTGACGCATCAGCCTTCATGGTTGGAACCGATGAATTTGCCGTTCCTCTGGGAGACCTCATCGACATCTCGGCAGAGATAGAGAAACAGGAAGCACAGTTGAAGCACTTGGAAGGATTCCTGGCAGGTGTCATGAAGAAGCTTTCCAACGAGCGGTTTGTTGCCAATGCGCCTGAAGCAGTGGTGGCAATGGAACGTAAGAAGCAAAGTGATTCTGAGGAAAAGATTGCTGCTCTCAAGCAATCTATTGCTGAATTAAAGAAGAAACAATAAAGATAGTCACTTGAAGACTACGCTGTCTTCATCTGTATACAAAAACATCATCTGTATCACGCGACAAGAAAGTTGCAGATACAGATGATGTTGTGTTTGGGGGACTTATTCGTAGTCGTCTATCACACTGTTCATAAAGTCCATCATCGGCTTTGCCACCTTAAATATATTAGCAGCCTCATCCAGCCATTGGTCGCCTTCAAAGAACATGTCGGGGACATTCTTCCAGCAGCAATAGTCTTTCATCCGAAGATACTGGATAAACTCGTAATCCTTCGGAAAGCCGCTGGGACATGATTTCAGGCACTGCAAGCCGAATCCCTTAGACGAAGACTCCCACTCTCCTTCATTGGGAGCTCCAAAGTATTCCAGGAACTTTTCACTCTCCACGATGTCGCGCCACTCGTCGATGTTCACCATGATTTCATTTCTGCACGACGTGAGGATATTTGTCGGAAGCCAATAGCTCCCTGTGGCAAGCAAGCAGTTGCCAGGTTCGAGATGGATGTAGTAGCCTCCGCGCAAAGCCTTTTTGCCCTTTGCGCAGATGTAGGCACCAAGATGGCGTTTGTACGGTGACTTGTCGGGCGAGAAACGTGTGTCACGATAAAAACGATAGACACAGTCTTTCACCTGCAAGTGAACGATTTCTGAGTCGAACGAAGCAATTCTGCCAATAGCCTGGGCTATCCCCTTTTCAAAGTCAGCCTTGCATGCAAGGTATTCCTCCCTATGTTCCTGGAACCAAGGACGATTGTTATTTGCCGCAATATCTTTGAGAAAATCTAAGATACGTTTTGCCTGCATAATATCTCTTACAATTTCGAATTCTCCAATAACTTCGGACAGATGGCATCAAACGGGCATTTCCCACAATGCGGGGAACGGCTCGTACAGATGTAACGACCATGAAGCAGCAGCCAATGATGGGCATCGGGCACATCTTCAGCAGGAATATTCCGCATGAGTTCTTGTTCCACCTTCAAGGGAGTCGTTGCCGTTTTCGGAACCAATCCCAGACGATGGCTAACCCTGAACACATGCGTATCGACCGCCAATGCACTCTTCCCGAACCAGACAGCCTGCATCACGTTTGCCGTCTTCCTCCCGACACCCGGCAGCTTTGTCAACTGATCGATATCGGAAGGCACTTCACCATCAAAGTCAGATATAAGCATGCGCGACATCTCAACAAGATGCCGCGCCTTAGAATTGGGGTATGATACACTTTTTACATATTCAAGCACATCCTCCGGCTCAGCCTGAGCCATTTCTTTTGCCGAGGGGAAACGTGAGAAAAGAGCAGGTGTCACCTGATTGATTCGCTTATCCGTACACTGAGCACTCAGCAGAGTGGCACATAACAACTGAAATGCACTGCCAAACTCCAGTTCTGTCGTGACGACAGGCATCTTCTCACGGAAATAAGCGAGAATAAAAGTGTAACGTTCTTTTTTGGTCACTCCTTATTTCTTCTTTTCTGTCTCCTTCTTAGCTGCAGGAGGAGTCTTGTAAGCCTTGTTCAGTCCGGCAATCACCTCATTGGTGATATCGTATGCCTTGTCGGCATAGAGAATATTGTCACCGGCTTTACTCAAGATAAGTCCAAACTTCTTGTCCTTGTTGTACTTTGCAAGGAAATGCTGGATAGAGTCACGCAGAGCTGTATTATATTTCTCTGTCTCTGTCTGGAACTCATTGGAGAGACGCTGATTCAGTGCTTCAAGGTCAACAGCCTGTTTCTGCAGGTTGGCCTGAATACCTTCGGCCTGCTCACGGGTGTAAGCATTCTGCTGAAGCTTCTGCTGGAAATTAGCACCGGCAGCCTGTAACTGCTGCTGCTTGGCTGCCAGAGTATTCTGGATGTTCTGTCCCTTCTTCTGAAGAATCTCAGAGAAATCCTTACAGAACTTGTACTGAGTCATAATACTGTCTACCTCGATGAAGGCAATCTTCAATTCACCAGCGGCAACCTTACCTGTATCCGATTTCGAGTCAACCTTAGGAGCCGACTGATTACAAGATGTCATCACCAATGTTGTCATGGCAGCAACGGCCATTGTACGGAAAATGTTTTTTCTATTCATTCTAAATCTATGTTGTTTATATTATTCGCAAACTGCTGCACATCAGAAAGCTTTATTGGCCTCGCGAGCTTCGCGGTCCTGATCCATCACACAATGGATTCCCTTCTGACGGAGTGCTTCATTATCATGGATATGCTGTGAAGAGAACTCTCCGCCCTTCTTCACCAGCACTTTAACCAAGAATAAAGCAATTGCTATAGCAATTATTAACACGCTCAATAGCAAAGTTTGTATCATTTTTTATTAATTTTGCGGATGCAAAGGTAACTATTTTATTCAAAACTACATAATAAAATCACATAAATAAAATGAATAAAGATGAATTAAGACCTGCTCGCGTCTTTGAGCAGTTCGCCAGAATCAATGAGATTCCTCGTCCTTCAAAGCATGAGGAACAGATGATTGACTATCTGAAAGGATTCGGAAAGAGTCACGGTCTTGAGACTATTGTGGACAAAACCGGCAATGTGCTGATCCGTAAACCCGCCACTCCGGGCATGGAAAAACGGCCTACAATTATCCTGCAAAGCCACATGGACATGGTATGTGAGAAGTTGGTCGATACTGAGTTCGACTTCGAGAAAGATGCCATTCAGACTTATGTTGACGGGGAATGGCTGAAGGCTAAAGGCACAACGCTCGGTGCTGACGACGGTATTGGCTGTGCCATCGAACTGGCCATCCTTGATTCTGACGACATTGAGCACGGACCTCTCGAGTGTGTGTTCACCCGTGATGAAGAAACGGGACTGACAGGTGCAGAAGGAATGGAGGCTGGTTTCATGACGGGCGACATGCTCATCAACCTCGATTCAGAAGACGAAGGACAGATATTTGTCAGCTGTGCCGGTGGACGTAACACTACTGCCACCTTCCGTTTCGAACGGGAGGATGCACCCGAAGGACTGTTCTTCATGAAAGCATCCCTGAAGGGACTGATTGGCGGACACTCCGGCGATGACATCAACAAGAAACGTGCTAATGCCCTGAAGACGCTTGCCCGTTTCCTATACCAGACCCAAGAACGCTATGGACTGCGACTTGCCAGCTACAATGCCGGTAAGCTGCACAATGCAATCCCAAGAGACGGTGTTGCTATCTTTGCCGTTCCATTCGAGAAGAAAGAGAATGTGAAAGCCGACTGGAACGTCTTCGTTTCCGAGGTGGAAGAGGAATATCATGTGACAGAGAAGAACATGCAGTTTGAGATGTGCAGCACTGATGCAGAACCTGTTCTCCCCTTATCGACAAGCACCAAGCTCATCCAGGCTTTGCAGGCTGTGGACAACGGAGTCTTCGCCATGTGTCAGGACGAAGAAATCGCCTGGCTGGTAGAGACATCCAATAATGTGGCAAGCATCGAGACCACAGAGAATCAGGTGAAGATTGTGGCATCTCAACGCTCCAACGTGATGAGCGCACTCGACAATCAGGCCGCAACCATCAAGGCTGTATTCCAACTGGCTGGCGCTGAAGTCGTACAAGGCGACGGGTATCCCGCATGGAAGATGCGGGCTGACAGTAAGCTCACTGCCATCACAGTAGAGACATACAAGAAACTCTTCGGAAAGGATCCTCGTGTACTGGGCATCCATGCTGGTCTGGAATGCGGACTGTTCTCAGAGAAGTATCCTAACCTTGACATGGTTTCGTTCGGTCCTACTCTGCGAGGTGTTCATTCTCCCGACGAGCGTCTGCATATTCCAACCGTTCAGATGGTCTGGGATCATCTGCTGGCAATCTTAAAAAGCGTTCCCGAACAATAATGCATCTGTGACATGAAGCGTCTCTATCAAAGTATCAGAACTGTCGCCTACATCATGGTAGCAACCTTATTGCTTATCGGATGCGATGCAGAAAAATCTACAGCAAAGAAGCTGGTCAAGGATTTCCTGAAAGAGAATCTTGTGAACAATGATTTCAAGGTGATGAGTTTTTCCGCACTTGATTCCACAAAGCATATCACAGACTCTGTCTTCAAGGTCATGCGTGCCGAAGCTGCACAAGACAAGGCTTTCAAGAAAGACATTCAATTCGCTGAAGGTCCGAAGACGAAGAAACTGTATTACATCCGTATCAAGTACAGACTCGACAATGACACTTGTCTTCAGACGTTCTATCTTGACGACCAGTTGACACGCGTCGTCTCGTTCAGGAACCATTGACAATTAATCTCTCCCACCTTCTTCCCCGAAGGTGGGAGTTTTTTTTCATCCTTTCTTCCTACTTAAGAAGAAAGAACGGGTAGCAAGGAAGAACATCAGTAATCCGGCAACATGTACGCCAACGATTGACCAGAATGCTGCCGAATAACTAAAATACTCAACGATCACACCACCAAAAAGAACACCCAGACCAAGTCCAAGATCCCAACTGGTCAACAATGTCGAGTTTGCCGTCCCACGCTCATTGTTCTCTGCCACGTTGATCATCATATTCTGGAAGGCAGGCCACAAATGTCCATTGCCGAGTCCGATCAACAAAGCCGATCCATAGTAGCCCACCTCATGCGGTACTAATATAAACAAGGTATAGCCTATCGTGGATATCACGACTCCTTCAGCCGCATTAAGAGTCAGCCGACCTTTACGCAAAGCGGCAGCACCTTGTAGCCGCGAGAGAATAAGACCTGCGGAGAGCAAGAGGAAATAAGTGCCCGTACCACTCGTTATTCCCATCATCTCCTTACCATAGATGGCAAGGTAGTTGCTCAACACGCCATAACAGACACCAAAACACACCATGTTTAAAGCTATCATCCACCCTTTTACCAGAAAGAAACGGTCAAGAGACACTGCCTTCCTGTCTTTCATGACCTGCCGCTCTCGTGGCTTTATTGTCGCATCCACGGCAAAGCCGAGAAAAGCAACGACAAAAGCCATCCAGAACAACACATCAAAGTCATGGACGTAACGATAGACAAAAATACCTACAGACGGAGCTATTGCTGTTGCGATGTTATTACTGATACCATAAAAACCAATTCCTTCACTTCTTCGGGAGGAAGGAAGTACGTCGATAGCCATCGTGCTATTTGCCACGGTTGACGCACCAAAGGGAGCACCATGCAACGTGCGGACGAGGGCAAAGAGCAGAAGCGAACTCGCCAGCAGATAGGTCCCAAAGAACAAGAAATAGAGGAACAAACTCACAAGCAACACCTTTTTACGTGGAAAACTATCAACGACAAAGCCACTGAAAGGACGGACAAGCAGAGCGGTGAGCGTATAACCCGACAGCACCAGTCCGATAACATCTTTCGAGGCATTGAAATCCTCGCTCAGATAAAGCGGCAACAAGGGCGTAAGCAGATAAAAGGCAAACGACATGGAAAAGTTCGCTGTCATCACCTTCCAATAGTTGGCATTCCAAAGCCTGTCTCTCTCTTCTTTCATTCTTAAGGAATAAACTGCATGCAAAAGTACTACTTTTTCCCCGTAATCATCATTTTTAAACAACTTTTTACCTGTCTCATGTTCGACCTTGGCTTTTTACCGACCATTGAAACGGAAGGTTACAAAGGAGTTTGGCACGTTATTTGCAATCATGAAAGCAGACAATTAACAAAAAAAAGATATAACTATGCAAAAAGGTAACATCGGGGTTACAACTGAGAACATCTTCCCCGTCATCAAAAAATTTCTCTATAGTGACCACGAAATCTTCCTCCGTGAGATGGTTTCGAACGCCGTTGACGCCACACAGAAGATGAAGACACTGGCTGACCGCGGTGACTTTAAAGAAGAACTGGGTGACATGTCGGTCCGTATCAGTCTTGACGAGAAAGCAAAGACTCTGACCATCAGCGACCGCGGTATCGGTATGACTGCTGAAGAGATTGACAAATATATCAACCAAATTGCTTTTTCAGGTGTTACAGACTTCCTTGACAAATACAAAGACTCTGCCAACGCCATCATTGGACACTTCGGATTAGGCTTCTACTCTGCTTTCATGGTGTCTGAAAAAGTAGAGATTCTCACCCGTTCTTATCAAGAGGGTGCCCAGGCTGTCCGCTGGACATGCGACGGAAGCCCAGAGTTCACCATTGATGAAGCAGAGAAGGATGAACGTGGAACGGATATCATTCTGCACATTGCCGACGACTGCAAGGAATTCCTTGAGAAGCAGCGTATCGAAAACTTGTTGCAGAAGTATTGCAAGTTCATGGCTGTTCCTGTCATCTTCGGCAAGAAGCAGGAGTGGAAAGACGGTAAGATGCAGGACACCGAAGAGGACAACGTAATCAACAATGTCGAACCGCTTTGGACAAAGACCCCATCAACACTGAAAGACGAGGACTACAAGACGTTCTATCGTACCCTCTACCCCATGCAGGATGAGCCGCTGTTCTGGATACACCTTAATGTTGATTATCCTTTCAACCTCACAGGTATTCTCTACTTCCCACGCATCCAGTCGAATATCGACCTGCAGAAGAACAAGATTCAGCTATACTGCAATCAGGTGTTTGTGACTGACCAGGTGGAAGGAATCGTACCTGAATTCCTCACCCTTCTGCATGGTGTCATCGACTCACCGGACATCCCGCTGAACGTCAGCCGTTCGTATCTGCAGAGTGACGCCAACGTGAAGAAGATCTCTACGTATATCACCAAGAAAGTGGCTGACCGTCTGAAGAGCATCTTCAACGAGAACCGCAAGGAATACGAAGAGAAATGGGACGACCTGAAGATTTTCATCAACTATGGAATGCTCACCCAGGACGACTTCTACGACCGTGCAAAGGACTTTGCACTCTTAAAAGACGTTGACGGAAAGTACTTTACATACGAGGAATACAAGACCCTCATCAAAGGTGAACAGACCGACAAGGACGGTATGCTCGTCTACCTCTACGCAAACAATAAGGAGGAACAATACAGCTATATTGAGACAGCAAAGCAGAAAGGCTACAGCGTCCTGCTGTTTGACGGTCAACTGGATACTCCTGTTGCTCAAATGCTGGAGCAGAAACTGGAGAAATCTAAGTTCACACGTGTTGACGGTGACATCATCGACCGTCTGATCATGAAGGAAGACCGGAAGAAGACAGACCTGAGTGTTGAGCAGACTGACAGTTTGTCACAGGTCTTCAAGTCTCAGATGCCCCAGATGGAGAAGACGGAATTCAATGTTGAGATACAGTCACTGGGTGAACAGATGCAGCCGGTTGTCATCACTCAGAGTGAGTACATGCGTCGTATGAAGGACATGAGCCGCTATCAAAGTGGAATGGGATTCTATGCACAGATGCCCGACATGTTCACCATAGTATTGAATGCCGATCATGAATTGGTGAAGAAGGTGCTTGCTGATACTGAAAGCAATACAGCAGAAGCCCTCAAGCCTATTCTGAGTGAACTGAAAGGATGTGAAGCTCGACTCGCTGCCATTCGTCAGACACAGGACAAGAAGAAATATGATGAACTCACACAGGAGGACAAAGACCTGAAAGCTGAAGCAGAGAAGGCTGTGAAGGATGAGAAAGACAAGAAGAACAGCATCCTTGCCGACTATGCTAAGGGCAATAGCATCGTACACCAGCTCATCGACCTTGCCCTTCTTCAGAACGGCATGTTGAAAGGTGCTGCCCTTGACGCATTCCTGAAGCGTTCTGTCGATCTGATCAAATAAAAGAATAATTATTGGCGTAAATCAAAAAAGTCGCCATAATATTTGGTCATTTCAAAAAAAGGACGTACCTTTGCAGTCGCAATTTTGAAAGCTACGGTTCCGTAGCTCAACTGAATAGAGCATCTGACTACGGATCAGAAGGTTGTGGGTTTGAATCCCGCCGGAATCACTTTCAATGACTGCAACATATCATAAAAAAGGGGAAGGCTCCCTAGCTCAACTGAATAGAGCATCTGACTACGGATCAGAAGGTTGTGGGTTTGAATCCCGCGGGAGTCACAAACCATGTATAAAGGCTAACAACTTGTTCATACAGGTGTTAGCCTTTCTTCGTAAATAACTGCCGGATGTTTACATTCAAGTCTTTCACCATTCATCAGGACCGCTGTGCAATGAAAGTGGGAACCGACGGCGTGCTGCTCGGTGCATGGGCACAAGGAGGCAGCCGAATCCTCGACATTGGCACAGGGACGGGAATTATTGCCATGATGATGGCTCAGCGGTTTCCCGATGCGGACATCACTGCCATTGACATCGATGCTGAAGCTTGCAAACAGGCAGCAGAGAATGTCAGGGAGAGTATTTTCAAGGGAAGGATCATTGTGAAGGAAGAGGCACTTCAATCCTACTGCCGGAATCATCTTGAACAACAGCATCCTCTCTACGACAGCATTGTCTCCAACCCTCCTTTCTTCGTTAACAGCCTCAGGAATCCCGATGCAAGACGCACGGCTGCCCGCCATACAGACAGTCTCTCGTTTGCCGAGCTGTTCAGAAGTGTCAGCCGGCTACTGTCGGACGACGGTGTGTTCAGTGCCATCATTCCAACAGACAACGAAAAGGAATTCACCTGTGAAGGTTATCTTTCCGGACTTTATCCGGCAAGAATCTGCCAGATAAAGACCACACCGGGGAAACAACCGAAACGCAGCTTGATTGCATTTGTCAGACATCGCCCGCTACAGACCATTATAACCTGCGAAAACATGCTTACTGCAACGGGAGAGAAAAGCGAATGGTATAAAGAACTGACGAATGACTTCTATCTCGACAAGGACTGAACGCGGTAATCAGAAGTTCAATTTCCGCTGAAGGACCTTACTAAGCGCCTGTATATGCCGAGTCTGCTTCGTGAGGTCTTCGCGTACCACATTTATTTCATTGAATAAGTCGGCAGCAGCACTCTGCAGCATATTCGGTTTACGAAGACTCTTGTCGGCATCGGGGTTGACAATAATGCGGATACCTTTCTCTTTCAGTTCTATCTCTATGTCCTTATCGGTCATGACGGGGTCACCATCAAAGTGAATGACTCCCGCTTCCTTCCGGTGGATGCGCAGCTTCTTACATTTAAAGGTCTTGATTTTCGAGCTTTTGTCGAGTGTCTTATTGAACATGTCGATGCTGATCTGTGGAGCTTCCAGCACATCAAACGGTTCCATGATGATAACATCCATCAGACCATCGCTCATGGATGCCTGCGGAGCAATATACGCATTATTGCCATATTGAGAAGCATTGGCACAAGAAATAAGAAAAGCCTTATAACGCATCTTTCCGTTCTCGTCTTCTATCTCATAGGTCTCAGGCTTGTACTTCAATCCTTCACGCAAGACATTCTCAACGTAAGTAATCGGACCGCGTTTGCCCGCTTCAGCGAACTTCATGCTGACAAACGCATCAAACCCCATCCCGCAAGTACAGAAGAAAGGATATCCATTGATCACGCCATAGTCCAGATTATGAATCTCACAACGATTAATAATCTGAATGGCTTTCTTGAGGTTCATGGGAAGCATCAGATGACGAGCCAGTCCATTTCCCGACCCACATGGAATGATACCCAGTGCCGTGTCGGAATGTACAATGGATCGTGCCACTTCATTCACGGTACCGTCACCACCAACGGCAACGACAATGTCTATTCCTTCATCCCTTGCACTCACCGCCAGTTCAGAAGCATGCCCGGCTCTTTCCGTCATCAATATATTATATTCATATAGATCTTGGTTGAGCGTGGTCTCTATCAGATGAGGAATCCGGTCCTTACTCGTCGTTCCCGAGATTGGATTCATAATGAAAGCAATCTTCTTCTTCATGCTGCAAATTTACTAAATTCTAATAAATACTCTCTCTGAATCCTAATAATTTTCAATAAAAGAACGATTTCTTTAGAAAAAATGCAGAATATCACACATTTTTTGTATCTTTGCACTCTGAAACAAAATTTAGTCGTTATCTAAATGGGACAATTAGAAGAAAGATATAAGGCCTACCGGGAGCCTCAGAAGTTTATGGCTCTTGGTGTATATCCTTATTTCCGGGCTATAACTAGCAAACAGGGCACTGAAGTTGAAATGGACGGACACAAGGTTTTGATGTTCGGTTCAAATGCCTATACTGGTCTTACAGGTGATCAACGCGTGCTGGATGCAGCCAAGGCTGCCATAGACAAATATGGTTCGGGATGTGCAGGAAGCCGTTTTCTTAATGGTACACTTGATTTGCACATACAGTTAGAAAAAGAGCTTGCAGAATTTATCCATAAGGAAGAGACTTTATGTTTTTCCACTGGTTTCTCTGTCAATTCAGGTGTGATACCGGCTGTTGTGGGACGTGGTGACTACATCATCTGTGATGATCGCGATCATGCAAGCATTGTTGACGGACGTCGTCTTTCCTTTGCCACTCAGCTCCATTACAAGCACAACGACATGGAAGACCTCGAGAGAGTTCTCCAGAAGCTGCCACAGGAAGCAATTAAGCTGATTGTCGTCGACGGTGTGTTCTCAATGGAAGGTGACTTGTGCAAGCTTCCCGAAATCATCGAGCTGAAGCATAAGTACAACTGCTCCGTGATGGTTGACGAAGCTCATGGTCTTGGTGTCTTCGGAAAGCAGGGACGTGGCGTCTGCGACCACTTCGGACTGACTGACGAAGTTGATCTCATCATGGGAACATTCTCTAAGAGCCTCGCCTCTATCGGTGGTTTCATCGCCGGTGCAAGCGACACGATCAACTACCTGCGTCACAGCTGTCGCACATATATCTTCAGTGCATCCGACACTCCAGCTGCTACAGCTGCCGCAAGAGAAGCTCTCCACATCATTCAGGAGGAGCCCGAACGCATTGAGAAGCTGTGGGAGGTCACCCGCTACGCCTTACAGCGCTTCCGTGAGGAAGGATTCGAGATTGGTGAGACCGAGAGTCCTATCATCCCACTTTACGTCCGCGACTACGAGAAGACATTCCGTGTGACGAAACTGGCTTTCGATGGTGGTGCTTTCATCAACAGTGTCGTTCCTCCTGCCTGTGCACCTCAAGACACTCTTGTAAGGTTTGCACTGATGGCTACGCACACAAAGGAGCAAGTGGAACGTGGTGTTCAGATTCTGAAAAAGATCTTTGTTGATCTCGATATTATAAAATAATCTTGTAAATATTTGCAGGTTACGGAAAAAAAGACTAACTTTGCACCCGCAAAATCGGTTTATTTCCAACTTGCACATTCGGGGTGTAGCGCAGC
The DNA here is from genome assembly GCA_902762325.1 of uncultured Prevotellaceae bacterium. GTDB lineage: Bacteria > Bacteroidota > Bacteroidia > Bacteroidales > Bacteroidaceae > Prevotella. The sequence continues at coordinate 78,036 of CACWNV010000008.1, read as the reverse complement.
CCGGTAGCGCTCCTGGTTTGGGACCAGGCGGCCGCAGGTTCGAATCCTGTCGCCCCGACAGATAAAAGACTTCTCAAAAGGAAGTCTTTTTTTGTTTCTCCAAAAACCATTTTTATAATGACAGATTGTCACAAACAAGAGACAATATGTCGCAACCCACCGATTGGCTTGCTATTTGAGGGCTTAATTATCAGAAAAACCATCATCAAATAGCAAACAATAATAATATATAAAGAAAGGAGAATTGAATATGACATTCGACAAATTCACTATCAAAGCCCAAGAGGCTGTCCAGGCGGCAGCCAATTTGGCTAATGCCAACGGGCAACAGGCGGTGGAGCCGATACACCTGTTGGGAGGAATCATAGAGAAAGGACGTGACATCACAAACTTCCTCTTTCAGAAGCTGGGCATCAACGGACAGCAGATTGAGTCATTGGTGAAATCGGAAATCAGCCATCTTCCTCGTGTACAGGGAGGTGAACCCTATTTCAGCAATGAAACATCCCGCATCTTACAACAGTCAATGGAGATTTCAAAAAAGATGGGAGATGACTTTGTCTCCATCGAACCGCTGCTGATTGCAATCCTGACCACCAACTCCACGGCAGGAAGAATCTTGAAAGATGCTGGCGTAACAGAAAAAGAGCTGCAGAAAGCTGTCATGGAATTACGCCAAGGACAAAAAGTGCAGAGTGCCAGCGGAGACGAGAACTATCAAGCTTTGAGCAAATACGCAAAGAACCTCGTGGAAGACGCTCGTCAAGGTAAACTGGATCCTGTCATCGGCAGAGACGATGAAATCAGGCGTGTCTTGCAGATTCTCAGCCGAAGAACTAAGAACAATCCTGTACTCATAGGTGAGCCGGGAACTGGTAAGACTGCTATTGTCGAAGGACTGGCACAACGTATTGTGCGAGGCGACGTCCCTGAGAATCTTAAGAACAAACAGCTTTTCAGTCTGGACATGGGTGCCCTGCTTGCAGGAGCGAAATACAAAGGCGAATTCGAGGAGCGTCTGAAAAGCGTTGTAAAGGAAGTCACCAATTCGGAAGGTGAAATCATCCTTTTCATCGATGAGATTCATACACTTGTCGGTGCCGGTGGAGGCGAAGGTGCAATGGATGCAGCCAACATCCTGAAGCCTGCCCTTGCGCGAGGCGAACTGCGGGCTATCGGTGCGACAACGCTCAACGAGTACCAGAAATACTTTGAGAAAGACAAGGCGCTGGAACGCCGGTTCCAGACAGTCATGGTGGATGAACCGGATGAACTGTCAGCCATCTCTATCCTTCGTGGCTTAAAGGAACGCTACGAAAACCATCATAAGGTTAGGATTCAGGACGATGCCTGTATCGCCGCCGTAAAGTTGTCCGAGCGTTACATTTCCGACCGTTTCCTGCCCGATAAGGCGATCGACTTGATGGACGAAGCTGCCGCAAAGCTTCGCATGGAGCGTGATTCGGTCCCGGAGGAACTCGATGACATCACCCGTCAGCTGAAGCAGTTGGAGATTGAGCGAGAGGCCATCAAGCGTGAAAACGATGATGTAAAGATAGCTCAGCTTGATAAGGACATTGCCGAACTGCGGGATAAGGAAACACAGTTCCGTGCCAAGTGGGAAGGTGAACGCTCACTGGTCAATAAGATACAGCAGGACAAACAGGAAATGGAGCGTCTGCGCTTCGAGGCCGACCGTGCTGAACAGGAAGGAAACTACCAGCGTGTGGCAGAGATCCGCTACGGACAACTGAAAGCGCTCGAAGCTGATATTGAAGCCATCCAGAAACAACTGGCTGAAGGTCAGCAGAATGAACGACTTGTTCGAGAGGAAGTGACTGCCGACGACATTGCCGAGGTGGTCAGCAGATGGACGGGCATCCCCGTAAGCAGAATGTTACAGAGCGAAAAGGAAAAACTGCTGCATCTGGAAGAAGAGCTTCACAGACGGGTCATCGGACAGGATGAAGCCATCAATGCCGTGTCAGATGCCGTCAGACGTAGCCGTGCCGGACTCCAGGACCCGAAACGACCTATCGCCTCGTTCATCTTCCTGGGTACAACGGGTGTGGGAAAGACCGAACTGGCTAAGGCGTTGGCTGAATATCTGTTCAACGACGAGCAGATGATGACGCGTATCGACATGAGCGAGTATCAGGAGAAGCATACCGTCTCACGACTAATCGGAGCACCTCCGGGATATGTAGGATATGATGAGGGTGGACAACTGACGGAGGCTGTGCGCCGTAAGCCCTACTCCGTGGTCTTGTTTGATGAGATAGAGAAGGCACATCCCGATGTCTTCAACATCCTTCTGCAAGTGCTGGATGACGGACGACTCACCGACAACAAGGGACGGACAGTGAACTTCAAGAACACTATCATCATCATGACGAGTAATGCAAAGAAAGAACAGCTGCACGTCATCATGCGTCCGGAGTTCATCAACCGTATCGATGAAATCATCACTTTCAAGCAACTGACGAAGGAGGAAATCTCACAAGTTGTTGAACTGCAGATGAACATTGTGAAGAGAATGGTCGAGGCACAAGGATTCCAGTTGGAGTGGACTCCACAGGCGATAGAATGGTTAGGAAATGCAGGGTATGATCCTGAGTTCGGTGCACGTCCTGTGAAACGAGCCATCCAACACTATGTGCTGAATGATCTGTCAAAGAAACTGCTGTCTGGCGAGGTAAGCAAGGACAAGCCGATATACATTGATGAGTTCGGCGAAGGACTGGTCTTCCGGAATTAATGCCAGGATAAGCGCACTTCTATAATAATGCGGGGAGCAAACTGATGATTTGCCCCCCGCATTTTATTTATCAGTATTTCGATCAATGCCTGACAATCTTTCTTCCATCTTGTATATACAAGCCCGGCTTCAACACACTGGGATCTGTACCCATGTATCTTCCATCGATACTGTAGATACGCTTGTTGAGTTGTTGCCGCGTAATAATCATACTGCCGATGCCGTTGGCATCCTTTTTCTTGATTATCACTTCGTCAAGGAAGAAACGTCTGGCAGGAATAAACATGAGGAAGGTATTACCATTTCCTTGAATGTCCGTGTCAATTGTCACCCACTCTCCATCTCCCATCGTAAACGTGTCGAGCAATGTCTGACCTAAATAGACGTCAACAGAATTATCATCCTTTCCAAACGTAGCAACCTTGAACGACAACTCTGCTTCTCCGTCCAACTTAAAGGCAGGTGAAGTGACAACACCCATAATACTACTGGTACCAAACTTTGCGCACTGGTCTCCTCCGAACATCTTTTCGCCTGTCCATCCTTCATTGTCTGGGATGAACGCAGAAGAAGCAACGTTACCGCTGAAGACTCCGTCATTTCCACCTTTTCCGGCACATTCGTCAAACGACTCATAGAAGATATAGTCTCCTCCGGGAATGGTGTCCGTCGATGTGGTGTCGCTCGGCAAGTCAATACTGAAGTTGAAAGCTATCGTTCCATCGCTGTTCTGGGTGATGTCGGTCACGCTCTTCCGCATGAAAAGACTCTTGTCGGTATTCGCATTATAGACTTTCGCAGCAGGAATAGAAGTGGCTGTCAACTTATTATTCACCGTTCCGGTTTTGCTCACGTATGGATAGGGATCACCTGTCAGATCATTATAGCTCATATAGCCGTCAGCATTGTCTGCATGAAAAATCGTACAACGCTGGTGACTATTGTAAAAATCTGTTGTGTTTATTTTATTGTTCTGCCAGATATTTTCATCGTAGTCCACATGAAGGACAAGAAGTCCGGCGCCATACAAAGAAGCGTCCCAGCCCAGCAGCTGACGGTTCTCCAGCATATAATACTCGTCTGGGTGGTTATCATTATATATAATGTATGCCTCGCCACCCATACTCAGCGGTTGCATGGCGGTAATGGCAGTATCGCTTTTCAGGACAATCGGATCCAGCCAGCCACAGACCATCTTCTCATAGCTTGTATAACTGCAGGGCTTATAGCCGTCACCAAGATAGGTACCACTATCCATGATATCCCAGGGACCCATTCCGAAATTAGGATTATAGGTGTCATTTGTGTCATACATATCCATAATCCCCATGCAATGGGAGAATTCATGACAAATGGTTCCGATACCATTGATACGGTTAGTGCCGTTCAACTCACTTCCACATGCATAAGTGTCAATCACAACACCATCCAGTGAAATGGTCTCTCCCATTGCTTCCATCAGTGTCCATTCATGGGGCCAGACCGTATCACTGGCGCCACCGTCTGCCTGACCTTTTCCTGCATAGAGGATGAACACCTGATCGACTTCACCGTTTCCTTCCCAGTCGTAGTCGGCAAAGTTGACATAGGGATCAACCATCTGACAAGCTTCTATGAGCATACGCTCAGGACGTATATCATCTCCTGCAGCACCTAAGTCACGGCCATAATAGGAATAATCATGTGACAAGACAACAGGACCAACGACATCAAAATCCAGCTCGAACGAACCGCCGCTCTGTGCAAGGAAATAGTCTTTGACACTTCCTGAGAAACGTCCTTCACTATACCCCACCTCATTGACGATACGATCGAAGAGCAGGGAGTCATTACCTGCCTGAAAGTCTTTATTCTGATAGGACACAAGAATAATCAGTCCCTTCCTGTTGCCCGTATAGCGAGTGCGATTCTCGCTGAAATGGCGCATTCTGGCTTTTCTTGCCGCCTGTCTTTTGGCGCGACGTGCGTTGGCGTGTCTGACCATTTCTTCCATGTCAGCCGGATAAAAAATGCCTCCTTCCTCGCCTTCAACGTATCTTTTTCCATCGTCAGCAAGCCAGAAATGCATGAATTCATCACCACATAACCGGGCTCTCACCTCTGTTCCATCTGCAAGTTTCAAACTCTTCCAGTTCCCTGGCTTTGCTGGTACAGCATTGATAGACATAGCTATCAGTAACATAATAAATATGCTGAATAATTTCCGCATTGTGAAAAAATAATTGAGTTATTGACTGACAAAATTACGACAATAAATCCGTTTCTGCAAATAATTCTTTGGTTTTTAAATGATTTGTACTATCTTTGCCCAAAGAAATCATACAGAACAAGAGAAATAAAACGGAATATTCTATGGAAGAACAAGAGAAACTGGCAGTAGGACTGCCTGAGAATGCATTCAGAGAGCTGAAAGACGGCGAGGAATACCAGCCGGTGATGGATGCCGAACACACTTATCCTGAAGTCAACACATGGTCGGTGACATGGGGTGTCCTGATGGCCATGCTTTTTTCTGCTGCCGCCGCTTACTTAGGACTAAAGGTCGGACAGGTCTTCGAGGCAGCCATTCCTATTGCGATCATTGCCGTTGGCGTGTCAACTGCTGCCCGGCGTTCAAAGGCACTGGGTGAGAACATCATCATCCAGAGCATCGGTGCCTGTTCAGGAGCTGTCGTTGCCGGTGCCATCTTCACGCTTCCTGCCATCTACATCTTGCAGGCCAAGTACCCGGAGATGTCGGCTTCGTTCATCAACATCTTTATTTCATCCTTGTTAGGAGGTATCATCGGCATCCTGTTTCTCATCCCCTTCCGAAAGTACTTTGTCCAGGAGATGCACGGCAAGTACCCGTTCCCTGAGGCAACAGCCACGACACAGGTACTCGTGAGCGGTGCTAAGGGCGGCAATCAGGCAAAGCCGCTTATCATGGCAGGTCTCGTCGGCGGATTATACGATTTCATCGTGGCTACGTTTGGATGGTGGAACGAGAACTTCACCACCCGTGTGTTTGGATTCGGCCAGCAGTTAGCCGACAATGCAAAGCTTGTGTTCAAGGTCAACACGGGTGCAGCGGTGCTGGGACTGGGATACATCATCGGCTTCAAATATGCGCTGATCATCTGTCTCGGCTCACTCTCTGTATGGTGGCTGATCATACCGGGCATGTCGCTGCTGTTCCACAACGATGTGCTGAACATGTGGGACCCCTCCATCGTCACGGCTGTAGGAGACATGAGTCCCGAACAGATCTTTAAGTGCTACGGTAAATCTATAGGTATCGGTGGTATCGCCATGGCTGGTATCATCGGCATCATCAAGTCATGGGGCATCATCAAGAGCGCGATAGGACTGGCATCAAAGGAGATGAAAGGCAAAGGCGGTGAGAGTGTTTCAGTGAAACGCACCCAGCAAGACCTTTCCTTCCGTTTCATCGCCATTGCATCGATCGTTACCCTACTCGTTATCTTCCTGTTCTTCTGGTTTGGCGTGATGGACGGCAACATGCTGTTTGCACTCGTTGCCATCGTGCTCGTAGCTGTCATTGCCTTCCTGTTTACAACTGTTGCTGCCAATGCCATCGCCATCGTCGGCTCCAATCCAGTCAGCGGTATGACCCTGATGACGCTGATCCTTGCTTCCGTTGTGATGGTTGGAGTCGGACTGAAGGGAACCAGCGGAATGGTAGCAGCCCTGATTATGGGTGGCGTTGTCTGCACGGCACTCAGCATGGCAGGTTCTTTCATCACCGACCTGAAGATTGGTTACTGGCTTGGCACAACGCCAAAGAAGCAGGAGACGTGGAAGTTCCTCGGCACTTTGGTCTCGGCAGCTACTGTCGGCGGTGTCATGATGCTGCTGAATATGACCTACAGTTTCGACCCTAACGTGGAAGGTCATCTGGTGGCTCCTCAGGCAAACGCCATGGCTGCCGTCATCGATCCTCTGATGAACGGTGTGGGTGCACCGTGGCTGCTGTATGCCATCGGAGCACTTATCGCCATCGTCCTCACATTCTGCAAAGTACCGGCTCTCGCCTTTGCCCTCGGTATGTTCATCCCGATGGAACTGAACATTCCTCTGCTGGTAGGCGGTGCTGTCAACTGGTATGTCACAACCCGTTCAAAGAACGAGAAAGTGAATCAGGAGAGAGGTGAGAAAGGAACGCTCATTGCAAGCGGTTTCATCGCCGGAGGTGCCCTCATGGGTGTTGTCAGCGCGTTCATCCGTTTTGCCGGATACAATCCGATTAACGAGGAGTGGCTGGCAAGTTCATTGTCGGAAATCTGCTCCCTCGCTGCATACATCTTACTGATATGTTTCTTCATCAGAGCGACCAAGAATAAAGCATAGTCATCGCAGGGTTGACACCACCTTGTTTTGTCAATAATTATTCGAATTTTGACCCCAAAAAACAGGGGGTACTGACAACGAAATGGTCATTCGGTCAAAAAAACGCCATTTTTGAGGTTTTTCGTAAGCCGTTGGTTCACAGATAGTTACAAAGAATCTAATCTGTAATCCAACGGTTTACTAAAAATGGATTTGCCAAAGGTATCGTTTCGCTGCGCCAAAGGTATCGTTTCGCCGCATGAAAGGTCATGTTTCAGGCGATGAAACATAACCTTTGGCGCGGTCAAAGCTTACCTTTCGTGCTGCGAAAGCATAGCTTTCACAAAATGAAGTAAGGAGAATGAAGAGTGAAGAATCACATTTTACACATTTTAACTTCTCTTTCATCACTTTTCCCCGACAAGTTTTTGTCAAAAATATTCATACTTTCTATGTCTTCCGTAAACATATTCCACAATCAGAACCGGCTCCACTGCTATCATCAAAAAGATGAGGGATAGGTTGTATTCTTGTCAGTCGAAATACTTCTGGATGGGTAGCATAAACCTCGTGAGTTCCCGTTGATGCACCTCATGACGATAATCAATGAACGACAGGCACTGCGATACACAAAGCCGCTTTCTGGCTCTTGTCATCGCTACATAGAACCTTCGGGCATCTTCTGCCTGCCGTGCCGCGTCATGCTGACTGAAATAGTTCGGATAACGTCCCTCGATGGCATCGAAGACAATGACATTGTCAAACTCCAGTCCTTTAGCTTTATGGACGGTGGACACAAAGATACGGTCGCTGACACTATGACTATTACAGAGGTCTGCCTCCTTCAGCGTGTTGATCTCCACGAGATGGCGAGCCAGCTGCTCGGCAAGCGAGCGGTCGTGTACCCGGTCGATGACCTCCTCGTCTAAATAGCGGATAATATAAGGAAGTCCTTCCACCTCGCAAACAAACTGCTCATCCAGCAGTTTCTGATAGAAATTCGTCATTTCATCGACCAGTGCCGGTGTCTCAGTCGTCGGATCATCAGTCTCCCCAAGCCGTGCCAGTGCCTTCAGATAACACTCGCCATAGGATGCACGAAGAACCTGAGCACATTCCTTGACCCGCTTACGCTCCAGGAATGACCGCTGAGCAGGCAACAGCTCATTCACTTTCTCACGGCAATATTCCAGCAGATGACATGTGGCAAGCACGTCATCATCAGCCAGATGGGAATTGTCGCCTTCCAAAGCAAGCTCAGACAACAGGTGCTTGAGCTTATACTGTCGCATGCCCGGAACGGTCAGTTTGACGAGTTTGAGCGTATCAAACACTTTCCGACGGCAAATATCGAGATGAACCTGAGGAAGATAACGCTGGAGATTATGGTGAAGAATGGACAAATCGAACTGAACATTATGCCCCACCAAGACAGCATCACCGACGAAATCGACGAAACGCTGCAATGCCTCCACATGGGTGTAGAGATGGTTTCTTCCCAATTCATCGATGATGGGATTGTCTATATCCCCGAGTTTTAAGGGAATCTGCCGGTCGGTGGCGATGTACATGTTGAAATGTTCGTCTTTCATGATCTTTCCCCCGCGCATCCTGACGGCAGCAATCTGGATGATATCGTCTTCCATCACGTCCAAGCCCGTCGTCTCAGTATCAAAGACGACAATTTCATCGTGGTCATACGCATGGCAGAACTCCTGCAAATAGGTGCTCCCGTCATAAAGCAGTAAGTCGGAAGGCAGCATTCCGCAATCGAGCATTGACCTTACAAAGTTACGGGCATACGCATTGGAAGCCGTGACATGCAAGCCTTTGACGAGTCGTGACCAAGCGATAAAATTATGCTCGTTCCCAAGAATGTTGAGATGAGCGAACAGCAACTTCACTTCGGGCGTTGAAAACAAGTCGGTACCTGATATCTTGAAATGCGGCAGTTCCTTCTTACGGAGTTCCGCACTCAGCATGTCGGCATCATTATTGGAACTGACGACAATTGCCACCGTCTCGTCCGTATATTGTCGATAGAGCGACTCGGCATAATGCACGGCATCGTAATACTCCGTTTCGAGCGTATTGCTCCGCAGGATATGCAAAGGCCTGGCAACAGCAGGAGAATCATCTCCATCAGCCTTGGGCAGCAGTTGCGGTGATATGCCTAAGACATCCGTGGCATAACAATTGAACACATTCAGCAGATAAGCCGGAGAACGGTGATTGATATCGAGACGATGGATGTTCGGGGTACAGCGCTGCCGCAACTGCTCAAGCGTGCTCATCTTCGCTCCCATGAAAGAAAAGATAGCCTGCTGTTCATCACCCAGATACATCACCGTTACGGGGACACTGTCATCATCGGTCTTTGTCAGCAGATCGATGATGGCCAACTGGAGCGGATTAAGGTCTTGTATCTCATCCACCTGTATCCACGGATAACGATGTATCACCAGTTCATCCTGTCCGTTAGAAAGGGCATCATAAGTAAGGATAAGCAAATCTTCAAAGTCGAGCAGCAGATTTTCCTGCTTATACTGTTCATAATGGCGGGCAAGCGTCATCTTCCTCAGCGTACGCATGATGACCTGTTGCATGCCATAGTCATACGCATCCGACCGTATGATGTCTGAATAAACGTCGCTATGATGGTAAATATCAGCCATTCCATCGGGATTAAACGGCATTTTCTGGATGGTACAGATTGTTTTTAACGCCTTGAGGTCATCTGGAAGCAGACATTCCGGATGAAGTCTGAGTTCCCGTTGGTGTCCATGCTCAATCTGGTGCATGAAATGAGAGAAATGAACGATCTCATCATACTTCCGACGACGTTTCCCGTCGGCAATGACTTGTGCTTCATCCTCATCAAGATAACGGGCGAGAATGCTCACGGCATCCTCTTCATCAATGATTGAAGACTCTGCCGCCACAATCCCATTCTCAAAGAGGAACTTAGAACAAAAGCGATGGACATTTCCGACAAACACATTCTCCACCTGCTCATCGCCGATGTATTGGCTGATTCGCTCCGTCATGCCTCGAGCTGCCCTGTTCGTGAATGTCAGACACAGCATATCGTCGTATGCCACTCCATGCTGTTCATGAGCAATGCGAATCCGTTCTGTCAGTATCTGCGTCTTCCCACACCCTGGCGGGGCGAGCACAAGATGGTAGCCACCATACACACCGATGACACGCTGCTGGCTCTCATCCGGTGTGAATTTGTTGTTTGTCAAGCCTTTCATAGCGGTAGAAAACAGACGATAATAGTAAATAACTCTCCAAAAGTACTACTTTTTCTGCAAACAGAAAAACAATTACCATAAAAGTTTCATCTACCCGCCTCTCAGTTAATAAACATTAAATGCTACCTAATTAATAAATATGACAGAAGTTCTTTTTGATTATTTTTAGTAACTTTGCAGCAAATTTATTATTAACATAAACTTTCATATATGAAACATTTTAAACTTCTTTTCGCGTTTCTCGCACTATTTGGTGCCATGAACGCAAATGCACAGACAGATGTGACGAGTCAGTACGTCGTCAATCCTGGCTTTGAAGCTTGCACTCCTGCCACAGGTAATCAAGCTGCAGGCAAAACAACAACAGGTATAGATTACACTGACGATGGTTGGACATTCCTTTATGATCATGGTGCAGAGACATGGGCTATGTCTGCAGTACTTTCATACGGAACCGATGGTCAGATTAATGGAGCTGCCATTCCCGCAAAAGACAATGAAGGAAATACGGGCAATGCTCTTGGAGTTTCTGTAGGTTGGGGACACTCTTTCTACTACCAATCTGCAACCGCTATTACTCTTCCTGCAGGTCATTATGATTTGAAGGTTTATGCATACAACAACAACAATGGCGCCACACAGTTAAAATCTTTATTTGGTTTTGTTGCAACAAATGGTACTTCTTACCTTTCAACAAAAACTTCCTTTACACAAGGAGAATGGGTAACTGATGTTGTTTCTTTCGACTTAACAGAAGACACTGAGGGTAAATTCCAAATCGGAGGACAAGCTATCAGTGGAGGTTCTGGTAGTAATGCGAAAGTATTCTTTGATAACATATCATTGACATACACAGATCCAGCCCAAGCAATTAAGGATGCTTATAACAAAGCATTGCAAGAAGCTAAGGATGCTATCGCTAACGAAGACTATAACAATGTGACTGGTGAGGAACGTAGTTCTTTAGAAGATGCTATATCAACTTATGATGAGATCACTTCTGGCTACGAAGATGCTACAACTGCATTAAAAGATGCAACTTCTGCTTTCACCGCAGCAAAATCTGCGTATGATGCTTACGTAGCAGCTATTCAATATCCAGAGTTGCCATACGCTTCTGCTGAAAAGAAAGCTGCTGTTGAACAAGCTTGTGGAGAGTCTCCAGCAACTGCTTCAGAAGCAACAGAAAAAACTGCTGCCATCTACCAAGCTCTCCGCGCATACTATGAGAGAACAACGGTTGGACATGGACAGGCAACAAGAACAATCCACGCAACACTGAGTCTTGGACTGATTCTAAAGGAAAGAAGGATTACATGTACTTCGACGGTGGTAACTGGGGTGGTACAGGATGGACCACCACGATGGAGCAAGAAATCACTATCCCAGCTGGTAAATACCTGTTGACAGCCAAAGGTCGTGCAGCCTTAGAGGTTACACTTACCATGTCTGTAGGCGAAGAGAGCGTTGAACTTCCTAATGTTGGCAACGCTGGCAATGTATTCGACCGTGGTTGGAACGACGGCAGCGTAGAGTTTGAGACACAGGGTGAACCCGTCACCATTCTCGTGAAGGCTACCACCGAAGGTTACCAGCAGTGGTTCTCTGTAGGTGACTTCCGCCTCATGCGCTTAGAGCTTTACGAAGAAATGGCTGACGCCGCTGACTATGCAGCCTTGAACGAGGCTATTGCAGCAGCAGAGGCTAAGAAACTTGGTTTCGATGCTGACGAATATGCTCCTTACAATAATACAGAAGCATTGCAAGCTCTTACCGAAGCTAAGGCTATTGACCCAAATGCTGAAAACGGTAAGGATCAAGTAACTGCACTTATTGAGAAATTAAGTAATTGGGTGGCTAATGAAGTGGAAGTAAACGCTGTTTATGACGGTACACTTGCAAACGCTCCTATCCAGGCAACAAGTGAGAATGTAATTCTTCCAGGTTGGGTAACCAAGAGCGGTAACACGCGTCAAACTTTCTCGGGTGCAGACAATGACAATGGCGGTAAGGCATGTTTGGCAGACGCTGATGACCAAGTAGGTCTTTTCGTACATCCAGGAACATACAACTATGGTGAGACTTTCGGTTACACAATGCCTTTGAAGGCTGGCGTGCTCTATTGTGCTGAAGCTAAATATTGCGCATGGGCTAACGAGTCTAACAACAACTTTACACTGACTATTCTGAAAGACGGTGCTACCATTGCCACCAAGAGCTATGGCAAGAACGGTGTAGCTTGTACTGAGGCTGGTGCATTGAGGAACGCGAAACTCTACTTCACTCCAGAAGAAGACGGTGATTATGTATTGAGCGTTATCGCCAATGGTAACACATTCATGACCGACTTCTATGTCATGAGAGCTGTGATTGAAGACGTAGTTTTGGAAGACGCTGCCATTGCCGCTCCTACTGCTGAATTCGGTAACGTAACATACGGTCGTAAGCTCGTTGAGGGTTACAACACGCTCGTATTGCCATTCGACGTAACCAAAGATGAACTTGGTGATAACGTTGAGGCTATCTATGCTTACGGTGGTTCTACCAAGGAAGGTGAAGGCGAAAATGCCGTTGTTCACCTCGACTTCACACAAGCTGTTGAAAATCTTGCAGCCAATACTCCTTACATCGTGAAGATGTCTGCTGACCAAGATGGTCTCGCTTTCAATGAGAAGGAATTCAAGACGGTTGCCGAGCCTATCAAAACTGACGCTAACTTCGACTTCGTTGGTACATACGTAGAACTGCCCGCAGGCAATGACGTAATTACCAACCGCGACTATATCTCTGTAAAGTCTGGTTTGAAACAAGCTACTGATGGTAAGCAACTCAAGGCATTCCGCGCTTACTTGAAGAACAATACAGAAGAAGTTGCTGGTGCTATGATTTCTATCACGATTGGCGGTGAGGTGGTTGACGGAATCCAAGCTGCTCAAATCCTCAACAATGTTGAGGGTACTATCTACAACCTCAACGGTCAGAAGGTAAGCAACGCTCAGAAGGGTATCTTCATCCAGAACGGCAAGAAAGTGGTCATTAAATAATTTATTAATGTGTATCAAACAAAATTAGATATGGAAAAGAAACTATATTTTGCACCAGAGACTGTCGTTACTGACATCAACATTGAAATCATCATGCAGAAAGTAAGTGCTGGTGATAACGTTCCCGTTATCAACGAACCAGCAGGAGATGATGAAGAAGCTACGGCAAAGTCCGCATTCAACGTGTGGGATGATGAAGAATAATCATTGTAAGAATCTATAAGAGAAAAGGGAACTCCACGTCGGGTTCCCTTTTTTCGTATTTAATAAAAAAAAACAGAATAAATTGACTTATATCAATTATTATTTGTATCTTTGCCAACGAAATATTTCAATTAACTTATGTTTTATTTATCGTGAGATAGTACGAACAATTTATTATTATCAATATTAATTTACAATCTATGAAACATTTACGACTATTCTTGGTTGCTATTGCAGCCGTGTTCGGCTTGAATGCTAACGCACAGAGCTGGACAGCAGAGGAAGTTGCAGCGGGCGATTACGTCCTCTACAACGTAGGTACTGGTAAATTCTTAACAAGAGGCAACGGCTACGGTACTCAGGCCAGCATTGATGCTAACAGTGCACTGACGGTGACTCTTGAGGAGTACGACGGTGCCTACAAACTCCGCAACAATGTGAATGGTGATGGCTTTGGCTATGAACGCCTCGGCGATCCTGTTATCTACGCAGACCAGTCTCGCGGTAAGAACTCCACCTGGACTTTTACGAAGGTGGCCGATGCCAGCAATGGTCCTGTCTATACCATCGTCTCTAAGGATAACCATAGTGGTGGCCCAGGCTCTTATATGACGGCCAGTGCAGACAACACCATCGTAGGCCCTGCAGATGCTGTGACTGACGACTACGGCCGCTGGCAACTTCTCAAGTCATGGATAACTAATAACCTTCCAGTAAATAACACTAATGGATGGACCATTTCCCAAAGCGTAACAAACTTCGATGGCGGTAATGTCTGCGCCGAGTTCTGGAATGCAGGTGGTGCCTCTATCAAACAGACTTTGAACAACCTGCCCGCTGGTAACTACGAGCTTATCGCTGTAGCACTCACACGCGATGGCATGACAGCTACCCTCAATGCAGGCTCCAAAACCATGAGCATCGGAACCGTCGGCAGTAGCACCGTGAATAATCGTACTCAAGCCAAAGATTGGTTCAACGCTGGCAATGGTGTGAACAAGCTTGAGTTCACCCACGCAGGAGGAAACCTCGAGATTGGTCTGACTGCCGACAATGCCAATGGCGACCACTGGTTGGTATGGCGCTCTTTCGTTCTCATCTACAAGGGTCTTGACCTCTCTGAATTGAAGGCTGCCCTTCAGGCTCAGATTGACGCTATTCCTGCTCTCGAAGGTACTACCCCCGCAGCTGCTTACAATGCAGCCAAAAACTATGCTGACGGCATTAATGTGGATGCCCTGACAACTGAAGAGGAGATATCCACTGCATCAGCAGAATTGTCCGCTCTTGTAGATGCTGCTAAGGCTCTCCAAGCTCCTTACAGCCGATACAATGAAGTTAAGGCTGCTTGCGTGGCAGTTAATAGTGGTTTGGATACCGCTGCTGCAGATGAACAAGCTAACGCTGCTACCACAGCAGAGGAAATTGAAGCTGCTGTAGCTGCTGTTCGTGCCACTCTTCTTGCTGCTCTTCCCAACATGGAAGTTCCTGAGGAAGGTATCGAGTTGACCAATGCCATCATCGACAACCCAACTGTTCGCCAGAACATTGACTATTGGACAATCGCAAACCTTTCAGCAGATGGTGGTAGTGCAGGTGTGACCAATTTTGAAGAAACTGAGTTCTATCAAAGAACATTTGACTTCTACCAGAACCTTACAGGTCTGCCAGTTGGTACATACGAGTTTGGCGTAACAGGTTTCCACCGTGCTGGTAACCACTCTACATACTTCTATGCTGGCGTTGACAAGATTTTGATTCCTGGCGTTCCTGGCAATGGCGCAGAAGGCATGGCTGGTATTGAATGGGTAAATACAATGGCACAAGCTCAGACCTACTTTGATAACGGCAAAGGTAAGGTTGCTTTGAAGTTCGCTCTTGAAGCTGAAAGCAATGATATCAAGATTGGTATCGTGAACAACGACACCGAAACTGACAAGTGGACAATCTTCCGTGACTTCACCTTGAAGTACTTCGGTTCTGCTATTGATCTTTCCGAATATGAGAACAGATGGGCTGAGGCTGTTGCTGCCGCTAATGCTGCCCTTGAAGATGAGGCTAACGCAAAAGTAACGGGAGACGAACTTACCGCTATTACCGCCGCTAAGGCTGATGTTCCTGAGCAGACCAAGGCAAGCTACATCGAGAAGACCGATGCTTTGCTCGCTGCTACACAGGCATTCATCGCTGCTGCTCCTGCTTACAACGCATACGCAGCTGAGAAGGCTATTGCCGAAATGATTGGTGTTACCCCAGGTGAAGATCCTACAACTGCCGCTGCTGCTGCTGCTGGCGTAGAGAACTTGAAACTTCAAGAGTTCACATACGTAAAGAACAACTATCCTTACGACGGTGAGGGTATCATTGGTAACTTCGGTACATGGACAGGCACCGCTACTGTTGGTGCTGACAGACAACCTGCAGAACCTAACCATCTTGCTAAAGAACACTGGAGCGGACCAGGTGCAGCTTATTATGAGCAGGCTTCTACAGGTTGGGGAAATGCTGGTGGCTGGACTATCAAGTATGAAAAGACTGCTACTCTGCCTGCCGGTGAGTACATGCTGAAAGTTGCTGCACGTTCTTCTGCCGGTACCACCAGTCTGGTATCTTGCTCAGCTACAGAGAACACCGTTACATTACCTAACAAGGGTGCTACAGGTAAGGGTATTGCCCTTGATGGCGTTGCTTCTTTCGAAGGCGACAACTTCGCTAACAACGGAACAGGTTTCGGTTGGGAATGGCGCTACCTCCCCTTCACACTGACAGAGCGTACAAAGGTTACCATGACATTCTATGCAGAGGCCACCACAGAAAAACAGTGGATGTCTATTGCTAATGGTACACTGCTGTCTAAGACAGAGATTATCAACGTAGTTGAACTGGCAGGTGATGATACCGCTGCTCCTGAAGAGGGTGTTGCTTCTAAGATTATCACCGACCGTAAGTTGAAGAAGGGTCTGAACACCATCGTTCTGCCGTTCGATGCAACAGCTGAAGAAATCGGTGCAAGCACTGTATTGAAGTATGGTGGCACTCACGAGACAAACGGAACTACATTCATCCACTTCGATGAGGTTGCTGCTATTGACGGTAAGATTACACTTCAGGCCAACACTCCGTATGCTGTCATCGTTGATGAGGATCAGACAGAGAATATCGTCTTCACAAGCATGAAGAACATTGCTCCTGCAGAGAATCTGACAACAGCTGACGTTAACGGTCAGTATGACTTCGTCG
The DNA here is from genome assembly GCA_902762325.1 of uncultured Prevotellaceae bacterium. Taxonomy (GTDB): domain Bacteria; phylum Bacteroidota; class Bacteroidia; order Bacteroidales; family Bacteroidaceae; genus Prevotella. The sequence goes on along the minus strand of CACWNV010000008.1, from coordinate 61,204 downwards.
GTACCTTCTCAAAGATTGAACCGGGTGTGATTACAGAAAAAGACTATGTAGCAAGAGCAGCTAAGGAAGCATTCGTACCTGCTGTAGCAAACGATTCTTACCTGAATGCTTATCGTGCATATCTGAAGTTCGTAGGTACAGAAGCTGGTAGCGTTGCCTTCAACATCGGTGGCGAAATCATCGACGGCATCGAGGCTGTTGAACTGATGAACAAACTCTCTGACGGTATCTACAACCTGAACGGACAGAAGGTAAGCAATGCTCAGAAGGGCATCTACATTGTCAACGGTAAGAAAGTTGTTTTGAAGTAATTGTAACAATAAAAGACTTTAATAATATGAAAAAATATATTGCACCCGAGACATTGCTGGAAAAAATCAATGTCGACGAAGAGATTTTAGCATCATGGAGTCAGCCATTAGGTGGCGACGGCGGTGACGGTAGCGGAGCTGGAGGCGGTGACGCAAAGGTCAGCCTGCCTACCTACAGTGCATGGGATGACGAAGAAGAATAATCTTTGTAAGAATCTATAACAGAAGAGGACGAAGCCGGCTATTCGGTTTCGTCCTCTTTTTGAATAAAACAAGTCAAACTATTGGAAGATAATAAAGAAATTCGTATCTTCGCAAACAAATTCTTTTGGTTCAGGTAAAAGCATGAAGATTATCCACAATCGGTTCATCCCTTTTAAGGATTACGACGCTATCAATCTTTTCGGCATCCTGTTCTGTCGCAAGGGTACGACCATTACGACAGAAGTCATCCAGCATGAACGTATCCACACCAGGCAGATGCTGGAGCTGTTTGTAGTGGGCTTTTACCTGTGGTATGTGGCAGAATGGCTGGTACGACTGCCAATGAAAGGTCGTGCATACTCTAACATCTCTATGGAGCGAGAAGCATACGAGAATATGCACGACCCGAATTATTTGATTCATCGCAGGCCTTACGCCTGGATTAAATACTTGAAAAAAGGATCTCCCTGGTGACGGTTATTCAACAATAATGAGACCGCCCATCGGCTGTATCGTCACCTTGGCTTCACCTTTCTTATTCACTTTCAACGTCTTTAGCACAGAAGTGGGAAGCAGTTCCCCTTTCTTGATGGGATTGTCAATATACATCTTCACCGTCTTTCCGGTAAACATCGGCAACTGTAATGTAAGCGTAAGAGCCTTGTCTGTACCATTGATGCCGCCCAGATACCAGCTATTACCAGTACGACGGGCAATGACAGCATATCTTGTGGGATAGCCATCGATGAATCTTGTCTCGTCCCAGGCAGTCGGAATCTGCTTGAGGAAATCCAGTTCAAACTGTGGCAGTTCTTCAAGATTATTCGGTTGCATAGCAATACAGTTCACGCTACACTGGTTTGTAATGGCAGTTGCCATTTCGAAGACATCGCTTGTGAACCGCTGATGACGGCTCTTGTTATCCCTGCTAAGATAACGGTTCATGATGACACCGCCCCAGTCGAAGGCTGCAACGGCATTACGGGCAAACGGATGCATCGTCATCTCAAATCCCTCCTTCTTGGCATGATAATCGGTGAAGTACACATTCTCACTCGCCAATGCAGCCTCCGAGCCTACATAATTGGGATACATGCGTTCCCATCCGCGAGGCAGCGTACATCCGTGGAATATCACCTGCAGGCCATACTCATTGGCATCAGAGAGGATATCCTCATAGAGTTTCATTGTCTCCTGCTTATCTCCGGCAAAGAAGTCCACCTTAATGCCCTTTACGCCTATGCGCTGCATCCACGCCATATCCTTCTTACGTGCAATGGAATTGCCCATAATGTTGCGCGGACCTTGCGGTGCATCATTCTCATAGCCATTGCTGTTATACCAAAGAAGCAGATGCACGCCTTTCGACTGTGCATATTTCGACAACTGTTCTATCTTCTCACGACCTATCTGAGTGTCCCACCAGTTGTCCACCAGTGTGTATTCATAGCCTTGGGCAGCAGCAAGGTCGATGAATTTCACCTGATCTTCGTAGTTGATGGAATTATCCTGCCAAATCAGCCAGCTCCAAGTGTAACGACCGGGCTTATAATCATATTTAGGCTCGTAAAGCGGTTCAAGCACATCATACGCAACAGTGGTCTCGACAATAGGTTTCAAAGAACTGCCGACAGTAATCGTACGCCACGGTGTCTCACCCGGAAGAGGAATGGCTGCCCACTCCGACGAGAATCCATTGAGTTCACCCTTCTGAGGATAAGCCACTGAATAGCCATTTCCCTGCTCGTAATCGCTCAGACGAGAACCACAATAGCCACTTGTCACACCTGTCTCACTGACAAGGAGCCATCTGTCTGAGCCGGAAGAAGAAGTCTGGGTTCCAAGAGCGGAAGAAGGTATTCTGAACAGACAGGGGAAGGTGTAGCCGACACCAAACTGCGACCGGTCGGTCATAGGAGCATCAGCCCTGTACTCTTCTTCGTAGCTGGGCTTGGTACGCTCCCACCCTTTCATCGGTGTAATCTGCGGAGTCAGGAACGTGGTTGTGCCATCAGGAAGGAGAAAGGAAGTGGATTCACTATAGACAATAGCACATTTAGGATTGTCTTTCGGTCCACGTCCCAACGTATAGCGAAAGGCAATGTTGTTGTCGGACACATTGAACGTAATGGTCAGCGGGAAATGATTGGAAGTCTCGTACTGCAATTTCAGCTGACTGGCAACATAGTTGACATGTGAAGCCTTTGTGCGAGACATCTCATAGCATTTTTCCACTTTTTCCTCTTTTGCTTCCTTCAGAGTAAGTCCCTCCGTGAAATCACCCACATTGGTTTTCAGTCCTAATGACGAAGGCAAGACAACGGGAGCACCATCATAATCGACTCGATACTTAACACGACCGTCATTGCTTGAAACGGTCACCTGCAAACGCCCGTCAGGCGATGTCACTGTCTTATCCTCAGCTAACGCTGTCACTGAGACAAATAGCGACAATAGGCAAAATAACTTTCTCATTTTCATCTATATCCTAGTTCTTATTCATTATCTTCATATAAACCAGAGGCATTGCCGACCATCGACAACTCTTTCAGGAATGTAACATACTCCTTCACAACAGCCTCGGCAAAACGTCTTCCTTTCTCTGCTGTAGACTTCAAGGGATTGCCGATACCTGTATCTGCCGACACCTTCTCCCAATCCCTGGGAACCCATACTCTACCCTCCTTCATTGCCTTCAGGGCAAAGCGTTTGGCTTTCCCCTCTCCCGCCTCGTCAAGGTTAACAAGATCGGGGTGGTAATGCATCATCACCGATGTCTCTATCTCATCAGCATGTTCACCCGGGGATTCAAAGAACAACTTCGGGTCTGCCATCTTGAACCATTCACTACTGGCAACCAGGAAATCGGGATAGTCGAGCAAGAGGTCGCGTATCATTGGCTTGAAGACATTTCCGCCATGCCCATTCACAATGAGCATCCGACGGAATCCCTGAACATACAAAGACGAGACAATATCCGTAAGAATGGCTTTCTGCGTCTCATATCGGGCATGAATACAGAAAGGCAGTTCACGCTGTCCTGGGTTCTGCGCTCCCATATTGACAGGCGGCATGACCATGCAGCGCACTCCATGCTGCTCAAACACTTCATTTGCCACATCCACTGCTATGTCATGCGACAAAATACCGTCTGTCAAATAAGGCAGATGCAAGTTATGGGGCTCTGTGGCTCCCCACGGCAACAACACCACATCATATTGTCGTTCACGTGTGCTACCGAAAGTGGTTGTAGTTAGATCAAATGATTCTTTCATGGGCAATTCTGAGTTTTTCAGAGTAATCTGAATATTCTGATTATTCTGATTATTCTGATATTATAGACTGACAAATCATATAACTCTTTATCATCATACGAGGCACATGGAACGGTCCCTTAAAAATATTTCCCTTAGCAGGTTGGGCAACAGACCCGTCACGATGCAGATAGCCGAACCATTCGCCAAAATCTTTGTCGGGGAAATGTTCATACGTCCAGTCACTGATCAGCTTGTGACGCTCAAGGTATTTCTCGTTGCCGGAAGCCTGATAAGCATAAAGCGAAGCGATGATCGTCTCACACTGAGGCCACCAGAACTTCATGTCCTGTGAATAATCCTGAGGCGGCAAGTTGCGGCAATCCCGGAAATTGATGATGCCACCATAATTCTCGTCCCATCCCCACTGCCAAGACCAGTCAAAGATTGTCAATCCCAATTCCGTAAGGTGTTCATCCCATTGACGATGCTTTGCCTCTTCCAGAATAAACCAAGCCGTTTCTATGCAATGGCCAGGATTGATGGTGCGTCCCATACATGTGTCAATAAACTCACCCTGCGGTCCGACGGTTTCCAGAACAGCCTTAAATTCCGGATGCAGGAAATAGCGTTCAAGGGAAGAAATCGACTGGTCGATGCGAGCATTGAGAAGGTTGATGTCTTCAGCAGGAAAGCTGCACTTAGCACATGCTTCACGCAACCGCGATGCAGTGTTGATGAGAATCATTGTCAGCGAGTGTCCCTGTGATTCCAGGGTAGGCAGATATTTCGGCTCAAGGAGCTGAGGAGTATCGGCATAACGGATGATAAGACTGAAGAGGTCCATTGCTTTCTGGACATATTGGGCATTGTCCGTTGCGATGGCATACTCCGCCATAGCAATAACAGCAAAGCACTCAGAGAACAGATAACGGCGTTTGCGAAGCGGCGTGCCATCTGCCTTCACTTCAAAAAACATACGCCCGTCGGCATCTATACAGTGCTGTTCGATGAAATCAATACAGCTGTGAGAAGCTTCAAGCCATTCCTGCCGCTTCTCAATATTGTTATAGGCAAAGGCACAAATGAACCCGAAACGTCCCTGAAACCATACAGACTTTGTGGTGTCGATAAGCGTCCCATCCCGATCAAGACAGGTATAGACACCTCCATGAATACGGTCGAGTCCATGATGAAGCCAGAACGGCATGATGTTATTCTCCAACTCATCCTTATAGCGTTCTGCCCATGACTGCAGGTAAGACCTGACAGAAATCGGTTCAGTCTCTCTCATCCTATTCTTCACTTTTTTAATTAAAACTTGTTGCAACGCTCAAAGAAGCCAATGTCTTCCAGTTCCCTGCGCATCGCCGTTTCTTCCTCTTCTGTCATATTCTGGAACGGTACACGATTGGGACCGAGATCAAAACCTATCAGCTTCATAATGCGCTTTCCGCCCACGATGTTACCACGGTAATGACAAATGACATTAATGACTGCCTGAGAGAAGTTCTGTTTCTCACGTGCAGTATCAATATCGCCACGCTTCCATGCGTCAATAATGCCTACCAGCTCGCGCCCATTGTAATTTGTCGTCCCTCCAATACCGCCTTGTGCTCCTCCTTGTGCCAAGGAAGGAAGAATCGTCTCGTCCTGTCCATGGAGCATGTCGAACTTGCCGTTCTTATATAAACGACACTGGTTATACTCGTAAAGACTCTCGAAAGTATATTTGATTCCCGCAAAGTTAGGTATGCGTCCGTCAACAGCCTTCAACAAGTCGAGCATCGGAAGAAATGCTCCATTAAAGGCTGGGATATGATAATAGTAAAAGGGAAGTGTGGGAGCTGCTTCGGCAATCTGCTCACAATATTTTACAAGTTCTTCTATTCGCCCGATTTTAGGGAAAGGCGGTGCCATACTACCAATACCCCATGCGCCAATCTGCTGAGCATGAGCGGCAAGACGGACACTCTCTCGCAGGCAGCAGCTGCCAACGTGAACTATGACCTTAAAGCCATCGGGAGCAACACTCACCCATCGCTCAGCCAATGCCATCCGTTCCTCCGTGGTAAGCATATAACCCTCACCCGAAGAACCATTGATGAACACGCCTTTCAGCCCATTCTTCTGTAACATGTCAGCATAAGCTTCTATCGGCTCCAGATTTACATCACCGTTCGGATGAAATGGTGTGAAGGGAGCATCTATTAGTCCTTTGATTTTTTCCATATATATAATAATGTGTATCTAAATGTAATAACGATGAACTGTTATTGCTTATTGTCCGATGCAGGGTGGAGACAGAAAAGTTGCAGGGCAAGAGCCAAAGCCACCACACCGCCAAGCAATGCGAATCCCATGCCTAAGTTGCCTCCGTCGGTCCAACGCCCTAAGACCTGAGTAACCAATGCCCCGGCAAACACACCTGTCATATTCATGATGCCGTATGCAGTCGCCCTGTACTTTGCAGAAATGAACTGACAAAGGATAGGCATGTTGTTGGCATCGAACATACCGTAACCTACTCCGAAAAGAAGTCCTGCCCCGACAACAGCCAACAAGCTATGTCCCAGTCCCAGAAGCAACAGTGCAGGAATGGTCATCCCAAGTCCTATGGCACTGGTATAGATTCGTCCGCGCAAGTTACGCTGTACCCACCGGTCACTCAGCCAACCTCCAAAGATGACACCGACAAACGAAGAGACGGCAATGGTAATGGTAGAAAGCGGACCGGCACTTGACATCGGAATACTGAGGTTCTCAGCAAACAACGTAGGCAGCCAGTTCTTTGTAGCCCAACCGGGCAGGCTGGGAACGGCAAAATAAAACAAGATTACCCAGAAAGCCCACGTGGAAAGGACGATGCCCAGTCCATGAAAAACAGAAGTCTTCTCCTGCTTCTGCTGAATAGAATCAGTACTCTGTCCATGCTTCGGGTTCTCATGGAGTAACATCATTAATATGACAGAATAGGCAATTCCCACAATTCCGAACCAATGGAAAGCTGATTGCCAGGACAACATTGCTGCCAACGTGGCTCCAAAGCCTCCAACCGCCTGACCAACATACAAACCTGTCATGTGTAATCCGATGGCCAAAGAGCGTGAACTGCCCTCATGCCAGTCGGCAATAAGCGATAAGGCAGAAGGAATATACAAAGCTTCACTGACTCCCATGAAAGCACGCAGCCAATAGAGTTGCCTGAAACTATCGGCATATCCCATAAGGAATGTTACTGACGACCAGACAAAAAGGCTGCCAATCACAAGCCACTTACGATTCACGCGGTCGGCAACAACACCTGCAAAAGGACTTACGATACCATAAATCCACAGGAAAACAGCCATCAAAACGCCAAAAGCCTCGGCACGGTTGAGCTCTTCGATGTCGGCCTTCATGGCTTCTTGCATCGTCGATAGCATCTGACGATCCATGTAATTCAACAAGGCAACCACCCAAAGCAGTGCAACGACGAGCCATGGATAATATCTTTTTTCTTTCATCTTTCTTTTTCAATTATTACTTGTTCAACGTAATCCTACACACCGATGGGGTACGAATACCAGGTTTCAGTTCTCCTCCTATTAAATAATAAGTACCACGATGAAAAACCAACGTAGCACCTGCGCGTTTGAGTAATGGATTCTCTCCTATCAATGACCAATCATTACCATCAAATGCAAAGACTTTCCCATTGAACAGATAGCGTTCTGGGCTCCATGTGAGATAATCATCAGCAGGATTATTCAATGCCTCCAAGAAGATGTCCTTATTCACTCCTCCCATAACGATAACGGTATGAGAATCAGCATTAACGGTAGTTGCACCTCCCAAGAATACCGACTCCCCATCATAGGGATTATTCGGTGTAGATAAAGACAACACCTTATTATCATGAATACGTAATCCATCTAACGACAATGTTGCTTTTCCGTCTTTTTGTTTAGGAGAAAAACCGCCCCATACACAATAGTCACCATCCACAAAACCACTCACTGGTTGTTGACGAACGACATTTGTTTTGGTTACCAGTTGCCAACCATTTTGAGGATTAGTTATATTGAGAGCATAAACTTGATTGTTTCCAAAAACAACAAGACTATCTCCTTGCAAAGCACCCGTAAAATTATCAAGTGGTATAGGTAAAGAAGGCAACGATTCAATCATCGTCTTTTTTCCTTTTAACTTAATCTTAAAAACAGAACGAAAAGATTCTTTTTCATTGCAACCACCCACGCAGATAACTCCATCTGAAACACTCACGCTCACACCGTATGCAGCAACGACGGGTAAAGAACCCACACGTTGCCAATCTAAACGGTTGCCACCATCAAGACGAGCCATATAAATTCCACGATAATAACGTTTCTTTCCACCCTCTGCAACGGGTTTTTCTGGGAAATTACAACCTCCAGCCATCAATAGACAATCATCTATAGTTCCAGCATAACAAGCAGAGACACCTTTTTCAATACCTTTCTCGTCAGCAGGAAAGTTTTCCAAAGATTCCACTACCAATGAAGACCTATCGTAAAACGTAGATACAGGCATTCCACCTTTCCCCATCAAATTGGCTCTCGTAAAGGGTTGCCAAGCATATCGAACATATATAGGAACGGCAACTTGTGGAGAAGAGAGATAAACCCGATTTCCTTCTATCTCACCTGTTGCTGGATAATAAACACTATCTTGACCAGCAACATCAAAGCCAAGCAATTCATTTCCATGAACATAACATCCTGCATTCTCCGGGAAATCAATCATCATACGATGCCCGTCGGTTGTAATCATGGAAGGCGTAGGACTATCTGCCATAAGATTGAAACCGTATGTGTGTTGTAAAGCCTGACAAGCCAACCGTTCACCAAGCGGACGTTTATTGCGGAAGTGAACATCAAGAGAATCTCCCAAATCATGACAAACAGCTAACCATGTATCTGGAAGATGGGTAGATAAACGTCGTTGACTATCACGGAATCGTGGCCAAGAGGGACGATTCAATCCTGATAATTGAACGACATAAAAAGGTAAATTGGGTTGCTTGAAAGAGTTTCTCCAACTCTGTTCAAGCAAAGCGAATAGTCGTTCGTGCAATTCAATATTATGCGCATTACTCTCTCCCTGATACCAAGCTACACCTTTTATATAATAATGAGCCAAAGGCAACATCCCTGCCTCAAACATATAACACGGTTCGTAGGGATGTCTCTGTAGTTTATTCGTGGCTTTAGCTATATTCTTCAACGCCCTACCACGCGCCCAAGGTTGTCCGAAATCACCATGATACCAATCATAGAGTATTTGCGGGAATTGCCATTCGAGTGTATTTCTGTCAATCCATGACTCTGTTGTAGTGCCTCCCACCGCATTGCAAATCACTCCCACATGCACTTGAAGACTATCTGTCAGCACACGACCAAAATGATAAGCTATAGCAGAAAAGTCTTTCACCATCTCCGCATTTGCCCTTTGCCATTGGGGATATTTTAAGAGATGTAGATTGTTAATAGAGTCAAGAACATCACTCTCCCACTCTACATTATCCGTAGGAAAACGAGTTGACATATTGCATAGATGCACTCTGTCTGCATTGTTAGCCTTTGCCAAATCCTCTGTTGCCGTCGTTGTCTTTCCCAACGGGAACTCCATATTCGATTGTCCACTACACAACCACACTTCACCCAACCATACATCAGTCAAATGAATCTGACGTTGACGAGTTTTAAAATCCAAAGTATATGGTCCTCCAGCCTTCATCGGCGGAAGTTCTATATCCCATTGACCATTCTCGTTGGCAGAAACAACATGTGTCTTTCCATTAAAGACAATCTCCACTTGTTCATTAACATTCGCTATTCCATTGAAATGAATAGGCACATCACGTTGAATGACCATACCCGAACCATAGATGGCTGGTAATTGCAAGCCACCATAGTTGCCAGAAAGAGCCTGATACACGGTACGAGCTAATATCTTCGCACCTTCTGCATCAGGATGTAAGGCATCTGGGAAAAGGTCAGGACGAGTATAAAAGGGAGTATGTAAGTCTATCAATCCCACCCTTGCATTGGTGGCAACTCTACGAATGGCAGATTGAATGGCAGCATGCCAGTCGCGTGTTCCACTTTGAAACCGATGATGACGATGACCAATAGGAGTCATCAAACATATCCATATTCTTGCATTGGGATTGGCTATGCGAAACGAATCTATGAGCGAGAGATAATCCGTGATAAATTCGTCCGCATAATCAGGCCAATTGCGAGGATCCGTATCATTCAATCCCAGATGAATCACCACACGATCAGCCTTAAAGTTCAATGCCTCTCGAAATTCCGTTTGCAACACATACGGACGATGACCATGCTTGAGCAACGTAGTACCTGAATGGCCAAAATTCCTCACGTCGTACTCATCCCCAAGCAATTGTTGCAAAACCACGGGATAAGCTTGCGTTTCTCGTTCGGCAAGTCCGTATCCCCAAGTTACACTATTACCCACGCAAGCCACACGAACCTTGCCTTTCGCCAAGATATTCACGATTGGCAAAAACAACAAAACTACACAAAAGAAAAACCTATTTATACGCATGGAAAAGGCCAGTAATAAGGTAATAAACAAATGATTCTCACAAAAGGCATAAAAAGAGTATCTCCCTTCCCTTTTATTCAAGGAGAAGGGAGGAAAAAGAATTAGTTTACAAAAGTTTGTATTCTACAAACGCCTCCATTGCCTCATAACAGGCAAGACCGAGCTGATCATATAAGTCGGCGGTAGCATGATTTCGATCCTCTGCCCGCTGCCAAAACAGTCTTTCGTCATTGCCTAAGAAAGGAGCACTCTCCATCTGCGACTGATGCTTCAGAATAGCATTACGCTTCGCCCGGAGTTCTTCGGGGCTCATGGGCACACACATCTCAATATTTTCGATTTCCCATTCTGCCCAAGCGCCACGATACATCCAAATTCTGCAATCCTTCAACCACTCGGCACCAGCATTCTTTTCCTCGTCGATGGCTGCCAAGACCGCATCCGTACATTTGCGATGTGTACCATGTGGGTCGGCAAGGTCGCCGGCTACATAGATCTGATGGGGCTTCACCTTTCTGATAAGCTGTTGCACAATACGTACATCAGCCTCTCCCATTGGCAGCTTCTCTATTTTGCCACTTTCATAGAACGGCAGGTCGAGGAAGTGAACTCTATTCAGAGGTATCTTGTTAAATGAACAGGCGGTACGAGCCTCCCCACGTCTGATAAGTCCTTTGATGGTAAGAATGTCCTGTGTGTCGAGATCGCCTTTCTTCTTAGATGCAAGGTAGGATTTTATCTCTTTATATTTGCGGTTTATGACTTCGTCCTCTGAGTTACCGAACAACTGGTTGAATCCATTGATGAAATGCATGAAACGAGTGACCTCTTCATCTCCGACAGCAATATTCCCACTCGTCTGATAAGCCACATGCAGTTCGTGCCCTTGTGCCACAAGACGCTGGATGGTTCCTCCCATAGAAATCACATCATCATCGGGATGCGGAGAAAAAACCAAGACACGCTTCGGGAAAGGAAATGCCCGCTCGGGCCTATATGTATCATCGGCATTCGGCTTGCCACCAGGCCATCCAGTAATAGTATGCTGTAAATCATTGAATATCTTGATGTTCGCATTGTATGCAGAGCCAAAGATTGCAAGCAGGTCACTTAATCCATTTTCGTTATAGTCCTTATTCGTCAGTTTTAATATTGGTTTGCCTGTCTTCAGACACAACCATACCAGTGCAGAACGAATCAGTTTATCCGTCCAGTTCAATGAGGTAACCAGCCATGGATAGACAATGCGGGTCAGTCGACCGGCAGCAGCAATATCAATGATGACATGTGCATCATTATGAGTCTGTAGGAATGACGATGGAATAGTATCAGTAATGGGTCCTTCAACAGTCTTTCTAATAATCTCCGCCTTCTCCTCACCCCATGCTATCAAGAACACTTTCTTTGCCGAAAGAATAGTCTGCACACCCATTGTGATGGCACAAGGCGGGACAGGTTCTTTGGTTCCAAAACTTAAAGAAGATTCTTCACGCGATGTATTATCAATAAGGATCAGTCGTGAAGAAGATGTTATTCCAGAACCAGGTTCGTTAATAGCCATGTTACCGACCCGTCCTATCCCAAGCAACATGACATCTATACCTCCGAAGGTTTTGATGCGTTGTTCATAAAGTTGACAATGCAGCTGGATATTGTCCTGAGAGACAGTACCATCGAAAGTGAAAACATTCTGCGGGTCAATGTCCACATGACTCAGGAAGCGCTCTCTAAGCTGACTAATGGCACTATACTGTGTCTTTGCCGTCAAAGGGAAAAACTCATAAGCATTAAAGACAACGACATTGCTGAAGCTGATCAATCCCTGCTGATAACGACTGATTAACTCGGCATAAATCGGGGTAAGCGAGTTTCCTGTTCCCAGTCCTAACACACAAAAGCGATCCTGCCGTTGGCATTGCAAGACTCTTTCCACTATCGCATCGGCAACTTTACAGACACCTTCCTCCATTTTGGGGAATATCTCTGTGGGAATCTTTTCCTGACGGGTAATCTCCGACTGTTCCACCACCGACTTGGGACGATAGAACTTCTCAGGTATCTTATTCAGTACAATTTGTGAACTCAGATTCAGTCTCATGGCGTTTAAAAGAAACAAAAGGTTAAGTGTGAAAAAACAAGGGGGATGCCCGATCAGCATCCCCCGGGAATATTAGAGGTTATCTTTCTCTATGTCTTTGAAGTACTTGTAAGTTCCAACCTTCAATTCATCAGCAGCAGCCTCATCGGCAACAATGATTCCATGCTGGTGCATCTGAAGAGCACTGATGGTCCACATCTGGCAGACACCACCTTCAACAGCAGCCTGAAGGGCACGTGCCTTATGATGACCATTCACAAGAATCATCACCTCGCGTGCATCCATCACAGTACCAACACCAACGGTAAGAGCCAACTTCGGAACTTTATTTATATCATTGTCGAAGAATCGGCTGTTGGCAATAATCGTGTCAGTTGTCAAGGTCTTCACACGGGTACGAGAAGAAAGTGAGCTACCTGGCTCATTGAAAGCGATATGTCCGTCCGGTCCGATACCTCCGAGGAAAAGATCGATACCACCAGCCTCTGCGATCATCTCTTCATAATGCTTGCACTCTGCTTCCAGATCTGGGGCATTACCGTTGAGGATATGGATGTTCTCTTTGGGGCAGTCAATATGGTCAAAAAGATTACGAGCCATGAAAGAATGATAACTCTCGGGATGCTCTTCGGGCAGACCGACATACTCATCCATGTTAAAAGTCAGCACATTCTTGAAAGATACACGTCCTTCCTTATTTGCCTTTACTAAGTTGGCATACATACCTTCAGGAGAAGATCCTGTAGGAAGTCCTAAAACAAATTTGCGGTCAGGAGTTGGATTAAACTCATTGATTCTTTTAATCACATGTTCAGCAGCCCAACGCGAAAGCTGCTCATAATCCGGTTCAATAATAAGTCTCATAATTTTATAATATTAAAATACGAATAATTCCGTCTAATCGGTTGCAAAAGTACAATTTTATACGTAAACCGCAAAAACATAATAAAAAAAATACGAAAAAAAAACAAACTATAACGGAACATTATTAATTGCTATAGTTTTTTTACACTTTCAATCTTTTTATGACAAAAAAATTATATCTTTGCAGAATAAATACTTTTAATAACTTCTATCACTATCTCTTTTATGAAATACTTAGCGACTGCCCATATCCTATGGCTACTCACTATATTTATATTGTGTTCTTCTTCCGTTGCTGCACAGAATAATCATGTCCTCGGCTATTGCCCAGAGGAGCTGACCAACACTGAATCTGTTGGATTTGAAGAGGCTGGTAAGATATCAGCGGCAATCCGAATACCCGGTGTTACAATGATGAGATACAAGGGAGGAAAAATCACCAGAATCCGTATCGCCGTGAAAGATGGATTCGAAAAGCCTTCAGTATGGATACGTACATCGCTCACTGCCAGTTCAGTAGTAACGCAAAGCATTAAAGAATTGAATAATGGATGGAATGAAGTTGAACTGAACAAGAGTTTTACCATTACAGGCGAAGAACTGTATATCGGCTATACTGCCACCCAGCCTTCTGGCTTTAAAGGCATCATGACCAGCGGTCATGGAAATGAAAACACTTCATTAATTGCATACGAAAACAACTGGAATGACTATCACAATGAAATAGGCATTCTTTTCATCCAGGCTATAGTAGAAGCTGAAATACCTGCCAACGACCTTGGAGTCATTAATGGAACGATAGACAAAGACTATTACCAGCCATCTGAATCACTAAAGATAAATGCCACCGTTGAGAATCTCGGAACTCAATCGGTAGATGCCTATCGAGTGTCATGGCTGATTGACGGAGAAGCACAAGGAGACGGAACGTCTATCACAGAACGACTTGAGCCCATCCAGACAAAAACATTCTCTAATATATTCTGTTTAAGCAACCTGACAGAAGGTAAGCATTATGCCCAAATGGTGGTCAAAGCAGTGGACATTTTCGATGAGAAATCAGACAATGACACTTTGTCTATTCCATTCTATGTTTACACGTCATCTTTTCCCCGAACCGTTTTGCTTGAACATTTCACATCCCTACCCTGCATCAACTGCCCAGAAGGTGACAGACTATTGGAAGAAATCGTACCCAACCGTCAAGACGTTGCATGGGTTTCTCATCATGTCGGATACAAAGAAGATGAATTTACACTGACAGAGAGTCGGCCTTATGTGAACTTTGGTGTATTGGGAAATCCATATATCATACTCGACCGCACCACATTTGATGGTGATACACCGGCATTCATCTTCAACAACAAGTCTACGACAGAACTGAATATGTACTTTGACATCGCTACCCAACAGCCTTCTTTCGTCCAGCTGAAAGCAGAACTGACTGCATCAGGAAAAGATCTCAGCATAACCATAGATGGTGAAGCCAAAGATTTCTTCCAGCCACTTTATCCAAGAGCCACGCTCAACGTCTTCCTCGTCGAAGATCATGTCAAGGCTATTGGTTCACAGGCTGGGGATGTAGACAAGAAATACCATGATAACATCGTAAGGGCCATCCTTACCCGTCAGACTGGTAATCTTATTTCATGGTCGGATGAAACCACATTCAACTTCACAACGACAACAACAGCTGACGACTCATGGGATATCAGTCAGCTACGAGTTGTTGCATTCGTAACGGCTGCGACCGACCGTTCAACCAACTATCCCACGGGAGAAGTACTTAACACCACCCAATCACGTATCAGTAATCTTTCTGGGATTGCCCTTCAGGGGATAGCCACTGACAACACTCAGACTATTTATAATATGGAAGGGCAGATTGTCGGAAACAACCAACTAAATCCTGGTCTGTACATCATCAAGAAAGGAAATGACATCAAAAAAGCAATTATCAGATAACAAACCAACAACAAGTAACTAATGTGTTTATGAAAAGAATATCCACTCTTATTACAGTTCTACTGACCATAATCATCAGTTCTCAGGCACAGACACATCTGCCTTATCGACAGAGCTTTGATGACGTAAGCGACTTCGAAACATTCACTGTTGCTGATGAGAATCATGATGATCAGACTTGGACATACGATGACAATCTGCTCGTTGCCAAGAGCGAACGCGACTACAATGCAGATGAATGGCTCATTACCCCCATCTTTGAATTCGAAAAAGGGAAGACCTACCTTCTGACCTTTAAGGCTTTCATTGAAATAGAAGATGAGGAGACACTTTCTGTCTTCATGGGAACAGGAAGGAAAGTCTCTGCCATGACCACTCAACTTCTACCTGAAACAAAAGTGACCAGTAGTACAGGACAGACCTTCAAAGTGGTTTTCACTGTAGATGACACGGATGATTACCGAATAGGATTCCATCATTGCACGAAAGACATCCCATATTCTAACTATCTGTATTTAGATGACATCAACATTGAGGAGACTGTCAGTCAGGCTGCCCCGGCAAGTGTCACGAACCTTCAAGTGACACCGGCAGCACTTGGAGAGCTCAAAGCAACCATCACGTTCTGTACTCCTAATAAGACCATTGACGGACAAAGCCTTACTGAACTGACTAAAGTTGATCTTTACCGCAATGACAAGCTGATTCATATTTTCAACCAACCAGCCGTAAACTCTGTCATCACCTATGAGGATACGCAGAATCTCACCAATGCTAAGTACACTTACAAAGTCATAGCCACGAATAAGAGTGGAAGTAGTGAACCCGTAAGTGCCAGTGCTTATATTGGTACAGATATTCCAGGGCCTGTTCTCAACCTTCAGGCAACCTATGATTACGAAACCCACAAAGCTGTTATTACTTGGGATGCACCTACAAAAGGAGCGAATGGGGGCTATATCAACCCAGAAGGGATAAGATACACCATCCGCAGATACCTGGAAGACAAGAATAGTTCTATCTCTGGGGAAATCAGTGAGACAAGGTTTGAAGACATTGTTGACATTGACTGGCTGAATGAAACGGCAGAAGCAAAATACAAAGAACTGGAAGAACAATCGGGATACAAAGTAATGCGCACGATTATCATAGACGGACAAGGAATGTATTACTATGTAGTCAAAGCCGTTTCTGACATCGGACAAGGTCCAGAGACCCATTCTAATTCCATTGTACTTGGTGATGCCTATACATTACCTTATGAAGAAACATTTTCCAATGGTGAGCTGGATCATTACATGCTCATGCATACCACTTCTGGAGTTAGCCGCTGGAGCGCGTATGCAGACAGCCGTTTCTCTCAGGACGGAGACGACGGGTTTATTGGCTTTGCCAGCTCTATCATCGACAGCCAGATGTCGGACGGCAAAGAGACTGATATGGCACATACCGGACGCATTTGTCTGAAAGGTATTGAAAACCCGACGATGACCTTCTATTACCTTTACGGTTTTGCCATGGCTAACCCTCTGTTGATTAAGACTTCTGTTGACGGCATCAACTTCAAGACAGTCGCTACGATTGATCTGACCGACAAAGATAAGCAGGACAAGTATATTCGGGCAATCGTTTCCCTTAAAGATATTGCCAATGCAGAATCGGCGTATGTGGGATTTGAAGCTACTGTAGCCAATACTGCAGAGAACATCCTCATAGATAACATCATGATATTTGACCAAAAAGACTATGACTTGATGTCGAAGATTCATCTGCTCCCTCCAAATCTGAAAACAGACGAAGCCCATAATGTGAATGTGGCAGTACATAATCTCGGAGTAAACAACATAGAAAAAGGTGCATATACTGTCAATGTCTTTGTTGACGACATGCTGGCTGGAAGTGTTCAGGGACCAGCTGTCGACTCAGGTGAAATCATTAATGTAGTTGTTCCAACAACTGCCACCATTGACATGTCACCTCTTAGCAGCATTTATGCCGAATTAGCTTATAATAAGGATGAATATATTGACAACAATCGTTCTGCCATACAGAACATCAAAGTAAGACTTCCACTGTTTCCTAAGCCAGAGAACCTGACTGCTATTGATAACAATGGAAGTGTCACACTGAACTGGAAAGCCCCGGCTTCTCCGCTTAGTGAGGACAGGACTGTCACCGAAGGATTCGAAGACTATGAAGACTTCACCATCAAAAACTTTGGCGACTGGCTCCTATATGATGGTGACCGTAGACTTACCTTTAGTTTTGGCGAAGGCTACATGTGGCCTAACAGAACTTTACCGCATGCCTTCATTGTCATGACACCTTCTGAGGTTGAACTCACGGAAACAGGTGGAAAAGGACTATCCAGTTCATGGCAGCCTCACTCTGGATTAAAGATGCTGATGTCGTCAAGTTCAGAATCTGATGACTGGCTTATCTCACCTGAGCTATCCGGCAGGGAACAGACTATTTCGTTCTTCGCCCGTGCGACAAAGAGTTACAGTGAGAAGTTTGAGTTCAAATACTCCACCACCGATACCGACATCAATAGCTTTAAGAATGTCGGTAAAGAGATAACCGTTGTCGGTGCCGACTGGAAGAAATATAATTTTGATGTGCCACACGGCGGCAGGTTCTTTGCCATTCACAAGACAACGAAGGATGGTCTGATGTTCTTTATTGACGATATTACTTTTGTTCCTGACACCACGGCAGCTCAAGACATTCACCTTGCAGGATACAATGTCTATAGAAATGGCATAAAGCAAAATGAAGCACTGCTGGTCTCTACATCCTATACAGACAATAGCATAGATGCGGATGCAACATACAAGGTGACTGCTGTCTATGACAAAGGAGAATCGGCTTACTCTAACGAGGCACAAGTAACAGTTAGCGATGGTATAACGGAACTGGTGTCTCCCGACATAGAAAACAACGTGTTTTACGATCTCTCTGGACGCCGCGTAAACATATCAAAGAAAGGAATCTACATACAAAACGGCAGGAAGATAATACTGAAATAACTTCAGATGCAGCATGATTGACAACGATGGTTTTGAAAAAAAAATGGAATCGTTTTGTCGTATCTTAGATTTACATTATCTTTGCATCATAATTACATATTATTAATGAGAGAATTCGTTATTTCTGAAGCGAAGGCTGAAACTGCCATACTGGTTGGACTGATCACCCCATCCCAAAACGAAGCCAAGACGAAAGAGTATCTTGACGAGCTTGAGTTTCTTGCCGACACCGCTGGTGCCGTTACCGTCAAACGGTTTACGCAGAAGGTAAATGGACCGAGCAGTATCACTTATGTCGGAAAAGGTAAATTAGAGGAAATAAGAAAATTCATCACAGACGAGGAAGAGGCTGAGAGAGAAATCGGAATGGTTATCTTTGATGATGAACTGTCAGCCAAACAGATACGGAATATCGAAGCGGAGTTGAAGGTGAAGATTCTTGACAGGACGAGCCTCATCCTCGACATCTTCGCTATGCGGGCACAGACATCTAATGCTAAGACGCAGGTGGAACTCGCACAATACCGTTATATGCTTCCCCGATTACAGAGACTGTGGACTCACCTTGAGCGACAAGGTGGTGGCTCTGGCTCAGGAGGAGGAAAAGGAAGCGTGGGACTTCGTGGTCCGGGTGAGACTCAGTTGGAGATGGACCGTCGTATCATTCTCCAACGTGTATCCTTATTAAAGCAGCGACTGGTCGAAATAGACAGACAGAAAGCCACTCAAAGAAAGAATAGAGGAAGGCTCATCCGAACGGCATTGGTCGGTTATACGAATGTCGGTAAATCCACCATCATGAATTTACTGGCAAAGAGTGATGTCTTTGCAGAGAACAAGTTATTTGCGACCCTTGACACAACCGTCCGTAAAGTGGTCGTGGAAAACCTCCCCTTCTTAATTGCCGACACCGTAGGTTTTATCCGGAAACTACCCACCGATCTCGTGGAGTCCTTCAAGTCTACCCTTGATGAGGTGAGAGAGGCCGACCTGCTTATCCATGTCGTGGACATATCACATCCAGACTTTGAAGAACAGATTCATGTTGTTGAAAAAACACTGAAAGAATTAGACTGTTCAGAAAAGCCGACGATGATGGTTTTCAACAAAATTGATCAGTACACATGGATTGAAAAAGAGGAAGATGACCTGACACCGCCAACTAAGGAGAACATTACACTTGAAGATTTGAAACGTACATGGATGGCTCGGCTGAACGAGAATTGCCTGTTCATTTCAGCAAAAGAAAAGCTGAACATCGATGCGTTCAGGGACCTTCTTTATAAGAAAGTGCGGGAGCTCCATGTGCAGAAATATCCATATAATGATTTCCTATATCCAACAGAAGAATAATAATAACAAACACAAAGATAAAAAGACAATGAATTACAGACATTTAACAGAAGAAGAGATTCTCGTTTTAGAAAACAACAGCTGCTGGTCAGAAGACTGGACAAACGTACAAGTAGCAGAAGATTTCCGGCCTAACTATTTCCATCGTGTGATGTTCTATGGAGAAATCCGACTGGGAAACTTTGAGAAGAGCGTTGAAGTAAGTAAAGGGTTTGTAAAGCACTCTGGTATCAACAATGCGACACTCAGGAATGTATCTGTCGGCGACAACTGTCTGATAGAGAACATCGGTAACTACATCAACAACTATACCATTTGTGACGACTGTTACATCTCTAACATCTGCACAATGGAGACAACAGAGGGAGCAACATACGGAGAAGGCAACCTGATTTCAGTCCTGAATGAAGTGGGCGACGGAAACCTGATTCTTTTCCGCGATTTGAACAGCCAGTTTGCTTCCTTTATGATCAAACATGCAGGGAACAAGCATTTATATGATGCCATTCACAGGCTCATCAACGAACAAGTAGAGCGCAACAGACCTGAGAGAGGCACCATATATAATAATGTGAAGATTGTCAACACCAAGGAAATCACCAATACGATTATTTACGAAGGATGTGAAATCAGTGGTGCATCACGACTGAGCGACTGTTCGATTATGAGTTCTACAAACAACAGTGTCTATATCGGAACTGGAGTCATTTGTGAGAATTCCATTATCTCCGACGGATGTTCAATTATCAACAGTGTGAAGATGCAGAACTGCTTTGTGGGTGAAGCATGTCAGATCAGCAATGGATTCACCGCCGAGACCAGTGTCTTCTTTGCTAACTCCTACATGTCTAACGGTGAAGCATGTGCTGCTTTCTGCGGTCCATTCTCAGCCAGTCACCACAAGAGTTCGCTGCTCATTGGAGGAATGTTCTCATTCTATAATGCAGGAAGTGCAACCAACTTCTCAAACCATGCGTATAAGATGGGACCAATGCACTACGGTATACTGGAACGCGGAACTAAAACCGCCAGCGGTGCTTATCTCCTGATGCCGGCAACCATTGGTACATTCTCTGTCCTGTTTGGTAAGCTGATGTATCATCCCGACACTCGCGACCTGCCTTTCTCTTATCTTATTGCCTACGGTGACACCATGTATCTCTCACCAGGACGCAACCTGACAACAGTAGGTCTGTACCGTGATATCCGTAAATGGCCGAAACGTGACATGCGTCCAAGAGAGGGGCGTAAGAGCATCGTGAACTTCGACTGGCTTTCTCCTTTCTCTGTCGGTGAAATCCTGCGCGGTAAAGAGATTCTGGAGAAGCTCCGTGAGGCTTCGGGAGACAATGTTATTGAATACAATTACCATTCATACGCAATTAAGTCATCATCTTTGCGCAAGGGTATCAAGTATTATGACATTGCCCTGAGAATCTACATGGGAGCTGTCCTGAAACGTCACGCACTCGAAGTTCCTAAGACAAGTATAGGATTGGGCAAATGGAACGACCTTGGAGGTCTGCTCCTTCCGGAGTCTGAAGAAGAACGTCTGATGCAGGATATTGAGAACGGAACGATTGAGACCATCGAGGGTGTTCTGGAAAGATTCGATGAAATCAACCGCAACTATGCCGAATATCGCTGGGCATGGACTTATAAGGTAATCTGTGATTACTATGGACTCGACACCATCACCGAAGCTGATGCTGAACGTGTACGCGAAGATTACATCGCTGCACGTCGCACATGGATCGGGGAAATCCGTAAGGATGCCGAAAAAGAATTCACTTTAGGTGATGTCGAAGAGGAAGTTCTTGACAACTTCATCTCTCAGCTTGACCGTGAGGTAGATTTTGAAAACCAGAAATTATATATGTAGTTTATGATGGCAAAAAGGCAATATTGTATAAACAAAATGATGAAGTATCTCAAATTAACAAATAATTTAGCATTAAGGTGTTTTTCAGTTTGCCTTTTTGCCGTTCTTTCTTTGACTGTCTCAGCCAAAGAGTATAAGTATTCAAGCGTTGCGGGAGATATGATGCAGACACGCATCTATACGCTCGACAACGGACTTAAAGTTTATTTGTCAGTAAACAAGGAAAAGCCGCGTATCCAGACTTTCATCGCTGTCCGGACGGGTTCAAAGAATGACCCTGCTGAAACGACAGGACTTGCCCATTACCTTGAGCATTTGATGTTTAAGGGAACCAGCCGCTTTGGTGTGACTGATGCAGCTGCCGAGGCACCGTTACTGGCTGACATTGAAAAGCGTTACGAAGAGTATCGGCTCATTAAAGACCCCGAGCTGCGTAAGCAGAAATACCATGAGATAGACAGTGTCTCGCAGGTTGCTGCTCAGTATTTCATCCCGAATGAGTACGACAAGCTTATGGCCTCAATTGGAGCGGAAGGCACAAATGCCTTCACGTCAAATGATGTGACCTGCTACACAGAAGACATACCTTCCAACGAGATTGAGAACTGGGCAAAGATTCAGAGTGACCGTTTCCAGAATATGGTGATCCGTGGATTCCACACGGAGCTGGAAGCTGTTTATGAGGAATACAACATCGGTATTGCCCAAGATTCCCGTAAGCTATGGGAAGCCATGAGTAAGATGCTCTATCCTACCCACCCGTACGGCACACAGACGACCATCGGTACGCAGGAGCATCTTAAGAATCCGTCTATTGTAAACATCAAGAACTATTTCAACAAATGGTATCGCCCGAACAACGTGGCCATCTGCATGGCAGGCGACCTGAATCCCGACGAGACCATCGCCATCATCGACCGCTATTTCGGTGAATGGAAACCCGGTAAGGATGTCCGGCAGCCTGAGTTCCCAGCCTTGAAGCCCATCTCCGCACCTCGCGACACTACGATTTACGGCCTCGAGGCTGAGACCATTTGGCTCGGCTGGCGGTTTGACCGCGGCAACACCCTGCAGATCGACACCTTGAACATTGTCGGTTCCATGCTCTACAATCGTACAGCCGGACTCATCGACCTCAACATCAACAACCAGATGAAGATGCTTGGTGCATGGGCTGGAAGTGAGCCTATGCGTGACCACTCGGCTTTCATCATGGCTGGAACTCCCAAAGAAGGGCAGACGCTCGACGAAGTGAAGAAACTCCTGTTGGCAGAGATTGAGAAGTTGAAGAACGGTGAGTTCTCTGATGACCTGCTACCTTCAATCATCAACAATGCCAAGCTCGACTACTTTACCAATCTCGAAAGCAACAGCAATCGGGCAGATCTCTTTGTGGAGACTTACATCAAAGAGATTCCCTGGGAACAGCAGGTGGGGTATCTCGACCGCATCTCCGGCATCACCAAGGAACAGGTAGTCGACTTCGCACGCCGTCACTTCGGTCAGAATTATGTATCTGTGCTGAAACGTCAGGGTGAAGACAAGAGCCTGAAGAAAATAGACAAGCCGCAGATTACTCCGATTCCCACCAATCGTGACTATGTGAGCCAGTTTGTCAAGGACATTCAGAACAGCCAGGTTAAACCGATTGAACCGCGCTTCGTTGATTTCCAGCAAGACCTTTCTTTCGGGAAGACAAAGCGTAACCTGCCCTATATTTATGTGCAGAACAACGAGAACGGCCGTTTCGCTCTCGCCTTCCACTACGAGTTTGGCAACGAGACCGACCTGCGTTACAACTATGCAAAGGAATATCTGGGGTATCTCGGTACCGACAAGATGACCAATGAGCAGATCAAACAGCAGTTCTACAAGCTTGCCTGCACCTATAACATCAATGTCGGCGCACGTTACTTGAACATCATGTTAAGCGGTCTTGCCGAGAACATGCCTAAGGCACTCTTATTACTTGAGAATGTATTGCAAAACGCAAAGGTCGACAAGGATGCCTGGCAGATGCTCGTGCAACTTGAGGAGAAGAGCCGTAACGATGCCAAGCTGAATCAGCAGCAGAACTTCTCACGTCTGGTACAGTATGGTGTCTATGGTCCTTACAACCCCGCACGTCACGACCTCAGCATCGAACAGCTGCGCCAGCAGGATCCACAGGAACTGCTCACGCTTCTGAAGAATCTCTCGAAGTTCAATCACACCTTATTATATTATGGTCCCCTCAGTGAGCAAGAGTTATCCAAGGTGGTGACGAAGGCTCACAAGACTGGCAAGAAACTTATGCCAGTAACTGAGGGTAGGCACTACACGATGCAGGCTACACCGCAGAATGAGATTCTGATTGCACCCTACGATGCCAAGAATATCTATATGCGCATGATTCACAACGAGCAACGGACTTGGCAGCCACAGGAGGCAGCCGTGAAGGCATTATTCAACGAGTACTATGGCGGCGGTATGAATACCATCGTCTTCCAGGAGCTGCGCGAGGCTCGCGGTCTGGCTTATAACGCCTTTGCCGCCTATGTGGAGCCCAGCTATAAGGATCAGAAGGAGTACTTCTTCACCCACATCATCACACAGAATGACAAGATGATGGACTGCGTGCGCCAGTTCCACCAGATTCTCGACACCATCCCACAGAGCGAGACAGCCTTCCAGATTGCCAAAGATGCCTTGACGAAGCGTCTGCAGAGCCAGCGAACCACAAAGTCCTCACTCATCTATGCATGGCTGTCAGCCAAGAACTTGGGAATCGACTATGACATCAACCGCAAGATCTATGAGGCTCTGCCCGCCTTGCAGCTGAGCGACATCGTCAGCTTCGAGCAGCAGCTGATGGCACGCAAGCCCTATCGCTACGTCATCCTCGGCGACGAAAAGGAACTTGACATCGAATCGCTTAAGAAGATTGCACCTGTCAAGCATATCACTACTGAAGAAATTTTCGGATACTAAAATACAACAACATTATGGCAAATAAAACTGAATTCAAGTATGCACCCATGTTTCAGATGGGGAAAGACACAACAGAATATCGTCTGCTGACTAAGGACGGTGTCACTCTCTCGGAATTTGAAGGCAAGGAAATCGTAAAGGTATCTAAAGAGGCACTTACCCTGCTTGCCCAGCAAGCTTTCCACGATGTAGAGTTTATGCTTCGCCGTGAGCACAACTTACAGGTTGCCGCCATTCTTAACGACCCCGAGGCTTCTGAGAACGACAAATATGTTGCCCTGCAATTCCTGCGCAATGCTGAGACTGCAGCCAAAGGCATTCTTCCTTTCTGCCAGGACACGGGAACCGCTATCATCCATGGCGAGAAGGGTCAGCAGGTATGGACCGGCTTCGAAGATGAAGAGGCCCTGTCACTTGGTGTCTACAACACTTTCACCGAGGACAACCTCCGCTATTCTCAGAATGCTCCGCTCAACATGTACGATGAAGTGAATACTCGTTGCAACCTTCCTGCACAGATCGACATCGAAGCTGTCGAAGGTGCAGAATATCGTTTCGTCATGGTTGCCAAGGGAGGCGGCTCTGCAAACAAGACCTACTTCTACCCGATGACCAAGGCCACCATCCAGAACGAAGGAACATTGCTCCCGTTCCTGGTGGAGAAGATGAAGAGCCTCGGCACCGCCGCTTGTCCTCCTTATCACATCGCATTCGTGATTGGTGGAACATCAGCAGAGAAGAACTTGCTGACTGTCAAACTCGCCAGCATCAAATATTACGACTCACTGCCTACCACAGGTGATGAGACAGGTCGTGCGTTCCGCGATGTTGATCTGGAAAACAAGCTGCTGGAAGAGGCACACAAGATTGGTCTCGGCGCACAGTTCGGCGGTAAAGCACTGGCTCACGACATCCGTGTGATCCGTCTGCCGCGTCATGGTGCATCCTGCCCGATTGGTATGGGCGTATCTTGTTCTGCCGACCGTAACATCAAGGCAAAGATCAACCGCGATGGTGTCTGGCTGGAGAAGATGGACAGCAACCCGACAGAGCTGATTCCCGAAGAGCTTCGCAATCCTGGTGAAGGTTCTAAAGGCATAGAGATCGACCTCGACAAAGGTATTGACGCTGTTCGTGCAGAACTGACCAAGTATCCTGTCTCTACCCGTGTCAACCTGAAAGGAACGATTATCGTTGCCCGTGACATCGCTCATGCCAAGCTGAAGGCTCGTCTGGATGCCGGTGAAGAAATGCCACAGTATTTCAAAGACTATCCC
The DNA here is from genome assembly GCA_902762325.1 of uncultured Prevotellaceae bacterium. Lineage (GTDB taxonomy): Bacteria > Bacteroidota > Bacteroidia > Bacteroidales > Bacteroidaceae > Prevotella. The sequence goes on along the minus strand of CACWNV010000008.1, from coordinate 35,403 downwards.
GTGCTCTATGCCGGTCCTGCCAAGACACCTGAAGGCTATCCTTGCGGTTCGATGGGACCGACCACTGCCAACCGTATGGATCCCTATGTGGATGAGTTCCAGGATCATGGTGCATCTCTTGTGATGATTGCCAAGGGTAACCGCTCTCAGTGTGTCACCGATGCCTGCCAGAAACATGGCGGTTTCTATCTCGGAACCATCGGAGGCGTAGCAGCCGTTTTGTCACAGAGCAGCATCAAGTCCATCGAGTGTGTTGAATATCCTGAACTCGGAATGGAAGCCATCTGGAAGATCACCGTTGAAGACTTCCCCGCCTTCATTCTGGTTGACGACAAGGGCAACGACTTCTTCAAGCAGTTGAAGCCTTGGTGTCCTAAGTGTAAATAAGTATTATACATATCCGGCAGACGGTCTTCAATGAGAAAGGTTCATTGAAGACCGTTTTTTCATTCTTTTTATGTCATTTAGGAGGTTCTGATAAGAATATCTTAGACATTTGTTTCCTCATTAAAACTTTTTGTGTAATTTTGCACAACCTTCTCTGTAACAACGATATGTCATCAAAATTTAATAATGTATGGGTAAGAAGTTCCTACTGACACTACTGGTTTTCGTCTTGTTTCCTATAGCTATATTTGCCCAGCTGTCTGCCCGCACGCAACTGTTTCTGGAGCAGCAGAAGAGCAGCGTGCCGGAACGGGATAACGCACCTGCAAGAATGAGAGTACAGACGGGAAAAGTGCAGAGTAAAACCGGGGAAACAGAAACGGTCCAATGTTTCATCTCACTGAAAGAAAAGTCCTTGAAAGAGATTGAGAGTGAAGGGGCTGTCATCAACGCAAAGTTTGATGACATTGTCCTCGCCACTGTTCCGGTGGACAAGATTGAAGCCATTTCCAAAAAGAGATGCATCAAGCAGATAGACATCGAAAACCCCGTGATTCTTCTGACCGACAAGGCTCGCTCACAGAACCATGCAGAGGATGTTCAGATGCTTTCCGATGCAGCGATGGAAGCCGGACTTCTACAGAAATACAATGGAAAAGGCGTCGTGCTGGGTATCATTGACGACGGCATAGAATTCAACCATACAGCGTTCAAGGATGCCAACGGCAAATCCAGGGTAAAAGCGGTCTATCTGCCCAATGCTACTACAGCCAACGGCGGGACGAAAAAGACCATCGACGGAATGACGCTCAAAGGCTATCAGTACACGACAGAGAGTCAGATAGCGAAACTCGAGACAGATGACAACTCTGAATCACACGGCACGCACACCACAGGATGCGCCGGCGGTTCACGTGTCACGACGACTGGTCTTAAGAACAACACCACCTATGGAGGTATGGCTCCGGAAGCAGATCTCGTCCTTTGCGGATGTGGCAGTGTTCTTTCTAATGCTGCCATCTCCAGCTCAGTCAAGTATATAGCCAACTATGCCAAAGAGCACAATCAGCCCTGTGTCATCAGCATTAGCTTAGGCGAAATATTAGGACCTCACGATGGCACATCGTCTATCTGTAAGGTCTATGACAACATCGCCAATGAATATGGCAGCATCATCTTTCTGGCTGCCGGTAATGAGGGAAACAAACAGTGTTCATTATCAAAGACCTTCTCCAGTGAAGACGACTATTTAGGTACTGTCGTCAGTCCTACAGAGGGTTTCAGCTCCAGCTATTATTGCTATGGTAGCTTTTGTGTGTGGAATGACAGCAGTGACCCGTTGGAATTACAGTTCATTGTCCTTGACAGCAAGGACGAGGCAGTCTATACCAGTAACAGAATATCAAGCGGAAAGATATCCGCAAGTATGCTAAAGAGGTTTTTTACTGCCACTGGCCACAATGGTATCACGCTGAGTGCAGGGGTTGACCAGAATAACAACCGCTATAACATCTATGCTGACATCGATCTGGGTTCCAGTTCTAAAGGCTACAAACTGGCGGTGCTCGTCTATGGCAAGGAAGGGAACACCATCTCCATGTGGAATGATGCCTATAACCTGTCGTTCACGTCTGCCAACGGGAGCTACACCTTGACTGAAGGTGACGGTAACTGCTCTGTCTGTGATGACATAACAGGAAGCAGCACCATCAGTGTCGGGGCTTATTGCAGCCGTTTGTCTATCCCTATCAAATATGGTAATTCAATAGGAAGTCTAAGTAACAGGACTTATGAAGAACAGGACATTGCCTACTTCTCAAGCCATGGGACTGATTTCTCCGGAGCCCAGCATCCGTTTGTTGCTGCGCCGGGGCACTCTGTCATCTCTTCCGTCAACCGCTTCGACTCATCGAAATCATTTGAACATGCTGCATACAGAAAGAGTCTGGGGCATCTCAAATATGATTACTGGATGTACATGAGCGGCACCTCCATGGCAACTCCTGTCGCTGCGGGCATTGCAGCGCTATGGCTGCAGGCCGACCCCACTCTGGATGTCAATGGTATCAAGGACATCATCACAAAGACTTCCACCCATGACCAATATACTGATGGCGCCAACCGATACAAGTTTGGAGCCGGAAAGATTGACGCTCTCGCCGGTATCCAGTATATCCTTTCAGCAAACACGCCCAATAATGCCATTGGCGATGTAAACGGAGACGGAATCATTGATATCAGCGACATGACAGCACTTGTCTTTATTATACTGGAAAGAGGCAGCACAGAGCCATCTGTCATAGACAACATAGCCGCAGATGTGAATGCCGACGGAATCATCGACATCTCGGATGTCTCGGCATTAGCAAGTATGATTCTGCAATAGCAATTCTCTTGCTGCCATGCTACCACAAAGAAGGCTGAAACCCGCTCATGGATTTCAGCCTTCTCCTTTTACTTTATCTTGATAGCTTACAAGACGTCATCGACACGTCCCCACACTCTGCCCCACATGTAGTTATCTTCACTCTCGTCCTCGAAGACACTATTGCTCTTTCCTTCAATGGGTCCGTCATTATACGTGCCAGACACACCAATGGGAGCATTGAGCAACGGACAGGCTGGAACATGCACGCTAACACTTGGCTTTTGATATTCTTGCTTTTTCATAATCGTAAAATCCTTTCCTTACTTTACCAACACCTTCTTACCGTTCACAATATACAAACCTTTCTTTGGAGCAGTAACACGCTGACCGCTAATGGTATAGAACTCACCATTCAGCACGTCATTGCGCTCAATGCTGTTGATGCCGTCCAAGACGCCAGCGTCTTCACTCAGCGGCTCCTCGTCTGTAGCATGGATGATTACCATGGTGGCAGTACTTGCCTGGCCATCACGCTCGCTTTCAGGTAGTACAAGATATGCCTGCCTGTTTCCTATTTGATCCCAACGAGTGGGGTTCAGACGATAGAAATTATATCCATTGTATGGATCCCACTCAGACCAATTCTTGCTCTTTTGCAAAACATACATATAGTCGACTTCATTTATGTCTCTGTCATAGCCTCTCTTAAGTAAGTTACGATTAGAATAGTCTGCTCCAGTCTCATTTGAGATAACAAGAGAATTCTTACCTGCCTTACCCTGAATAATAAGAGGTGTCTCTGCAATGGTGACATCACTTGCACCCAGTTCCACCATTGTGACGGATGACTTAGTAAACTCTGTCACCATATATCCATGAACATTCTTCTGTACTCTCGTTGTGCTGCCCCAGTCAATGGCATTCCTTGTCACATAGGATTTATATCCATCTGTATTGAGAACAACTTTCTCTAATGTTGTGTTTGCATAAATATGGACTGGTCTCTGACCACCTGAATAACATGAAAAGAGTGGAGAGCCATTATTGTAATTAAACCTTATCATATTATGAGTATAGTCTCCTTGGAATATTATCTCAGCACTTTTATCAAATTCATCAAATGATATTGTAGCCTTGGCATTATCATCAGGAGTTGCAGTGGTTTTAAGATAATTGCTACTGCTACTTGCCGCATACAGATATTTACCTTCTGGTGTCATGAAATACCAGGCACCGGGTTCACCTTTTAATATCAGAGTCGTTGCATCATCTGCTGGTACTGTCGCTGTTCCATTATTGAGAATGACTTCAACGGAACCAAAGTTATTGGTTTTTTCCGCTCCCATAGCCTTGTCATATTCTTGGTTAACAATGAGAATCTCAAGGCCATCATATAATTCATCCTCACTCTCAATTCTCGTAAATATCTCCTCGACACTTTCTATCACTTCTATGGTATAGGATACAGAACCTGCCAGATACGAAGCACCTCCAGCCCAACTTGCAGTAATAGTAGCCTGACCAGCAGCTAATCCGGTTACTTCACCGGTCGTTCCATCCACAGAAGCATAGGCTGTACCATCTGTTACTGAATATGTAACGGTCAGACTTTTAGGCTTAGTTATAGGATTAGTAAATGTCTTACCGACTTTCACCGTGGCATTCTCCTGCTCGAATGTGACTGCTGGCTGAATGGGGTTAGCGTAATTTAAGATGGTAATGGGACCAACTCCGACATTGCTGCCCTTGGTGAAAAGCAACCTTACATAACGGTCAGCATCATCAAAATAGTTATTTGTACTGAGAGTAAGTTCATCGTTTTGCGCTCCGCTGATTACCAGTTCTTCTATATCTGTAAATGTTTCTCCATCAGAAGAACCTTGCACGGTAATAGTTGAGGTATTTCCTCCTCCAATCATTTTCACTCCTATAGTAACTTTTACCGGCTTCTCATTTGTCTTAAACTGGATATAATCACCATTACTATCAAGCTTTATAAGGTAAGGGTCATAAGTATTAGCAGAATAGTCAGTACCTAAACCATTTGCTGTCACGCCAGTAATAGCAGTAAGGTCATTTTTTAATCCACCCTGCCATTCAAAGGGAAGAGTCACATAGTCAGGACTTGGCGGACATCCCTGAGTAACTGTTACAACCTCCGTTGCTAAAGTTTCTGAACCATTAGCATAAGAAAGGGTAATCGTACCCGTGCGTGCGGTTGATGCTTCGTTAGTGGTCACATCAAACGTCACCTTACTATCTGACGAACTAACCGCAACATTTGAAATCCAGTCATCAGAAGAACTTGCAGAAACACTGGCACCCTCAACAGGGTTAGTAATACGATAACTAATCTCACCAGAAGTAGCATCATAAGCGAGAGTAACGCCATCTGCACTAATTGAAGGTGTAGACGATTCCAAAGTAACCACTATTTTCGTAAAACGAGCCTGAGAAGACAACGATTTACTCCAAGAAGTGGTAGATAAATCAGTGTAAGATGTACTTAAACCACCTGTATAAGTAGAACCAGAAAATGTAAATTCTATTTTAGTAATAGTACTTGAAGAAGAAGAAATTGTTATTTCACCATCCTTATAACAACGAATTTGAGTCGTACCATATCCTTTGTCACAAGAAAAGGTAACCCCATCAACAGTAGCAGAGATATCACTTCCACTTCCAGAAGTACCTTGACCAGCAAAATTAGATGGACTGAAAGTCACTTCTGTTGCCCACACACTCCCCATTACTGCCATCAGCAGCAGGGTCATCAATAAACGTATTTTATTCTTCATATTGATAATAATATTATATAATTCCGGTGCAAATATATAGAAAAAAAAGGAAGCACCATCCATTATAAGGAAAAAAGTGCAACGGCATCAACGATTCTCATATTTATTGTTTACCTTTGCATGAATGAACAAACAATAAAAATCGAAAAACATGATGAGAACTAAAATGATTCAAAGTATAGCTGTCATTGGCATGTTAGCCATTGCCATTGCAGGCTGTAAGTCCACTAAGAAGTCTGATACCACCACTGAGAATGTAATGGTCTCTGCCGTTTCCAAGCCCGTCGACAAAGACACCATCACCATCAAGAACATCCGACGAGTGCAACGGGACAGCCTCGGACTCTTTGCCGTGGTCTTCAACGTCCCCACCTCCGGCTCTGACATCATGAAGAATGCCATCACGGAATGGATCAGCGAGGAACTGGAAGGAAGCTATGAAGGCGAACTGACTGATGTGGAGAAGATGGCAGACTACTATATGGATAAGGTGCTGAAGCGCAACTATGAGACCGCCAGCGAGTTTAAGGCTGAAAGCGGACAAGACCAGTTTGACTATGAAGACTCCACCACTATTAACAAGTTCTATGAAAGCGACGCCTTCATCACCTACTCCTATGTCTCCGATGGCTACACAGGCGGGGCACACGGTTACCACATCTACAAAGGCCAGACATTCCGCAAGAGTGATGGCCGCCGTATAGGATGGGACGTCTTCCAACGCACCTATAGCGTGGAGTTCATGAATCTCATCCGTGACGGTCTGAAAGAATACTGGGAAGTGAAGACCGATGAAGAGTTGGACGATATGCTGATGGACAAAGACAACTTTTCTGTCAGGCCTTTGCCCGACTGTCCTCCTCTCTTTGAAAAGAAGGGGGTGACCTTTGTCTACAACCAATATGAGATTGCGCCTTATGCTGCCGGTCTTCCGTCGTTCACAATTCCTTACGAAAAACTGATACCGTTCATGAACGCCACCGCCAAGAAGCTCATCAAATAATTGAATGGTGATATAGCAGTTGACTTGAAACGTCCTGCATTCATTACCGCATAATCCCTGAAAGGGAGTAAGATTACAGGCAGGCGGTGGAGCGTAGCGAAACCCCTGTAAGTAAGTTATGTGAGAGTGGGTAGAACCCCCAACGGGGGTGACAGAGATTCTGTCGTTCCTTCGGAACTTATTTATTTGCGAACCCTTAGCAGGGGTTCCGTTTCACTTCACCCCTGCCTGTGTTCTGGTGCACTTTCAGTGCTATAGGCCAAATTCTATATTATTTCCAATAATTTAAGGGTGAGAAATCACGACTTTGGGGCACATTTCTATTTTCTGAATTATCCTGACAAATGGCTTTCAAAAATAGAGATGTGCCCATTATTGTTGTAGAACCGCAAGAAAAATCAGTCATTCCTAAAGGTAATCCAACTGATTACCACACAGCCGTTTACATCATTTTATTCAAACAAAGCTTTCAGTTGAAAACAGAATAGTTCTGATTGCTTTTTGCGAGAGCTTAGGTTTCGTCGTGCGAAAGGTTAGGTTTCGTTGAGCCAAAGGATACGTTTAGCCGCCCCAAACATATCCTTTAGCGCAGCGAAAGGATAGCTTTCGCACGGCCATACCTAAGCTCTTGCAAATTGAAGGGGTATCTTCCGCTGCACAAAACACCTTATTTGTGCATTTTCGGCTTGTTTTCGGACCTTTTTGAAGCCTTTTTTTAGTATTAAATTTGGTAGTAATAATTGACAAAACGGGGTTGTTTCCACCTCCTGAACAACAACCACGAGGAAAAGAAAACAAAGCAAACATTTGCACAAACCACATGAAAGCAGTAACTTTGCACTCGATTTACAAAGAGTAAATTAAGGGGTGCCCGTTGCATTGGCGGGCTGAGATCAGACCCTCTGACCTGAACAGGGTAATGCCTGCGTAGGGATTAACGACTATTCTCCATCCCCCTTATTGTAAAATTCTAATAATAAGGTTATTTATGCAAAAGAAAACGGCCGTCACAATTTATGCCTTGGCAATGATGTGTGTCCCCTTGGCAGCACAAGAGAATGTGACGGAAAAAGAAGAAAACGACTCCCTGAGACTGGAACGGTTGCAGGAGGTGGTGGTACGTGGCGTATGGGCGCCGAAAGATGCACCTTTTGCCATGTCGAATCTGAAGAGAAGCGACCTGGACGCCAGTTCGAAGACGGGTCAGGAACTGCCCTTCATGTTTGCGAAGACGCCCTCCATCCTGGCATGGAGCGAAAACGGTGTGGGAACAGGAACGACCTATATGCGTATTCGTGGTGCGGCAGGGTCGCGTATCAACGTGACACTCGACGGCGTACCTCTGAACTCGCCGGAAGACCAGACCGTGTTCTGGGCAAACATGAACAGCTACGGCTCCCTACTGGGCAGCGCTCAGATCCAGCGCGGTGTGGGTACATCAACCAACGGAGACGGTGCCTTCGGGGGAACCATCTCGCTCTCCACAAAGTCACCTGCCATCACTCCCGGCGGTGAGGTAAGCCTCTCCTACGGCTCGTATAACACCTACAACGTAGGCGGTGCCTTCTCGACCGGACTGCTATGGAAACATCTGATTCTCGACGGTGCCTATCATGAGACGAACACCGACGGATACATCCACGGCACATCAGGCCGCTCAGGCTCCTACTACGGCGGTCTGTCATGGATGGGCGACAACTTCAGCATCCGCTATAAGAACATCGGAAACTTTGAGAAGACCGGTCAGGCATGGAACGGTGTGACTGCCGGCGACAACGACCTTTCGCTGATGCACGGTACGTTTGGCGCAAGGACAGGCATCAGAACCTACAGGGACCTCTACAATGCCGGATTCGGACGCTATAACACGCTCTATGAGACGATGGCATACGGCAAAGACGGCAATCCTGCCATGACTTCCAAAGGCACCTATCTGTCAACCCGCTACCAGATGAGTGACGGTACGCTATGGGACAAGACCACGGACAACTTCTGGCAGAACCACAACATCCTGACGGGAGCATGGGACATCAACAACCACTGGAGCACCACGGCAACCCTGCACTATACGCACGGCTACGGCTACTATAGTGAATTCCGCTCCCAGAACAAAATCAAGAAGCTGGGCCTGCCGAATGCAGAGCTGAACGGAGAGGCACTCAGCGGTGTCAAGAAAACCGACTGGGTGCGCAAGAAAGGGTTGAAGCAAGACACATACGGACTGATATGGAACATCAACTACAAGAACAACGCATGGGACATCATCGGAGGATTGTCAGTACAACAGTTCGACGGCAACCACTTCGGCTATGCCACCTACCTCAGCAACCCGACACTTCGCACCCTGTTGATGAAGAACGGAGACTATCAATACTATGACTCCGATGCCAAGAAGCTGGACGGGAATGCCTTCGTCAAGGCTCTCTACCATATTACAGACCAGTGGCAGGTCTTTGCAGACGTGCAATACCGCCACGTGGGCTACAAGACCGACGGCTACAACGACAAGTTCGCCTATAACAGCATGACAGGGCTGTACGACAAGCAACTGCTTAACATCGACAAGAAATATGACTTCCTGAACCCGAAAGCGGGCATCAGCTTCCATAAGAACGGCCATCAGGCATTTGCATCTGTCGCCTTGAGCCACAGAGAACCGGAGCGTAACAACTTCACAGACAACGGTAACTATCCGGCACCCGTGGCAGAACAGCTGCTCGACTACGAGATTGGCTATAACTATTCGTCACAGCCTTTCCGCGCCGGCTTGAACCTCTACTATATGAAATACAACGACCAGTTCGTTCAGACGGGAGCAACAAGTGACATCGGCGAACTGCTCACCACCAATGTGAAGGACTCCTACCGCATGGGTATCGAACTGACGGCAGCCTGGGACGTCTTCTCCTGGCTGACACTGGAGGGCAACGCCGCACTCAGCAAGAACAAGATCAAGGACTTTACCGAGTTTGTTGAGGACTGGGACGACTGGGAAGGGAATCCCGATGCGGCAAAGTATCATTGTGACGGCAACGGTGACGAGCTGCGCGAGTTCCATTACGACAACTCCACGCTGGCGTTCTCCCCCTCCGTCATCCTGAACGGCTTTGTCAATCTGCATCATAATGGATGGCAGGCTGTATGGCATACCAATTTCGTCAGCCGCCAGTATCTTGACAATACGGAGAATGCAGACCGGTCGCTCCCCTGCTACTCTTCATCAAGTCTGAACCTCAGCTATACCTCGAAGGTGAAAAAGGTGAAACCATTGAAGGAAGTGGTCTTCGGACTGGTCTTCAACAACATCTTCAGTCGTCATTATGCGGCAAACGGGTGGGTGTATTCTGCCATTGCCGAGAGCTACGGACACACCAACGACAACCGTTATTACCAGATTGGATTCATCCCCATGAGCGGCTTCACCGCAATGGGTAACGTCACGTTGAAGTTCTAAGCAAAGAAGATGCAGGAGTTTATCGCTGCCCACTGGCTCGACATGCTGACCACCTTGCTGGGCCTTGCCTATATCGTGCTCGAGTACCATGCCAGCATCTGGCTTTGGGTTGTGGGCTTCGCCATGCAGAGTCTTGGCATCGTACTCTATTATCAGAAAGGACTCTATGCCGACTGCGGCATGGAGTTCTATTATCTGGCGATGACCGTCTACGGATTCTTTATGTGGATAAGGAAAAGCAAATCGGGGAGCACATCTGCCCCATCTCAACTTCCCATCACCCACTTCCCTGTCTCACTGGCAATACGGTGGACGGGAATCACACTGGTCGCATGGGGTGCATTATACTGGTTCCTCGCAACCTATACCGACTCTCGCGTACCGCTTACCGATGCCTTTACCACGGCACTCAGCTTTGTGGGAATCTGGGCATTGGCACGTAAATACCTGGAACAATGGCTGATATGGATTGTCGTGGACATCGTCACCTGCATTCTTTACTTCTATAAGGACATCCCCTTCAAGGCTTCGCTCTACGCCCTGTACGTCGTTATTGCCATTGCAGGGTATCTCAAATGGAAGAAAATGATGGTTAAACAAACTGAATAACTTGCAGATTCGACAAATTAAGCTTATCTTTGCTGCATAATCTAACCTATCAAACAATAACAAAGATGAAACGATTTGCATTCAAGATGTTCCTGAAGCCAGGCTTCGAGGAAGAGTATGCCAAACGGCACGCTGCCATTTGGCCGGAACTGAAACAGATGATTAAGGATCAGGGCGTGGGCAACTACAGCATCTTCTGGGATAAAGACACCAATATCCTGTTTGCCTATCAGGAGTGTGAGGGAGAAGGGAACAGTCAGGACACTGAGAATGTAGACCCGATCACTCAGCGCTGGTGGGACATGATGGCAGACATCATGGAAGTGAACCCCGACAACTCGCCTGTCACCATTCCACTCCCCGAGCTCTTCCACATGGACTGATGTCCTGCTGAAGGAACGAACTTAAAAGAAAATGCACTGACACCAGGCTGGTGTCAGTGCATTTTCTTTTATCTGTAAAGGAATAACTGCCTTCCCGGATTACTTCACTCTTACGATGTTCAGAGAGTTGGCAGGAACATCAAGCAGCAGTCCTGCTGCATCGGTTGTCACAATCTCCTGAACGGGATAGATGCGTGTGGGGTTGTCAATCGTGTTCTCGTCGGTACCCTGGGCAGAAGCCAGACGGGTCACACAAGCATTGGCTGTTCCATGATTCCTAAGGTTGATGCGTGCCGTGGTGTTCTCAGGCATCGTATTCACCACCTTGACAATCACGTCACCGGTTGTCTCGTCAATCGAGGCAGACGAGAAGACGCCCATCGCCGTGTAGGGTTTCAGCTTCACATCGAAGACCACCTGACCGTCGAGCCATACTTTCACGTTATCGCCTTTCTGCTCGACCTCAATGTTATACCATTTTCCCTGCTCGACACTGCCACGGGTGGTAGCCGTCTGCAGCTTCGAGCCGTTGACCACCTGCTCAATCGCATGCTGCGTGTTGCCCCATCCGCCGAAGTTCACCCAGCAGTAGTTGTTCTCATCGACATAGTTGAACACGATGATGAAGCCTTCATCTCCACTGTCCTTGCGGGCACGAGCCTGGAACTTGGAGTCACCGCTGCCCACAGTCTCTTCAAGCATACTGATGCAAGCCTCCTCCATACTGGTCTGTGTAACGACATTCTCGGTTATCCCCCACTTACCCTTGATGGGCTTAGCCGTTCCCGTGAACTGGAAAGAAGCTGCTGTGCGCCATGTGGCAAGTCCATAATGAGACACTGCCGGACGGACTGTCTTCTGCCGGATCATAGCTTCGTAGGGATTATCCTGCTTGACAGGAAGGACCCTTGTTCCCACATTCTTAGCCATCAGCTGCTGGACGTAATAGGAAGGTGTACACATCACTTTCGAAGAGTTGAAACGAATCATGTCGGGCTGCCATGCCACGTTGTTCTCGTTGACAAAGATCGGTGCGTAGCTTGCCATCTCAACAACGTCGGCATTGTTCTCCATACCCATCATAAAGACAGCTTCGCCAAGGGCAGCATTCAGATTACCGATCTTTCCGAATCCCTGTGTGACAGCATACTCGCCACAGTAGATCTTCGCACCGCCCCGGGTATAGGTGTCATACTTATGGAAATTGTCGGCAAACCACACCGGTGAACGATAATAGTGCTCGTCGAGCAGTTCGACCTGCTCTGTGGATCTCCATTGCGGATTGTCGTCACCCCATGCCACGACATTACCAATGAGGTGCATGTTGGGATACTTTGCCAGCACCGCATCCTTGAACTTCTTGTAGCGTTCATAGTAGCGGTCGCTCTGTTCCCTGGGGTTATACTGATTGTTCTCGTTTCCTATCTCCAGGTATTCGATGTTAAAGGGTGCAGGATGCCCGTTCTTTGCCCTGAGTGCACCGTACTTCGTCGTAACGTCACCATTGGCATATTCGAGGGCATTCATACATTCATCAATCCACGGCTGCAACTCTTCGACAGGCGTCATGCCACCATGCCACAGGCCGACATTAACGACATAGAGCGGCTTCGCCCCTAAGTCCTCAGAGAGTTGGAGGTATTCATGGAAACCCAGTCCGTCAGACGTGCGATAGCGCCAGTTGAGGTTCAGATGGCCAGGACGCTCCTCTATCGGGCCGATGGTACGTTCCCAGCGGAAAGCATTGTCGGGCGACTCCTGCCCTTCTACAAAGCAGCCTCCGGGGAAGCGCATAAACTTCGGCTGCAGCTGTGCCAGCAGCTGGGCAAGTTCGGGACGGCAGCCATTCTCCCGGTTCTTGTATGTAGGCGGGAAAAGACTGACCACATCAAAGGTGATGGTTCCCTTGCCATCAGCAACGAATGAGAACTGCGCCTTCGGGTCATTCCCCGTGGCAGTCATTGTGGCGGTGTACTTCTTCCAGTCTTTGGCGGAAAGCTGAGCGTCAACATTCGTCTCGGCGTAAATCTGCTTACCCTCCTTATCCGACAGGCAAGCCTTCAGCGTCCCATTGTATTTCCCTTTAGCCCAGAAAGAGAGCTTGTAGGTGCGGCCCTGTACTGCATTGATTCCCCAAAAGCCCTCGTTTACCAGACAGACAGGTGCTGCCGGAGTGGCATCTACAGCCACTTCCAAAGCCTGTCCCTGAGCAGCATTCAACAGATTCTTGTCGGTCAGCGTGGCAGTAATGGTTGACCCGGTGGAAGCATAAGTGCTCCACGTAGGAATGTTCTCACGGCTGTCCTCGAACGAACGGTTGGAAATAAGTTCGGCATACAGGCCGCCGTCAGCGGCATGGTTGATATCCTCAAAGAAGATACCATAAAGATTGGGAGAGATCTTCACCCCCTTGTCTGCTGCATCCACATCAATGGTCACCTGTCCCCAAAGGCTTACAGATGAAAACAGTAATGTGAAAGCCAATAAATACGGTTTTTTCATAATCAAACGTTAAATCAAGTATTAATGGATTCTGGCACAAAGATACAACAATTTGCCTTATCTCACAAATTATTGCTTATCTTTGCACCCCGAAATGAGAAACTTCATTTTTATTTTAAACACTTTCTATGAACAAAAAATCTTTCAACAAGCGCAGAAGACTGCTGTTCAAGCACTTCACACGCAAGAACTATGCACTATTCAACTGCCTGGGCAGGGAGGTCCTCATCGGCATGCTGAGTGTGTCCACCTTGTCCAATGCAAAGGCGAACGGCATCTGTGTGAAAACAGAACTGACAGGCGACTCGCTGCAACGCAAGGAGGTAAGGCTCGACGAGGTAATCGTACCAGGGTCGCGAGCGCCTCTGGCGGCTCTTCAGAGCCCCGTTATTGTTGAGGTGATCACACGCGAAGACATTCAGCGTGCAGAAGCCTCGAGTGTAAATGACATTTTAAAGTTAGCCACAGGCGTGGATGTCCGTCAGCGAGGTGGCTTTGGTGTACAGACGGACATATCCATCAATGGCGGCACTTTCGACCAGATAACCATTCTATTGAATGGCACAAACATATCCAATCCGCAGACTGGTCACAACGCATCCGATTTCCCTGTTTCTGTCAACGACATTGAGCGCATCGAGATACTTGAAGGCGCCAGCAGTCGCATTCTGGGAAATGCAGCCTTTAACGGAGCCATCAACATCGTAACAAAGCAGTCGTATCCAAGTGCCTCCGGCTCCTCTACTCCACAACTCTCTTCCTATGTCGAACTGGAAGGCGGCTCATACGGCACGCTGACTGCCGGCGCAGGAACAAACGTGCTGGCAGGGAATTTCTCGAACTATCTTTCTGGCGGGTACACAAGGTCGGACGGCGGAACCGAAAACAGCGACTTCGAGAAAGGAAGAATCTTCTATAAGGGAGGATGGAACGACAACAGACAGAACCGCTTCAGGCTGGACTATCAGCTGGGAGCCAGTACCCAAAGCTATGGCGCCAACACGTTCTACAGCGCCAAATACAACAACCAATATGAAAAGACGGAGCATCTGATGGCGTCGCTCGGTGGTACGGTCAATCTGGGAACAGACGACAGAGGCATACAACTGAAACCTGCCATCTATTATAATCACTTCAACGACCACTACCAGCTCATCAGACATGAAGAAGGGGCAGCCAAAGGAGAGAACTATCACTGGCTCGACATTCTGGGGGCATCGTTCAATACCAACATCAGCTGGCTGATGGGAAAAAGCTCTATCGGAGCTGATATAAGCAAAGAGACCATCTGGAGCACCGCCTATGGCGCTGATCAGCCAGAAGAAACGTGGAAAGAAATCAAAGGAACCGAGCGTAGGCTATCAAGAAAAGCCTCCCGTACAAACACCAATCTCTTTGCCGAACACAACATCTTGCTCAGGCACTGGACCATTTCTGCCGGTCTTCTATACTATATCAACAACTTGGATGAAGGGAAAACGGCCGAGAAAGCCGCTGTAACGCATCATCACACCTCTACCCTGTCACCAGGCTTTGACATCAGCTATCGCCCCTCACAAAGCTGGAAAATATGCTTATCGTGGAATAAAGCCGTCAGGACGCCCACTTATACTGACCTATATACGAGTAACGTGGCTCAGCAGGGAGACCCGTCTCTTAAGCCTGAAGAGAACTCTATGTTCAAAATCAGCGCCCTCTACAAGACAAACCGTGCGGAATTCACGGTCAGCAGCTTCTACAGTCATGGCAGAAACATGATTGACTGGGTCTATGAAACGGAAGAAAGCAAGCGGTATCATGCCTTGAATATCGGGAAACTTGATAATATGGGAGTATCTTTGAATTCAAAAATGCAGCTTCATGAAGATGCCAAGTCTGCCTTTCCCTTCCAGCCGATGACAGTCAGACTGGGCTATTCGTATATTCATCAGTCACATAAAACCGACCAGCCTATCTACCGTTCACTTTATGCCCTGGAATATCTACGGCACAAACTGACGGTACAACTTGACCAACACATCTGGAATCGCCTATCCCTCTCATGGTCAGTAAGGTGGCAACAGAGAATGAACGGATTCCATCCCTACTGGAAGATAGACGGTAAGCTGCAGTGGAAAGCTGAAAACTTTACGCTATACCTGAAAGGCGATAACCTCACAGCTCACAGATATTATGATATCGGGGCAGTTAAGCAGCCGGGACTATGGATCATGGCAGGCGGCGTATTTCAGCTAAGACTTAAAAGATAAACTTTAACGGTTAACTTATAACTTCATAAAATACAGATATTTAAAAAATATCATAATAGTAACACTTTAAATATTGACCTCTATAAACGAAAAAAAGGACCATTTAGCAATGGCCCTTTTTCGTTGTCATGAAAATTGTCAGATTATAAAATGCTTTATCGTATTTCTTCGTTATGCCTTTAATTTGAAGGAATTCTCGATGCTGTTCACTTCCTCAGCAAAGCCCTTCTCTATCTTCATACGCTGCTCTATCTGCGAGCAACTGTGGATTACGGTGCTGTGGTCTCTTCCTCCAACAAGCTTACCAATACGGCTGGCAGGCATCTTAGTGTACTTCTGTGCCAGATACATAGAGACCTGACGGGCTATAACAAGCTCACGCTTACGGCTCTTGCCATTCACTCCGGAGACAGACACATTGAAATGGTTGCATACCTTCTCAAGAATATCGTCAATCGTCAGCGGCTTATCATCAATATTCACTGCCCTCTTGACTACCCGTTCAGCAAGACGCATGTCTATTCTCGAGTTATAGACAACACTGTAGGCAAGCAGTGAGTTGATGACACCTTCGAGGTCTCTAACGCTTCCATTGGCTGTCTCGGCAATAAACTGCACAACTTCTTCGGGAATCTGTAAGCCGTCGCGTTTGATTTTATTATTCAAGATGGCCATACAAAGCTGCACATCGGGTTTCTCGAGTTCAGCTATCAGACCGCAGGCAAAGCGGGTCAGCAGGCGTTCCGGCATCCCTTTCAGGTCAACAGGAGGTCTGTCGGAGGCTAAGATGATTCTCTTTCCGTTACGGAAAAGATGATCAAAGATATGGAAGAACGTCTGTTGAGTCCTGTCAGCCCCTATCCACTCCTGAATATCATCCACAATCAGCACATCAATCGTCTGATAGAAGTTGATGAAGTCGTTCACCGTGTTCTGGCGAACCGAGTCGGTATACTGCACCTGGAAAAGGCGTGCGCTGACATAGAGCACTCTCTTCGCCGGATAGATTTTCTTTATCTGCATGCCGATGGCATTGATCAGATGCGTCTTACCACAGCCAGAAGGTCCGTAAATGAACATTGGGTTGAACTGGCTTGTGTTTGGATGCTCGGCAATAGACAATCCTACCGCCCTTGGCAGTTTGTTGCTGGCTCCTTCAATGAAGTTTCCAAAAGTCTGATGAGGATTCAGTTGCGAATCAATAGCCTGCGGTACGGCAGCGTCAAGGACTGTAGGTGACTGATTAGCGCTTGTAGTCGGCTGCATAAACTCACCTTTTTCAACAGGCTCTGCCTGAATATCCTGTGTCAGTTTATGCTCTTTGTCGGTAACGACACGATAGGTAAGTCGGATCCCGTCACAGAAGACGTGACGCAATACTTTGCTCAGCAAATCCACATAGTTCTCTTCAAGATACTCATAAACAAACGGGCTGGGTACCTGTACCAACAATGTCTTGGTCGCTTCATCGAACGACTCAAAGATTATTGGCTTGAACCAAGTGTTATATTGCTGCTCAGAGACATTCCCTTTAATCAAAGCCAAAGCTCTGTCCCATCGCGCATTCAGACTTACTTTCATTATCAATCAATTGTTTAGTATAGCAGGAGCTCACTAGTTTAGGAAATTCACATCGAGGAATCTCGTTTCCATAATTAAATACTCCCTTTCCTTTTTCTGTTTGCAAAATTAAGAAAGAAAACTGTAACTGGCAAATCTTTATGTTTTACAATTTCTTTTTGTCTTTCTCGTAAAGTACTCATTCAAAGCAGTTTACAGAAATTCTGATAAAGAAAGACAGAAAACGGACTTAAAGTAGACCTAAATTTATGATTTACAATCATTTGTGTGCTCTCACTTATAGTAAGCTAATTGAAAGTGAAACATTTTGGGTAACGCTTATAAATGAGTGAAACAAAACGGCTTTCGGAATTTTCCAAAAGCCGTGAAACATTGGATTATTTTATTTAGACACTTTTTAATTTAGCCCTTTACTTGTCCTTTTTTCCGAAAAGAGAGAAGTGTACATAACGCTTAGGATGCTCACGCAAGTTGTTTAACAGAGAATCTGCACTCAGAACCGTATTGGTGAGATTATTGTAAAGCGTTTCGTCATTCATCAGAAGTCCCAGTGTACCTTTATTATTATTCAGTTTTGATGTCAGCTGCTGCACATTGGCCAAAGTCTGATCTACCTTTGCAACCGTGGAAGCAACATCTACGGCAGCAAGATTGGCGGTGAGATTGTTTGCATTATCCAGCAGCCCACTTGCCTTCCCCATCAATCCAGGAACGTCTTTATTCACGTTTGCCATCAGTGCATTCAACTGCTGGGTGGTCACCGTCAGGTTTTCAGTCGTTTTCTGCACATTACCGAGCGTTCTACCGATATTAGGATCGGAAAGCAGCATATTGATATTGGCAAGGATAGAATCAAGCTTAGGGAGCATTTTCTCGATGACGGGTATCATATCCTTCGCCTTTCCCAACATCCCTGAATTAATAACGCCCATGATGGTGTCACCCTTAGCAACAAAATCACGAGGATTATCAGCCAACAGCAGATTCATCTTCACATTGCCCATCAGGTCACTAACAATCTCAGCCGTAGACCCTCTTGGTATCTGCAGGTCGTCGTCAACCATAAACTCTACTACAACATCGCCATTGTTCTCGTAGTCGAAACTAACATCCTTAACAACACCTACTCTATAACCATTAGCAAAAATCGGACTTGATGAAGAAAGGCCGCTGATGTCCTTAAAGGTTATATAGTAAGAATCACCATTAGAAAAAAGCGTCATTCCCTTCAAGAAGTTCATACCGAAAAAGAGCAACACAATGCTGACAATTGCGACGAGAGCAATCTTAATTTCCTTCGTAATTTTCATATGCTAATTATTCATGAATACTTTTCTATTTCCTACGCTTACGGAACTCGGCTATTGCCTTGTTCACGTCCATAATCTTACCGTTCTTGTATGCTATGATAAACGATTCCGGGAATTTATCAAGCAGTTGCTTACGCAGCCGATAGATCTCATTGTAGTTGGTCGATGAACCAACGGTGTATCTATAGAGCCCTTTCTCTTCAGAACACTCTACGTCCTTCACCCCTTTCAACTGGCGATCATTTGTTCTCAGTTTCTTATCTCCAGCGAGTATTTGCAGCTTGAAGACCGGGGAGTCTGAAGAAACTTCCCTCTCATTCTTCTTTTTCTCATTCACAGAAGATACCGTATCGTCTTTAGACTTTTCAGGAATACTCTCTATGACTTCAGTATCACTGACATCCGATGGCCGATAGGGTGCTTTCGCACCATCAAAGTATTTATTCTTATAGGTGATGAATGCCTTTAGAAAGCCTCGGGCATATTTGTTAAGGGCACTCTCTGTGTTAAGAAACTGCTCTTCATCACGATTGGAAATAAATCCAAGCTCCATCAGACACCCAGGCATAGAGGTAAGTCGCAATACGGCAAGGTTATTCTGATGTGCTCCCTTATCAATGCGACTTGTGGCATTGCAGATGTTACGCTGAAGCATTTTGGCTAATGCAACACTGCGTTCCATATTTACATCCTGCACAAGTTCAAACATAATACTGCTTTCCGTTGAATTAGGATTAAAGCCCTGATACTTCTGCTTGTAGTCTTTCTCCATGAAAATCACAGAATTCTCACGCTGTGCCACCTGCAGATTCTCCTGAATACCTGCCTTACCTGTCGTCTCACCTTTTCCAAGCGTATAGGTCTGGTAGCCTCTCACCGACTTACCGCCAGGAATGGCGTTTATATGTACAGAGATAAACAAGTCGGCCTTGTTGCGATTAGCAAAGTCGGCTCTTTGCTTTAATTCCACAAAATGATCTTTTGTACGAGTATAAAGAACCTTCACATCAGGGCAATTCCGCTCGACAATCTTTCCAAATGCGAGCGCATATTTTAAGGTCAGATTCTTTTCTGAGGACATTGAGCCCACACATCCGGCATCTCTTCCCCCATGTCCAGCATCAATTACCAACGTAAAGCGACCTGCACCAAGCACAGAAGTGCCAAGTGTTATGATGAATAGAAAAAGTATCAATAATGTCCGCTTTAACATATAATGACTTTATTATTATGCAAAAATAATGAATTTAAATCAAAAAACTGTAATAAGCTACTTAGTTTTATCAATAATTAAGTGTAATTCCACGCCAGAGCCATCACAATCGGCTCCAAGAGGGGGATTATGTTTCGTTATACTGACAAAGATTTCCCTTATCTGAGGAAATGCATCAGCAAGATGTTGTCCGATCCGATAGGCTACATGCTCTATCAAATCGGACTGCATAAACATCTCTTGTTTTACCAATTCATATACTTCTGCATAATTAAGCGTATCTTCTATCCTATCCGACTTCATGGCTTCCGACACATCATAACTGATGCGCAGACTCACCGTGTAATCATTTCCTACAACGCGTTCCTGAGGAAGGACACCGTGATAGGCATGAAAACGCAGATTATGCAGACATATATAACTCTCTTTTAACAGCATACTCATCCACAACGGCTGGCACCACAGTTCTTACAAATCAGGCAGCCTTCCTGATAAACCAACGTCTCCTGTCCACACACAGGACATTTCTGCCCGTCGGCTACCGTTCCGTCCTGAACATATTTCTTCAATGCACGCTCAACACCATTCTTCCATGTATTGATGCTTTCGTTCTTAAGCTGAAGCGAACTAACAAGGCGGATGACATGATCTATCGGCATGCGGTATCTCAGCACACCAGAAATCAGTTTCGCATAATTCCAGTACTCGGGATTGAACTTTTCACTGAGACCTTCCACAGTGGTCTTATAGCCACGCTTATTCTCAAACTGGAAGTCATAACGCTTTGTCCCGTCTTCACTTACCTGTTTGATTATCTTTCCCTTTGTAACGGTTTTCGGCAAGACGATACCCTCTTCATCATCCTGAAGACCGGTAAATATCTCATAAGGATAACCGTCAAGCAAGCCGACGAATGCCACCCATTTCTCTTTGTTGTTCTGGAAACGGACAACATCACACTCCAAGACCTGAGGACGCACCTCTGTCACGGCAGGATGCTTGAAATCAGAAACTCTGTTCAAGTTTCCTCCTTCTTCTTTTTTCTTGTCCTTTTTCTTGTCCTTTTTAGAAACAGAAATCATCACACCGGCACGGCTGCCGTCACGATAGATGGTACAGCCTTTGCAACCGCTCTTCCATGCTTCCACATACAGACGGTCAACCAAGTCTTCGTCCACATCATTCGGAAGATTCACCGTAACGCTGATAGAGTGGTCCACCCATTTCTGTATTGCTCCCTGCATCTTCACCTTCATCAGCCAGTCGACATCGTTGGCAGTAGCTTTATAATAAGGAGAACGGCTGACAAGTTCATCAATCTCTTCCTGTGAGTAGCGTTTTGTGCTGTCAATACCATTCACCCGCATCCACTCCAGGAACTTCGGATGATAGACAATATATTCCTCAAAACTGTCGCCCACCTCATCTACGAAGTCAACATGGACATCAGTGTCATTGGGGTTCACCTTACGACGACGCTTATAGACAGGCATGAATACAGGTTCGATACCACTTGTCGTCTGTGTCATCAGACTCGTAGTACCCGTCGGAGCAATTGTCAGGCAAGCAATGTTTCGACGGCCATAGGTCATAATATCCTGATAGAGCTGGGCATCAGCCTCTTTGATACGAAGAAGGTAAGGGTTGTCTTTCTCACGTTCTCCATCGAAGATTTCAAATGCACCGCGCTCCTGAGCCATGGTAACACTGCTACGATAAGCCGTCAAAGCCAATGTGCGATGTACATTGACAGAAAAGTCAGTGGCTTCTTGTGTGCCATAGCGAAGTCCCATTGCTGCTATCATGTCTCCTTCTGCAGTAATGCCAAGACCCGTGCGGCGGCCAAGTCCACTCTTACGCTTTATCTTTTCCCACAGATGCATCTCGGCTCCTTTCACCTCATCACTTTGCGGATCACTTGCTATCTTCTTCATTATCAAGTCAATCTTCTCCAGCTCAAGGTCAACAATGTCATCCATAAGACGCTGAGCTATCGTCACGTGTTTGCGGAACTTTTCAAAATCGAAGCGAGCCTTGTCAGAGAAAGGATTCTCCACATAATTGTAAAGATTGATACTGAGCAGACGACAACTGTCATAAGGACAAAGAGGTATCTCTCCACAAGGGTTTGTACTTACCGTCCGATAACCCAGATCGGCATAGCAGTCGGGAATACTCTCACGAATAATCGTATCCCAGAACAAGACACCAGGCTCAGCACTCTTCCATGCATTGTGAACAATCTTTTTCCAAAGGGTTCTGGCGTTAATCTCCTTACGGACCAAAGGATTATCACTGTCAATTGGGAACTGCTGCACATACGGTTTGTCATTGATGGCAGCATCCATGAATTCGTCGTCAATCTTCACGGAAACATTTGCACCGGTAACCTTCCCTTCGGTCATCTTTGCATCGATAAAAGCCTCACTGTCAGGATGTTTAATGCTAACGGAGAGCATCAGTGCCCCTCGGCGACCATCCTGTGCGACTTCACGGGTAGAATTGCTGTAACGCTCCATGAATGGGACAAGTCCTGTTGAAGTCAGCGCCGAATTGTTTACCGGCGTACCTGCAGGACGGATATGGGAAAGATCATGCCCTACTCCACCACGTCGCTTCATCAGCTGCACCTGTTCCTCATCGATACGCAAGATTGCACCATAGGAATCAGCATCCCCGTCAAGTCCCACAACAAAGCAGTTACTCAATGAGGCTACCTGATGATTGTTACCAATTCCAGTCATCGGACTGCCGGCGGGAATCAGATAACGGAAGCCGTCAAGAAGCTCAAAGATCTCCTCTTCACTAATGGGATTCGCATATTTGCGCTCTATTCGAGCGAGCTCAGCAGCAATACGCCTGTGCATGTCAGAAGGGTTGCATTCATAAATATTCCCGAAACTATCCTTCATAGCATATTTATTCAACCAAACTCGTGCTGCCAGCTCATCACCGCCAAAGTATTTTAACGAAGAAGCAAACGCTTCCTCATACGAATAAGTCTTCAAATTTTCCATGAATACGTTGTTTAAATTGTGATGCAAAGCTACAACTATTTTTTCAGATAATAAAATATTTCTTCTATTTTCTCTTACCTATTTTGTATCTTTGCACTAACCATTCACCAATCGTATTTTTCAATCAAAGATATGAATACTATTTGTAATAGAAGAAGCATTAGGAAGTATAGTGAAAAGGATGTCACTAACGATACTTTATATCAGTTGCTTGAACTGGCAGAACGTACTCAGACAATGGGGAACCTTCAGCTCTACAGTGTTGTCATCACCAGAGATAAGGAAATGAAACAGAAACTGGCACCTGCTCATTTTAACCAGCCAATGGTGACAGGCGCACCTGTCGTCCTTACTTTCTGCGCCGATTTCAGACGAACATCTGACTGGGCAGAGAACAGGAATGCTCACCCAGGCTATGAAAACTTTCTCTCTTTCATCAATGCAGCCAGCGACACCTTATTATATTGTCAGACATTCTGCAACCTTGCTGAAGAGGCCGGACTTGGTCTTTGCTATCTGGGAACCACCGTCTATATGCCAAAGGCTATCATCGAGACGCTTCAACTGCCCCGCCTTGTCTTCCCTATAGCAACCATCACCGTCGGATGGCCTGATGAGAATCCGCCATTGAGCGACCGTCTGCCATTAAAAGCCATTATCCACCAGGAGACCTACCAATGCTATACCCCAGAAATGATTGATGAGTTCTATGGAGCCAAAGAGGCTTTAGAAGAAAACAAACATTTCGTGGAAATCAATCATAAGGAGACGCTTGCTCAGGTATTCACTGATATCCGCTATACTCAAAAAGACAATGAGATCATGAGTGAAGGATTGATAGCTGCACTGAAGCAACAGGGATTTCTTTAATTACATACCCACCCCAAAAGAATGATGCCTGATTGAGCCATTTTCATTTGGCCAACCAGGCATCGCTTCAATTAAACATCATGAATCTTCCAAACGGAAGGGTTAGTTTGCTAGTTCAGAGAGGAACTTGATACGGACCAGTCGGATTTCATCTTCCGAATAGTCGTCGCCAAGTTCTTCCATTGCCACTTCGAGATCATCCGTGTCACTTTCACGGAAATACTCGTAAATGTCATCTACATGGTCATCATCCATCACTTCCTCAAGGAAATAATTGATGTTCAACTTTGTTCCGCTGTAAACGATGGCCTCTATTTCATCAAGTAACTCGTCAAAGTCCTTTCCTTCTGCATTGGCAATATCGTCTAATGCCACCTGACGGTCAATACTTTGGATTATCTTAACTTTCAGCATCGACTTCTTGGCAACTGTTCGCACGCGTAATTCCTCAGGACGTTCGATGCCATTTTCCTCACAGTGTTTCTTGATTAACTCACAGAACTCGGCACCATAGCGTTTCGCCTTTCCGACACCGACTCCCTGAACATTCTGTAATTCCTGAAGGTTGACTGGATACATCGTCGCCATCTGCTCTAAAGAAACATCCTGGAATATCACATAAGGAGGTATTTCCAGTTTATGAGCCATCTTCTTTCGAAGGTCTTTCAACATCGAATACAGAACCGGATCAAGCGCTGAGCCACCGCCATCCATATTTTCTTCCTCAGAATCTTCTTTGAAATCGGTATCTTCAACTATCATAAAGGACTTCGGATTCTTGATGAAGCGCTTACCGGCAGAGGTGACTTTCAGCAGTCCATAATTCTCTACATCCTTCCTTAAGTATCCTGCGATGAGTGCCTGACGGATGACAGGATTCCACATCTTTGGGTCTTCATCCTCACCAGAGCCGAATTCTTCCAGCTGATTATGTTTATGGGATGTAATATCGTCTGTAGAATGCCCTTGAATAAAATCCACGATATAGTCCTGACGGAAATTCTCTTTCACCGCCAGCACGGCTTTCAGCACAATGAGCAGAGCATCCTGTGCCTCATGCTTTTCCTTTGGATGCAGGCAGTTGTCACAGTTATGGCAGTTCTCCTCGTTATATTCCTCACCGAAATAGTGAAGCAGCATCTTTCTCCTACAAACCGATGACTCAGCATAAGCCGCTGTTTCCTGGAGTAATTGGCGGCCTATATCCTGTTCTGCAATGGGCTTACCCTCCATAAACTTCTCCAGTTTCTGTAAGTCCTTATTGGAATAGAATGCGATGCAGAGTCCTTCCCCACCGTCACGTCCTGCTCGTCCTGTCTCCTGATAATAGCCTTCCAGACTCTTTGGAATATCATAATGGATGACAAAACGCACATCGGGTTTGTCGATACCCATGCCGAAGGCGATGGTCGCAACAATCACATCAATCCGTTCCATCAGAAAGTCATCCTGTGTATGAGAACGAGTAGCCGAATCAAGACCTGCATGATAGGCAGCCGCCTTTATGTCATTTGCCTGTAGTATGGCTGCAAGCTCCTCGACTTTCTTTCGAGACAGACAATAGACGATGCCGCTTTTACCTGCATGCTGCTTGATGAACATAATAATCTGCCTGTCAACATCCTTGGTCTTTGGACGTACATCATAATAAAGATTAGGACGATTGAACGAGCTCTTGAATTCTGGAGCCCCTACAATACCAAGGCTCTTCTTAATGTCTGAGCGCACCTTGTCGGTAGCGGTTGCGGTCAGAGCTATCACCGGAGCATCGCCAATCCGATTGATTGTCGGACGGATATTGCGGTATTCGGGACGGAAGTCATGCCCCCACTCCGAGATACAATGTGCCTCGTCGATAGCATAGAACGACACCTTTATCCCTTTTAGAAACTCCACATTCTCATCCTTGTTCAACGACTCTGGAGCGACATACAGCAACTTGGTCTTTCCTTTACGCACATCATCCATTACCTGCTGAATAGCAGCCTTGTTAAGTGATGAGTTCAGATAATGCGCTACTCCTTCTTCCTCACTCAGACCATTGATGACATCCACCTGGTTTTTCATTAAGGCAATAAGGGGAGATATGACAATGGCTGTTCCTTCCATTATCAACGACGGGAGCTGATAGCACAAACTTTTGCCTCCACCGGTCGGCATTAGAACAAAACCATTATTGCCATCGAGCAGATTGCGGATGATCTTTTCCTGATCGCCCTTAAATTTGTCGAATCCGAAATAATGCTTCAGCTGTTCCGTAATGTTAACTTCTTTTGTCATGTTGTCTAAGGAGTTGGTTTTAGATTCAGGAAAGGTTTAGAAGGTAATGGCCGTCTTTGACGACCATTCCCTATGCTGTTTGTAGATGAGATTTGTCAATCTGTGCACGTGCGTAGTCAAGTGTCACCTCAAACGACTTGATTCGCTTAGAGGGAACTTCGAACATAGCATCCATCATTATTGCCTCGACAATGGAACGCAGCCCACGTGCACCAAGCTTATATTCCACAGCCTTATCAACAATGAAGTCAAGTGCCTCTGGGGCAAATGTCAACTTTATACCGTCCATACTGAACAGTTTCTCATACTGTTTGACAAGAGAATTCTTCGGTTCCCTCAGAATCCTGTTTAAAGCCTCACGGTCTAAAGGATTAAGATAGGTAAGAACCGGCAGACGACCGATAATCTCTGGGATAAGTCCAAAAGACTTCAAATCCTGCGGGAGAATATATTTCATCAGATCCTCTTTGTCTATCTTCCGTACATTCTGCACAGAATTATAACCTACCACATGGGTATTCAGTCGCTGTGCAATCTTCCGCTCTATACCATCAAAGGCACCACCACAGATAAACAGAATGTTGCGTGTATCCACATGGATATAATCCTGATCGGGATGTTTGCGGCCTCCCTTTGGTGGTACATTAACAACTGTTCCTTCAAGCAGCTTGAGCAGTCCTTGCTGCACTCCCTCACCACTCACATCACGGGTGATACTGGGATTATCGCTCTTACGGGCAATCTTATCAATCTCGTCAATAAAGACTATGCCTCTTTCTGCGGCTGCCACGTTATAGTCGGCCACTTGCAACAGGCGTGAGAGAATGCTTTCCACATCCTCACCCACATAACCAGCTTCTGTGAAGACTGTTGCATCCACGATGGTGAATGGGACATCGAGTAATTGCGCTATCGTTCTGGCGAGCAGCGTCTTACCTGTTCCCGTGCTGCCGACCATGATAATATTACTCTTCTCTATCTCAACACCATCTGCTGCTTCAGGCTGCATCAGACGCTTATAATGATTATAGACCGCAACAGACAAAAACCGTTTAGCCTCATCCTGACCAATGACATATTGATCAAGATGCTTCTTGATTTCCATAGGCTTAGGTACTTTGGTCTTTTTGAATTCCTTATTCGTTTTCTTCTTTTCTGTCTGACCATCACCAAAACCAGCCGACTGAACTATTTCATAGGCTTGTGCTGCACAATCCTCACAGATAAAACCACTCAGTCCAGAAATCAACAGTTTTACTTCCGAATCGCTTCTCCCGCAAAAGCTACATGTTTTCTTTGGCATTCTTATTTCTTGCGTTTAAGCACCTCATCTATCATTCCATATTCCTTAGCCTCTTCTGCATTCATCCAGTAGTTACGATCGGAATCCTGCCACACTTTCTCAAAAGGTGTATGAGAGTGCTCAGAAATGATGTTATAAAGTTCTCTTTTGAATTTCAAAATCTCTTTGGCCTCAATCTCAATATCAGAAGCCTGTCCCTGCACGCCTCCAAGTGGCTGATGGATCATGACACGGCTGTGAGTGAGCGCAGAACGCTTTCCCTCCTGTCCAGAAACCAGCAGCACTGCTGCCATCGAAGCAGCCATACCGGTACAGATAGTAGCGACTTCACTTGAGATAAACTGCATCGTATCATAAATACCAAGACCGGCAGTCACACTTCCACCAGGGCTATTAATATAAATGGAGATGTCCTTGCCAGGATCAACACTGTCAAGATACAACAATTGCGCCTGAAGAGTATTTGCCGTATAATCGTCAATCTGTGTTCCTAAGAAGATTATACGGTCCATCATCAAGCGTGAAAAGACATCCATCTGAGTGACATTCAGCTGTCTCTCTTCAAGGATATAGGGATTAAGATACTGTGCCTGAGCTTTCATTACATCATCAAGCACCATTCCATTCATACCCAGATGGCGGGTAGCATATTTTCTGAAATCATTCATATTCTTTAAACTGGTATTTTTAGATAGGAAAAGAGGTTATCGACTCTTTATCATCTGTTCATAGGAACAAAATTAATAAAAAAAGTCGACAACCTCTTTTTATATAAGAGTTTTTTTCAAAAAAAATGTTATTATTCGCTCATCAGCTTGTTAAACTCGTCCAAAGAGACCTTTTTTTCATTGAGTTTCACTACCTTCATCAGAGCCTCAGTAAGTTTCACGTCAATGGCACGGTCGACAAATCCCTGAGCATTCTCCTGCTTCTTCAGCATTTCTCCAGCATAGTTATCGAGATACTCCTCGGGAACATTGCTCATACCATACTGTGCAAACTGAGCTCTTGCAGCTTCTTTCGCAGCCTGCTTCACATCGTCATCACCGATCTTGATTCCAGTAGCTGCTACCAACTGCTCCTTGATCAGATGCCAAGTCAGTTCCTTGATACTGCCTTCATAGTTCTTTTCAATGTAATCGGCATCCTTATCTTTGTTGTTCAGCTGCATCACGCGCTTCAGGATGGCTTCAGGATAGGTCAGTTCACCAACCTTCTTTTCACAATAGGCACGAAGGTCGCGCAGGAACTTCCAGTTGCTGTTGCCAGCAAGCTGAGTCTTTAACTCTGCAGCAATACGCTCACGGAAGTCTGCCTCGCTTGTCACATTTCCTGTGCCATAGACTTGGTCAAACAACTCCTGATTTACAGGTGCCTTGGTGAAGCGGCTGATCTCGGTAATCTGGTAGCTGAAGTCTGCTGTCAGCTGCTCAGCTTCCTCACGGGTAATCTTCAGCAGAGATGAGATCTCACCAAGATTCTCCGGATAAGCCTTCTTCGGGTTGAACGTGATGATATCACCCAGCTTAGCACCTTTGAAAAGATTCTTCTGCTCTTCCACCTTAATATATTCAGGCATCAGCACAGCCGACTCCACAGTGATTCCGCCTTCTTTTGTGTTACCATCAGCATCAAGCTCACGGATGTCACCTTTCAGCATGTCATTTCCTTCGAAACCCTCCACCTTCTCGTATTTACCCGAACGGGAAGCATACATATCCACCTGCTGGTCGATAAGCTTATCGTCAACATCGATGGTATAATAGTTTACCTTATCTTTGTTCGTCAGCTCAATCTTGAACTCAGGAGCGACAGCAATGTCAAACTTGAAAGTATAAGGACCATCCTGCTCCAGATCAACAGGAACCTGCTGCTCTGAAGGAAGAGGTTCTCCCAACATCTGTATCTTGTTATCCTGGATATACTTATAAAGCTGTTCACCAACGACCTTATTGACAGCATCCATCTTGGCAGAAGCACCAATCTGTCTCTTAATAAGGCTCATGGGAACTTTTCCTGGACGGAAGCCAGGTACGTTTGCCCTTTTACGATAATCCTTCAATGTCTTCTCGACATTATCTTTGAAATCAGCCTCTTCAACCGTAATGGTCATCAGGCCATTAATCTTGTCAGGGTTTTCAAATACAATATTCATTTTTGTTTCTGGTTTATTATTATTTCTGTCTG
Source organism: uncultured Prevotellaceae bacterium (assembly GCA_902762325.1). GTDB lineage: Bacteria > Bacteroidota > Bacteroidia > Bacteroidales > Bacteroidaceae > Prevotella. The sequence continues at coordinate 5,889 of CACWNV010000008.1, read as the reverse complement.
TCTTTTAAAAGCGGGTGCAAAATTACACATTTTATATGTAAACACCTAATATAAAATGGAATTATTTGATTTTTTAACCCTCAGTCTGTTCCCTTTTGCGTTTTTCTTCATCAATGAGTTGGAAATCTTTTTTGCGTAGCACGAAACTGTTAGAGAGGTATTTTTCTCGTACTATCTTGTTTTCTGCCAGTTCCTCCGGTTTACCCTGAAACAGGATCTTTCCTTCGAACAGCAGATAGGCACGGTCAGTGATAGTCAGTGTTTCCTGTACGTTATGGTCGGTAATCAGGATTCCTATGTTCCGATACTTTAACTGCCACACGATATGCTGGATATCTTCTACGGCAATCGGGTCGACACCGGCAAACGGCTCATCAAGCATGATAAACTTCGGTTCTATGGCAAGACAACGTGCTATCTCTGTACGTCTGCGCTCTCCTCCCGACAACTGATCTCCCTTGTTCTTGCGCACCTTGTTCAGACGAAACTCACTAATCAGGCTTTCAAGCTTCTGTAGCTGGTAGTCACGGGGCCGACCCGTCATCTCCAGCACAGCCATGATGTTATCCTCTACACTCATCTTTCTGAACACAGATGCCTCCTGTGGCAGATAACCGATACCGGCACGCGCACGCTTATAGACAGGATAATCGGTTATATCCTTGTCATCAAGGTAGACATGTCCGGCATTAGGAACCACCAGACCGGTAGTCATATAAAATGATGTTGTCTTTCCTGCTCCGTTCGGACCGAGCAGACCGACAATCTCTCCTTGTCTTACATTGATACTAACTCCATTGGCAACAGTGCGTTTGCCATACATCTTCACTAACCCTTCTGTACGAAGCACCATGCCGTTGTTCTCAGTCGCCATATCACTCAATTTGTTAATTTCAACCCACAAAATTACTAAAAAAGCAGATAATAAACATTATTATTCCATAAACTCTTTGTTTTATTGCAGTTTTTTAGCGGATTTTGCTTACTTTTGCATCAAGAAAAGCTTATTGAAGAATGTTTATATACAAATCCTTACAGACATTTGGCAGATATCTGCTTCTCATGGGAAGGACTTTCAGCATTCCCGAAAGGTTCCGTATGTTCTGGAAACAATATGTGAAAGAGATGTCACAGCTGGGAATCGACTCCATCGGCATCGTCCTGCTTATTTCATTTTTCATCGGTGCAGTTATCTGTATCCAGATGAAAGTCAACATCGAGAGTCCATGGATGCCTCGCTGGGTAGCCGGATACACCACACGTGAGATCATGCTGCTGGAATTCTCATCGAGCATCATGTGTCTGATCCTTTCTGGTAAGGTGGGGTCGAACATCGCTTCGGAGTTAGGAACCATGCGCGTCACCCAACAGATTGACGCCCTTGAGATCATGGGAGTCAACTCTGCATCCTATCTCATTCTCCCGAAAATCCTCGGATTGATCACCATCATGCCAATCCTTGTGATTTTCTCATCTGCAACGGGAATCTTCGGTGCATACGGAACAGCCTACATCGGGCATATCCTTACGCCAGAAGACCTCACCGAAGGATTGCAACATTCGTTCAACCCCTGGTTTATGTACATGAGCATTATCAAGAGTCTGTTCTTTGCTTTCATTATCTCAAGCGTTGCTTCTTTCTTCGGCTATACTGTGGAAGGAGGCTCAGTGGAAGTCGGTAAAGCTTCTACAGAAGCTGTCGTCACTTCAAGCGTACTCATCTTATTCTCCGATGTTTTCCTAACACAAATACTGTCATGATTGAAGTTAAGAATCTATATAAGTCATTTGAAGGCAAAGAGGTCTTAAAGAACATCAATGCCGTGTTCGAGAATGGAAAGACCAATCTGATCATCGGACAAAGCGGTAGCGGTAAGACTGTACTGGTGAAAAACTTGGTTGGTCTGCTGGAACCGACTCAGGGAGAGGTTCTTTACGATGGCAGAAATTTCGTCAAGATGACGAAGAAGGAAAAGGTGTTGATGCGTCGTGAGATGGGAATGATTTTCCAGAGTGCTGCCCTCTTCGACTCTCTGAGTGTGTTGGAGAACGTGATGTTCCCATTGGATATGTTCTCAGACATGAATTTACGGGATCGTACGAAACGGGCAATGGAGTGCTTGGAACGTGTGAACCTGTTAGGAGCTGAGAACAAATTTCCTGCTGAGATTTCTGGAGGTATGCAGAAACGTGTTGCCATAGCCCGTGCTATTGTACTGAATCCCAAGTACTTATTCTGTGACGAACCGAACTCCGGTCTCGACCCTAAGACTTCTTTGGTCATCGACGAGCTTCTCAGTGGCATCACTCACGATTTCGGAATAACGACCATCATCAATACACACGACATGAATTCAGTGATGGGTATTGGCGAAAACATCATCTTTATCTACAATGGGACAAAGGAGTGGCAAGGTACTTCTGCAGATGTGATGTCATCCACCAACAAAAAGCTGAACGAACTTGTCTTCGCCAGTGATCTCTTCAAGAAAGTGAAAGAGGTGGAAGAGCACATTAGCCACCAATAACGACTTTGATGCCGAAACGCTCAAAACAGCTGCGGCACTGGCTTATTTCTTCATCCGTCGGGGTTTCCATCAAAATATGGTCGGGGTTGTAGACAGTACCCCGTCTGCGGTGTTTGTCCTTACCGATATCATGATAGGGAAGCAAATGTATCTTCAGTTCCTTTATGTGAGCGTCTTTCAGTCCGGCAATGAACTGTGCCGTTGCTGCAATATTAGTTTCATCTGCATTCACTCCCTTGATGAGAGGCATCCGGAACCACACTTCTCTCTTTCTATTCTCCTTATCATCAGCAGGCAGATTTGCCAGCAGTCGGATGTTACTGAGGATTCGTTCATTAGAAACTCCTGTCAGCTGACGATGAAGAGCCGAATCCATGTGTTTGATGTCAACAAGAAAGAGGTCGGTCTCCTTAGCTATGGCTTCAACTGTTTCAGGTGCGGCATAAAGGGATGTATCTACTGTTCGATGAAAGCCACGTAATCCAAGTTCTTTCAGAATAGCCAATGCCGCTGCGGGTTGCCGGAGCGGTTCACCGCCACACAAGGTCACTCCTCCCCCGCTGTCTGACATGATGTCACGCTCTTTCTCTATCTCTGCCATCAGTTCCTCCATCGTCCATTCCCGTCCACATTGCTCAAGTGCTTTTGTGGGACAGGCTTGGGGATTACTCCTCTCCTTACACGAGTTACATCCAATACATTTCTTACCATTAAACAGCACCTCTGGCTCTGTTAGCCATGACTCGGGATTATGACACCAGACACAACGCAACGGACAACCTTTCATGAAAATGGTGGTGCGTATGCCTGGCCCGTCATTGATGGCGTATCGGTTGATGTTGAAAAGGATGACAGACGGCTCTCTCATTTACATTTCATCATTTTCAGTACGGGCGATAATCTCATTCTGCAACTGTTCAGTCATATCATTGAAATAGTCGCTGTATCCAGCCACACGGACAAGAAGGTCTTTATAAAGGTCGGGATGCTTCTGGGCATCGAGAAGCGTCTCCGTATCTACAATGTTAAACTGGATATGATGACCGCCGAATTTGAAATAGGTACGAACAAACGATGCAAACTTTTTCAGATCCTCGTCACGACGAAGCAGATTGGGCACGAATCGTACATTGAGCAACGTACCGCCCGACTTGGTCTGGTCGAGTTTGCCGAGCGACTTGATGACTGCCGACGGTCCTTTCGAGTCGGCACCATGAGCCGGTGATGTCCCGTCACTGATAGCGAAATAAGCCATCCGGCCATTAGGAGTCGCTCCACAGACAGACCCGAAATAGTTATGGCATGTTGTCGAAAGCATGTTCAGACGTGTTCGCCCTCCTCGTGTGTTGGGGCGGTTATCTATAGCTTTCACCAGATCCTCATAGACACGCACAGCAATCGTATCGGCATATTCGTCATCATTACCGAAGAACGGCGTATGATTTCGGATATACTGCCGCATGACCTCTGCATTCATCTTCTCACCGGCATCGTCCAGATTCTCTCCCCAGTTACTTGCCAGCGCCTTGAGCATCTGATCCATTGTATAGCGATGGTCCTCATAGACGTGTTTCTTCAATGTCGTAAAGCAGTCGGTGATGGTACCAAGTCCTGTACATTGAATATAAGTAGTATTATAGCGGGCACCGCCACTATAATAGTCTCGTCCTTTCTCGATACAGTCGTCAATGAACAGACTAAGGAATGTCGCAGGGGCATAGAGTGAGAACATCCGCTCGATATAGTTGTTGACAGACAGTTTCAGATTGACGAAGTAAACCATCTGTGCATGCCATGCCTCATAGAGTTGTTCGAAGTTTTCAAACAAGCGCGGGTCTCCTGTCTTCGGACCGAGCTGCTTATCCGAAATCGGATCAAAGCCATTGTTAAGTGTGATTTCCAATATCTTCGGCGTATTCAGATAACCCGTCAACAGATAAGCCTCCTTGCCAAAGGCTCCCACCTCAATACATCCTGAGCAACCTCCTTCACGGGCATCTTCGAGCGTCTTACCGTCACGCATCAGCTCTTTGATATAGGTGTCCGGGTTGAAGATGGAAGGATAGCCGTGTCCTTGACGGATTACTTTTATACCTTCAATGAGGAAGTCGTCAGGGGTATTCTCTGCAATGTGAATCGAAAGACCTGGCTGAAGCTCATGCAGTTCTTCCTGTATCTCAAGCATCATGAACGACAGTTCATTGGTGGCACTGCACCCGTTACGATCGACACCGCCGATATTTATATTCGTAAAGTCGTTATATGTACCGCTCTCCAAGGCCGTCACTCCCACTTTTGGCGGTGCAGGCTGGTTGTTGAACTTAATCCAAAGACACGACAGCAGTTCTTTTGCTTCATCCCGTGTCAACTTGCCTTCATCGACTCCTTTTTTATAGAACGGGAACAGATGCTGGTCGATATGGCCGGGATTCATCGAGTCCCAACCATTCAGTTCTGTAACGGTACCGAGATGAACAAACCAGTACATCTGGATTGCCTCCCAAAAATCGCGGGGGGCATGAGCAGGCACCCAATGGCACACATCAGCAATCTTCTCCAACTCCTTTTTACGCCGGGCATCCTGCTCTTCTGAAGCCAGCTTTTCTGCCAACTCTGCATGCCGCTCAGCAAAGAGAATGGCAGCATCACACGAGATGGCCATCGCCTCCAGCTCCTGCTGCTTATCGGTAGCCTCCGGGTCATAGATGTAGTCAAGCCGACTGATTCGGTCTTCGATACGTCGCTTCACATCGAGCAGTCCCTCATGATACATCTTACCATCCATAGCAGTGTGTCCGGCAGCTCGTTGTTCCATGAACTCTGTAAAGACACCGGCATGATAGGCATCCTCCCATTCGCGTGACACATGATTGAAAATGCGCTCACGTTGCGTCTTACCTTTCCAATAGGGAATGACCTCGCGCTCATAAATATCGATATCTTCTTGTGAGATATGGTACGACTGCAACTCTCGTGTGTCTAACGTATGCAGGTCTTCCACCGAATGGCACGTCAGTTCTGGGAATGTAGGAACAGCCTTTGGTACAGGACCGCGCTCTCCCACAATCAGTTCGTCAGGACCGATGTAGATGGTTTTCTTTTGACAGATCTCATAGAAGTTGCGGGCACGCAGCACTGCTATAGGCATCGTACCGTAGTTTTCCTTGTAGAAAGCCGTCTCAATGCGAGCACGTTCTATGCTGAGTGTTGTCGGTGTATCGAAGTTCTGCTGACGTAGACGGCGAACACGTTCATTCATGCCGCCCAGGTTCTCGGGGTGCTTAATCTGGAAGTTCATTGATAGTTATGAGTTATTTGGCTGCAAAATTCGGAAAAATATTCCAAACCGCCAAATATATAT
>CACWNV010000007.1 GCA_902762325.1 uncultured Prevotellaceae bacterium | reverse complement strand
TCAGAACAGGTAAACGCTTTTAGTGAGATAGTAATTATAGTAATAACCAGTTAAGTTTAACTCTCCAAAAAGTGACAACCTTTTTCAGTTAAGGTCAAGAACATATAACCCTTTCATCAGCAGAAATGATGTTATGAATAAAAAAAATTGAACTATTTCTTGAAAAATTGTTTCATGAATCATTTTTTCAAGACAGAGAACGAATATTTTTAGACCTCATAACTATTAGTTCGTAATTTTGTCGCAAAATATATTTAGTACTAACCCAAAACGTTAAATCAAATGGAAAAAGTAAAGAGATTTTTGCTGAGTTTTATACTCATCTTTGCGTGTACTTCCATTTACGCGCAAACAGAAATCACTGGTACTGTGATCGATGAGACCGGAGAAGGAGTCATCGGTGCCACAGTAAAGGAGAAGGGAACGTCGAATGGTACGGTGACCGACATCGACGGAAACTTCAAGTTGAAGGTGGGAGTGAATCAGACACTCGTCATCTCATATATCGGCTACGACAATGTCGAGGTGCCTGCTACACCCGGCATGAAGGTAGAGCTGAAGGAAAATGCATCGGAACTGGCCGAAGTGGTGGTAACGGGTTACCAAACCCAGCGTAAAGCTGACCTCACAGGATCAGTGGCAGTGGTGAAGACCGATGAGCTGAAGACTTCATCGGATACTGACCCTATGCGTGCATTACAAGGTAAGGTGCCAGGCATGACCATCACACACGATGGCTCACCTGTTGGTGCCGGTACCGTACGTATCCGTGGTATCGGTTCGTTTAATTCATCACAGGATCCGCTCTTCATCATCGACGGAGTGCCCACGACGACCAACCTGAACACGTTGAACATGAACGATATTGAGTCAATGCAGGTATTGAAAGATGCTGCCTCTGCTTCTATCTACGGTTCTCGTGCTGCAAACGGTGTCATCATCATCACAACCAGAAGTGGAAAGAAGGGCGACAAAGTGAAGGTTGACTTCTCTGCTAACCTGACTGCTCAGTTCTACAACTCTCAGACCATGATGAAGCTGGCTAACACTGCCGAATATGCAACCTCTATGGCACAGGCTGCCATGAACGACGGTCTTGATCCTGAGCAGTATGCCAACAACTACGGATTGACACTCTACGCTGAAAAAGGAACACCTGTCAGAGCTTACGACCCTGCCACTGGCGAGATGCGTAACTTCACCGTCAACGGTTTATATGAGGGGTACATCAACTCTAAGCGTACCATGCGATTCTCTGACACCGACTGGCTGGATCAGATTTCCCGCACAGGTTTCATGCAGAACTACGACCTCTCTATCTCAAATGCAACAGAAAAGACATCTGCATTGGTATCATTCGGTTATAAGAAGAACAACGGTATCTTGAAATACACTGACTTCGAGAGTATTTCCGGACGTATCAACACCAGCTACAAGGTGAACAAACTTGTGACCATCGGTGAAAACGCAACCATCACCTATTCTAACCAGGTGGACTGCCAGCCGCTGGAGAACGCCCTGAAGATGGCTCCAACCGTTCCTGTCTATGAGGAAGACGGAGTAACATTCTCTGGTCCTGTCGGTGGTATGAGCGACCGTCAGAACCCGTTGCGTGAGCTTTATCACAACCGTGACAACCGTCTGAAGATCTGGCGTATCTTCGGTAATGCATACGTCAACATCACTCCTCTCAAGGGTCTGCTGCTTCGTTCGAACTTTGGTATCGACTACGATGCCGGATTCATTCACTCGGTAACTTACACATGGCACTCTGACGTGGTGAACAACTCCACTCCTGCTGCTACAGTATCTCAGGCTAACGACATGAAATGGACTTGGTCTAACACCGCCACCTATAACTTCACACTGGCTGCTGAACACACATTCAACATCCTCGCCGGTCTGGAGCTTCATAGTCAGACACGTGACGACTTCTCTTCTTATGCACAGATGTACGCACTGGAAAACTATAAGTACATGTGGCCGAATGCTTCAACAGGTACTCAGCGTGCTACCGGTATTGAGGAAGGCTACCACCTTGTCTCTCTGTTCGGTAAGATTGACTATAACTGGAAAGACCTGCTGCTGGCTTCATTCACCATCCGTCGTGACGGTTCCAGCCGATTTGGTGAGAACAACCGCTACGGTACATTCCCCGCTGTGACATTAGGTTATCGTATATCACAGAATCTCAACCAGTCTTGGATTGACGACTTGAAGATTCGTGCATCATGGGGTGAGACTGGTAACCAGGCAATCTCCAACTATGCCCGCTACGGACTTTATGCCGCTACATACGGTGGAGGTCGCAACGAGTCTACAGCCTACGACCTTGCACTGGCTGGTTCTGGCATATTCCCCTCTGGATTCAGAGCAACACAGTCACAGAACAACAACTTGAAGTGGGAGACAACGATACAGTATAACGTCGGTCTTGACTACACGCTCTTCGGAAGTGAAATATACGGTACTGTCGATGCATATATTAAAAAGGTGAAAGACATGCTCATCAATCCTGCTTATCTGGGTTCTATGGGTGAAGGTGGTGCTTCATGGCTCAATGGTCCGAGCCTCCAGAACTGGGGTATGGAATTTGCTTTGGGCTATCGCCACACTACCGCTTACGGCCTGCGCTACAACATCAACGGAAACCTCGACTTCTATCGCAGTAAGGTAACTTATCTGCCGGAGACGACAACAGGTTCATACGTACACACTGCCAAGGAGAACCTCGTACAGTCGAAGCGTCCTTATGGAAGTATCGTCGGATACGTGGTTGACGGACTCTACCAGAGTCGTGAAGAAGTACTGGCAAGCGGTCAGGAGAATGCCCGCGTGGGTGGTCTGAAGTATGCTGACCTCGACGGTAACGGTGTCATCAACGAACTTGACCAGACTTGGATCTTCAGTCCAGTTCCCAACTTCTCTTGGGGTCTGAATTTTGAACTCGGATACAAAGACTTCGACTTCTCAATGTTCTGGCAGGGCGTTGCAGGACAGGATGTGTACAACGACCAGAAGTTCCAGACAGACTTCTATAGCATTACGGATGCCGGTTCAAACAAAGGAAACCGCATGCTCGGTGCTTGGACTACTGCTAACACAGGTTCATCAATTCCTGCTCTGACCACGAACAATACGGGTAACGAAGGAAGAGCTTCAACCTACTTCGTTGAGAATGGTTCTTACGCTAAACTGCGTCAGGTACAGATCGGTTACACTCTCCCCGGTGCTATCACGAAGAAGTTCAATATGAGCAGTCTGCGATTCTACATCTCCGGTCACAACCTGCTGACTCTGAAGAGTAGCAACCTCACTTGCTCTGATCCTGAGAACCCAAGATGGGCTTATCCTAACAGCACTTCATTCTCATTCGGACTACAGGCTTCATTCTAATTGAACTTTTCAAAACAGCGAAAGCCAGCACGTCTGGCACTATCGTGACGAAATTAAATGGATAATTGAAAATTGAAAATAAAAAATTATGATTACCAAATATATCAAGAATATAGCAGCTGTGGGGTTTGTGTGTTGCATGGTTAATGTGGCATTCACAAGCTGCAACGACTTCATTGATGTCGAGCCTCAAGGTGTCATTAGTGAAGACCTGGCAATGAGTCAGCCCGATGAAATGGTAACATCGGCTTACGCTAAACTGGGTGACGACTGGTACACCTATCCTTTCAATCTCTGGCCTTACGGCGACGTCAGCAGTGACGATGCCATGAAGGGCGGCTCAGGTACTACCGATACCAACTACCACCCCGTGGAGGTTTGGTCTACACTGACAGCATCTACACCCGACCACATGGATGAGTTGTGGTATCACTTCTATTGCAGCATCTCACGTTGCAACCGCGCCCTTGTGTCGCTGGCCGAATATGGCGAAAGCAAGCTGGGTGCTGAGACCACGAAGATTCGTGAGGGTGAGGTCCGCTTCCTCCGCGCACACTTCTACTTCAAGCTCGTCCAGTTGTGGTATCAGGTACCCTGGGTTGACGAAGAGGTATATAAGAACCACTCTGAGGAGCAGACTCCCAACAACGCCTTCAGCCATGAGGAGCTGATGCAGAAAATCATCGATGACTTCAAGTTTGCCTACGATGTACTTCCTACTGTTCAGCCACAAGGTGGTCGTGCTAACAAGACTGCTGCTGCAGCTTATCTGGCTAAGTGCTATCTGACAATGGCATGGGGCGACGGATACGAGGCTAACACTGGTGTCTCTCACATCAACCAGCAGTACATGCAGGAAGTGGTGAAATACACCGATGTGGTAAAGGCTAATCCAGCTTACGGCTATCTGGAAGACTTTGGAGACATCTTCCTGCCGGAATATAAGAACTCTAAGGAAAGCGTCTTTGCCGTACAACACTCCGACTATCAGGATGACAACACCCTCTACGGACGTGGCAACTGGTCGAACATGCTGAACGGATGCTGGGGTATCTGGTCGTGCGGATGGGACTTCCACAAACCCACGCAGAACTTGGTGAACGCCTTCAAGACGAAGGACGGTCTGCCAATGTTCGACGACTACAACAAGGTGACAAGTTATCCTACCAACGGCGTTCCTACTGCTCAGAAGTGGGATCCGCGCCTCTTCCACACCGTCGGTATGCCTTCCTTCCCCTACAAGTACGAGACTTCATTCGTAAATGCTAATGGCGAGAGAGTGCAGATGATGACCAAGGACAACTCACGTACACCTAACACCTATGGTTACTATGCCTCTATGAAGGAGGTGCCGCAGCGCAGTCATGGTGAAACCTTCGACAACCCCTGGCAAGCCTTTGCCATGAACGACTACGTGATCCGCTACACCGACGTGATGCTGATGCGTGCCGAGGCTCTCATTGAGACAGGTAAGCTGGAGGAAGCCCGCCAGATCATCAACGACATCCGTCAGCGTGCCAAGAACAGTGTTGCCAAGCACATTTCCTACGCTGCTGACCAGTGCGAGATTGCCCTTTATCCCGCCTCATACTTCTCATCGAAGGAACAGGCTCGCAAGTGCCTGCAGTGGGAGCGCCGTCTGGAGCTTGCCATGGAGTGCGGACGTTACTTCGACCTGCGCCGCTGGGGTATCGCTTCTCAGACACTTAACAAGTTCTTCGAGAAAGAGAAGGACGTGAGCTACGATGGACAGACATACGCTCAGTACTACAAGGACGCTCACTTCACTGCTGGGAAAAACGAATACTTCCCATTGCCTTACATACAGCTCTTCTATGTGCCCGGTCTTTACACTCAGAACAAGGGATACTAATTTCTGAAGAACAGTAATGATGTAATCAATAAAAAGATATAATTATGAAACAGACACAATATCGAAGCATGAAAATGATGATGACTCTGCTATGCACAGCTCTCATCGCACTGAATTCATCGCTCTTCATTTCCTGTCAGGACAAAGACATTGAGCGTGAGGGTCTAAAGCTCAAAGCTCCCGATGTCTCTCAAATCACCGGCCAGCTGTCTGGCGACAACTATGTCCTCTCATGGCCTGCACTGGCAGGCGACCAGAGGATGCAGGTGGTCATCTACCGCAACGGTACCCTCTCTTCAAGTGAGATCGTTTCAGGCACTTCTTACACTCAGAGGGATGTGCCCACCAATGTGCCCTTCGAATATGTTTTCAAGCTCACCGACGGTTCAAACTTCTCTCCTGGAGTGGTAAAGAAGTACACTCGTGAGGGAGCTACAAGCATCAGCGGCGTTCAGATGTCTCAAGTCGACAAGGCTGGAGGATATGACGCACTGGTAGAATGGAACCGTGCTGCAGATGCCCAAAACATTCTCTTCACTGCCACAAACGGGAAGCAGACCATCAACGAGACGCTTGCCGGCTCGGCTACAAGCTATACCATCCCTAATGTGCAGACGGGTGACACTTGGGAAGTGACAATCGTTGCAAAGAACGATAAAGGAACGTCTCTGGCTACACGCTCTTCTCTCCGCATCGGAAAGACCGCCATCGGATTCCTCAGCGTTTATGCTACTCCCGAGGAACTGATACAGAACGGTGACGACGACGAAGCATCAGCATGGCTATGGCTCCACGAGCAGTATCCAACAGCACAGTACGTTTACTTCGGTAATATCAAGTCGGTTGCCGATGTTGAGCCGTTCCGCGTGCTCTTCTGGCTGCGCGACCTCGAAGGTGTGGGTGAAGATCAGGTGTTTGCAATCCCAGAAGTAGTGCAGAACGCTACTCCATTCATCCGCGACTGGTACAAAGATGGCGGTAGCATCCTCCTCTGGAGCCACGCCACTACTTATGTCGGACACCTCGGAAGGCTCAACCTCGATGACTTGAAGAACAACGACCGTGCCATAGGCACAGGATTTGGCGGCATCAACAGAGATGTATGGAAGATGGCTGTACAGCTCAACCCAGGCTCACGCTTCTCGAAAGACCATTCTACACATCCTATCTTCAAGGGACTGGAAGTAGAGTCGACAGACCGCACGAAACTCATTGCCTTCAAGGGACCAGGATGGACTGAAGACCACAACTGTCTGTTCTTCAACCTGCCCAGCCTGTACACAGGCATAGGCAACCAGGAGGAAGCATGCTATGCTCAGATTACACAGGTGTACGGTATCTATCCGCTCGGCACATGGGACAGCCAGATTGACTGGGTAAGCCAGTTGAACGTGTGGGAAGCTCAGCAGGGCAACACCGAATTCAAGGGAACCATCCTGTGTATCGGTAACGGTGGATGTGAATTCTCTATGAAGAACGAAGACGGAACACCGGATAAGAGTGCATATCCAAAGAATAACATCTATCAGGACAATGTACTCAAACTGGCAAAGAACTCTCTGGAATACCTCAAGACAAGGTAAAGTTGTTTATTTGTAGTTCAGGTAGCTGCCCTATGATGGGCAGCTACTTTTTCTCTTTTACCAAATTCAACAATGATTATAACAAAACAAGAATGAAGAGACTAACTATTATTGCTTCAATGATGATGGCTGCCTTGGTGCTGGTTGGTTGTTCGAAAGACGAATATAAAAAAGACTACAACCCCCTCATCGATGATCCGAAGGAAGAGCAGCCTACCAAGCCCGATGAGCCGGCAGCACAGAGCGGCTATGATGAGCAGTACCGTCCGCAGATTCACTATACTCCTGCCAAGAACTGGATAAACGACCCGAACGGCATGGTCTTTGTAGATGGGACATACCACCTCTTCTACCAATACAACCCGCAGGGCAACGTATGGGGTAACATGTCATGGGGACATGCCACCTCTACCGACCTCATGCACTGGAAGGAGCAGCCTGTGGCTCTGACACGTGATGCGCTGGGTGCCATCTTCAGCGGCTCATGCGTCATTGACAAGAACAACACTTCTGGCTTCGGTGCCAATGCGATGGTAGCCCTCTACACCTCAGCGGGCGAAACGGGCGACGTGGCTGGCAAACAGCAGCAGAGCATCGCGTACAGCACAGACGGCGGCAAGAACTTTACCGTCTACTCGGGTAACCCGGTCATCAAGAACAACGACGACAACCTGCGCGACCCGAAGGTGTTCTGGCATGAAGCAAGCAAGAAATGGATCATGGCGCTTGCCAAAGGCTGGAAGATGGGAATTGAGTTCTATGGAAGCACCGACCTGAAGTCATGGCAGCACTTGAGCACGTTCTTTACCGAACTGAAAGGCCACCCCAGCCTGCAATGGGAATGCCCCGACCTCCTACAAATGGGTGACAAGTGGGTGCTGCTCGTCAGCGTCAACCCCGGCGGTCCACTCGTGGGTTCAGGCATGATGTACTTTACTGGTCAGTTCGACGGCACTACATTCACAGCTGATGAACGCGAATACCCCTTGTGGCTCGACTATGGCATGGACAACTACGCCGGTGTCACTTGGAGCAACACAGGTGACAGACGAATAATGATTGGTTGGATGAACAACTGGTCATACAGTGGTGATGTGCCCTGTTCACCCTGGCGTTCAGCCATGACCCTGCCCCGCGAGCTGAAGCTCACACAATTCGACGGCAAGCCGCTGTTGTGCTCTACCGTGGTGAAGGAGATTGATAATATTTCCGGTCCATGGCAAGACATCGACGGTGCAATCAATGCTCCCGATGCCTACCAGCTGCGTCTCACTATCGACCTCGACAAGAACAGCACGGTAACACTGAGCAACGGCAATGATGAGCAGTTCTCTTTTGAGATCCATACCAGTGATCGTTTATTGGTTGCTCACCGTACGTCTGTATCAGGAAACACACGCTTCAACGGTACGTTCTCCATACCTAGCATGCGGGCACCGCTGAACACGACAGGAAACACCGTCACTCTCGACATCTTCGTCGACCATTCGTCGGTGGAAATCTTCACCGCTGACGGCACGATGACGATGACCAACCTGGTATTCCCGCAAAGCATCTACAACAAAGTGACTGTAAATGGGGCGAACAACACCAAGAAGGTCCGCGCATTCAAAAGCATCTGGAAATAACTGAACTTATTTAAAGTTCTTACTTTCTATTGTCCATCCAGGGAAGTCGGCAAGCTTCAATTGACGAAAGATTGAGCTGTTTGCCGACTTCCCTTTTAATTGCCAGTCAAGCCAGCTAATAGCCATCTTTGCGAACGAACCGCCATATTCCTCTGCAAACGTGCCGCCATGCCCGCTATGTGACAGATTAGCAAAGGCAACGGGGACATGCTTTATTAAATGATAGTCCTTGACAGCATTGGTATAGGCAATGTCGTCAATGTCGCCGATGATATAGAGCACAGGTCCCCGAAAGTTCTTGAGAGAATTCTTATTGGCTCCAGCCATCTGAATGTTACCCATGCCGGAATTGAACATCAAATAGGTGCTGACCCTGGGATCGTTAGCTACGGTAAGTAACTGGGCACCGCCACACGACTGTCCTCCCAAAGCAATCTTTTCAACATCAACTTTCTGATAGTAGGCACTCCCAGGTGAGCTGTTTTCATCTACAATCCAATCGATGGCATCAGTAAGTAGCTTGCCTTCTGGGGTATGGTTTATCTTACGGTCCTTAATATCCCACTGCATCGATCCTACCGCTATGACGATATAGCCCCATGATGCAACTTCATTCAGCAGACGCTCATGAATGATGGATGTGTCATTACAGCCACCATTAGCGAAGACCAGTACCGGGAGCTTTCGTCCGCTACCCACCGACTGCTCCAAATTTGCAGGACGATAAACCACATAACCCGGCAGGGACAATTCTTCTACGGCAACAGATTTGGACGGACCGCTACCGCCGCCATCAATGACCTTCAGCTGATTCAAGGTAACGGCAGGATTATTGTTTTTCAGATGACGGGCAAAGAAGGCATCCATCGCCGGACGAGTGACTTCCAGCACACTTGAATAAGCAACGTCGTGATTCCCATGTACCTTAATATATTGTACGTTGCCACCAGCTTTAAGCATCTTTTTCACATAGTCATCGGTAAGAGAATCTTTCACGATGGGATCTTCATACCCCTGTAGCAACAGCATGGGTGAGGCACTTGACGTGAAGTACCCGATGGGCCACCACTCCGGATGCTGTGACCAGCTGTTGCCAGGACGACCAATCTGTGTGGGAGGCGAGCCGGCAGCCACGCAAGTGACCTGACTGCTATACTCCTTCCAGGGACCGTCACCTTCGAGTTCCCTGTTCTTATATGAACAGGCAAGCATCATTGCTAAGTGCGCCCCGGCAGAGTGTCCATAGACACCAATCCGCTCGGGGTCAACTCTCAATTCTTCTGCATGGGCTTTCAGCCATCTGATGGCACACTTCACATCTTGGATACAGGCAGGGAACGGAGCTTCCTGATTAAACCTGTATTCCACAGAAAGCGTCACATATCCTTGCAGCGCATAGTCGATAAGCAGATTACGATAAACGAGATCTGTCTTCGAGCCGGCACTCCATCCTCCCCCGTGGATGATGACGATGGCTGGACGCAGACTGCCTTGGTCAGCATCCAGCGGGTTGGCAATGTCGAGTACCCACGACTTGCTTGCACCTTCACGATAGGAAACATTACTTGTGAGTTCTATACGCTTTTGTGCAAAGGCTGTCAAAGACAAGCAGAAAAACATGCTAATGACTAAAATCTTCTTTTCCATTTTGTTTATCAGAAATTAATGTTTACTCCACCCATGAATGTAGCACGAGGCATGGGGTACCCCAGATTGATTTCATAACTTTGTGCCAGCAAGTTCTCGCCTCGTGCCCACAGGCGGATTCCTTTTGTCAGGCCGTAGCTGACGGAGAGATTCAACAGGCAGAAGTTCTCCTTCTGTTCCGCATCACCGACTGCCGTATAAAGACCATTGATATATTGCAGTCCGGCATTCACCATCCATCGCTGATAGCGGTAGTCGGCACCCAGGAATCCTTTGTAGGTGGGAGCGGCGATAACGGGATTCTTCATGTGGAGCAGCGAATGGTTGGTATTGACCGACCAGTGCTTGTCTATCTGCCAGTCGGCCTCCAGCTCTGCTCCATAGTTTTCTATCTCCCCTGTATTCACGTTCTTGCGGTTGACAGTCTGAATCATGTTGTCACCTTTTATATAATAGAGGTTCACACCATAGCGGAAAGTAGACAGACGATGCCGCCACGACAATTCGTAATTCCACATGCGCTCAGGCTTCAGCTCTTCATTTGAGGGAGGATAAAGATACATCTCGCGCATCGTAGGATTACGGAATCCCTTACTTGCCATCGCCTTTATCTCTCCCGTAGAGAAGGGACGGACAACGACGCCCGCCTGTGGAATAAACTCCGTTCCGGTAACGGAATGATGGTCAACACGCACTCCGGCATTGACGGTCAGCCAGGAAAGAAAGTTCTGACGGATATCCACATACCCTGCAATCTCATTACGGTACGACTTTCCGCTCTGCTTGTTGGGCGTGTCCAACACTGCGCCGGTCTTCTTGTCTGTGTAGTAGGCATTGCCATAGATGTGCTGATAGTCGACACCTGCAGTCAACTGGTTCCCGGTAAACAACTGGGCTGTCTGATACCATGAGACGCCTGTCAGGGCATCCTTAGAACGGAAAAAGCGTGCTGTGGGCTGCTGAGGATTGGCCGTTCCATCGTCAATCTTATGACGGCCGAAATTTGAATAGACACTCAGACTACCGTTCGTGCGGTTAAAATGATTCTCCAATGCAGCAGAGACGACACCACGCGTAATCCACTGGTCGGCATCATAGAGCGGATTGGTGACCGCTCCCGGATAGCTGCTGTTGAAATGTGTGACATCAGCATCGATGTAGGCATTCCAATGATCCGTGAAATCGTAACCCAGCTTCAGATAGCCGCCATACTGTTCGAATCCCATACGGGGACGGTGGTTGTCCGTGCGATTGTATTGTGCAGAGACTGTAGACGAGAACTTACCGCTACGAATCTGATTTGATGCCTCCGTCTGAACCGTTCCATAGCTGCCTGCACCCAGATTGATACTCGTCCTTATACCGTCATGGTGCATGGAGCGCGTCACAATATTCAATACACCTCCCATGGCATTGCTTCCGTAAAGCACCGAAGCAGGACCGCGCAGCACTTCCACACGGTCGGCCATCATCGTCTGATAACTGTCCGAGATAGGGTGTCCATAGATGCCGTTATACTGCGGATGACCATCAATCAGTACAAGCAGTTGTCCTGCTCCTCCTGTTATTCCACGGAGATTGATACCTCCTGCAGCACCCGTCGATACGCCATAACCCATCATCGAACGACTTGTAACAAAGAGTCCGGCCACCTGCTGCATCACCGTCGGCAACACTGAGGGCTGATACTGCTCTGTCAGCTTCTCACGTCCGATGACCGTTACTGTCATCGGCAAATAGCGTACATCCACGGCATTGCGAGTACCGGTGACCACAACATCATCCAATGAAGGATGAAGGAGGAAAGAAGTATCCGCCTCCTGGATATCCTTCTCTTTCCATGTCGCTGCATGCAAGAGGGTATTCACCATCAATATGGTAAATACCAACAGAAAAACTTTCTTCACTTGTCTAAGTTTATTAATATGTATTTCTTTGAACCTAATCCTATTTTTTCTGCATAATCGGTAATGTAAGTTCCATGTTGTCTGTTGATACGCTGGATAAGTGGTTTGTTGTCATCCCCGGGTTTGCCTTCATAGTTAAAGACTTTGTCAAGGCAGGCCTGGTCAACGGCTACGGGATCGAGGCTTGCCATGATTCCCATATCCTGCAATTCGGGCTTGGCAGGATGACCGTCACAATCGCAGTCTACCGACATATTGTTCATCACGTTAATATATATGATGTTTCCACTAAAGTAGTTGTGTACGGCTTGAGCGGCAGCAGCCATAGACTCCAGGAAATCATCCTGCGTCTTACCGGCAGCGATATACTCGGGGGTCCATGCCAACTTGGAGTCATCCGTCTTACCGGCAGAATGGATGTAGGCTTTGCCGGCAGTCGAAGCAACACCGATGGACGCATTCTTCAGGACACCGCCGAATCCTCCCATGGCATGCCCTTTGAAGTGTGCGAGATTAATCATGAAATCGTAGTTGGCAAGATGTTCGCCGACAATATCATACTTCAGATGCTTCTTGTCCTTGACAGGAATACGTATCTGACCGAACTCATCCATCATATCAACGGCAAAGATTGAATCGAATCCATGCTCATGGATGGTCTCCCAATGCTTTTTCGGATCCTGACGTGTGCCGCCATAGGCTGTACAGCACTCTACAATTGTACCGTTCACCTCATCAACGAGATCCCGTATCAGCGTAGGTTTCAGATAATGGGTGTTGCCTCCTTCTCCTGTAGAGATTTTCACGGCAACACGGCCTGTAGGAGTGCATCCCAAGGCTTTGCAGATTTTTACAAGAGACTGCGGAGTAATCTCTTTCGTGAAGTACACTTTAGACTGAGCTTGAGCGCACAGGGTTACTGTCATCATGATAACAGCAACCATTCCCAATTTCTTTAGTCTAATCATAGTCTGTCTGATAAGTTTATTGTTACTTTAATAATTTTCTTCTTCATCGTTGATACGTCCTGATTTTCCTGCCTTTGTCAAGCAGCGAGGGCGGACGGTTTCCTGTTGCCGTTCCCCACTTGGAGGGTTGCGGCCCCATCGTCACCTCCATCACCCCGCCCTTCATGATGTCTGCGAAGGTGATATATGAGTAGGCGTAAGGCTTGCCGTTGAGCCGTACGCTCTGGACATAGCAGTTCTCAGGACTATTGTTGTGTGTGGTGACGGTGAATGTCCTACCGCCACCAACCTCAATCGTCGCATTGTCAAAGAGCGGGGAGCCGATGACATAGACTCCTCCAGCAGGCTCCACCTGATAGAGTCCTATGGAAGAGAGCACATACCATGCCGACATCTGTCCCACATCCTCGTTTCCGCTCAATCCGTCAGGATTGTCGGAATACATCTCTTTCATCGTCTTGCGGAGCAGGGGAGCACCCTTCCAGGGCATTCCAGCATAGTTGTACAGATAGATGACATGATGGCTTGGCTCGTTGCCATGCGCATACTGTCCGATTAATCCCGAAATATCCGGTGCTGCATTCTCGCCTAAGTCGCCTTCGACAATGAACAGCGAGTCGAGTTTCTCTACAAACGGCTTATCGCCTCCGAAGAGCCCGATGAGTCCTTTCACATCATGTGGCACGAGCCATATATACTGCCACGCATTGCCCTCGGTGTAGTCGGAGTGCTGGCGTATGGGGTCGAAAGGCTCTGAAAGCGGACGGAACTGTCCTTTGCTGTCCAGTGCCCGCATGAATTGACGCTCCTTGTCGAACAGTCTGCGGTAGAGCTGACTACGTTGAGAGAAGTATTTAGCATCCTGTTGCTTGCCGAGCAATTGTGCAACCTTCGCCACACAGGCATCTGCCAGTGCATACTCCAGTCCTTTGGCAACCGTCTCGTTAGCCGGTTCCTTGTCGTAAGGCAGATAGCCGTATTCCTTCAGCAGGGCGAGTCCTCTCTCGTCTGCCATCGCCGATGCCTTCATCGCCTCGTAGGCAGCCTCCTTGTCATCAACATACCCCTTGATGACGAGGTCGGCAAGGACAGGGATGCCGGGGTTACCCACCATGCAGTCGGTCTCGTTGCCCATGAGGTGCCACACCGGGAGCTTGCCCTGCTGCCGATAGATGTTGATGAATGTCGAAGCGATGTCGTGTTGTCGCTCAGGGTGTATGAGTGTCATCAGCGGATGAGCGGCACGATAGGTATCCCACAACGACAGGGTGGTGTAATTGGTGAAGTCGGCATGATGAGTCTTCCCGTCTGAACCATAATATTCGCCGTTGACATCACAGAAGACTGAAGGTGCTGTCATGGTGTGGAAGAGTGCGGTGTAGAAGACACGTCTTGCCTCATCGTCATTGGTCTCAATCAATATCTTTGCCAGTTCGTCATTCCAAGCCTCATCAGCCTTCTTGTATGTTTGAACGAAGTCCCAGCCGGGCAGCTCTGCCAGCAGATTCTCCTTGGCATTTGCAATACTGACAGGCGAGAGGGCCACCTTCACAAGGAGTGGCTGGGATACATCATCGACTGCAATGACTGCAATGGAATCGCCTTCGGTGCTAACCACCGTGACTGGTCTTGAGAACTCTGCCGCAAAGAACACCTGCTGTCGCTTTGCCCAGCCCGAAGAAAGGCGGTAACCGGTAATCATCGTCGGCTTCTCCAAGGTGAACTTACTCTCCACCAGATTGTCCCACCCCACTCCACGCTTCAGGTCGAGACGAAAGAGACCGCGGTTCTCGTTACCTCCGAAGGTATAGCGGTGCATACCCACACGCTGGGTAGCAGTAAGTTCAACCATCACATTCGGCTCTTTGAGCTTCACCGAATAGTAACCCGGTACCGCCGTCTCGGCTTGATGAGTGAAGATGACATGATTCTGCGTGGCATCTTTCACCGGTAACATCGTGATGTCGCCTAAATCGCCGATGCCTGTTCCACTGAGGTGCTGATGGCTGAACCCCACCAATACTGAGTCGGAATAATGATACCCCGAACACCAGTCCCAGCCGCGAGTGGGCTGAGTGGGACCCAGCTGCACGAATCCAAAAGGCACATTGGCACCAAGAAAGACATGACCATGACCGCCAGTACCTATCAGCGGATTCACATACTGGGTATAAGAGACATCGGCAGCAAAGACCGGCACGAACGCCATCAATGCAATGATGGCAGATAACAGTTTCCTGGATTTATTCATATAGCATAGGCTTTCATTGACGTCGTTACTTGTCTATCGGGTCATTATAAAGAACCTGCAACCGGCGAAGTTCCTTTTTCAGCTTCTTTGTCAGTCGCTCAGTCCCCGGCATCCCATAGATGTTGTGCATCTGCTGAGGGTCTTTCTTCAGGTCGTAAAGCTCCCACGCATCGATATCCTGATAGAAATGAATCAGCGAGTAGCGTTTCGTCCTCACTCCATAATGCCTGCAGACGGAGTGTTCTGCCGGATATTCATAGTAGTGGTAATAGAGGGACTTACGCCACTTCTTCACTTTCTTTCCCTGAAGCAAGGGAAGGAAGGAGCGACCCTGAATATCGGATGGCACGGGAACGCCTGCCAACTCAAGGATAGTGGGTGCATAATCGATATTCTGCACCATCTCAGCGACATCTCCCACCTTTCCATGAGGGAGATAGACCAGCAAGGGAGTGCGGAAACTCTCCTCGTACATGAACCGTTTGTCAAACCATCCATGCTCGCCCATATAAAAACCTTGGTCGCTGGTATAGACTATCATCGTGTTCTCAAGCAAGTCGTTCTCTCTCAGGTAGTCGATGACCCTGCCGATATTCCTGTCTAACGAATGGATGACCCTCAGATAGTCGTGCATATACCGCTGGTACTTCCATTCAGCCAAAGCCTTTCCTTCGAGCTTCTCACGCTTGAACTGCCTGATGATGGGATTATAATGACGGTCCCACTGCTCACGCTGCGATGGAGTCATCCGTCTGTAGTTGGCACGTCCCCATCTCTCCAATACCGATCCCGTGTGAATCTCCTGCTCTTTATCAGCCATCTTCAGGTCATAGACCACGTCCATGTCCTTGATGATGCTCATCTCCTGCTTCTTGGCAGCGAGCCTTCCCTCATAATCATCATAGAATGTTTCTGGCAGAGGATATTTGCGGTCATTGTAGAGGTCAAGGTCACAAGTGTCGGGATTCCACACGCGATGTGGTGCCTTATGATGCAGCAGCAGGCAGAAAGGCTTCTTCTTGTCGCGTTTCTCCGAAAGCCAGTCCAGCGCAAGATCGGTGGTGATGTTCGTGACATACCCCTGCCGCCGTACAGTATCACCATTGCAGATAAAGTCGGGATTGTAATAGTCGCCCTGTCCGATAAGGATGTCCCAGTAGTTAAAGCCCGTCGGGACAGAAACAAGATGCCATTTGCCGATCATGGCTGTCTCATATCCCGCCTTCTGCAACAGCTTGGGGAAAGTCTGTTGCGACGGGTCAAACCGCCGTGTATTATCGGTGAATCCATTGGCATGGCTATGCTTGCCCGTCAGCATACATGCGCGAGAAGGGCCGCTGAGTGAGTTGGCGACAAACGAATTGGTAAAACGGACACCATGACTGGCAATCCAGTCGATGTTCGGTGTTTCAATGAATCGCTGATCATAAGCGCTGATGGTCTGATAAGAATGGTCATCGCTCATGATATAGATAATATTCATCGGCTTACCGGTCGTGTCACCAGGCAAAAGGCGGGCACTTACTGGCACAACGGTCCCTACAGCCATAAGATTTGCAAGAGGGAAGAGTATGCGGTTTCCTTTCATATTGCAAAAATAGTAAATCAATCAAGAAAGAACGTGTTTTCGATTGTTAAATTATATTATATGACTCATGCTCTCAACCATCATCAAATATATGAAGTGAACCCCAGAAGTATTTTGACTAACTTCTGGGGTTCATTTCGTTTAGGCTTCTCAGTTTTGAGGAATAAGAAATACTTGCCTATTTCACCACAACCTTTCTTACCGTACCATCATTCATGCGGATGATGTTGACGCCTCGTTGGAGTGAGTTGATGCGGTGACCGTTCAGATTGTAGATGGTGGAAATGTCATCCTGTGAAACCTCCAGCGACTCTATACCGTTAGCTTTGCTATCCACCTCAATGCCGTAAATCTTCAGCGTGCCGTCTGCCGACTCTGCCCTTCTCATGCCCTTGGCATTATTGGATGTATTGAGACCGCCATAGATATAAACGTATGTGTCTTCGCTCACGTTGTATGGGAACGACACTTTCAGTTTGCCTTCCAGTTCCATCGTGATAGGCATACCGTCACCAATCTTCACCTTCAGTACCATATTGCCAGTCGTCTGGGCCTCGATCTTGATAGTGCCTTCGCCCGGTGCCAGCTTGAACACAACGCCAGTATAGTTGTCCTTGAAGTCCTCGCCGAAGATTTCCTTGCCGTCGATTGCGGAGTCATCCGTCGGCTTGCTCACGATGATACAACCTTCCGACGGGTCGTAACTGCCATCGCCATTGTTGACGTTTACGAACACATTATCCATAATAATGCCATTAAGGTTGGTGTTCTCATCAATATCTGTACCGAAGTCAATGGTCTGTCCATTATCAACGGGCAGTAAATCCATTTCCACGATGTTCTTGAATTTCTTCCAGCCATCAGTTGCCTCATACTTCAACTTCGTACCAACTGGAACATAGAGAGTGGCATTATCGTAAGTATTATACCAAAAAACACTATAGCTAATCGGAGTAGGATTTTCAATCTTAGAGATAATCGATGTAATAGGACCCATGGAAAGACTATATTCTTCAATATTCTTCAATGACTTCGGAAGTGTTATTGTGGTCAAATTGTGGCTGCCTACAGCCCCTCTATGAATCGTTTCTGTACCTTCAGGAACCACCTCTTCGGTCTTGGCTCCAGGAATGTAAAGCAGAGTCTTCATGTCCTTGGTCATCAGCAAGCCTTCGACCGAAGCATAAGCCTGATTCTGTTCATCAACCTTCACTTCAGTCAGTAAGTCGCAAGTATAAAAGACATCATCGTAAAGATCATCTTCCTCTATTATCTCTCCATTTGAACCGACTTTATCTGCATTGCCAAGATATGCTACATTCTTGGGCAGAGTGATAGTAGTCAAAGGACTGCCTTCAAAAGCCAATTTTCCAATACGGACAAGAGACTGAGGAAGGGAAATGGTGGAAAAGCCACAATACGAGAAAGCTTCTTTCCCAATGGAAGTCAAGCCCTCTGGCAGTGTTACATCTACCAATCTAAGACAACCTTCGAAAACACATTCTTCGATGACGGTAACACTGTTGGGAATGGTAATAGAAGTGAGGCTATCACAGTCCTCAAAAGCATAGCCCCCAATACTTGTCACGCTGTTAGGAATGGTAATTGAGGTGAGGCTATCACATTCAGCGAAAGCATAGCTTCCAATACTTGTCACGCTATTGGGGATAATGGTGTTTGAACATCCAACAATAAGTTCATTATTCTCAGTCATAACAATAGCATTACAATTCTCACGAGAGTCAAACACAGGATTCCCTTCGTCCACTCGAATGGAAATCAATCCTGAACAACCTGAAAAAGAATATTTTCCGATAGATACCACACTGTTGGGGATGGTGATAGAGGTAAGGCTTGAACAATATCGGAATGCATAGTCTCCGATGGATGTTAAGTTACCGCCGAAGGTGATGGAGGTAAGAGCTGAACAATTAGAGAAAGCATCTTCTCCGATAGATTTCAGCCCAGTGAAGTATTTCAATTCATCAAATGAAGTTATTTCTTTATTATTAGAAAACACCCTTCCTAAATCCGTAACTGCCGCTGCCTCGTCATAGCTCAGCATCCCATCGCCGTTGGTATCCCAGTGCTCTACGCAGATGGCTTTCACCGTGGCATCGGCGAAGTCGATGATGGAATTTAAATCTACTTCCACTATGTTTGTGAAGTTCTTCCAGCCATCAGTTGTTTCATACTTCGACTTCGTGCCAATGGGAACATTAAGAATGGCATTATCATAAATGGCATTAGAATAGGGATCAGCATAATCAGAGAACACATAGTCACTAATAGCAAAAGGCTCTTCTATTAGTGAGGTAATGTATTTTAAGCCAGAGCAGTAGACAAATGCATAATTTCCGATGGAAGTCACGCTGTTGGGGATCTCAATAGATGTCAAACTTTGACAATAATAGAAAGCATAGTCTGCGATGGATGTCACACTGTTGGGGATGATTATAGAAGTCAGAAGTGAACAGCCTTCAAAAGCACCGTTTCCGATGGATGTCACACTGTTGGGAATAACGGTGTTTAAACATCCAACAATTAGTTCATTATCAGCAGTTCTAATGATGGCATTACAATCATTCCGAGAGTCATAAATCGGATTCCCATCGTCCACTTTAATTATAGTCAAGCTGGAACAGGCAGAGAATGCCTCAATTCCAATTGATGTCACACTATTGCCAATAGTCATAGACGTGAGACTTTCACATCCATAGAAAGCCAAGTCCTCAATTGATGTCACGCTGTTGGGAATGCTGATGGAGGTCAGGCCTGAACAGTTAGCGAAAGCAGTGTTTCCGATGGATGTCACGCTGTTGGGGATGATTATAGAAGCCAGAAGTGAACAGCCTTCAAAAGCACCGTTTCCGATGGATGTCACGCTGTTGGGAATAACGGTGTTTAAACATCCAGCAATTAGTTCATTATCAGCAGTTCTGATGATGGCATTACAATCATTTCGAGAATCATAGGTTGTATTCCCATTTTCCACTTTAATTGTTTTAATATTAGAACAACCTTTGAAAGCGCCCTCTCCAATGAATGTCACACTGTTGGGTATGGTGATGGAGGTAAGATCTGAACAGCCATAGAAAGCGCCGTTTCCGATGGATGTTACACTGTTGGGTATGGTGATGGAGGTAAGACTTGAACACCTATAGAAAGCAGAGTTTCCGATGGATGTTACACTGTTGGGTATGGTGATGGAGGTAAGACTTGAACAGTCATAGAAAGCATAGTTTCCGATGGATGTTACACTGTTGGGAATGGTGATGGAGGTGAGTTCGTAACAGTTCCAGAAAGTACCATTTCTGATGGATGTCACGCTGTAAGAAATCCCCTCATAATTGACTGTTTCTGGTATCACTATATCGCCAGAATAATAATAATCTGCATCATCTGGGGCATAAGTCACTTCTGCCGTATTGGTTTCTTTCGACAGATTGTAATAGATGCCGTTAATCTCTACCGACTCTGCGTTTGCCAGTAGCGGTAGGAGCATCATAAGGATTGATAGTAATAGTTGTTTCATAAATGGATTTAAAGGGTTTAACATCAGGTAACCATTCACCTTGCAAATATATAATTATTTTTGGAATCATAAAAGCGTTTCGATTAAAATAATTAGTTCTTATTTATAAGATAAAAGCTAATAGCAGTTAGTCCAATGAAAAGATGAATTCAGATGAAAGAATGTGATGATTGGTATTGGGGGAGTGGAAAGATGCCAGCGGCATCAGACAATGGTAGCCAGCCATACAGCCGTGCTGCTATGTACGGCGAACCAACGGTCACTGTTCGCGCCAGCGAGGGAAAGTAAATGGCTGGGGAAGGATAGTCCCCTAAGAACATAGCCTGCCTTTATGGTAGGCGACATGAGTTGCACTTGTCCCTTGCATAGCAGCAAGGTGTATGTGTGTGGTGTTGCTTTTACCAGCCATTTCGCAGTCCCCAAGGGGACAACTGTATGGCTGGCTACCATAGTCTAATGCCTATCGGCATTTCAACATTTGCGATTCTATCCTAATCCAATTGATACGGGATTTTGTCTATATAGACAATAGATTCTGACAATTATTCTTCCATGGTGCCATAATACGTTTAGACTATGTTTTAATTGAGTTTTAGACAAGAAAGAACTGTCAAAGACTTTGACAAATGTTTGTCGGGGAAAAGTGGTGAAAGAGAAGTTAAAAACTGTAAAAGTTGATTCTTCATTCTTTATTTTTCATTCTTCATTTTGCGAAAGATAAGCTTTCACACTGCGAAACCTTAGCTTTGACCGCGCCAAAGGTTATGTTTGGTCGCATGAAACATGACCTTTCACACGACGAAACATGGTCTTTCGCGCAACGAAACCTAAGCTCTCGCAAATTCGGATATTGTAAACCGAGAGATTACAGATTAATATTTGTGTAACTATATGTCAGTCAATACTTTACGAAAAACACCAAAAATCGACGTTTTTTCGACCGAGTGACCCTTTCGTGACCAACACCCCCTGTTTTTTTGGCTCAAAATTCGAATATTCTTTGACAAAATCTCGTCCTTTCGTTGGCTAACATGAACCACATTCGAGGCATGAAAAAATCCCTGCAAAGCAGACGAGCCTTGCAGGGATTCATATTAAAGTGGTTGTTTCTTAGTCAATATCGCTTCCGTGATCGAGTGAATCATTGAAGTCTCTTGGCTCACGATTAGCCATAGGATCATGATACTCCTCGTTACGGTTGTTATTGCTATGATGCTCCTTGCGCTTTGAAGGACGCTCACCATTGTTGTTATGGCGATGCTCATTGTTGTGGTTGTTGCCGCCACGACGCTCTCCACGTTCACCACGCTCTCCGCGCTCAGGACGTGGACGACGCTCACGGTCAACATATCCCTCTGGTTTCGGAATCAGCACGCGATGAGAGAGCTTGTACTTACCAGTCTTCGGATCAATCTCAAGCAGCTTCACGGTAATCTTGTCGCCTTCCTTCAGTCCTGACTCCTCAACGGTCTCAAGACGCTTCCAGTCGATTTCAGAGATGTGCAGCAGTCCGTCCTTGCCCGGCATGATCTCTACAAAGCAGCCATAAGGCATGATGCTACGAACAACACCTTCGTACACCTCACCGACTTCGGGAACAGCCACGATGGCGCGAATCTTACGAAGAGCAGCGTCAATGCTTTCCTTGTTCGGTCCGCTCACCTGTACCTTACCTACACCATCGGTCTCTTCAATGGTGATGACGGTGTTGGTTTCTTCCTGCATCTGCTGGATGATCTTTCCACCCGGGCCAATCACAGCACCGATGAAGTCTTTAGGAATATCGAACTGTTCGATGCGTGGTACCTGCGGCTTGAAGTCTGGACGAGGCTCAGAGATAGTCTCAACCAGCTTACCGAGGATATGCTCACGTCCAGCCTTTGCCTGCATGAGAGCCTTCTCAAGAATCTCGAAGGACAGACCGTCGCATTTGATATCCATCTGAGTAGCTGTCAGACCGTCAATCGTACCTGTGGTCTTGAAGTCCATATCGCCCAGGTGGTCCTCATCACCGAGGATGTCGCTCAATACGGCATATTTCTCTTCACCAGGATTCTTAATCAGTCCCATGGCAATACCGCTGACGGGCTTCTTCATCGGAACACCTGCATCCAGCAGTGCCAATGTACCGGCACATACTGTTGCCATTGATGAAGAACCGTTACTCTCCAGGATCTGTGATACCAGACGAACGGTATAGGGGAAGTCGGAAGGAATCATATCCTTCAAGGCACGCCATGCAAGATGACCGTGACCAATCTCACGACGACCAACGCCGCGTGAAGCCTTTGCCTCACCTGTGCAGAACGGCGGGAAGTTATAGTGGAGGAGGAAACGCATATACTCGCGGTCGAGCACATCGTCCACCAGTTTCTCATCGAGCTTTGTACCCAGTGTACAAGTGGTCAGCGACTGAGTCTCACCACGTGTGAAGATACTGCTTCCATGAGGCATGGGCAGGGGTGACACCTCACACCAGATAGGACGAATCTCGTCGGTCTTACGGCCGTCAAGACGAATACCCTCGTCGAGGATGCAACGACGCATGGCATCACGCTCCACGTCGTGGTAGTAGCGGTCCATCATCGCATATTTCTCTTCCAGCTCATCCTCTGTCAGATCGGTATGAGCGGCAGCATAAGCTTCCTTGAAATCATTCAGGATCTTTTCGAAGGCATCAGCACGTTCCTGCTTCTCCAGCGCCTGCTTTGTGACATCATAAGCGGGCTGATAAAGTTCCTTGCTGATCTGCTCGCGCAGTTCCTCATCATTCACCTCATGGTCGTACTCGCGCTTTACATCCTTGCCAAGCTCCTTGCTCAGCTCAGTCTGCAACTCACACATGGGCTTGATGGCAGCCATGGCAGCCTTCAGGGCACCCAGCAGGTCCTGCTCGGAAACCTCTTTCATCTCACCTTCAACCATCATAATGTTTTCAGCAGAAGCACCAACCATGATGTCCATGTCGGCTTCTTTCATCTGCTCAAAGGTCGGGTCAATGACATACTCTCCTTTGATGCGGGCAACACGAACCTCACTAATCGGGCATTCAAACGGAATATCTGAACAAGCCAAAGCGGCTGAGGCGGCAAATCCGGCCAATGCATCGGGCTGATCAACTCCATCTGCAGAGAACAACATCACGTTGACGAAAACCTCAGCGTGATAATTGCTCGGGAAGAGAGGGCGCAACACACGGTCTACCAGACGGCTGGTGAGAATTTCATTGTCACTGGCCTTTCCCTCGCGCTTCGTGAACCCGCCCGGAAATCTTCCTGCAGCGGCATACTGCTCACGATAATCAACCTGCAAAGGCATAAAATCTGTTCCAGGAACAGCATCTTTAGCGGCACAGACAGTAGCCAGAAGGACCGTATTGCCCATACGGAGCATTACCGATCCGTCGGTCTGCTTTGCCACTTTTCCTGTCTCAATTGTGATGGTTCTTCCATCAGGCAACTGAACACTTTTCGTAATTACGTTCATCTAAAAAAATCTAAAAATCTTATTGTCTTAATAACATCGATAAAATATAAATCGTGCAAAGGTACAGAAAAAATAATGAACAGAAGAAGAAAAACCAATTTTTTACGTTATCTTTGCAAACACATTTAAAAACGATGAGAAAATAAGATGAGAAAAGTATTGTTTTTCCTGATAGTATTAGGCATCTGCTCTTGTACAAGCAGAAAGTTCCAAGTCAGTGGAACCATCAGCGATGCGAAAGACTCTATTCTATATTTTGAAAACATGAGTCTCAACGGAGCCGTTGTCATCGACTCCGTAAAACTTGATGACGAAGGTGCGTTCAAGTTCAGTGATGATGCTCCTACTGCCCCTGAGTTCTACCGGCTCCGCATTGCCCGGCAGATTATCAATGTGGCGGTCGACTCTACCGAGAACATCAGCATCAAGGCTTCCTATCCTTCGATGTCGTCAAAGTATGAGGTGGAGGGATCAGAAGAGTGCTCACGCATTCAGGAGCTGGCATACAAGCAGCAGGAACTTCAGGCACGGGTCAACGCATACATCAACAACCCGGAGAATCCCGGAGACTCTGTGCGGAAGGTTGTCCCCGAGATGCTTGCCGCCTATAAGAATGCCGTCAAGACAGATTACATCTTCAAGGACCCGAAGCTGGCTTCATCCTACTTCGCTCTCTTCCAGACCATTCAGCTGGGATATAATAACATGCTGATATTCAACCCACATAGTAGTGAGGAAGACGTGAAGGTGTTTGCCGCCGTCGCAACAAGCTGGGACACATTCTTCCCGAAAGCAGAGCGTGGCCTCAACTTGCACAACATTGCCATTGAAGGGATGAAGAATGTCCGAATCATTCAGGCTTCGCAGAACCAGACACTTGACCCGGATAAGGTCACCACGTCGGGCGTGATAGAAATCGCACTTCCCGACAACAAAGGAGTAATGCGCCGTCTGACCGAGCTGAACGGGAAAGTCGTACTCCTCGACTTCCATGTCTTTGCCAGCAGCGGGAGCACCGAACGCATCATGATGCTGCGCGACCTATATAACAAGTATCACGACCGGGGACTGGAAATCTTCCAGGTATCCCTCGACCCCGATGAGCATTTCTGGAAGACACAGACCGCTGCACTCCCATGGATTAATGTGCGTGACAACGACGGTGTAAACAGCGTACTCATCAGACAGTATAACATCCAGTCGATACCGACCTTCTTCCTCGTCACTAAGGGCAATGAGCTTTACAAGCGTGACGAGCAGATGAAAGACCTGGAGGCTGAGATCCGGTCGCTGCTCTAAAGGGCACAACTCTATCTTTTTGTTCTGAATAAAGACTGCATAGATTTAATGGTGTGTAGATTCTATTATTCTGCATTTGTAATTTGTCTGATGATGGCTATATCGCCAGTAAAAGCATCAGGACAAACATTCTCGCTGGAACAAGTCAACGACAGCCTCAGCTATCTCATCCTGCGAACCGATTCCACCACCGACCGATGGGTCTTACCCTACCCTGTCTATCAGTTCCAGACGGGTGATGTGGATGGGAACGGAAGCATTGATGCGCTCGTAGGTGTCATCAAGTCCACCCGTTTCTATCCCGAGAAGGGACGTCGCCTGTTCATCTTTAAGAATAAACGCGCGCGCATACGCCCGTTATGGCTGGGATCAAAACTCGGCGGCATTCTTGTTGACTTCCGTTTCATCGACAATCATGTACGTAGTTTAGAAAAGACACTCGACAACAAGTTTGTCGTGGCAGAATACGCCTGGCAGGGATTCGGTCTCGGCTTCGAGCGTTTTATTGTAACGAACATATCCGAAAAAGAAGCTATCAACATCTTCAATCAATAACAACGATATGAAAAAAGTTATATTTATCACATTCATGCTCATGCTTGTTCTCACGGCATGGGGCCAGAAGAAAGGACATCATGTGCTGGTTCCGGGTAATGGCAAGCTCGACCTTGAGCAGTTCATTCGCCCAGTGGACACCAACATGGACATTTCCAATCTTTCACTTAGTGAACTGCGCTTACTGCGCAATGGACTTGCGGCAAGGCAAGGCTACATCTTCATGGATGCCGGACTACGCAGCATCTTCCGACAGACTTCATGGTACGATTCTATCATGTGGGCAAAGTTTGAAAAGACCGAAGACACTCCTGGCTATGGGTATAGCGTGGAACACGGCTTCAGACAACTTCCGCTGAACTATTCGAAAGCTGAACTGGCTTTCATAGAGAAGATTAAAAACCGCGAGAGAATGCTGCAAGAGACAAAGTATAATCCAAAAAAAGGATACCTCGTCGATACAGATAAACTGCTCAACCCGTTCCAGCTGGAGACTTTCGACCCAGCACTGAAGGATAAGCTTGGACGCAACGGCTTTGCCATTGTACCGGGGAATAAGATTCAGCTCTTCCATGTCTATGAGAAGAACGACTATTCCGACTTCCCGTCATTTGTCACGACAGACCTCTATCTCCAGCTATTCCACTTCTATTTCGACAGCGTCTTGCGCAACATTGAGGAAGAAAAGCTGTCCGGGCAGGTAGAAAAGCTCTGTAAGATCATGTATGAGGCTGTTACGGAAAAGGCAAAGACCGCAACCGATAAGAACCTTCTGGCTGCCTACCAGTATAATCAGGCCTATTTCGCCATCGCCAATGCCCTCATCACCGGCAAGCAACCTCTGCCTGTCGCTTCCGAATATCAGAAGATGGTAGAGGATGAGATCAGGAAAGTCAATGCCTCTGAAGATGACTTCTCTCCATTCATGGGCTATCTGGATGTGAAATACAACTATTCTCTCTTCCGTCCTCGCGGCCATTATTCACGTAATGAGAACATCAAGAAGTACTTCCGCGCCATGATGTGGCTGCAGAATGTTCATTTCGGAACCGACAAACCGAACCAGCTGGCTGCTGCCGTCACAATGGCTGAGACCATCGCAACGAATGCCAAAGCCCAAAAGGCATACGAATATGTTTTCAAACCGATGACTTTCCTCTTCGGAAAACCAGATAACATCACCATCTTCCAGGTTTATGACGAGATCAAGAAAGCCGGAATGCCGACAGACAAACTGCTGAAGAACAAGAAGGCTCTGGCACAACTTCGCAAGAACATTGAGGCGACAGGAGAGCAGCAGACACGCATCCGACCGAAATTCGAGTTGACCAGCCATTGCAAGATTGACTTCATGCCTCAACGCTACATGCCCGATTCAGAAGTCCTGAACGAGATGATTGATGCCAAGAACGAAGTGACAAAACGTGGTGTACCCTGCGGTCTTGACGTCTTTGCTGCCCTCGGCAATACGGCTGCTGAGCGCATCCTTCTCGGCGACATGCAAGTACAGAAGCAATGGGAAGAATATATTCCCACACTGACTCAGATGAAACAGCGCATGAGCGGCATCGACTGGAATGAGACCGTGGCTACCCGCTGGATTAACTCACTGAAGGAATTGTCGGACACCACTTCCTCCATGCCTTATTTCATGAAGACACCCCAATGGGGAAAGAAGAACCTGAACACAGCTCTTGCTTCTTGGGCAGAACTGAAACATGATGCCATCCTCTATGCCAAGCAGCCTGCGGGTGCCGAATGTGGTGGCTATGGTCCTCCTGAACCTATCTTGAAAGGCTACGTGGAACCGAATGTGACATTCTGGAAACGAGCCATCCAGCTATGCTATACCATTGAAGAGGTGCTGAAACAATACGATCTCGTAACTGAGAAAGTTACTACCACCACCGAATCGCTGGCAGAACAGGCTCAGTTCCTGTTGCAAATCAGCACCAAGGAGCTGAAGGGACAACTGCTAAGCGAAGAAGAATACAGGCAGATTGAAATCATCGGCTCTACATTCGAATACATCTCACTCGAACTGGCACGAGACAAGGAAGAGTTTCTTCAGGGATGGGACGACGTACACGGTGCCGACCGCAGCGTCGCTGTCGTGGCAGATGTCTATACAGCCAATGCCCTGAATAATCCAAAGCACTCTATCCTCTATGAGGCAACAGGACCGGCGTATGAGATTTATGTAGTAGTGGAGATTGAAGGCAACCTCTACCTGACCCGCGGTGCCGTGCTTTCCTATCGTGAATTCGAACGACCCACAGGAGACCAGCGGCTTACCGACGAAGAGTGGCAGAAGTATCTCAAGGACCATCCTTCCTATGGAATCCCCTCATGGATGGAGGAAATCTCTGTTCCTGTAACCAAAGAACTTGAAGACAACGAAGAGTTCTTCTATAGTTCCGGATGCTAATCTGCCATTAATGAAAAGGAGACTCGGCATCCTTGCACTGATAGTCTGTATGAGCGGCACACCGGCTGCTTTACAGACTATCTGCGCACAAGACAGCACCACCATTGTCATGACAGGAGACATCTTGCTTGACAGAGGAGTGAGAAAACGCATAGAGGCTGCTGGCATCGACCAGTTGTTCTCTCCTGCCATCGACTCACTATTCTGTTCTTCTGACTTTGTCATTGGAAACCTGGAATGCCCTGCCACCCACATTAAGGCACCTGCCTTTAAGAAGTTTGTCTTCAGGGCTGAACCAGAATGGCTGACAGCACTCAGAAAGCATGGATTCACCCATCTCAACCTTGCCAACAACCATTCCATCGACCAAGGACGACGAGGACTGACCGACACTTATACGAACATCAGGAATGCCGGTATGACTCCCATTGGTGCAGGAGCCAGCATGAAGGAGGCCGCCAACGCCGTCCTGATTACCGACACGCCCCGCCCCGTATATATCCTTTCATCACAGCGGCTTCCCTTAGAAAACTTCGCCTGGCTTCCCGCTCAGCCTTCTGTCAGTCAGGAACCGATGGACTCATTGCTCAACCGCATCCGGCAAATACGTATTAACGAACCTGCGGCATGTATTATCATCTCCCTGCATTGGGGATGGGAACATACGACAGAGCCGACCCTTGAGCAAAAGATAACAGCCCGGCAACTTATTGATGCCGGTGCAGATGCTCTAGTCTGTCACCATAGTCACACACTGCAACGCATCGAATTCTATCACGACAAGCCAATCTACTATAGCATAGGGAACTTTATCTTTGACCAGACAAAGCCCATCAACACCCAGACTGCCATCGTCAGGCTTACCATAACAGCCGACACCATGAAGGCAGAGACGATTCCCGTCGTCATCGAACGGTGTGCCCCACAACTTCAATCAAGCACTTCTCTACCTTTTTCTTCCTCCAATTGAAATAAATTATCTATTTTTGCAACAAGAAACCAAATCATTCTATATATGCTGAAACAATTTCTGACAACAGTAGCACTTATCACCTTGTCATTGAGTGCACAAGCTAAGGTAAAACTACCGAACATCCTTTGCGACAACATGGTTTTACAACAAAACACAGAGGCTCGTCTGTGGGGATGGGACAAACCCGGAAAGAAAGTGAATGTCACTACTTCATGGAACAATGAGACCTATACTGCTAAGACAGGAAAGGACGGCAAATGGCTCGTAAGTGTGAAGACACCCGCTGCCAGCTATCAGCCTCTCTCCATTACTTTCGATGACGGTGACGGCACTGTTACGCTAAATAATGTGTTGTCTGGTGAGGTATGGGTCTGTGCCGGCCAGTCAAACATGGAAATGCCGGTGAAGGGTTTCGGGAACTGTCCTGTGGAAGGCTATAACGAAGAAGTGATCAATGCCCGCCAATACCGCGGAATACATTATGTGAAGATTCCAAGTATCATGCGGATGACTCCGCAGGAGGACGCCAATTGTGAATGGAAAGAAATCAATGCCGAGACGATTGGAGACGCTTCGGCTACGGGCTACTTCTTTGCACAGACAGTTAACAAAGCACTTGATATCCCTGTCGGACTCATCATGGCGAACAAGGGCGGCACCCGTGTGGAAAGCTGGCTGACCAAAGAGAATCTGGAAAAATACACCAAAGAACCCACCGACTCTGCCGGAATCGTCAACTTCAAGCCCGAATGGGACTATCATCGCGCCTTGGTATGGGGTAACGGGACATTCAATCCTATTCTCAACTATACCGTAAAGGGCATCATTTATTATCAGGGATGCTCTAATGTGGGAGACCCGGGCGACCAATACTCACAACGCATGAAGATTCTCGTTGACCAGTGGCGCACACAATTCGCATTGGGCGAGATACCTTTCTACTTCGTCGAGATAGCTCCCTATCACTATGATGACGTCAATGGCGACTGGGGAGCACGTCTGCGCGAGCAGCAATACAAAGCTTCGAAGATCATTCCGAACAGCGGTCTGGTCTGCACCAACGACCTCGTCTTCCCGTATGAGACCACCCAGATTCATCCAGCCATGAAGAAGCCGGTCGGCCAACGCCTTGCATATCTGGCTCTTAACAAAACATACGGAATGAAAGCTGTAGGATGTCTGAGTCCTTCATTCAAGGACATGCGCATCGTAGGGGACACCGTTCACATCCATTTGAACGATGACTTAGGAGCCATCAGCCGCTTCGATGACATCCAAGGTTTTGAACTTGCCGGAGAAGACCGTGTCTTTCACCCT
The DNA here is from genome assembly GCA_902762325.1 of uncultured Prevotellaceae bacterium. Classification (GTDB taxonomy): domain Bacteria; phylum Bacteroidota; class Bacteroidia; order Bacteroidales; family Bacteroidaceae; genus Prevotella. The sequence goes on along the minus strand of CACWNV010000007.1, from coordinate 42,696 downwards.
GCCAAGGCAGAGCATTTCTGGCAGCCCGGCGGCGGTTACTGGGACGAGACCATCCGCCTTGTCTCTCCTGAAGTGAAGAAGCCCGTAGCTATCCGCTACTGTTTCCGTAACTTTCAGATCGGCAACCTGAAGAATGCGGCTGGTCTGCCTTTGTTTCCTTTCCGTACTGACGAATGGTAAATATCTTCTGACGGATGAAAAAAGACACACATTCCATTTTGAGTCATTACAAGTACTGCCCCGTCTGTGGCAGTGCTTGTTTTCATGAGAACAGCTTTAAGAGCCTGCTTTGCGACAACTGCGGGCTCGAATTGTTTATCAATCCCGGAGCTGCATACGTAGCCTTCATCTTCAATGAACAGGGTGAACTGCTGGTGGTACGCCGGAAGGAAGAACCTGCCAAGGGGACTCTTGATCTTCCTGGCGGCTTCTCCGACATTGGCGAGACTGCCGAAGAGGGAATCTGCCGGGAAGTAAAGGAAGAGACAGGTTTAGACGTAATCAGCACGGAGTATCTTTTCACAAGACCCAACCGATACCATTTCAGCGGTCTGGAGATTCCGACTCTCGACATGTTCTTCCGATGCAACGTGCGCGACATCTCCGTTTTACACGCCAACGATGATGCCGAGGCATGTCTTTGGCTGCCTGTCAAGGACATCCACCCCGAAGATTTCGGCCTTGATTCCATTAGAGAAGGGGTGACCGATTTCTTAAAAAACCAAAAATAATATCTATATAATAAGGTACAAGAAAAACTTTTCACTACTTTTGCGCCCTAAATACAACAAGTAGATGCAATGATGCAAGAGAATTTAGTTATTGTAGAGAGTCCGGCTAAGGCCAAGACCATCGAAAAGTTTTTAGGAAAAGATTACAAAGTGATGTCCAGCTATGGGCATATCCGTGATCTGAAAAAGAAAGAAATCAGTATAGATATGAATACCCTGGAACCAGACTATGAAATTCCAGAAGAGAAGAAGAAACTGGTTTCAGAACTGAAATCCAACGCAAAAAAAGCTTCCAAGATATGGCTCGCTTCCGATGAAGACCGTGAAGGAGAGGCTATCTCATGGCATTTGTGTGAGGTGTTGGGACTGGATGAAGAGAAGACAAACCGCATCGTCTTCCATGAAATCACGAAGACAGCCATCCTTGATGCCATAAAGAACCCGCGCCATCTGGACATGAATCTGGTAAATGCCCAGCAAGCTCGTCGCGTCATCGACCGACTGGTGGGCTTCAAGTTGTCACCCGTGCTCTGGCGCAAGGTGAAACCACTCCTGTCGGCTGGCCGTGTGCAGAGCGTCGCTGTCCGTCTGATTGTTGAACGTGAGCGTGAGATACAGAACTTCAAAAGCGAACCATATTATAAGATTGCTGCCGTATTCACCATCGCCAACCCCGATGAATCTCTATCAGAGGTGAAGGCAGAACTGGACACACGGTTCAAGACTCACGAGGAAGCTATCAAGTTCCTGGAACTATGCAAGGATGCTGAGTTCTTTGTTTCAGACATCACAAAGAAGCCGCTGAAACGTGTACCCGCTCCCCCATTCACGACATCCACCCTGCAACAGGAGGCTGCCCGTAAACTGGGATTCTCTGTGAGCCAGACCATGATGGTGGCACAACACCTCTATGAGAACGGACACATCACCTATATGCGTACCGACAGCGTTAATCTCTCAGCCCTGTGCATCAACACCAGTAAAGAAGAGATTGTCAAGCACTATGGTGAGGAGTACAGCAGACCCCGTAAGTTCCAGACTCACTCTAAAGGTGCACAGGAAGCTCACGAAGCTATCCGCCCGACTTATATGAGCAACATCTCCATTGAAGGCACTGCTCAGGAGAAGAAACTCTATGAACTGATCTGGAAACGCACGGCCGCTTCTCAGATGGCTGATGCTCAGATCGAAAAGACCACTGTCGAAATAGAGTTAAAAGGTCAGTCTCTCGCCCAAACCCTTTCGTCCAAGTTCATTGCCACTGGTGAAGTCATCACCTTCGACGGATTCCTGAAAGTCTATCGGGAGTCTACAGACGATGAAGAGAATGGACAGGAAGAAACCATCAACCTGCTCCCGTCAATGAAGAAAGGTGACGTTCTTACCCGTAAGGAGATCACAGCTACCGAGCGGTTCAGCCAAGGTCCTATCCGTTATACGGAAGCCAGCCTGGTACATAAGTTAGAGGAACTGGGCATCGGTCGTCCGTCAACATACGCTCCGACCATCAGCACCATCCAGCAACGCGACTATGTACACAAGGGGGACAAGAAAGGTGAAGAACGCCTGTTCTCGCTTGACACACTGAGAGGTAACAAGATTACCACCAGAAACAAGAAGGAAATCGTCGGCAACGAGAAAGGTAAGCTGCTGCCAACAGACATTGGTACTGTGGTAAACGATTTCCTGATGGAGAACTTCCCCAACATCATGGACTACAATTTCACAGCCAACATCGAAGAGAAGTTCGACAGTATTGCTGAAGGAAAGGCAGAATGGATGAAAACCACCCGCCAATTCTATAAAGGTTTTGAGCCGGAAGTAGAGAAAGTCATCAAGGCTCGCTCTGCTCATAAGGCAGGAGAACGACTGATAGGAAAAGACCCGAAGACCGGTAAACCAGTCTACGCAAAGATTGGACGATTCGGTCCTGTCATTCAGATTGGCTCCGCCGAAGATAACGAGAAACCGTTGTTCTCGCAGATGCCTACAGACAAGAGCGTGGAAACCATCACGCTCGAAGAGGCACTTGAGCTGTTCAAACTTCCCCGCACACTGGGTGAGTTCGAAGGCTCTGCCATCGTCATCGGTGCCGGACGCTTCGGTCCCTACGTGCTCCACGACAAGAAGTATGTCTCCATCCCCAAGGGAACAGATCCGATGACCATCTCTCTCGAAGAGGCTGTCGATCTGATAAACGGCAAACGGCAGCAAGAACAACAGCGGCACTTAAAATCATTTGAGCAGGATGCTGAGATGGAAGTGCTGAACGGACGCTATGGTCCTTACATCTCCTACAACGGGAAGAACTACCGTATGCCAAAGGCATTGCATGCTAAGGCTGCTGAGCTGACGTATGAACAGTGCCTGGAAATCGTAGAGAAACAGAAGAAATGATCCGAATCATCATCATCGGTTACATGGGAGCAGGGAAGACGACTGTCGGCAAGGCTCTCGGCAAAGAGCTCGGCATTCCCTTCTATGATCTCGACTGGTATATCGAGAATCGTATGCGAAAGACCGTAAAGCAGATTTTTGATGAACGGGGAGAAGAAGGATTCAGACGCATAGAGCACAACATGCTTCACGAGGTAGCAGAGTTTGAGAATGTCATCATCAGCTGTGGTGGCGGCACTCCTTGCTTCTTCGATAATATGGAGTACATGAACGGCCAGGGAGAGACCATCTATCTGAAAGCCACGCCCGAAGTGCTCTATGGACACTTGAAAATAGGAAAAGGGGTACGTCCCCTGCTGCTCAATAAAACTCCTGATGAGGTTCAGAAATTCATCCGGGAACAACTGGAATATCGCGAACCATTCTATTCTCAGGCACATCATACTCTCGATGTCAACCTCATGGACAATTTCGAAAAGATTGCCATTACCGTTGACAAGATTCGTGACATGCTGAAGGTGTAAGGACAGACCAGACAGCTTTTTATTTTACATAAATACAACCTTCCACAGAACAATGAAGAAATGGACGATTGAAGACTCGAAGGAACTCTATAATATCAATGGATGGGGTACTTCGTATTTTGGTGTGAACGAAAAGGGAAACGTGTATGTTACGCCGTGCAAGGACAACACACAGATAGACTTGCGTGAGGTGATGGACGAGCTGGCCTTACGCGACGTACAGCCTCCTGTGCTGCTTCGCTTCCCTGACATTCTGGATAACCGTATCGAAAAGACTGCCAGCTGTTTCGAAGTGGCCAAGAAAGAATACGGATACAAAGGGGAAAACTATGTAGTCTATCCCATCAAGGTCAACCAGATGCAGCCTGTCGTGGAAGAGATTATTTCCCACGGCCGTAAGTTCAACCTCGGTCTTGAAGCCGGCTCAAAGCCCGAACTTCATGCTGTCATTGCCATGCAATGCCAGAGCGACAGCATCATCATCTGTAACGGATACAAGGACCAAAGCTATATCGAACTGGCTCTGCTGGCACAGAAGATGGGCAAGAAGATCTTCATCGTCGTGGAGAAGATGAATGAGCTTGAGCTGATTGCCCGTGAAGCCAAGAAGCTGAATGTCCGTCCTTATATCGGCATTCGCATTAAGCTGGCATCCAGTGGAAGCGGAAAATGGGAAGAGAGCGGCGGCGATGCTTCTAAGTTCGGCCTGACAAGTGCGGAACTGCTTGATGCACTGGAACTGCTTGACAAGAAAGACATGCGTGACTGTCTCCATCTGATTCACTTCCACATCGGTTCGCAAATTACCAAAATCCGTCGCATCCAGACCGCCCTGCGCGAGGCTTCCCAATTCTATATCCAGCTTCGCAAGATGGGATACAATGTCGATTTCGTCGACTGTGGAGGAGGATTGGGCGTTGACTACGACGGCACACGCTCACCGTCAAGTGAGAGCTCTGTCAACTACTCCATCCAGGAGTATGTGAACGACTGTATCTATACTTTCGTAGACGCTGCCAACAAGAACGGGCTGCCCCACCCCAACATCATCACTGAGAGTGGACGCTCTCTGGCTGCCCACCACTCTGTACTGGTCATCGACGTGCTGGAGACTGCTTCTCTGCCTGAGATGCCCGAAGAGTTCGAACCGGATGAGAATTCCCATCAGCTGGTGAAGGATCTCTATGACATCTGGGACAACCTGTCACCCCGCAATGTACTGGAAGACTGGCACGATGCTGAGCAGATTCGTGAAGAAGTGCTCGACCTCTTTGCACATGGCATCGTCGATTTGAAGACACGTGCCGAGATAGAGGCCATGTACTGGAGCGTATGCCATGAGATAAATGCACTGGCAAAGAATCTCAAGCATATCCCCGAAGAGCTGATGAACATCGACAAGCTGCTGGCAGACAAGTACTTCTGCAACTTCTCACTCTTCCAGTCGCTCAGCGACTCATGGGCCATCGACCAGTTATTCCCCATCATGCCTATCCAGCGGCTGGATGAACGTCCCACACGCAATGCCACCATTCAGGACATTACCTGTGACAGTGACGGCAAGATTTCCAACTTCGTGACCAACCGCCATAACTCCCACTCACTGCCCGTACACTCTCTGAAGAAAAATGAGAATTATTATCTGGGCGTATTCCTTGTCGGAGCTTATCAGGAAATCCTGGGAGACATGCACAATCTCTTCGGCGATACCAATGCCGTGCATATCTCTGTAAAAGACAACGGTTATCACATCGACCAGATTATCGACGGTGAGACCGTGGAAGAGGTGCTGGAATATGTACAGTATAACCCCAAAAGACTGGTGCGCCAGTTGGAGATTTGGGTAACAAAGAGTGTGAAGCAGGGAAAGATTACACTGGAAGAAGGCAAGGAATTCCTGTCTAACTACCGCTCAGGCCTCTACGGATACACTTATTTAGAGTAAGAGATTACGATGGGGAGACAACCGCTTGGAAGCGGCCGTCTCCCCATTCGTTATTCCATACAACTTCATAGATTTTAATATAATAAAGATGAAGCAGAAACTGACTATCATAAAGGTCGGAGGTGCCGTCGTCGAAGACGAGCAGCAGCTTGCACAGCTACTGAAAGACTTCTCTGCCATTGAAGGACGAAAGGTACTGGTGCATGGCGGCGGAAGACGGGCAACAAAAATCGGTGCACAGCTCGGCATAGAGAGCCAGATGGTGAACGGACGGCGGATCACAGATGCACAGACGCTCGAAGTGGTGACAATGGTCTATGGAGGACTGGTCAACAAAAACCTTGTGGCACGTCTTCAGGCCAATGGTGTTAATGCTCTCGGACTGACGGGTGCCGACATGAATGTCATCCGTTCCCATAAACGTCCTATTAAAGACGGCATCGACTTCGGATTTGTCGGGGACGTCGAACAGGCAGACGGAAAGATGCTGCACACACTCATTGAAGCAGGCATCACACCTGTGATGGCACCGCTCACCCACGATGGCCAGGGAACCATCCTTAACACCAATGCTGACACGATTGCCTCAGAGACGGCAAAGGCTCTCGCTCCTTATTATGACGTGACGCTGATTTATGCCTTTGAGAAACCAGGAGTGCTCAGCAACCCCGACGATGACAGCAGTGTCATCCCTGTCATCACACGTGAAAGTTACCGGCAGTTTGTTGCCGAAGGCGTCATCTCTGGGGGGATGATGCCGAAGATAGAGAATGCACTTTCCGCCATTGATGCTGGTGTAGACCGTATCGTCATCACTCGCGCTACAGACATCAATCATCAGAAAGGAACGATTGTAACAGCTTAATCACTCGTCACCTAATAATAATAATGAAGCAGATAAGTTTCCGCACAGACATATTGCCACTGAAAGATGGTCTCTACCGCCTTGCTCTGCGGCTGACCATGAATAAGGAAGAGGCAGAGGACATTGTGCAGGAAACATTGCTGAAAGTATGGAAGAGAAGGGAGCGATGGCAGGAAATCGAAAACATCGAAGGCTTCGCCATGACTATCTGCCATAATCTTTCGCTCGACCATCTGAGACGGATGAACAACCAGCTTGTCTCGCTCGAAGACAACCCCATGGAGCATGCGGACAAGGCTCTTTCACCTTTCGACAATACCATGATTCATGATCGTGTGGCAACGGTAAGGGAGATTATCAACCATCTGCCTGAGAAACAACGTGCCTGCGTGCAGCTGCGCGACATCGAAGGAAAAGCATACAAGGACATTGCTGCCATCCTCAACATCAGCGAGGAACAGGTGAAGATCAATATCTTCCGCGCAAGGCAAAGCATCCGGCAGCGCTTTCAGGCCATCGAGAACTTCAAGCTTAGTGAGAAGAAAAAGAAAGACTAAGTTTCCTGAAATATATTGTTTAACATTCTTTAATACTATTCGGTGTAACATTATTCCTGCTGAAGCGTCATTATTTTAGTTACGGAACACAAACAGGACCGTCAAACAAATGAATATGGATTACAAGTACATCAATCAACTGCTCGAACGCTACTGGGCTGCAGAGACAACCCTCGAAGAAGAGGAAATCCTGCGGACTTTTTTCAGTCAGGCTGACATACCTGCTGAGCTGGAGACGTATCGCCCCCTGTTCGTCTATGAACAGACAGAGCCTAAGACAGATGTGCTGGGAGATGATTTCGACGAGAAGATTCTCTCCATGATAGAAGAGCCTGTTGTTGTGAAGGCGCGCACCATCTCTCTGGCTCAACGGCTGATGCCTCTCTTCAGAGCAGCTGCAGTCGTGGCTATCATCCTGACACTGGGCAATGCCATTCAGGTGGCATTCAACAACAATGACGGAGATATGCCTATTGCCAACGGGCAGCAGATGACCTCAGACGGTGTCTCTGTCGCACAGACACACGACTCACTGATTGTCGATAGTGTCAAGCAGAGCAACCTGCAGACAGCACCATTCGTCTCTCCCCTGCCAGAGACACCGCACCCACTTACCACCGAATAATTTTTCTATGCTTTCTCTATATAAATAAATCATTTTTTAAGTAAAACAAAAACGAGACTGTGAAGTCTCAAGATTCTCTCAAATTTTTCATAACATACTAACGTAAAGGGACGTCTCTCACCAGAGAACGTCCCTCACTTTTTATAGTAAGATCATGTCTTATCAAGGCTCTTCCTTCTTAAGCCTTATCGTCAACTGGTAAAGTGAAGGCAGGAAGATACACAGAGAAAAGGCCAACGCCAGATAGACCGAACGCTGATCACCTCCGAATATATCGACCAGCCTGGCATCTTCAGCCCCGGGAATCAGATTGCTAAGTACAAAGGCAACGGTGTTGTTAATCCAATGCAGCACGATACCCGGCACAATCGAATTGGTGCGCCAATACATCCATCCCAGTAACAGACCGAGCAGAAAAGCATGAAGCCCTTGAGCCATATTACCGTGTACGACACCGAAGAGCAAGGCAGACAGCACAATCGCCCACCAATACATACGACTGTGGAATAATTCCAGCAGCTTACGGAGAATGGCACCACGGAAAACCATCTCTTCTGCCACAGGGACCAGGATGCCCACCACGATATAACCCGCTGGTTCCTTCATCAGTTTCATAAGCATATCCTTCTGATCTTCGGACATGATGTCGGCTCCAATCAATTCTTCGAACCATACTGAGGGAATGATTGTGCCCATCGTCAACAGAATCACCCAGAAAAGCGCCGACCATGGATGCGACTGCAGATACGTACGTGAGAAAGGCGACCACTTACAGAAGGTAAAAAGCATGATGGTAAGCGCACTGGAGACTCCAAACACTGCCAACATGGTATTCACATCTAACTCCTTACGATGCGTAAAAGTATAACCGATCAAAGATGCTACTGCCTGAATGGCAAGATAGGCTACCAGAAACAATACAATCCATAAAAAACCGTTAATTGACTTTTTCATCTTTTTCGTATGTTATTTTGTTTACTGTCCTGTTCTATCAATTGTCTTATCTGGTCACGATCGGCCATCAGCTGCTCCCGCAGTTCTGCAGGAGAACCGAACATACGCTCTTCACGAATACGCTGAAGGAACAAGACCGACAGTTCTTTATCATATAAATCCTCATGGAAGTCGAAGATATTCACCTCCAGTGACAGACCTGTCCCGCCATACGTCGGGCGTGTCCCGATATTCATCATGGCAGGACGCAATTCATCCGAGCCGCTGCAACATGCCATCACTGCATACACACCGGCGGCAGGGATGAGCAGATTATCGTCGCTCACGGTAATATTGGCAGTGGGGAAGCCAAGCTTTCGTCCTTCCTGATAGCCCCCTACTACCCGTCCGCACAGCTGGTAGTGGTAGCCAAGGCACTCGCTGGCACGTCTGACCTCTCCCTCCTTGATAAGCCGTCGCACCAAGGAAGAACTGACGGTCTCTCCGTCAACACTGAACGCATGGTGACGTACCACCTCAATACCGATTTCACGGCCATATCGTACGTAGTCTTCGAAGCCCTCAGAACGATTATGTCCGAAGCGATTATCATAGCCGATAACCAGTTTCCGCACATTCAACTGCCGCTGAAGCACCTCCTCCATAAATGTACGGGCAGACAACTGTGCCATCGCCTTGTCAAAATGCAGGATGGAAACACTGTCTATAGATGTACCTGACAGCAGTTCCAGCTTGCGCGTGGAGGTACAAAGCAGCTCAGGATGCCAGTCGCTCTGGATTACCTGCCTTGGAGGGCAGTCGAACGTAATGACCATAGACTGCATGGACGAAGCCCTTGCCTCTTCCACGACATGCCGGATAAGATACCGATGTCCGCAATGCACCCCGTCAAAAAGACCGATTGTCGCTACACTTGGGAGCAGGCCGGTCGGCATATTATCATTCAAGTTGATGATTCTCATAGTTCACTTATCCAGTCGTCAAGATGCCTGTTCAACAATCCGTGCATACCTGCCTGCTCTGCCGACTCGATGTTCACGGGCGAGTCGTCCACAAAAAGAGTCTCGTCGGGATTAAGCTCTGCAAGGCGAAGTACTTCTTTGAAAATGTCCACATCGGGCTTAGCCAGATGCATCTGATAGGACAGGAAGACCTGCTCAAAGCAGTCGGCAATCGTTCCTCCCTGATAAGGAAACAGCTCATTCATGCAAAACTGCCAATGAATATCGTTGGTGTTACTCAGCAGAAAGAGCCGATACTTTCCGCGCAGCTCCATCAGCTTCTCCTTCTTATAGTCAGGCATGGAGACCAGCATCAGATTCCACGTCTTCATAATGTCGTCATCCGACACATTGCTTTCGGTCATCCGGCGTACCTCATCGCAGAACTGCCGTGTGCTGATATTGCCAATCTCTAAATCGTGAAAAAGACCTTGTGCCAGACGTTGGTTCACATAATGCGAGACCTGCTGGCATCCTAACTGGTCGAAAGCCTGAATACAACAACCCTCGTCCAACCCTACCAGAACTCCCCCCAAGTCGAACACAATATTCTTGATTTGATTGCTCATGTGGCAAAGGTACTGCTTTTTTTTGAAAATTGCAGCCTATAATTTGTTTTTGTCTGTATTTTACCGTATCTTTGCAGGCAGAACACAGGCTCTCATAGTTCAATGGATAGAACAAGTCTCTCCTAAAGATTAGATCCGAGTTCGATTCTCGGTGGGAGTACTATCATGATAGGCGCAATTATTGGAGATATAGTCGGTTCCCGTTTCGAGTTTGACGAAACGCCAAGTGAAGGGTTCAAGCTCTTCACCGATACTTGCGACTATACCGACGACACCATCTGCACGATAGCTATTGCCGATGCTATCATCAATCACCGTGAATACAAAGATTCTCTTCTCGACTGGTGCCACCGCTACCCGAATCCAAAAGGGGGCTATGGCGGCATGTTCCAGCACTGGCTTCATGAGAAGAACCCGCTGCCGCAATCATCATACGGCAACGGGAGTGCCATGCGTGTAAGCCCGGTAGGATGGCTCTTCGACACCTACGAAGAGGTGATGCTTCAGGCAAAGCTAAGCGCACAGGTAAGCCACTGCCATCGTGAAGGCATCAAGGGGGCACAATGCATAGCCACATGTATCTATTGGCTGCGTACATGCCGTGTGCCTAAAGATGATCTTGAGATAGCTGTCAAACGTAATTTCGGGTACTCTCTGCCACCGTTGAAGGATGTCTTCCGCATCGGTGACCTGGGACATTTCGACTCCACTTGTCAGGAGACGGTGCCGGCAGCACTACGCTGCTTCATCGATGCCAACAATTTCGAAGAGACTCTCCGTAATGCGATTATGGCAAAGGGCGACACCGACACCAAGGCAGCAATAGCCTGCTCATTGGCAGAGGCATGTTATGAGATTCCCGAAAATATAATCGACCGCGCCTACTCTTACCTTCCCCACGATATTCTCACAGTGATGGAACAGTTCTATGAGTATATCCAAAAGAGCGTAAACGACTAACGACTTTTCCTTTCCTCTACCCCTGTTGCACGATTCTTTTGTCAAAAAATATTCGAATTTTGACCCCAAATTAAGGCCATCAGCGCGAACGAAAGGGTCACTCGGTCGAAAAAACGCCTTTTTTGAGATTTTTCATAATGTATTGAATGACAAATGGTTACACGGATATTTATCTGTAAACGGGCAGTTTACAAAAGATGAATTTGCCAAAGGTAAGGTTTCGTTGCGCGAAAGACCATGTTTCGTCGTGTGAAAGGTCATGTTTCATGCGACCAAACATAACCTTTGGCGCGGTCAAAGCTTACCTTTCGCACTGCGAAAGCTTATCTTTCGCAAAATGAAGAATGAAGGATGAAGAGTGAAGAATCATATTTTACACATTTTAACTTCTCTTTCACCACTTTTCCCCGACAAGTTTTTGTAAACATTATTCATGCTTTTTCCACTTCTTCCGAGAACCGTTAATCATAGAGAAAGCATTATATTATACAGAAAAAGCCCAAAAGTCGTTAGCTGACTTTTGGGCTTTATATCACTTAAATAGTATGTCTCTTCTAAGACTTATGCAACTTCAACTTCTTCTTTGATCTTGCGTCCCATCACGAGATAAGCAATAGGAGATGCGATGAAGATTGAAGAAAGCGTACCGAATACTACACCGAGAATCATTGCGAACGAGAAGCTACGGATGCTGTCACCACCAAGGATGAAGATACAGAGCAACACGATCAATGTAGAACATGAAGTATTGATGGTACGGGCAAGTGTCTGGTTGATTGAATCGTTGAACAACTTCTGGGTATCCTGTTTCGGATGCAGTCTGAGATTCTCACGGATACGGTCGAATACCACCACCTTATCGTTGATAGAGTAACCAATCACGGTCAGAATAGCTCCGATGAACGTCTGGTCGATCTCCAGTGAGATGGGCAGCCAGCCCCAACAGAGTGAGTAGATACCCAGCACAACAAGGGTATCAACAGCCAGTGCGACAACAGAACCTACAGAGAATGCCACGTTGCGGAAACGTAACAGGATGTAGAGGAAGATTGCGATCATGGCGATGATCACACTGATGAATGCATTATAGGTGATGCTCTTAGCCACAGAAGGACCGACCTTCTGAGAACTGATGATAGAACCGCCCTCACGTACATCAGGATTCTTGAACGACAGCACATCAGTCTGGCTGACGAGACCTGCCTTCTTCAAGGCATTGTAGAGGATTGTTTCTACCTCATCATCCACAACCGGATCGTTCGACTCAATCTTATAGTTGGTAGAGATACGGATGGTACGGCCATCTGTACCCAGTGCGAGTGCACTTGTATTGTAGCCGGCGAAAGCTTCGGCGATGATGCCACGAACCTGCTCAGGCTCTGTCTGCTTCTCGAACTGCAGTACATAGTTACGTCCACCGGTGAAGTCGATGCTCTTGCTGAGTCCGCGGAGAATGAAGCTGGCGATAAACACAACAATTGCAATGCCTACCAATACTCGTGTCTTCTTATACATTGACATGAATGGAACGTGCATGTTCTGCATCAGGTTCTTTGAGATACTTGTACAGAACTTCTGGTTCAGCCAGCGGTCGCGCTTCAACTGATGCTCCCAAACAAGACGAGTGAGGAACACAGCGGTGAAGAACGAACAGGCGATACCGATGATCCATGTCGTAGCAAAACCACGGATAGGACCTGTACCGAAGACGAGCAGGATGATACCTGTGATGACTGATGTCAAGTTAGAGTCGAAGATAGCAGAGAAAGCGTTGCTGTAACCTTCAGCGACAGCCTGCTTGATGCCCTTTCCGGCACGCAGCTCTTCTTTTGTACGCTCATAGATAAGCACGTTGGCATCGACCGCCGTACCGAGTGACAGCACAAGACCGGCGATACCCGACATGGTAAGTGCCGCCTGGAACGAGGTTAGGATTCCCAACGTGAAGAACAGGTTGATAATCAGGGCGAGGTTAGCCAGTGTACCAGGAATCACATCATACATGATGAGCATGTAGATCATCAGAAGCACGAATGCAATGACGAAAGAAAGCACTCCCTGCTTGATGGACTGGTGACCGAGTGTAGGACCAACCACCTCTTCCTGTACGATACGTGCAGGTGCGGGCATACGTCCAGACTTCAATGTGTTGGCAAGGTCTTTTGTATCTTCAATGGTGAAGTTACCGCTGATAGAAGACTGTCCACCATCAATCTCACCGTTGACACGAGGAGCAGAGTAAACAGCGTCATCCAGTACGATAGCGATAGCCTTACCGACGTTTGCTTTGGTAAGAGCAGCCCAACGACGGGCACCTTCAGTGTTCATAGACATTGAAACCTCAGGCTGACCGGTCAGATGATTGAACTGGTCGGTAGCATCGGTAACGACATCACCCTCCAGGGGAGCACGACCGCTTGAGTTGGTAACCTTCAGCGCGTGCAGCTCATAGATGTTCTTTGAACCCTGAATCATGTCGGTCGGCTTAGCGCTCCACAACAGTTTCAGGTCGGAAGGAAGAATCTGCTTGGCAACGGCAGAACGGATAATGCTGTTAATCTCAGCGGTATCACGCACGTTAGCAAATCCCACCATGCTCAGCTGACCGTCTGTGGGCTGGAAGATAGCCAGCAGCGGGTGCTGTTTCTTGGCTGCAGCAGCCTCAGCGTCGCTGTTATTTGCCACACCGCCCTTATCGGCAGCATTGACTTTGAACTTAGGCTGAGTCTTGGCATCCTTGGCATCAGCAGCCTCGGCCTTTGTCGTATCGGCCTGGGCAACAGTGCTGTCAGCCTTGGCAGCCTCGCCGTCTGCATTAGCCAGACGAGCATCTATCTGTGTCAGATAAGGAATAACCTCGTTAGAATTGTATGTCTCCCAGAACTCCAGGTTTGCACTACCCTGAAGCAGCTTACGCATACGCTCCGGCTCACGGATACCAGGCATTTCAACCATGATACGTCCCTGCTGTCCCTCGAGCTTCTGGATGTTGGGCTGAACGACGCCGAATTTGTCGATACGAGTGCGGACAACGTTGAATGAGTTGTCGATGGCATTCTGTACCTCTGCACGAAGTGCCTTCTCCACTTCACTATCTGAACTCTGCGGGCTCACCTTGCCTTGCAGCTGCTGTGTGGCAAAAATCTCGGCCAGCCGATGTCCGGGAGCATTCTTCTGATAAGCTTTGATAAACAACGAGATGAAGTCGTCCTGACTTGTCTCTTCTTCTTTCTTTGCCTCCTTCATTGATTTCACGAAGGCAGCGTCGGTCTTGTGATCAGCCAGCATCTCAACTACGTCGGGAACACTGATCTCCAAAATGACGTTCATACCGCCTTTCAGGTCAAGTCCGAGACCAATCTGTGTTTCCAAGCACTTCTGGTATGAGTAGATACCCATGTACTTCACAGAATCTTTGTAGTTCTGCTGTGCGATCGGATCCTTCAGCTTTGCTGCCTGCTTATCAAAATAGCTTGTGGCAGCAGAGAAAGACAAATAGAAGATACTTGCAAGCGTCAGCAAGACGGCTGTTACAATTACAATTCCTTTGTTTTGCATTTTTATGTTTAAATTTGATTGTTATTCCTTGGCTAAACCTAAGAAGCCAACTGACTGTAGGCCAATTAGCATGCAAAGATAGTCATTTTTTAGCATTATGAAAAATTTATCGCGTTATTTATTAATTTTTTAAAGGATTTGGCCGCTTTTTCAACCAGCAAATGATAGGATAATGGTCTGATGCACCGATTTTACTATCAATATGACAGTTATAAGGCACCCAGTCTTTGGAACACATGATGTTATCGATACGCACAAAGAATGCATTATTATGATAAGAAATACCCATGCCGTTTCCTGTTGCGACAAAGCAGTCGGTCAGTCCTTTTGAAACAATCCGATGGGTGTAAGACAACGGTCCGTCGTTGAAGTCGCCGCACACGATGAAGCTCCTGCCTGGATGTTCTGAGATATATTGTGCTACAGCCCTTGCCTGCGGAGCTCTTATCGCCGACCTTTCCCCAATCTTGTCAATCAGCTTCTTCGATGTCGTCTCTGCGGAATCCGCTTTCAGGTTTCCTTTTACCAAGTCTTTAAACTCTGATTTGTCTTCCATCGACAAGCCGACAGATTCCAGATGAGC
Organism: uncultured Prevotellaceae bacterium; assembly: GCA_902762325.1. Taxonomy (GTDB): domain Bacteria; phylum Bacteroidota; class Bacteroidia; order Bacteroidales; family Bacteroidaceae; genus Prevotella. Next base: position 27,427 of record CACWNV010000007.1, on the reverse strand, counting down.
ATTAATGACAGTCACGGTATCATCGTTGATTTTCAGATGGAAAGCAGCAACGATATTACTTGCCGACTCTATAGGAATACGCTCGTGACCAATGATGGGGAAATGGGAATACACCGACAACACGTCACAACTCTTTTTTCTCCTCCTCACCGTATCACGATATTCATAGCGTGCATTGATGACAGAATCCACCATCTTCTGCCCCACTTCATGAGTGGCGGACTCCTGCAAACAGACTATATCTGCATTCTGATCGTAGATATACTGCAAAATATCATTGACCTCACCCTTCGGAGTTGCCCACCCGGCAAAGAGATAGACATTGTAGGACATCACCTTGATTGCGTCAGCAGGAGCTTCACGCGGAACATTCAAGGGTATGAATTTACGGATGGGTGAAAAAGCCAATATGAATCCAAGGATGGGGATATATGCTTTCCGCGGGACAAAAACCAGCCAGAAGACCAGAAAAAGCAGATTGATAAACAGAAAGAACGGGAAAAGAAGTCCCAGACTGGACAAGACAGGAAACTTCACAGGGTTGAGATACCCAGAGAAACCAATCAACAACATCATCAGAATGGTAGCGACATTGGCACCCGCTATCACCTGCTGAGTAATCCATTTCAGCTTTTTAATCATTTCCTATTTGCTTTGATCAAAAAGCTTCCGCTTTTCCTCTGCAGTGAGACTGTCGTAGCCACTCCTGCGTATTTTGTCAAGAATCCTGTCGATCTCATCCTGCTCCGTCTTTTTTTGCGCATTATAATCCCAATCGGGATTACCTGTGGAGTTCCTTCCTGTGTCAGCTTTTTTCTTAGTACGTTTTTCCCAACTCGATCGAAGGTTGCTGAAAAAGTCCTCCCCCTTACTCGGGCCATAGCCTTTCGACGGATTCTTCTGCCAATAGCGAATCATGAAGAAGCCGAAGATCATACCACCGAGGTGGGCAAGATGGGCCACGCCGTCACCAGAAGTGGAGATTGCAGAGAACAGTTCAATTCCGGCATAAAGCAGTACAAACCACTTGGCTTTAATGGGGATAGGCAGCGGGAAGATAAAAATGCGCTCCTCGGGAAAAATCATTCCAAATGCAAGTAGTATTGCGTAAATGGCTCCCGAAGCACCCACTGTCGTCCAGGTGTTCAATGCTTCGCCCAGTTGCGTGGCAACAGCTGGCATATCAAGTATGCCCAATGTCGGCTGCTGCGAAGTAATCTCCATATAAAACTGGCCAAACTGGGCAAGTTCCTGAAACATTCCAGCACCCACACCACAGGAAATGTAATAAAAAATGAATTTTTTCGGGCCCCATACGTTCTCAACGACACAGCCAAACATCCATAGAGCAAACATGTTGAAGAACAAATGAGTGAAACCGCCATGGGCAAACATGTAGGTAAACAACTGATAAATATGGAAATCAGGAGCCAGAAAGAAATGCAGCCCCAGAATGTTGTTCAACCGATAAGCCGTCTCATTACCGAAACTTTGTCCTCCAAAGGCAACGGTAGCCAGAAACACCAACACATTGATGATTAGCAGATTCTTTGTAACTACAGGTATATTGCGCATGTTAGATTCTTCCTTTATAAGATTTAACGGGCGCAAAATTACGAAAAATATCCGTTATTAAACACAAAATCAATCCTTTAACGGTTTTTTTTCATATAATTCTTCACTTTTTTTTATTTTTTGTTTGTTTTATGAAATGAATAACCTATATTTGTCCCAAATTAGCAACAATTATTATTACAAACCATTATTAAATCAACAAAAATTATGAATAAGACTGAATTAATTGAGAAGATCGCTGCTGGTTCTGGCCTGACAAAAGTTGATGCTAAAAAGGCTTTAGACGCTGCTGTTGCTGCTATCCAGGAAGCTCTTGTAGCTGGTGATAAAGTACAGCTCGTAGGTTTCGGTACATTCACCGTTAAGGAACAGCCTGCACGTGAAGGTATTAATCCTGCAACAAAGGAGAAAATCCAGATCGCTGCTAAGAAGATTGCAAAGTTCAAGGCTGGTGCAGAACTTGCTGACGCAGTTAATGAATAATTGTAAAATATTATCCACAATAAAAAAGGCGGCTCAAACGAGTCGCCTTTTTTATTGAAACAATTTCTTATGGCTGCTTACCGATATAGGCAAGGATACCTCCATCAACATAGAGGACATGTCCGTTCACGGCATCAGATGCGTGAGATGCAAGGAACACTGCCGGTCCACCCAGTTCTTCGGGGTTGAGCCAACGGCCTGCAGGTGTCTTGGCGCAGATGAATGAATCAAACGGATGACGGCTTCCATCCGGCTGACGCTCACGGAGAGGAGCAGTCTGAGGAGTAGCGATGTAACCCGGGCCAATACCATTACACTGGATGTTGTACTCTCCATATTCTGAGCAGATGTTACGAGTAAGCATCTTCAGACCACCCTTAGCAGCAGCGTATGCCGACACGGTCTCACGACCCAGCTCACTCATCATTGAGCAGATGTTGATAATTTTTCCTTCCTTACGCTCCATCATCTCAGGAATCACGGCAGAAGAGCAGATGAACGGACCGACGAGGTCGATGTCGATGACCTGTTGGAACTCTGCACGCTTCATCTCATGCATCGGGATGCGCTTGATGATACCTGCATTGTTGACCAGGATGTCAATCTGACCGACTTCCTTGTGGATGGTCTCAACAAGTGCCTTCACGGCATCCTCGTTGGTAACATCACAGACATAGCCTTTCACGTTCTCAATACCAGCTTCCTTGTAGTTGTTAAGACCACGCTCCAAGGCTGCCTCGTTAATGTCGTTGAAGATAATGTTCTTGATGCCAGCGGCCACAAAAGCACGGGCAATATTAAAACCGATACCATAAGAAGCACCAGTTATCCAGGCATTCTTGCCTTCCAAAGAAAATGCTTTTAAGCTGTCCATAGTTGTTATTTTAAATCTGTTATTTTGAAAAAGTCTTGATCACCATAGTCCAGATTCTCGCCACCCATTCCCCAGATGAACGTATAATTGTGGGTAGCGGCAGCAGAGTGGATACTCCATTCAGGGGATAGCACGGCCTGATCGCCACGCATCCAGATATGACGGGTCTCCTGTGGTTCTCCCATGAAATGACAAACAGCCTGATCGGATGGAAGGTCAAAGTAGAAATAAGCCTCCATCCGTCGACTATGCACATGGGCGGGCATTGTGTTCCATACAGAACCGGCAGCCAGTTCGGTCATTCCCATCTGCAACTGACAAGTAGGGAGCACCTGATTCACCAGCATCTTATTGATGGTACGTTCATTGCTCATCTCAAGCTCTCCCATGTGTACACTCACAGCGCTCTCCTTCGTCACCTTCTTACATGGATAAGAAGTGTGGGCAGTGGTACTGTTGAAATACAACTTAGCAGGGCAGGCTGCATCTTTGCTGGCAAATGTCACATCATGATCTCCGCTGCCAATGTACAAAGCCTCCTTGTAAGCCAGTTCGAAGACCTCATCACCAACACGTACGATAGCCGTTCCCTGTCCCACGTTGAAGATTCCAACCTCTCGGCGGGTAGTAAAAAAGGGAGCTTTCAGCGGGTCGATAGCCTCCAGTTTCAGCTCTTCATTGACGGGCATAGCACCTCCTACGATCATTCTGTCGTACATCGAATAGACCATATTCACCTCATCGGCCGTGAAAAGAGTTTCAATGAGGAAGTCGCGTCTCAGTCGTGCGGTATCATAATGACAGGCATCCTCTGGATGGGAAGCATATCTTAATTCATAATTGGTTTTCATCGTTTGGCAGTTTGATTCTGATTTTGCAAAGATAACAAAAAATCCTGAAAAACAACTTATTCGCAAACGATTTAAATTTGATTAATACTTGGCGTCCCGCCGCATAACATTTCTGTGGTTTAAATTATCCGCTTTCATCACGAAAGCCAACAAAAAAAGACTGCCGGATGACAGTCTTTTCTGTTGGACGACTCGGATTCGAACCGGGAATGACAGAACCAAAACCTGTAGTGTTACCATTACACCATCGTCCAAAATCACTTTGCGGCTGCAAAGTTAATACAAAAAATTGAAAATAAGGAAGAATTGAAGCATTTAATTTATGTGGGATGACAATTTTTCCCTTTTTCTTCAATTCTCCCTTTTTGACTGCTGACTGAGAGAATTAACTCACAATCAACAGATAATAGTTCTTCTTACCTTTCTGAACCAGAAGATATTTACCGTCAATAAGGTCCTCCGCAAGGATAAGACGATTCTGGTCTGTGAGCTTTTCCTTATTCAGCGATACTCCACCACCCTGCACCATCTTGCGCATATCGCCCTTTGAGGGGAACACGGGTACTGCTTGGGTGAACAGTTCAATAGCCGACTGACCGAGCTGGTCTTTGGAAAGCTCGTAGTGAGGCACGCCATCGAAGACGTCAAGGAAAGTTTCCTCGTCGAGTTTCTCCAGTACATCCTTTGTTGCCTTTCCAAAAAGGATGTTCGAAGCCTCGATAGCCATGTCAAGATCTTCCTTGGAATGTACCAGTACAGTCACCTCTTCTGCCAGACGTTTCTGTAAGACACGACGGCCGGGATCCTGTCTGTGCTCCTCAATGAGTGCATCTATCACCTCTTTTTCCAGACTGGTGAATATCTTGATGTAACGCTCGGCATCATCATCACTCACGTTCAGCCAGAACTGATAGAAGCGATAAGGAGTGGTACGCTTCCGGTCGAGCCAGATGTTTCCGCTCTCTGTCTTACCGAACTTCTTGCCATCGCTCTTCGTAATCAGCGGACAGGTCAAAGCAAATGCCTCTGCATCGTTGCCCAATGTACGACGAATCAGCTCCGTACCGGTCGTCATGTTACCCCATTGGTCGTTTCCTCCCAGCTGCAACTTACAGCCTTTTGTACGATAGAGGTGCAGGAAGTCGTAGCCCTGCAAGAGCTGATAGGTGAATTCTGTAAACGAAAGGCCGTCGCGGGCAGTACCATTGAGGCGCTGCTGCACGCTGTCCTTGGCCATCATATAGTTCACGGTGATATGTTTACCCACCTCGCGTGCAAAATCAAGGAAGGTGAAGTCTTTCATCCAATCATAATTGTTCACCATCTCAGCGGCATTTCCACCCTGCGCATTGAAGTCAAGGAACTTGGAAACCTGTGCCTTGATGCACTCCTGATTGTGATAAAGGGTTTCCGTATCCAGCAGATTACGCTCCTGGCTCTTTCCCGAAGGGTCGCCAATCATGCCTGTCGCACCTCCAACGAGGATGATAGGCTTATGTCCACAACGCTGTAGGTGACGCAGCATCATGATGCCGCAGAGATGCCCGATATGCAGGGAATCAGCTGTCGGGTCAGTACCCAGATATGCTGTCACCATTTCTTTTTGAAGGAGTTCTTCGGTACCTGGCATTATCTGAGCCAGCATACCACGCCACTTCAGTTCTTCAACAAAGTTCTTAGTCATCAATATTATTTTTTATCTATTATATATTACTAATAAGGTATCAGAGGGGTCATGAAGTCATTCGCGAAACCTACGGAACAGGATCGTAGCCTGACCCACCCCACGGATTGCATCTTAAAATGCGCCAGATAGCCAGTCCCAAGCCTTTTATCGGTCCATGTTTCAGGATTGCCTGACGTGCATATTCCGAACAGGTCGGAGTAAAACGGCAAGATGGTGGCGTAAAAGGCGAGATGTAATGCTGATAGAACAATATCGGCAGCACCAGCAACCATGATAAGGTCTTCGACAGCCATTTCAACACACTCATAGCGTCTCGACAATTCGTTTCAACAGTTTCTTCATCTGCCTGTCCACAACATCGTAGTCATAGAGTTTGTTGTCCAGCCAGATAAAAGCCATTGCCACACCTTTCTCCGGAGTCGTCGCCAGATGTGAAAGAAGCTGTTGCTTGTTCAGCCGATAGGCTTCACGTAACTGCCTTTTCACCCGATTACGCTTGACAGCCCGCTTAAAGCAGCGCTTAGGGACACTGACCAGCATCTTCGCCTGTGGCTCATCAGCATTCCGCCCGGTATTCATATAGACAACCCTTAAAGGAAAAGCAGACATCGCATGTGCGATGCCTCCTGTAAAGAGCTGGTCTATCAGTTTCTTGCTGCATATCCGCTCTTCCTTACTTAATCCGAAAGGTTTGGATGCAGACATCTCAGCTGTTTATTTCAAGTTATCTTTCAGATAGGCTTTTAATGCTCCCGTCATCGAAGGAAACATCGGTGTCGGAGCCTGCAGATCGAGCCGCAATCCGCTATCTTCAACGGCCTTGGCTGTAGACGGACCGAAAGTAGCGATACGGATATCACCCTGTGAAAATTCAGGGAAGTTCTTGCACAATGCCTGAATACCTGTGGGACTAAAGAAGACCAGCATGTCATAGTCGAAAGAGCTGACTTCCTCTTCAGAGAAGTCGTTGCTCACCGTGCGGTACATGACGCACTCCATGTGCTGAAGCTTCTTAGAGTCAAGCAGGATCTTAACATCATCATTGTGCACGCTGCTCATTGGGACAAGATACTTTTCACCCTTGTGCTTAATCATCAAGGGCACCAAATCCTGAATCTTACCTGTTGTACCAAAGAATACTTTGCGCTTGCGGTACTGAACATACTTTTGGATATACAAAGCTATCGTCTCTGTCACACAGAAATATTTCATCGTTTCAGGAATCGTTATGCGAAGTTCCTTGGCAAGTGTGAAGAAATGGTCAATAGCATGACGCGAAGTAAAGACAACAGCCGAATAATCCAGAATACTAACCTTTTGATGACGGAACTCTTTTGCCGTAATCCCTTCGACCTTTATGAACGGGCGGAATACTAACTCAACGCCAAATTCTTTCTCAATGTCGAAATAGGGTGATTTCTCACTTGATGGCTTAGGCTGGGAAATCAAAATCTTTTTTATCATCTTGTCCTAAAAATTTATTGTCAAATGCTGGCTCGCCATGTCCAAAATACCACCTAATACTATCAGAGGTACAATTTCGAGCGCACAAAAGTACAAAATAATTTGCAGATAAACACCATTTCTTCTAAAAAAGATGATAAAGGCCTTATATAATAGTAACAATTTGACAATAATTATTACAATAAATGCATAAATCAACGCATTGTGTAATGGAAAATCAGCATAAGCGAGCAAAATGACTAATGGAAACAACAGTAAACCTTCGGTTGACATCAAGAAAAGGAACCCCTTTTTCCACTGTTCATTTTTTTTACCGTTAAAGAATACCCAGCCTGTCAATTTATACATGAAAGTCTTAAGCAGGAGATAACCGACAAAAAGACCGGACAGGGCACCAATAATCGCATATTGCTCTGACAGCATCAGATCGCCCAACCGGCTCCTGAGGAAGAAAAAAACGATAAGTGCTGACAGCAGACAGGTCTGTAACACCATATAGAACAGCATCCATATCTCGTCAGAGGTCTCACCGACTTCCTCCCTTACCAGATAGAAGATGCTCTTTGCCTGTCTGAGCATGAACTGACGTGTGCGGGCCAGCGCAAACAAAGTCAAGATAAAACAACCAAATAGCAGGCTTGTGATAATATCATCGCCTGCTATGGTATAAGGTTTCACTACCCCTGCTATTCCTTGCCTGCCACCTTTTAGCTCGGGATGAAAAAGCGAGTCTTTCATGAAAAACGACTCCCGATAGTAATGTTCGGGAATATCTATGTCATGATAGCCTTTTCCTTTGGTGTGTCCCGGCATGTGAAGGGTGTCCGGCATCTCACTCCAATGAATCTCAGAGATCTTCACATTGGCCTGAACAGCAGAGTCCTGTTGTGCCGGTGTGGCATCTTCAGGAAGTCTGCTGAGGACTTGAAAGGGGGTAAGCGACTTGCCTGGCATTACAGTCCGAATTCCTTACGGATCTCTTCAATGCGGTCAAGTTTCTCCCATGTGAAGAGCTCCACTTCTATTTTCTTATGAGGATTATAACGACTGGTGAACTCCTTGATGATCACCTCGTTCTTGCGTCCCATGTGTCCATAGGCAGCCGTCTCCACATAAATGGGCTGACGAAGCTTCAAAAGCCGTTCAATGGCTTTCGGACGAAGACTGAACAAATGCTGGATGCGACGGGCTATCTCACCATCTGTCATGTTGACATGGCTACGTCCGTAGGTGTTTACATAGACACTGACAGGGTCGGCTTTTCCGATGGCATACGCCAGCTGCACCAGCATCTCGTCTGCCACACCGGCAGCAACCATGTTTTTGGCGATGTAACGTGCCATATAGGCGGCTGAACGGTCCACCTTGGAAGAGTCCTTTCCCGAGAAAGCACCTCCGCCGTGCGCACCCTTACCGCCATAGGTGTCAACAATGATCTTTCTGCCTGTCAACCCGGTATCACCATGAGGTCCGCCAATGACAAACTTACCGGTGGGATTGACATGATACTTTATATCATCATTGAAGAGAGCAAGCACTTTTTCACTGCACTGGGCTTTGACACGAGGCATCAGTATGTTGAGCACGTCTTCCTTGATGCGTGCCAGCATCCGCTCATCGTCGTCATCAAACGGGTCGTGCTGGGTGGAGACAACAATCGTATCTATCCGTTGTGGGATGTTGTCATCACTATACTCAATGGTCACCTGACTCTTGGAGTCGGGACGAAGATAAGTCATCTCACGTCCTTCCTTCCGGATGTCAGCCAATGTACGCATGATAAGATGTGCCAGGTCAAGCGACACAGGCATATAGTTGTCGGTCTCATTGGTTGCATAGCCAAACATCATGCCCTGGTCACCGGCACCTTGCTCTTCTTCGCTCTCACGGTCCACACCTCGGTTGATATCGGCACTTTGCTCATGAATTGCCGTCAAGATACCGCACGAGTTACCGTCGAACTCATATTCCGACTTGGTATAGCCAATTCTGTTGATGGTCCTGCGTGCGATGGTCTGCAAGTCGATGTATGCTTCCGAACGCACCTCTCCCATAATGACGACCTGACCCGTGGTGCAAAACGACTCTATGGCGCAACGGGCTCCGGCATCATAGGCAAGAAACTGGTCCAGCAGCGCATCGCTGATCTGGTCGGCCACTTTGTCGGGATGCCCTTCAGATACTGATTCTGATGAAAATAAATATGACATTTTATTCTATTTCTTAAGATTATGATACCTCTCCTATTCTTCGGGGAGCATCGTTACATTCACACAGTTGCCCGCAGAGATTACTTCACGGACGAAGGCAGAGATCTTTTCTGGAGTCTGAGCCTGAACAAGTGCCTTGTAATCGGTATGCTCGTCCAGTCCGTACTTTCTCCACATCTGGATGATACTGTTCCAATAACCGTTGTTCTTCACCTGCTCATCATATCGTTTGAGCATCACCTCCTTACACTTGTTGAGCATCTCCGCGTCACAGGTCTTGGCGAGGTTTTCCACTGCCTGAACCAGCAACAGCATTGCGGTGTCTTTCTTTTCAGGCTGCATGGGGCAATATGCTATCAACTCCATCACATGGTAGTCATCTGAAATAGAGGCATTGCCGCCAGCACTCACGGAATAAGCAGCACTGGCCTCCTCACGAATCTCCTTGGTATAGATCATACGCATGATCTGTCCGGCGATGCTTGCCTGAATGCTACGCTCAGGAGTATAGTCCATATCCTCGTTGAACCAAACCAAATAGGTGTTGCACTTCGGAGTCTCCTGCTTACGCTTGAAGATATTCTCAATCTTTCCTTTCTGCAGATTGCTGGTACGGTATCCTTTCACGACCTTTCCTTTTGCGGGAAGTGAAGCAATGTACTGGCAGATGAGCGGACGAATCGTAGCCTCATCGAAGTTTCCAATGATGCGGAACACCCAGTCTTTGGCTGTAGCGGTACGCTCACGGGCAATCTGGAGGATACGGTCGTAGCTGATAGACGACAGGTCTTGGGCAAGCAGAGGCTTACGACGCTTGTCGTGCCCGAAAAGAGTGGCGGTCAACGAGTCGGACAAGGCAATATCGGGAGACAGCTCACGGTTCTTGAGTGACACCTCATATTGTCCGATCAGCTTCTGGAACGACTTCTCGTCCTTATTAATATTGGTGAAATAGAGATAGAGCATCTGAAGCATGGTCTCGACATCCTTCGGAGTTGACGACCCGTTCACGCCCATGTATTTATCACCATCCATCGTCAGGTTGGCGTTGGCAATCTTACCGGCAAGGGCTTTCTCTAATTCCGTACTCGAGAAGTTGCCGAGTCCGCTGATGCCGATCACGTCATTGAAGACCTTCAGGTTGATGAAGTCTTTTTCTCCATACAGAGACTCACCGCCGTATCCTTCACCGCTCAATATCACCTGGTCTTTCTTAAAGTCGGTCTGTTTCAGGATGACCGTTGCACCATTAGAGAGCTGCAGTTCCGTATAGCCCAACTTGTCATTACGGATTTCCTTCTTAATCTTACCAGGCTTTGGCATCTTGGCGATGAGGGGTTCGTTCTTCACGTTATCCACAAAAGCCTCAATCTTGGCAGAACGGGCATCGCTGATTGCCTTGAGCAGATTCTCCTTCGTCGGATAGACGTTTCCTTCTGCTTCGTTGTTGAAGTTCAGGATGACCAGATTGGAATCATTCGCCGGCACCAGTTCCTTCATCAGTTCATTAACCACCTGCAACGGAATCATCGGGACAATCTGCTTCATGGTCTCATAGGTGAAGTCAATGCTGGGCATCGGCTCGTTCGTCAGGAAATTCCCCACCAGCGGACTGTATAGCTGGGCATTGGTACGCTTGTCTTTGTTGGAATACATCTTATCCAGAGAACTGAGATAGTCTGCCTTGTAACGGTCGAATTCCGTGGAAGTGAATCCGAATTCCGCTGCCTTACGAGCCTCGATGAACACGGCTTTCATGGAAGCCTCAATCTTTGACATATCCTTCGGTGTCGTGGAAAGGTCGAAAGAGGCCTTTGTCTTAGAGAAGATGTAGTCATCGTCACCGGCACTGGCGCTCACATAAGGACAGTCCTCCTTCTGAGTAGCCTCGGTGAAACGGTTGTTCAACATGCCGATAGCGGCGTTCTTGACATAGTTATAAACCAGATAGGCAACAGATCCTTTCAGAGAATCGGGGAACACATCATGCTTGATGAGAATGTCTACATCACTGGTACGATACTCTTTGTCCTTGTCGATGATGACGATAGGCTCTGCATTGTCTGGAACCATCTCATCGACAATCGGCTCTATCACATCGGGATTCTTGATGGGACCGAAGAGCTCCTTAATCTTTGCCTCTGTCCTTTCGACATCAATGTCGCCCACAACAATGATAGCCTGATTGGTGGGATGATACCATTTCTCATAATAGTCGCGCAGCTCCTTCGGCTTGAAGTTGTCCACCACGCTCATCAGACCGATGGGATAGCGAAGACCGTACTTGCTGCCAGGATAGAGAGCTGGAAGGTTTCGCTCGAACATACGACTGCTGGGAGATGTGCGCATGCGCCACTCTTCGTGAATCACACCACGCTCCTTGTCAATCTCTGCAGGGTCGAGAATCAGTCCGTCAGCCCAGTCGTGGAGAATGAGCAGACAACTGTCAAGCACTCCCACGCGTGCTGTAGGCACATTGCTGATACGATAGACGGTCTGGTCGATTGAGGTATAAGCATTCAGATCGCTGCCGAACTGGATACCATTCTGCTCACACCAGCTCACAATCTTGTTCCCTTCAAAATTGTCGGTGCCGTTGAAACACATGTGCTCCAGGAAGTGTGCCAAGCCGCGCTGGCTCTCTTCCTCCTGAATGGAACCCACTTTCTGTGCGATATAAAAGTTTGCCTGATGCTCAGGCCAGTTGTTGTAACGAAGATAATAGGTCAGTCCGTTGTCAAGTTTACCAACCTTCACGGCAGGGTCTGCCGGTATATTCGGCATCATCTGTGCATAGGCCGATCCGCAAATCATGAACAGAACGACCGAAAGAATGTTTTTAATTGTCATCGTTTTATTTGTTTTATTAATATGTTTCCCTTAACTACAGTTTTGCAAAAATACGAATTATCTGCCAATTGCACTATTTGTTTCGTGTTTATTTAAGAGAAATTAAAGATGTATTCATCATTCTCTCCTGATATTGCGGGGATGATGATTGAGTATCTCCTCACGAAGCGTCGTCGTATCAAGATGGGTATAGATCTCTGTTGTCCCGATATCCTCATGCCCGAGCATAGACTGGATAGCACGAAGATCGGCACCTCCTTCAAGCAGGGCAGTGGCGAAAGAATGTCGGAGAGTATGCGGTGAAATGGTCTTTTTTATGCCCGCCTCGACCGCCTGGCGCTTTATCATGATGAGAATCATTGTCCGCGTGAGATGCGCACCACGGCGATTCAGAAACACATAGTCCTGCTCGCCTGGCTTGATGACCATCTCGTTACGATCGTAAAACCAGTTCCCCAGTTCACGGATTGCCTTCTCGGAGATGGGCACCAGCCGTTCCTTATTGCCCTTTCCGACCACTCGGATGTAACCTTCCTGCAGATACAGGTCGCTGAGCTTGAGGTTAACGAGTTCAGACACCCGAAGCCCACAGGAAAAAAGCACCTCGATGATGGCGAGATTGCGCTGCCCTTCTTTCTTCGAGAGGTCTATGGAAGCCTCAAGCTGGTCAACCTCTTTCGTGGAAAGCACTTCCGGCAAATGCTCGCCAAGGCGTGGCGACTCTAACAGTTCTGTAGGATCATTCTCTATATAGCCGTCGAGCAACAGGAACCGATAGAACGAACGGACACCGCTGAGGATGCGTGCCTGAGATGTCGGCCCCACTCCATGCTCATGGATAGTGGCAGCAAAGTGCTCCAGGTCTTCTAACTGAAGATCTGTAGGCATCTTAGACTCCTTCTCACAATAGTCGAGCAGATATTGCAAGTCGTGCTGATAAGCTTCCAAGGTGTTGGCAGAATAATTGCGTTCCAACTTCAGATAACGCACATAGCTTCTCACCATATCGTTCTTCAGCTTTCTTTCCATCGACCCCATGTCAGTATTCACGGAATGACATTGTATGAAATCACTATCCAACAACCAAAGAGAACCTTAATCCCAATGCATTCGCAATAAGCATAAACGTAGAGAGCTGCATATCCGTTTTCCCTCGTTCAAGCGAAGATATGTATTCACGTTTCTTGCCGATGCGTTCACCCAGTTCTTGCTGAGTCAGCTTCTGGCGCTTGCGCTCGTCACGCAACAACTCCGCATAATACCAAGCTTCCGCCTTTGCCTGAAACTCCTTACGTGATGGCGAACCAACAGGACCGTATTTCTCTGTCAGGCGGTCGTCTATCTGAGGCAACTTTGCCCACTTCTCATCACTAATCTTTATCATAAGCTTTCCTCCCATTCCTTTAATATTCGTTCTGCTTTCTTAATCTCAGCAGGATACTGCTTTGAACTTTTTTCCACAAAAGAATTGAGCATCACCATACGATGGCATTCCATGAAATTGTCTGCATCAATGGCGAAAAGCACTGTACGGTATTCGTTGTTACCTACTGACACACGCATTTCGTAGAACTCCGTTTTTTCCAGACGCTTGACGAACTTCCTGCTAACAACGTATTTTGTCAGTAATATTTCGAATACAAAATCATATTTGTCTTTTATTTTCTTTGGCAAACCTTGATAGTATTCGTCAAACTCTTTCGTGTACGTCGCTTCTCTTATTCGTTCATTCATGCCACAAAAGTAATAAATTTATTCCAAATATACAATATTTTGGAAGAAAAAGCATTCTTTTTCTCTTATTTGAATATACATACTATGCCACGATTCTCATTCTGAAATGCAATTGGAACAATTATCTCAATATGGTTTGATGGGTATCTTGACGGTAGATTTGCTGTCAATAATCTTGACAAAAACTTGTCGGGGAAAAGTGATGAAATAGAGGTTAAAATTTGTAAAAATCAGGAATTACGTCCTCCTTCCTAATTCCTCCTTCCGCCATCGCTTAGGTTTTGCAGCGCAAAACATAAGCTTTGACCGCGCCAAAGACCATGTTTCGTCGCCTCAAACATAACCTTTCACACGACGAAACCTTACCTTTCGCGCACCAAAACCTTACCTCTCGCAAATTTGGATTTTGTAAACAGCCCGTTTACAGTTTAATATTCATGTAACCATCTGTCAGCCAACGCTTTACGAAAAACCTCAAAAAATGGCGTTTTTTCGACCGAATGACCCTTTCGTGACCAACACCCCCTGTTTTTTGGGGTCAAAATTCGAATAAATCATTACAATCTTATAGTCATTATCAGCTAAGCCCTTTTAGGGGCACTACGGACGAGTCACTGGCAAATTTCATAGAAAATATTTGGAGATATGTGTGAGAAAGATTACCTTTGCGGAAACTGATTTCATTACTGTCTGAAGACAAAAACAACTTGAAGATATGAAAATACAAATCATCAACGGTCCAAACCTGAACCTGCTGGGCGTGCGCGAGCCGGGAATCTATGGCAGTGACTCATTCGAAAGCTATCTGGAGAAGTTGAAAGGCATCTTCCCAAACGTAGATATTGACTACTTCCAGAGCAATGTAGAGGGATTCATGATTGACAAGATGCAGGAGACGGGCTTCACGTGCGACGGTATCGTGCTGAATGCCGGTGCCTATACCCACACGTCGGTTGCCCTGCACGACTGCATCCGTTCATTGAAGTGCCCTGTCATAGAGGTGCATATCTCCAACGTACACCAACGGGAAGAGTTCCGTCATAAGAGCATGATCTCTGCTGCCTGTAAAGGAGTCATCTGCGGATTCGGACTTGATTCCTACCGGCTTGCCATCGAGGCTCTCATCCAAATGAAAGGAGAGAAATGAACAGCGAGCTGGAACAATACGTGCTCTCTCACACCGAACCCGAAGGCGACTACCTGTATCGGCTCTGGCGTGCCACCAACATACGAACCATCCACGGCAGGATGGTCAGCGGACACCTTCAAGGCAGGCTCCTGAAGATGTTCGTGCAGATGATCCAGCCAAAGAACATTCTTGAGGTGGGCACCTTCAGCGGCTACTCTGCCATCTGTATGGCAGAAGGATTAGGCAGCGACGGCACGGTATGGACGTTCGAAATCAACGATGAGATGGAAGACTTCACGCGACCGTGGATTGAGAACAGTCCTGTGGCAGACCGTATCCGGTTTATCATCGGCGATGCAAATATAGAGGCGCCAAAGCTCGGCATCACCTTCGACATGGCTTTCATCGACGGCGACAAGCGTACCTACGTGGAGACCTATGAGACCATTCTGCCGCTTCTTCGCCCGGGAGGGTTCCTCTTGGCAGACAACACGCTTTGGGACGGACACGTCACGGATACGGCATACGACCACGATCATCAGACGCAAGGCATACGCCGCTTCAACGACCACATAACAGCCGACTTGCGCGTAGAACAGATTATTCTCCCCTTGCGCGACGGACTGACCATTATCAGAAAACGACCCTAACTTGTAAAACAATTCTGCTGCATCACTTTAATTCCTTAAAAACAACTGAGTTTCGGGATTTTTAGCTATATTTGCAGACCAAATAAAAAACGAAAAAGCAATGCAAGAGACAAGACAAAACAAAATAGCAAGACTGCTACAAAAAGAACTGGCAGAGATTTTCCAGAGTCAGACACGCTCCATGCATGGTGTAATGGTCAGCGTCACCCGCACGAAGGTAAGTCCTGACCTGAGCGTTTGTACGGCTTATCTGAGTATCTTCCCAAGTGAACGCGGTGAAGAACTCATCAAAAACGTGAACACGAACATGAAGACCATCCGCTATGATCTGGGCAAGCGCATCCGTAATCAGGTGCGCATCATCCCCGAACTGCGTTTCTTCATCGACGACTCACTGGACTACATCGACCGTATTGACGAGCTGCTGAAGAAGTAATCACATGAATTTTCCACTATTCATTGCCAGACGTTACCTCTTTTCCAAAAAGAGCACCAATGCCATCAACATCATTTCCATCATCTCAATGGTGGGAGTAGCTGTGGCAACAATGGCTCTGGTCATCGTGCTGAGCGTATTCAACGGCTTCCATGATCTCGTCGCATCGTTTTTCACTCAGTTCGACCCCCAACTTCAGGTGATTCCTGCCGTAGGAAAGGATGCTCCTTCTGACGACCCTATACTCACGCAAATCCGCCAATTGCCCGAAATAGACATTGTGACCGAGTGTGTGGAAGACCAGGCAATGGCCATCTATGAGGACAAACAGGCGATGGTGACCATCAAAGGTGTGGAAGACAACTTTGATGAACTGACGCACATCAGTGAGATTCTCTATGGTGACGGACAGTTTGAACTGCATGCCGCCAACCTGCAATACGGAATCATCGGCATACGGCTGGCTCAGGAACTGGGGACAGGTACACATTTCCGTGGATTCATGTCCATCTATGCACCACAACGGGAGGGACAATTAGACTTGAACGACCCGACATCGGGATTTGTAGCCGACTCGCTGATGTCACCAGGTGTCGTCTTTGCCGTCCATCAGGGTAAATACGACAAAGGCTTCATCCTCACCTCCATAGCCTTTGCCCGCAACCTCTTCGGGCAGCAGGGGATGCTCACCTCATTAGAATTGCGGATAAAGGAGGGGAACAGTCTCGATGCGGTAAAAAGAAAGATTCAGAAGATTGCCGGTGACAAATACCGGGTGCTCGACAGGTATGAACAGCAGGCAGATACCTTCCGCATCATGCAGATAGAGAAGTTCATTGCCTATATCTTCCTGACATTCATCCTGCTTGTAGCCACCTTCAACATTATTGGTTCGCTCTCTATGCTGATCATCGAAAAGAAAAACGATGTGCAGACTCTTCGTAACCTTGGAGCCGACAACAAGCATATCTCACAGATATTCAGGCTGGAAGGACAGATGATAACTGCTATCGGAGCCATCGCAGGCATTGTCATCGGACTGCTGCTCTGCTGGCTGCAACAGACCTTCGGTCTGATCCGCTTAGGCAATGAGAGCGGTTCGTTCATTGTCAATGCCTATCCCGTAAGCGTACATTACACTGATGTGGTGATTATCTTCATCACCGTCATGGCGGTAGGATGGCTCTCCACCAGTTTCCTCCATAAACTGACAGACTAACAGAAGTCCCGTCGGGTCACGACAGGCAACAAATAAAGACCTCCCCACATCCTTAACGGTTGCAGGGAGGTCTTATTATTATCTAAGAGTTCAGAACTAGAACTGGCCTGAACCAATGTCACTACCAGTAGTCAGCATAACAGGTTCGGTTTGTACGACCTTAACCTGGGACTCAATATACTTTTACTTTAAATAATTATCTGTTCAGGTCTATTTGCCTAACGTCGATGGATTCATTCAGGAAGATTTGTGCATGTTCCTGGAACTTTTCTTCGTTTTCTGTCGTGAGATAGCGGCAAGTTCCCTCCCGGGTGATTCGACATTCCATCTCAGGATGACGGGTTAAATAGTCTTTCAGGCTCTCTGCTACATATTGTCCTTGCGGTACAATACGCACACCGTCAGGGATGTTCTTCACTATAGAATTCATCAATAGTGGGTAATGAGTGCACCCAAGAATGATCGCATCAATCAAGGGATCTTTCCTCATCAGCTGATCGATGCGTTTTTTAACGAAATAGTCGGCACCGGGTGAATCTGCCTCATCGGCTTCCACGATAGCTGCCCAAAGCGGACATGCCTGGCCAGATACCTTAATGTCAGGATGCAGCTTGGCAATCTCCATCTCATAACTACGACTGTTGATGGTTCCTTCAGTTGCCAGTATCCCGACATGTCGCGACTTAGTAAGATCTCCGATGACTTCTACTGTGGGACGGATGACACCGAGCACACGGCGGTCGGGAAAAGTCTCTGGTAAGACATGTTGCTGGATACTTCTCAAGGCCTTAGCCGAAGCAGTGTTACATCCCAGGATAACCAGTTCACAACCGTATTCAAAAAGTTTCAGGACTGCCTGACGGGTGAACTGATAGATAATCTCAAAAGAACGGGAGCCATAGGGGGCACGGGCATTATCGCCCAAATACAGGTAATCATATTCGGGAAGCACTTGACGAATACCATGCAGTATAGTCAATCCCCCATAACCTGAATCAAATACTCCTATCGGTCCCATAATAATTAGAGGTGAAGGCGCATTTACGCCCTCACCTTGCTTTTAATATTCTGATTAATTCTTCGGTAATATCCACTCCCAAGTCTACATCGACATAGGGAATGTTATCATTATCGGTATTCAGTACAAAGATATATCCTCTCTCCTTACCCAGTTTCCTCACCGCCGCATTGATTTTCTCTTTTATCGGGATATAAGCATCCTCCTCTGCTTGCTGGAGTAGTCGCTGCGCCTCTTTCTTGAAAGCAACATTTCGTTCCATCATATCCTGCAGTTCTGATTGCCGTTTCTTCAGGATTGACGGTGCAAAGTCACGCTGCCCGTCAAGAAAGTCTTCATACTTCTTGTTGAATTCGTCTTCCGACCGTTTGGTCTCTTCCTCGTACTGACGGGTCAGCTGTTCAAGATTGGCTTTCGCTATCGCATAGTCAGGCATTGAATGAAACACCTGTGAATAACTGAAACATCCGAAAAGAGAACCAGACACCTGCAGACTGTCCTCCTGTGCCATCATGACGACAGGGCACATCAACAATAGTATGGAGAGAATCCGTTTCTTCATTATCTGTTTACTTCAGTTTTACGACTTCAGACTTGCAAGCCTCTGTCACATCTTCACACAACGTGGGGTTGATGAACGGCTGCGAACCTTTCATGATGATGAAGACATACTTGCCGTTGGTACCGACATTCTCAATAGCCTTTGCTACCTTTGCCTGTATCGGAGCCAACTTCTCCTGCTGTGTCTGCTGCAGTTTCTGAGAGTTATCCTGATAAGCCTGCTGGATTCTCTGGTTCAGTTCCATGAGCGACTCTTCAGTCTCCTTCTGCTTGGTAGCATTCATTGTAGACTTATTCTTATCATATTCTTCTGCCTTACGCTGGAGTTCATCCTGCATAGCCTTCAGATCATTCTCATATTGTTTGGCCAAAGCCTGTAACTCACCTGTTGCCTTCGCGTAGTCGGGCAGGTTCTGAGCCACTGCATCGTAATCAACACAACCGAACTTTTGAGCAAACATTGTCATTGGTGCCAACAGCATCAACATCAAAATAACTTTTTTCATTTCTATTCTTTTTTATTATTGATAAATTATTATTTCTATTTACCGGCCATATCCTAATTTGGCCAGCACTTCATTACTAATGTCTATAGAAGGGGAACCGAAGATTATTCCAGCCGCCTGACTTGCCCGGTCGAGAACAAGACTATAGCCACGCAGCTCGGAAATCTCCTTGACGGTATTGTATATCTCTTCCTGAATCGGTCCCATCAGACTCTCACGCTTCTTGAACAGTTCGCCTTCCGGTCCGAAGTACTTACGTTTCAGGTCACTGGCCTCTTTCTCTTTCTGCATGATAGACTCCTGACGGGCTTTCTTCTGCTCCTGTGAAAGGAAGACCACCTCGTTCTGATAGTTCTTATACATTGTTGCAGCTTCGGTATTCAATGCTTCCACCTCAGCCTGCCACTTCTTGCTTACCTGATTAAGCTGCTCATTAGCCCGCTCATAAGAAGGGATATTCTTTAGAATATACTCCATGTCTAACAAGGCAAACTTCTGGGCACTTGCCGTTATCGCTGCTATGGCGAACAGGCAGATCATCATTATTTTCTTCATAGACTATCCTTTCTTTTATTGTATCCTCTGATATGACGAATCAGCAATGGATAAGTTAATTGTTTAAATATTTTTTAATTATTATACGTTATCTTTTAACGCTTTAAAATTCTTGTCCGAGAATGAAGTGGAAGTGGGAACCTCCCTTTTCATATCCGCTGCGTCCCAGCACTTTGTCAAATCCATAAGCCCAGTCGATACCCATAAGACCGACCATTGGCAGGAAGATGCGAACGCCGACACCGACTGACCGTTTCATGTCAAACGGGTTAAAGTTCTTGGTCTCATACCACGCATTACCAGCTTCGGCGAAGGTCAGTCCATAGATTGTCGTGTTGCCGAGCATGAACGGATAACGCAACTCCAGGGAGAAACGGTCATAGGCGTAACCCTGCTGACCATAAGGAGTCAGTGAACCATTCTCATATCCACGAAGACCGATAGTCTCCTCAGCATAGCCGTAGCTATAGCCGCTCATACCGTCACCACCGACATAGAAGGTCTCAAATGGTGACTTCTTATACTTGTTAAACGTACCGAGTATACCCAATTCCACGCGGGTCATCAGCACAAGACACTTCTGACCGTTTGTAAGAGCTGTGAAGGTACGAGACTTGAATTTCCATTTGTGGTATTCAATCCAGCGGTATTTATCCTGCTGTTCCTTGGAGAATGTTGCCGACTTGTCATTAGTGGCAAGGTTCTTATAGTCCTTCCCGTCCCAAAGCGACCAAGGCGGAGTGATGGTCACTGATGCCGTGAACTCTGAACCTTTACGTGGGAACAACTGGTTATCCGTAGATGAACGGTTCAGCGACAAGCTGATGTTCAAGTTGTTTGAATTACCATTATGCATCAGGAAGTATCTCCAGTTCTTCATCATGTAACGGGTGTAAGCCAAAGACACCGACAAGGTGAAATAGTCGTCAGGCCATCTAAGACGCTTACCCCAACCCAGAGACGCGCCAAATAGCTTCACGTACGTGTCCGGATCGTAATAGTTCTCATAATTATTATAATAGTAGCTGCTCGTTCCATTACCATAGCCATACAAGTAGTTATAGTAATTGTTCAGATAGCCCGTATTGTAATAGTTGCTCGATACGTCAGACTGCTTCGAGTAGTAGGCACCCACGCTGAACTGTATCGGTCGCTTTCCTCCGAACCATGCCGTCGAATAGGACGTGTTCACAGATGAATAGTATTTACCGTTAGTCTGGAAGTTGATGCCCAGCACCTCACCGTCTCCGATGGGCAGGATTCCTCTGTGCTCACTATTCTTACGGAAAAGATTCGCCATTGAGAAGTTGTTCAGTTTCAGACCGATACGTCCGATGACACCTGTCTGTCCCCAACCAAGCGAGAACTCGATCTGGTCGTTTGACTTTTGCTCCAGATTCCAGTTGATGTCCACCGTTCCGTCTTCATAGTTGGGAACCACCTTCGGGTCAATCTTCTCCGGGTCGAAGTGTCCCATAGAGGCGAGGTCGCGGGCCGAACGTGTCAGTGCGTCTTTCGAGAAGAGGTCACCCGGCTTTGTGCGAAGCTCACGTCTTATCACATTCTCATAGAGACGGTCGTTACCATTGATACGCACACGGCTAAGGTGAGCCTGCTGATTCTCGGTGATACGCATTTCCAGGTCGATGGAGTCTCCGACAATATTCACCTCGGTAGGATCAAGCTGGTAGAACAGATAACCGTGGTTCCAATACAGGTTACCCACCGCATCCTCGTCTTCTGTCAGACGCTTGTGAAGATGTTTCTGGTTATACACATCGCCTTTCTCCATGTCAAGCACTTCGCTCAGGAAGCTTGTAGGATAGACGGTGTTTCCCACCCATGTGATGTTGCGCACATAGTATTTCTTTCCTTCGTCGACTTTCAGATAGATGTTCACGTGCTTCGGATCTACATTCCAAACACTGTCTTTCAGAATGACAGCATCGCGGTAACCATATTCATTGTATTTATCTATCAGGTTCTGCTTGTCTTTCTTCCAGCGTTCCGGTGTATACTTCTTAGCTTTCAGGAAGCTCGACAGCTTGCCTGCCTCATGGGTTTTCGCAAAGGCTCCCTTTTTAAACAGGCCTCCCTTGATCTTTCCCAGCGGCATTTCCTCATTACCGTCGATGATGATGCTCCGCACCTTCATCTTCTCTTTCTTGTCGATGATGACATCGATGATCACATGATTCTTCTCTGTGACATCTTCACGCTGCATGATCTCAATCTCTGCATTCTTGAATCCTTTGTCATCAAAGTACTTTTTGGCAAGGATCTTCGCACGGTCGAGCGCATTGGGGTGAGCACTCATACCCTTCAGCAGACCGAGTTTCTCTTCCATGTCCTCACGCTCCGACTTCTTCAGTCCTACGTAGTTGATGGTCGAGACACGTGGACGGGTGGCGAGTGTGATGTGCAGGTAAATCTTGTTTCCCACCAGTGAGTCGGCAGAAATCTTCACATCCGAGAACAGGCCGTGCCTCCAATAGCGTTTCACAGCATCGGTAATAGCTGTACCCGGCACTTCTATCTCCTGCCCGACAGCCAGTCCTGAGATGCCCGTAAGCATATAGTCCTCATACCCATCTACTCCCGACACATTGATACCGCCAAGGATGCAGGTACGCGGAGAACCGGCATACGAAATATCTGGATTGACAATGACATCCTGCGCATGAGCAGTAAGCGTGAATAACGAGGCGACAAGAGAAAGAAACATGGGCAGCATGCTCCATTTCTTCTGTCTCATCGTCCTCCCGTTCACCTTATTATATATATAATATATTATTTCCATCTTCTCTCTATCATAAGAATTTGGTCGTTACTCTTCTTTTCCCTCAACCTGTGCCTCCGTCTTTCCATAGCGTCTCTGACGGTTCTGGAAACTCTCAATGGCTTTGTGCAGATCCTCTTCCATGAAATCAGGCCAGTAGGTGTCACAGAAGTAAAGCTCTGAATAGGCAATCTGCCACAAGAGATAGTTGCTGATGCGCAGCTCGCCACCTGTACGGATAAGCAAGTCAGGGTCGGGCATGAAGTTCGTCACCATGTGCTGACTGATCAGGTCTTCTGTGATATCGGCTTCAGAAATCTTTCCATCACGCAAATCACGGGCTATCTCACGGGTTGCCTTCGTAATCTCCCAGCGTGATGAATAGCTCAGTGCCACAATCATTGTCATTGTGGTATTGCCGGCCGTGTGGTCCATCGTCTCCTGCAACTTGATTCTTACAGGCTCCGGAAGTCGGTCGATTTCTCCCACCACCTGAAAACGTACATTGTTCTTCATGAAGATCTCGTCCTCCAGCGAAGTAAGCACAAGTCCCATCAAGGCAGCAATCTCATCTGCCGGGCGATTCCAGTTTTCGGTCGAGAATGTATATAATGTCAGGTATTTCACTCCCAGACGGGTACATTCCGAAGTGATACGGCGCACCGTGTCCACTCCTGCCTGATGACCGAAACTGCGTTCTTTTCCACGCTCTGCTGCCCAACGTCCGTTTCCATCCATAATGATGGCGATATGACGGGGAATATTCTTTAGTTCATAATTCATAATCTTTCACTCATAATAGCATGTTTGCCAGAGCCGGAAGCATGATGTGACATCATTCATCCTGGTTATGACAGACACGACATTTCTCCATAAAACTATATGTCAGCGTCAACATCAGGGACGAAAAGCAGTCTGTGTTCTTGAATGCACCGCTGCTCACCACATAATATGGGTCTTTCACTCCGTCGAACTTATCGCTCAGCGTGAAGTGAACACCCCATTCCAGTCCGAGATTCAGACGATCTGCTACTTTATACTTTAGTCCTACTCCCACGGGAAAGCCTATTCCGAATGTGTTCTTGCCGTTACCGAAAACGTAGGTTCCACCCAGTCCGCATAAGATATAAGGCGTCAGACGCTTCGCACCACGGTAGTCTCGTCCTGTTCCGTAGGGCCAGAGATTCTGCTCAAAGGTCACACAGACATCAACCAGCGACTTGTTGAACTCATAAGGCTCGACCTGATAATCGTGGTAATAGGTCTCAATGTTCTTCGAAGAGCCTTTCAACTTTCCGTACATGACCTTCAGCTTGAAGCCTGAATAGGGATTCAGCAGCCTGCGCATGACAAGTGCGGCACCCGGCTGAAAGTTCTTAATCAGGTTTCCATTGAAGTCACCCAGGTAGTTGGTCATACCGATACCACCACCAATCTCCATAAGATACTCAGGTTCGGTCTGTGCGTTCATCGGCAGAACGACCATCCAGGTAATCAATATGAAGAATATCTTTTTCATCTATATTTCTCTGTCTCGTCAAGATGTCCGACTTACTCGGTAAATGATTTCTGTACCACTTCCCAGCCGTATCTGTTCAGCATTCCGCGCCATATCTGTCCGCTGCCACCACACACCAGCCAGATATAACCGTCATCGTCGGCGGCAGCATCGAAGACGCCTGAGCACAGAATTTCCGAGGGATAGGAATAAGTCGTACTCTTCTGCCATGTGATGCAGCCATCATTGCTTACATAGATCTGCGCGAAGGCTCCTGAACTGCTACAACCGATGGCAATGTTGCCGTCTCCGTATGCAAAAATCCTCATGTTATCTGCCGACGGCAGCCAGAAACTCTTATCGTAGCCACCACCGTTGAAGAGCCAGACCGATTGTGCACCGGGCTCCGCTTTATCGACAATCTTCGTCCAGAAGACGAATTTTCCTTCCTCCTCGTTATAGCCCGACAGCTCCACACGTTCCATCCCTTCGTTTGTCTTCACGTCATGAACGGTACAGCTGATCTGATTATCCGGCAAGAATGACACATCTTTGTCGAGCTGCTCTTCTGCCCATGTCAGTCCGTTATCTGTCGACACCAGAAGTTTTCCGTCTGTTCCTATCGCATACATTTCCTTGTCAGACATACCGACAAGCTGCTTCAGGTTTATCTCTTTTTTATCTTCCCCATAGATGGCTTTCGTATGGGTCCATTGCTCTGTTCCGTCATCAGTCAAAGTCAGTGAGTGGAGCCCTTCTTCGTCATAGACAGCAAGCCGGTTGCCGTAGGACACCACGTTGTCGATGGCGTCAAAACCGAAATGAAGAGTGCTGAGACTGTTCTCATCGGTGCCACCCGATGCAACACGCTTCTTGAGATCCATCATCCATGTGCTGCCGTCTTCTTGAGAAAGGCCGAAGCCATAGACGTTATTGCCGACAGCTGCCAGCCGTATCTGCGATGCCTTCATGAAGTTCAGTTCACCGTTTTTTTCCTGTTTCCAGGTCATGGCATCACCGTCCTGCTGATGCACATTCACGCGCACAGTATAGGTACGATAGGATGTAGACTGCTCATTATAGACACGGACTTCACGAGGCATGCTGAAATCCAGGGAGTCTGTAGAGGAATAGACCTTCAGTGTGTCATGATTGGATACCGAAGAGAGATTGATCAAGATTGTGCCAGAGTTCCTACTTGTAATCGAACAAATCAACTTCTTCAAGTCAACACCTTTCGGCAGGGAATCGGGATTATAGATCTCACAAGCTATCTGGTCAATATAGAATTTGTAGTTACTGCAACTTACGTTAGCCCTATAGACACTGTCTGCACCGCTCTTGCTGATGGTATGTGCATACCTTTTTGCCGTTACAACGCTGAATGCGGTAATAGCTGAATCTCCACGATACGTTATATTTTCGTCCTTATCCTTCAGACAAGATGCAAACATGATTACTACAGAGAGCAGCATGAAATATGCCGAAAACTTACTTCTCATTATACGTCAATTAATATTTAGTGTGCAAATTTAAGCAGAATTCCGCAAATAGTCGTATTTTTTAATGCTTTATTATGTAAAATCTTGATTCTTAGACCGATTTTTAAGTTCTGTTTAGATTATTATTACATGTTCTGACAAAAAAAGAAAGACCAGTATCAATCACTGACCCTGGTCTTTACGATAATGTCTCAAAATCTAATAACATAATCTTTACCTTAAAAATCTATCAAACTACTAACCTAATGAAACGCTGTGTTCTCCCGAACACGATGCAAAAGTACAACTTTTACGGCATACGGGCAACTCTTCCCGGCTCATTCGGCATAACGGTGTCGTTTTGTTGACTTATATCATGTCCGTTGAACGAAGGACATGAAAAATCGGCCAAAGTGACGAACTTTCTCGCACTTTGGCCGATTCTATTTCTGTCAAGTAAATGAATTACAGCTGGGGACCAGCAGCTACGAGAGCCTTACCAGCCTCGTTGCCTTCATACTTCTTGAAGTTCTTGATAAAGCGTCCAGCCAGATCCTTAGCCTTCTCATCCCACTCGGCGCGGTTCTGATAAGTGTCGCGAGGATCGAGGATGCCCCAAGCCACACCGTCGAGCTGTGTAGGAACTTCGAAGTTGAAGTAAGGAATCTTCTTTGTAGGAGCATTCAGGATAGCACCGCCGAGGATAGCGTCGATGATACCACGTGTATCCTTGATGGAGATACGCTTGCCTGTTCCGTTCCAACCAGTGTTCACGAGGTAAGCCTTGGCACCGCTCTTCTCCATGCGCTTTACAAGCTCCTCAGCATACTTTGTAGGATGCAGCTCGAGGAATGCCTGACCGAAGCAGGCAGAGAATGTTGGAGTAGGCTCTGTGATGCCACGCTCTGTACCAGCCAGCTTAGCGGTGAAGCCAGAGAGGAAGTAGTACTTGGTCTGCTCTGGGTCGAGGATAGATACTGGAGGCAGTACGCCGAATGCGTCAGCACTGAGGAAGATAACATTCTGAGCCTCTGGACCTGCACTCTTACCGTTTACCTTAGCCACGATCTTCTCGATATGGTTGATAGGATAGCTTACGCGGGTGTTCTCTGTAACGCTCTTGTCGGCGAAATCAATCTTACCCTCTTCGTCAACAGTTACGTTCTCCAGCAGAGCGTCGCGGCGGATAGCGTTGTAGATGTCGGGCTCGCTCTCCTTGTCGAGGTTGATAACCTTTGCATAGCAGCCACCCTCGAAGTTGAACACGCCATTGTCGTCCCATCCGTGCTCGTCATCACCAATCAGCAGACGCTTCGGGTCGGTAGACAAAGTGGTCTTACCTGTACCGGAGAGACCGAAGAAGATAGCGGTATTCTTACCTTCCATGTCGGTATTGGCAGAGCAGTGCATAGAAGCGATGCCCTGAAGCGGCAGGAAGTAGTTCATCATAGAGAACATACCTTTCTTCATCTCACCACCATACCATGTGTTGATGATGCACTGCTCACGGCTTGTTGTGTTGAAGGCAACACAAGTCTCTGAGTTCAGACCCAGCTCCTTGTAGTTCTCAACCTTTGCCTTTGAAGCGTTGTAGATAACGAAGTTAGGCTCGAAGTTTGCAAGTTCTTCCTCTGTCGGCTGGATGAACATGTTCTTTACGAAGTGAGCCTGCCAAGCAACCTCAACGATGAAACGCACTGCCAGACGAGTTCCCTCGTTAGCACCGCAGAATGCATCCATTACATACAATTCCTTGTTGCAAAGCTCATTGATGGCAATCTCCTTCACCTTTGCCCACACCTCTTCGCTCATGGGGTGGTTGTCGTTCTTATATTCCTCAGAAGTCCACCAAACTTTATCCTTACTT
>CACWNV010000006.1 GCA_902762325.1 uncultured Prevotellaceae bacterium | reverse complement strand
ACCTGTGGCTTCATTATACACGCGTTCTGTTCTTGTCTTGTGCTTCATTGTCACTTTCTTTTTGACTCCTAAAGTGACAACTTTTTCTAGTCTAAGTCACCCCTACTTTTGAAAATCAGAACCCTATCAAATAATAAATAAGGTATTCTTGTTTTATTTTAAATGGTTTCCGTACGGTTATAAAAATATATTGGTATCTTTGCATGAGTATTGAAAACAATTGTTATGAAATTAGCTGAAGCATTAAGCATCCGCAAGGATTTACAGAAACGCATTCAACAGATTGGAAAGCGTTTGGAAGATAATGTCAAGATTCAAGAGGGCGATGAACCTGCCGAGAACCCTGAGGAACTGATGAAGGAACTGGACAGGTGCCTGAAGACACTGGAGGATCTGATCTGGCGCATCAACCTGACTAACGTGCAGACCGTCAACGAGGCCGGCAAGACCGTAACGCAACTCATGGCAGAAAAAGACGTGCTTACGTTGCGCATCTCCACATTGCGCAACACGTTCGAGAAAGCATCGTCGCAAAGAGAACGTTACTCACATTCGGAAATAAAGATGGTTACGGTGATAGACGTCAAGCAGCTAAACAAGCAAATCGATGACTACTCTGCAAAGTTGCGCAAACTTGACATCGAGATTCAGGCGCTGAACTTCCAGACCGAACTCATCTGATCATTAAGGAGACATCCATTTTCATAGGGCGAACTGAACACACTACATTCTGGTTGGAACGTAATGTCAGGAGCAGGCATTTGTCTCGCAAGAGAACTCACGGAGCATGCTCAGCACGCCTGCATACGAATGCATTACTCATGTAGCAATTCGCATTACCACCAGTTGACTATGATCATCGGATGTCTCCTGTCTTAATGAAAGATTATTGACTTATCATACGCTTATCAAATTTGTTATATGTAAGAAAAAAGCTATGCACTGAACGAGTCAGTACATAGCTCCTTGGTTTTGGACGGATAACTATTACAGTCCGCGTGCCTTGTATATCTTATCCTTTGCGTCGTTGATCTCCTTGAACTTCACTTCCGCTGCCCTCTTCACATCATCGCCAAGAGTTGCCACACGGTCGGGATGATGCTTTAGTGCCATCTTCCGGTATGCAGCCTTCACCTCCTCGTCGGTAGCATCTTTCGTAATGCCAAGCACTTTGTAGGCGGCCTCCAGGCTTATTGCGCCATCGCGTAAATTGAGCATAGCGTTCAGGTCTTCGGTCGTGATTCCAAGATACTTCGACACCTCGGTGATGGCCTCTATCTCCTTCTGATGGACACTACCGTCAGCCTGAGCTATCACCACAAGGAAATTCACGAGTTGCAACCTCTGAGAGTAGTCCATGTTCTGAGCAATCTGTGCACAAGCACTGCTGATGGTGGAACGGAACTGAGCTGCTCCCACCTGCTTCTGATGGTCGAAGAGACGACGAATGATATTCTCACCCTGCTGGACAGCTATCTCTCCGAAGTTCTGACGAAGGAACTGGCGGACGACCTCCATCTCTGAGTGCATCACCTTTCCGTCGGCTCTGATAATATAGGCAGACAATGTGAGCATAGAGAAAAGGAAGGAGTTACGCTGTCCCTCGTAGCTGCGCTGCCGCTGGTATTCAGCATACTGATGCCTCCCGCTGTTATCGTCATACTCACGGTTATTATACTCCTCTGGTCCATTGACGGCATCCAAGCCTGTCTCAAAAAGCGAGCCCAAGATAAACCCTGCCAAAGCCCCCAACGGTCCGGCAGTAATGAAGCCTAAAAAGCCTCCTATCCATTTTGCTGCACCCATATTCTGTATTGCTTATTTTACATTAACTTTCATTCGACAGTCACCAACAGTCACGACATACACACCAGGAACTACTGTCACACTGGCTTGTGTAGCCTCAGCCTTGCGACAAACAGTTCTTCCGTCAGCAGTGACGACTGAAATATCGCTGACTTCCGGTGCGCTAACCACGATGGTACGATCCGACACGAAGATACTGCTTCCGACCTTCTTTTGAGCAATGCCTGTCACAGTACACGGATCGCTGGGTGATGACTCACCGAGATCATATACCACGGACACCTGATAGTTGCCGTCGGCCTGTGAGGGAACGACATAAGAAGTGGCGGTCAGCGGAGTGTCATTGACAAGCACGCCATCCTTATAGACATTATAACCAAGGATGTGCAGGTCGGAAGTATCGAAGAGCGTGTAGGTGACATCATCGAGCATGAGCATGAACTTCTGTCTGCCACTGACACGGATGGCAAAGTATTTTGTGCCATCGGGCAGACTGGCTGTCACCTCTGTCCACTCAGCCGGTGCGGTGTTCATCGATGCAGCCACGGAAGTGAAGTCGGTCACATCCTTCCCACTGGCAGATGCAAGCACCTCGAATGACTCCTGTGTGCCGGCATCAACACTCTTCACCCAGAAGCTGATGGTCTGTGCCTTTCCTGAGAGAACGGGTGAGATGAGCCAGTCGTCTGCAGCAGCATTATTTTCTATGATGTTCATCAGCATCTGGTCGCCAGAGTGTGGACTGATGGCACTGCCCGACATGCCGAGCTTCGCACTGTTGAAAATCTGGAAGGCCATTGGCTGCGTGACATGATCATAGACGATGGTTGCATCACCGCTCATCATCGCCAGCGTCTCTGCCCCATCAACATCAACGGTCGTCCAGCTACCGATATGACGGATGATGAATGGAGAATAACTATCGAAGTCGTCGGTGTATCTTACCTCACCGGCACTGAGGTCGGGAGCCTGCCATGACAAAACTACTGAGGCATCACTCTCCTGTGTAGCGAGTTGTGCCACTGTCGGGAACTTCAGTTTCTCAATCTTCACATTCTTCTTCATACTGTTGTTACTCTCATCACCGTCGCCTTCGGCTACCACACGAGCCTCGAAGACATTGTCGTCGGGATCGGCAGCGCTGACAGGAACATTGAAGGTGAAGACCTGCTTGGCACCCGAATAGATGCTGTTTCCTCTCTGCTCTTCCACCAGTTCACCATTCTTGAAGAACTGTACGACATGGTCGCGGGTCAACAGTGCTCCCACATTTTCCAGTTTCACATCGGCTGTCAGCTCATTGCCTACAACGATATACTCAGACATGTCGAGCGACAGACTCAGGTCGATATTGTGTCGGTTTCTGACGGTTATAGCATCGAAAGCAATATCTCCCACGTTGGAATTGAGGGCAGTACCGATGAAGGTCAGCAGGATATAGCTGGTATTCGTAAACTCCGAAAGGTCGACGACTACTTTTCGCCATCCAGGATTACCTGAGAGAGAACTATAATTGATGGTATGAACCAGTTTCAAGTTGTCGGTATCACCATCAGGCACCACGCCAACGGCAAGGGAAGTGCCCTGACCGGGAACAGCATAGTAGTAGAACTCGAGGACGGGATGTTCGGCTCTCTTGAGCGAGATCTTACCCGACGTGAACATACCACGGTCGCCAGCCTTCTCAGGCTTATAGATGGCAGATCCCTGATCGTAGTCGGCACTGATACCATTCGTGAGTCCCATCTCGCCGCCAGTGGACTGCTGTGTCCAGAACTGTTCAGGAGTCTTGGCATTGGGGAACGACTCGAAGAACGGAAGTGTGTAGGGATTACCCACGATAACAGAGTTGGAATAAGCGTAGTTGCCGCCTCCGGCTGCGCTTTGGGCAGATACACGATAATACTTCACTGTCTGCTTCTCGGCATTGACAGCCTCTGTGTAAGAAGTACCGGAACGATGGTCACCCACGATACGATAGTTCTCATCTTCTATATTATAGGTAAGGGCTGCGGGATTAACATATCCTCCATGAACACCTGTCTTCGGTGCTCCCCACGAGAGCTGCACAAAACTACCTCTGTCAACCAGTCTCAGGTCGACAGGCTCAGTAGGAATGTCAACACCCACCCACACACTGCGCTGAGCAGGAATACCATTGCCGTTGGCATTGTAGGTATAGATACTGTACGTATTCATGCCGTTGGGCACATAGGTGTCGCGGAATGTCAGTTCTGCTCCCAGTTCGGGATTCTCAAAGACTTTCACACATCTCACACCACGATAAATGGCTATGGAGTCGACACAGTCGATGGGATCACCATTGAAGTCGGTGGTAGGCACATTGAAGGTGAAGTCGACAATCTTCACTCCGTTGGCACCCGGTCTTACTGTCAAGTTCGCCACGGTATCAGGAGCGGTGAAGAGACCACCTTCGGTCACCAGAATATCATCGAGGTCGAGGTCGTACTCATCGGCATCGCTCTCAGCATGGAAGCCAATGTAATAGAGTCCTTCTTCCTCAACCTGGAAGATACCCTTGTAGGCAGCCTTCTCATAATTCTCTATTTCTGTTGTAGGGATGAGCAACTGAGTCATCGCAGCCGCCGTCTTGTCTGTACCCATCGACACCGACATTTTCTCCTTGCCTATCAGTCCACAGTTGGCATTGAAGCTGAGGTGATAGAAATGTCCCGTCAGCAAGTGAAGAGGCGGAGTGATAATCCAGTCGTCGGCAGCATTACGCTCATTAAACTCATAGTAGACGTTGCGCTCTCCATTATTCCAGTTGCCTGCTTTCCAAGTCGAACCATCTTTGTTGGCATCAATGATGGTGAACATATTGGCAACAACGCTCTGGTCTTCGAAATCCTCACTGTATGGAATCTCCTTTGCCACGCCGTATGCCCTGTGATTGGAGAAGGCACTTTCGCCACGAATGGTGTCGTTGTATGCTATCACCTCGTACCAGTAATTGGTGAGCTGAGCCGGGGCAAGCACCTCTGAGAACCGGCGTTCCTTGAGTCCCTCTGCCACTGTCACCTGTTCGGGATAGCGCACTACGGTGTAGTTGAGATTGGCAGTGTTAACATAGCCACCATTGATACCGGCTGTCGGTGCCAGCCAGGAGAGCAGAATCTCATTCTCTTCAGTACCATTGCGCAGGACAACGGTTCCCGGAGCCTTCGGTGCATCGTCGCCCACATATTTTATTTGTCTCACCTTCGGACCATTGCCAAAGAAATTGTTGGCACACACATAGAAGGTGTAGTTGCCTGAATGAGGAACGGTGAGGGAGTCGGTCACGGTAGCACCTGGAGCGGCATAGTCGTAAAGGACTATTTCGTCATCAATGAACACCTCATATAAGAGTTCCTCGTCCTCTATCTTGTCACCGGCATAGGTCGTCGTCGGCATACGGAAACGAACCTGCCCCGAAAGTGAGCCTCGGGTGAAGTTCACATTAAAGGCTGTCGGGGCTGCCGGAGCATCTTCCTCTGCAAGGGGAGCAGGAATAAAAAGCCCTGTAAACTCCTCATTGTGCTCAAACCTCTTAACAAGCGTTGCCTTACCTGTCTCAAAACTTACTTCGTAGAGACCGGCGGTCCCGACATTGGTCACAGCAGCCCAAAAGAACTTACCTGTCTTGGGGTCGACGGCAGCACTCTGCATGAACTGAGGAACGATTCCCGTCTCGCCAATCACTGTGTACTCACCATTGGTCTTATCAAACATGACAAAGGCTCCATCGTTGCGAACGGCATACACTATGCCTTCTGGAGTAATAGCCATCGCAACAAAATTCTCATTCAGCTCCTTGATGACCTGCCGACTGTTGGTCGAATAATCAACAACGCCGAACACCTGCTTCTGCAAGTCATCGGTGTACATCAGTCCATAGACTCTTCCTGTAGCAGGATCGTAGTCACCATCAACCATCATCAGTTTGGTCTCGGTACCAGAGATGTGCTGTGTCTGTTTCCAATCGTAGGTGTCATACTGGTAATAGTCGTAGCTGGTAACTATCATTCCTCCCCACAGGGAATAGTTGATGAAGTTGTACTTTCCATTGGCATAGACACCTCCACCATTGGCATTAAAGATGTCGTTTTTGGCCACAGCATTGACGGTAGTGGTCTCGTTCGCCTCGAAAGAGTAGACGCCAAACCTCCCTTTGCCATTCTGATTGGGCCAGTCGCTACTGTAAACAAGCATGCCATAGATAACTGTCGGCATCTTATCATCTGACACCTCAATATCAGGTATCGGATCTGGGTCGGGTAATTCAAACGGCTGCGGTATGACTTTCTCATCAAAACTGCTCAACGGAGTAAACTCATGATATCCACGAGGCCGCATGAGAGCCGGACTCACCTCGTGACTTTTCTGTAATCTGTCCCACTGGTCAGTTTGTGATATGGACACTGGACGCACAGGACGCATATCCGACTGTGCAGTGATTGGCTGGGACAATGCCAGCAGTAGTGTCAGCACCCACATTAATTTTGTTGTTTTCATAAACTTAGATTATTAATTTGCGATTCATTTATCTATATACATCCTATAATCTCATTGACGGAACGACAACCATGAGCATCGAGCCAGTCGTTGATACCATCACGCACCTTTATGGTGATGGCCGGATCGAGAAAATTGGCTGTTCCGATCTGGATGGCAGAAGCACCAGCCATCAGGAATTCTATGGCATCCTGTGCCGAGCAGATTCCACCAAGTCCGATGACAGGAATACTGACAGCCTTGGCAACCTGCCACACCATTCGAACGGCAACAGGCTTGACAGCAGGTCCGCTAAGACCACCTGTACCGATGCTTAGCCTCAGACAACGCTTCTCAATGTCTATAGACATTCCCATCAGTGTATTAATAAGCGAGAGCGAATCTGCGCCTTCATCTTCGCAGGCTTTCGCAATTGAAGCGATGTCTGTGACATTAGGTGAGAGCTTCACGATGAGCGTTTTGTTGTACCGTGCACGAACAGCCTTCACAACGCTGGCTGCCCCATGAGGAGTAACCCCAAAGGCCATGCCGCCCTGCTTGACATTCGGGCATGAGATGTTAAGCTCGATGGCCGGAATCTTGTCAAGGGCATCAATGCGGGCAGCACATTCCGCATAGGTCTCAGGAGAATTGCCGCTGACATTGACAATCATGTTTGTATCAATATCTTTTATCTGTGGATAGATATGCTTGCAGAAATAGTCTACACCCTTGTTCTGCAATCCGACACAATTAAGCATACCTGAAGCAACCTCAGCCATTCGCGGATAGTCGTTTCCTTCACGGGCATGAAGGGTTGTCCCCTTAACGATAATACCTCCAAGGCCATCCAGAGGCACAAAGTCAGCAAACTCTAATCCATATCCAAACGTACCTGATGCGGTCATTACAGGATTCTTCAGATATAACCTATTCAGACGAACACTCAAATCTGCCATAATAACTTCTTTATATTGAATACTGGTCCTTCTTTACATACACACACATTTCCCTCTGTCGTCTTTTCAACACAACAGAGACAGGCACCCAAACCACATGCCATGAGGTTTTCCAGAGAAACTTCGCACTCAGTTCCAGACTTTACGGCGTATCGAGCTACTGCCTGCATCATCGGCTTAGGACCACAGGTGCAGATGTGGTCGAACCGTTCATTGTTCAGAATGGAATGTCCGGTGACAAAGCCACGCTCTCCCTCACTACCGTCCTCAGTGGTCAGGAAGACTCGTCCCACGGCTCGAAAACGGTCTATCTCTAGCAAATCATGTGCAGAGCGTGCACCTAAAAGGAAGGTTGGAACGCCTCCCATCTCATGGATTGTGTGGCCAAGATAGAGCAAAGGAGCTACGCCAACACCGCCTCCGACAAGCAGGAATTTCTCATTGGGAGATGAAGGAATCGTAAAAGAGTTGCCTAACGGGAGCAAACAGTTGAGTTTGTCTCCTTCCTTCAGGCGTGCAAGATGTCGCGTACCTTCCCCTATAGCAGCCACCAGCAGCCATAACTCATTCTTCTCTATGTCCACAAAATGAATAGAAATCGGGCGACGGAGGAACGTAGACGGCGAATTGTCGACGCGTACCTCAACAAATTGCCCTGGTAACATATCTGGCAATGGGGCTGACTCATCGGTGAGCCGTAAAAGTACATATCGCTCATGCAGATGCTCCACTGATTTTACTGTTAAATCTAAACAGAACTTTTTCATGATCATGAATTGTTTTTTGGTTCCTGCTGCAAACTTACACATTTTTTTTGAGAATTCCTCTTATTACGAAAAACTTCTTCACATTATTATAATACGTGAGCGTACATTATTACTATCATTATCACCTTTCGAATGCCCTATACCATACAAAAAGCCCTTACTTCGGAGAAGAGAACTCTCTACGTTGCAAGGGCTAAGGTTTTACAGAAATAATGCTTAGATAGTACTTGTTTAGGAGCGATGCTTCACAGCAGTAATGCCTAATTTATAAGATGATATGAGAAACTTCAGCTCATTGTTTAGGCACAAATGTTTCCCACGTCTGATCATCATAGAAGATACGGATTTCAGTAACTTTTCGCTGAGGTTTGTCAACATATTTTACCACTGTTTCGACCTTTTTCAAAGGTGTACTGGGTACACCGTGTGAAAAAACGGTCTCTGAACTGCCCGATGGGGTGGTGGAATCGCCTTCGAAATCGAGCATTGGTGACTCAGAAGTGTCTGATACAGGGGTAGATGGAGCTGTCTTGGCACTCTGACCACCCAAATACATGTCGCCAATGCCAAACATCAGCCAATCGGTTGATATATTAGGTATCTTATTCTTAATGGCTTCTACAATATTAATAGTCGGACGAGTACGACCATTGAATATACTACTCAGTGATGCAGGGGACATCTGGATAAACTGAGCAAATGTCTGTTGGGTCATGTGCTGACTCTCCATTATCATCTTTATACGATCCTTCATATTGAATATGCTTTACAGTTAGGCCTAAAAAAGGCTATTTTGTTAGACTTTACAAAGGTAAAACAAATATTTTGAATTCACAACTTAGTACAGGCGAAATTTAGATATTTTAATAATCAAGAATGTTTATTGGTTTGTAAATCTAAAATTTCTAACGATTCATATTTGTAAAGGGAATGTGTTGTAAGAGGAGTATTATGTTTAAAGTAAATGTTTGTTCATTCTTCAAATATTCACATTAAATAATTGATTATCAGATACTTATATTTAGATAATATTGCGTTTTACCATTAAAAAAGACGTTTTTGAGCTTAAAATCAGACTTTTAAAGCGTAATTGAGTGAAACAAACTATCATAATTAGTTGATTTTCCATAATTTACAGGTCTCATAATTAGGTGTATAAATATTCATTTATGTTTTTAAATATGAATTTTACAGACTTATACAAGTGTAAATATAAGCTGTTACGTCTTTAACGGATAATGTTTGTGTTTTAATTCAGGAAATCAAATTCACAAATTTGAATTTTGTATTTTACAAATAAATAATAATATAAAATCAACTATTTACAAAACAAAAGTTCAAGACAACAGAAATAACAAAAAACGGCTATTTTTTGCGTTTGTCGGGACTTTGGTCGAGTTGGTTCAAAAAATGCCCGTTTTTTGAGGGGTAAAAACGACTTAACTCCCTGATAAATTAGGGAGTTAAGTCAAAAAAACATGTTTCTGAAAATGCTCGAAATAGAAATAAAATCCTCAAAATAAGGTCTTTTTTAGTGCAAAATGAAGAAAATAAGCTCTCTAAAGAGATCATATTCCTTCGTATTTGGGTTGTCTAAACCCTTAGATTTAGCCTCAATCTCTCTAATCTTGGATATTATCTGCAAAATCTTCTTTCCTGAATAGTTTCTAAGACCTAAAATATACTCATCTGCCGCCCACGTCCCACGTAATTCTAATAAATGAACCAATCCAGCAGGAGATTTATCGGGGGCATTATAGGCCGTCATCAAATTCTGAAAATATCTGAAGACTTTTGGGATAAACGAGTAGAGACTCTCCCCTTTGTTTGTACTGTCAAAATATTTTATTATCTGGTTAGCCTTGAAAACATCCTTCCGAATAATCGCATTCTGCAATTCATAGGCGTTGAACTCCTTGCTCACCCCTATCTCTCGCTCCACAATGTCTGGCGTGATACGACGATCGCTGTCAGGAAGAGATAACATCGTTTTCTCCAGTTCAGACACCAATCTATTAAGGTCAGAACCAATATGATCGGCTATCATCTGAGATGATTTATTATCTATAGCTACTCCCTGTGCTTTCAAATAGTTTTCAATAAAACCAGGTAACTCGCGTTCACTCTTTTTTTTGCTTTCAAAAACAATACCACCAGCAGCCTCTATCTTTGACAACAAGCTTGCCACTCCTTTCCGTTTACGATCCAGTGAACCGTTCTTATAGCAGATTACTAATATCGTTGTAGGCATGACCTGAGTAGCAGCATATTTCTCCAATGCCGAAAAGTCACGAAGATTCTGTGCTTCCTTGACTATGACAACTTGGTACTCAGACATCATCGGATACCGACGAGCCATGTCGACAACCTGAACCATTGTGTAGTCAGTTCCATAGACAATACTTTGATTGAAATCGCGCTCCTCCACCGGCAGCACATTGTCGGCAATATAGTCGGAAATCTTATCAATAAAATAGGCCTCCTCGCCCATCAAGAAATAGACTGGTGCAAACTTGCGCGACTTCAGATTACGCATTATCACATCAAATGTCATTCCTGTTTTCTTTTCTGCCATTTTTTTGTTATCTTTGCAACGTTAGATGCAAAGATAACAAAATGATTCGATTAAACCTACCAAGTTATCCGATAAAATTGTCAGGGACAAAAGAGAAGCCACATATTTTCGATATTCTTCGTCGAAAATATGTGGCTTTGACTCCTGAGGAGTGGGTTCGTCAGCATTTCATCCATTTCCTCATTGAACATAAAGGATACCCTGCCAGTCTGTTGGCCAATGAAATTCCACTGAAAAGCGGTTCAAAAGTCTTACGAGCCGATTCTGTACTCTACGATAGAGAACTACGTCCCCGAATGATAATCGAATACAAAGCTCCAAGCATTTCCATCTCTCAACAGGTCTTCGAACAAATCAGCACCTATAATCTGCTTCTACATGTCGATTACCTCGTCATAAGCAATGGGCTGGAACACTACTGCTGTAAGATGGACTACGAACAGCAGTGCCCAATATTTTTAAATGATATCCCCGATTATTCCCAGCTCCAACTCTGATGTCTGGTCAATAGAGATAGAACATCCGCTCCATCATCTTCCATTTCTCATCCGAAGTCGCTGTGGCATCACAGTCCTGAAACATTGCCATGTACTCTTCCCACTCCTGCTGACGGGGCAATGTAGCCAACTTTGCCATCGCCGAATCCCAGTCGAAGTCAAGTGGAGTCTCAACAATCATGAACAGTCTGTTGTCAAGGATATAGATTTCCATTTCCAATATCCCAACCGCACGAATTCCGTCAAGAATTTCTTTCCAGGCATTATCTTCGCTGTGTCTGTTCCGATATTCTTTAATAAGAGCCGGTTCGTTCTTTAGATCCATCGTCTGACAGTAGCGTTTGACCGGCTGATGGTATGTCTGTACCTTATATCCTTCCGTCATGCTCTTGTACGTAGATAAGTTCTATAACCATAAATGGCAATCACAACAAAGCAGAAAAATGGGAGTACAAAAGAAATGTTCACTGCTGCAAAACCGCCAATGAAACCTTTATCTATTATCATGGCTTGCAACGGAGGCAACACAGAACCGCCTAAGATTGCCATAATCAATCCTGCCGAACCAAGTTTCGCGTCATCCCCCAGACCTTGCAAGGCTATACCATAAATGGTCGGGAACATCAGCGACATACAAGCAGAGACGGCTACCAGACAATAGAGACCTAATCTTCCATCAATGAAAATGACTCCTAAGATAAGGATTCCAGCAACAAAGGCAAGAAGACCTAACAGTTTGCCGGCATTGATAAAGCGTAAGAAGAACGTACAGATAAAACGACTACAACAGAAGATTGCCATGGCAATAATGTTGTATCGCTGAGACAACACCTCAGCAGCCTGTTCGTCCATCCCCTCGTTCATGAAGACGCGTGTACCATATTGGATAATAAATGTCCAGCACATTATCTGGGTTCCCACATAGAAAAACTGTGCTATCACTCCTTCACGGTATCGTGGAATGGAACAGATGCGTTTTAACGATGGAATAAATGCGACAGAAGAACCTCCATCTGCATTTTTAGGCATCTTCGCAAACAAAAGAACCAAGAAGATGACAACAATCACCACCCCTATCCACAAGTAAGGTCCTATCAAGACTGAAAGGTCGGCATCCTTGACAGCTTCAAACTCCGCATCAGAGAGTTTTGCACGGGCTTCGGTGTCCATCGGATTCAGTTTCGCCTGAATGAAATTCATTGCTACAAACATACCAACAAGCGATCCCATAGGATTAAACGACTGTGCCATGTTCAGTCGTTGCGTAGCCGTCTCCTCTGGTCCCATTGACAGGATGAAAGGGTTACAGCTGGTTTCCAGAAACGAAAGGCCGCATGTCAGGATGAAGTAAGCCAGAAGGAACGGGTAATAGTCTCCTGTCAATTTAGCCGGAAAAAAGAGCAAGGCACCCACGGCATATAATCCCAGTCCCATAAGCACTCCTGCCTTATAGGAGTATTTACGGATAAACATGGCGGCAGGAAAGGCCATGGCAAAGTAGCCTCCATAGAATGCCACCTGCACCAAGGCTCCGTCAGTGACACTCATTCGGAAGATTTTTGAAAACGCCTTCACCATCGGGTTGGTGATGTCATTGGCAAAACCCCACAAAGCAAAACATGAGGTGACAAGGATGAAAGGTAGCACATAGCTCACCCCATCCTTAATCAGGATAGATCTTTTTTTGTTTTCCATTACAGTCATATATTTAGATTCTTATTATCTCTCTTCCAAGATATCATATTTGCGCCACCAGCACATCATTAATGTCTGTGGTGAACTGCCTGGATCGATACTGATGATCCGGCTCAAAGGGAACATCCGTTCCTTCTGTGGCAATACGGACACGGTCATGCCCGTTCTTACGGTTGATTTCGTCAATAGCTTTGATCAATGCCGTCTGTCTGTTTCGGTCAATATGGTCAAACAAATCCTGCTGGATGGCATTCTGTGGCACAAATCCCCACAAGATGACACCAGCTTTTTTATAATGAGGAGACGACATCACGTCGGCTCTCTCTCCTATATCCTTCCCTGCCAGATGACTGTTCCGATAAATATCTATCTCAGAACGTAGCATATTCAATGCAACAGAAGATATTTCCGAAGTATCCTGTGTAGGGGCAGAAAGACTCCGTGTCTTTTGGATAACGTGAACTGGTCCATCAGTGGCAAAGCGACTTGTATGAGCAAAGACTGTCACGTTTTGACAGCACGACTGCTGCTCACGCATTTTCTTGGCGCACAAAGAGGCGAAGGCAGCCACGGCTTCCTCCAACGCACCGACATCTGCTATTCCCCTTTCTGGAAAGCTTCTGCTGGTACAGATAGATTTCTTCTGAGGCAGTTCATCCAGACTGATGCAGGGAATACCGTTTAGCTCCTTCCATGTGCGTAGTGTAGTAACCGTAAAGTGACTTCTCACCCATTGCTCAGACTTAGCGGCAAAGTCTGCTGCCGTATGGATTCCCTGATAAACCATGTCTGTGGAAAGCCTCCGTCCGATGCCCCAGACATCTTTTATGGGAAACAGTTGCAAAGCCTTCTGACGCTTCTCGTCAGTATCCATTAGACAACAGCCTTTATAACCTTTATATTTCTTGGCAAACTTACTTGACATTTTTGCCAGAGTATAAGTAGGAGCAATGCCAAGCGAAATAGGTATTCCCGTTGCTTTCGTCACACGATGCACCAATTGTTCTCCATATTGTTTAATGTCGGGAATATTGTTGAATGCTGAAAAATCGAGAAAAGCCTCATCAATGGAATAGACATCCAGTTGTGGAGTATACTGAGCCAGCAGTGACATCACGCGGTGAGACATAGACCCATAGAGCGCATAGTTACTGCTGAAGACCGCCACCCCATTCTCCTGAAGAAAGGCTCGTCGCTGAAAGAATGGCTCTCCCATCTTGATACCAAGAGCTTTGGCCTCCTCACTGCGTGCAATGATACACCCGTCGTTATTGCTAAGCACAACGACAGGCTTACCCACAAGATCCGGACGAAAGGTCCGTTCGCACGAGCAATAAAAATTATTGCAGTCAGCGAGTCCAAACAGTTGCATTGTCTACCTTCTCACTATTTCTCTTTTTCATTTTATTCTGTTCATCTGATGTATCACATAAGTCACGACACCCCAGACGATAAAGTCGTTAGAACTATCCACCCGAATACGCGGATAATGCTTATTCCAGGGAACGAGCCAACCGAAGAACCCGCTTTTATCCTTACGGAATTGCTTGATGGTGAAATCGCCATCGACAAAAGCAATGACAAAGTCACCATCCTGCGCATCAATTTCTTTGTCCACAACGGCCAAATCACCGTCAAGAATACCAGCGTCGGTCATCGAGTCACCCGAGACACGCACATAGAAAGTTGCTTCTCTGTGCCTGATGAGCACCTTGTTCAGGTCTATTTCATCTCCCATATAGTCCTGGGCAGGCGAAGGAAATCCAGCTTTTACAGGATTTTGGGCAAGGGGTATGGAGAGTTCTGTATCCAGTCCCACCTTGTGAAAAGTCAGTCTGACTTGTTCTTCCATCCTACTCGTTCTCCTTCTTTCCGAAATGCGGGTCAATCTTCAGGAATGAGGTAACAACAAAGGTAATCGCACAGCATATCATGACGATGATAAAGAAAGCACGATAACCCACTGATTCCTGCAATGCTCCTGCAAAAAGACCAGGTATCATCATGGAGAGTGCCATGAAAGCCGTACACAGTGCATAATGACTGGTCTTGAAGTTTCCCTGACTATAATATATAAGGTATAGCATATAAGCCGTAAATCCAAATCCGTAGCCAAACTGCTCTATAAAGACGCAGACATTGATTACCAACAGACTTTCAGGCAAGGCATAGCTCAAATAGACATACACGATGTCAGGCAGTGTAATAGCACAGACCATCGGCCACAGCCATCGCTTGAGGCCATCACGCCCGGCACAGATGCCACCAAGGATACCACCAAGCGTCAGTCCGATAACACCCACTGTGCCCTGCACCAGTCCATATTCCTGAGGGGACAGCCCCATACCTCCATTGTGGGCTGCATCAATGAGGAAGAGGGCCGAAACTTTAGCCAGCAGACCTTCCGGCATACGATAGAACAGCATGAAAAGAATACCTGCCACCACCTGTGGTTTCTGAAAGAATGTGATAATAGTATTGACAAATTCCTTCCAGATTGTACGTGCATTCACATCCTCGCGTGGTGCGTCTTCCTTCGGCCTTGGCAGTATAGCACTATGCCATAACCACAAGGCTATAAACAATCCTGTCACACCATAGAACATCAGACTCCATGAGTAGCTGATGCTGTTGCGGTAGATAACTTGCAGATTACCAGCAATCATCACGAGTACTCCCTGACCGAAGATGGTTGCCAACCGATAGAAAGTGGAACGGATTCCCACAAACCAGGCCTGCTGGTGTTCATCAAGCCCTAACATGTAATATCCGTCAGCTGCTATGTCGTGAGTGGCTGATGAAAAAGCCATCACCCAGAAGAAAAACAGTGTTCCCTGAAGCCAGAACTGGGTAGGAATGGTAAACGCCACTCCTCCAAATGCTGCACCGACAAGCAGTTCCATCGATACAATCCACCATCGCTTGGTTTTTATCAGATCGATGAAAGGACTCCATAAAGGTTTGATAACCCATGGCAAGTATAGCCATGACGTGTAAAATGTTATCTCTGCATTGCTTAGTCCCAACTGTTTATACAATACCAGCGAAATAGTCATTACTGCCACATAGGGCAGACCTTCTGCAAAGTAAAGAGTCGGAACCCAACTCCAAGGATTTGTCTTTTTCATTTACTTGTATATCTTTTTTATTTCTGCACTCTGATAATAGTGCAACAGTATCTCATCATATTTATAGCCTTTCTCCCCCATTACAGCAGCACCTATCTGACAGAGGCCGACACCATGTCCCCACCCTGCACCGTTCAGACGGAATGATGTAGGAACTGTATTATCCTTTCCGAACGTCTTTTCCACCTCGAAGGCTGAACTCAACAGATGCGATTTACTGAGTACACGACGGATTTCCAGTTCCTTGCCAATGGTAAACGAACGCTTGGTCCCCACAATCTTCAGTCTCGAGATACGACCGCTCTTGCCACGCTCCAACGGTATCAGATCGACAATCTGTCCGAAGTCCATCTTCATATTATCCGATATCAGTGCAGCCAGTTCCTTCTGGGTATATGTCACATGCCAGCGGTAGAAATCCTGTGTTTCCTGATCATAGTCATTGAGCACCTGTGAGATTATCTGTGGGTCGGAAGTGTTGCAGAATTCATCCTCCACCGACACCAGATA
Source organism: uncultured Prevotellaceae bacterium (assembly GCA_902762325.1). Taxonomy (GTDB): domain Bacteria; phylum Bacteroidota; class Bacteroidia; order Bacteroidales; family Bacteroidaceae; genus Prevotella. The sequence continues at coordinate 57,336 of CACWNV010000006.1, read as the reverse complement.
AGGTTTGCGGATATTCTCCCAACAATACTGATATTCTTCTGTACGTCCGCCGCAACATTTGCTGAAACGGGCATCACAGATCTCACCATTGGAGAGAAGAATCTGTCCGCGTGTTGCCCTGACAGCTTTGGCAACATAAGGATTTGTGGCACGTGTGATTCCCTGATAACGCTGGCAATGGTCATCGGCACAGACATCGAAGATGGTGTGATCTTCCCGGTCGTACCAGCGAATCAGCTCGTCCTCCTTCTTAATGAACGAGAAGAAGTTATCACCATTCTCTACGCCCCTTGCCCTCTTCACAAGCTGAGCCAGCAGCCAGCTACGGGAGATGACGGCATGCGCCTTGAGAAGTTCCTTCGATGAGGTGGCACTCATCTCACTTGAGATGACACTCTCCAGATAGTTCTCCACCGGCAGTTCGTTGATGGCACAAATGCTGTCTGCCTCCACTACCAGCCGGAGAACACCGCTGAATGTCTGAGTCTCCTTTCGTTCCCAATGGAAGTTCACGCCAATTGTCACATCCGAGAGCGAGAACGACGAATCCTTACTGGTAGGCTGGAACAGCAGTTCCCTGTATTGTTTTCCATTCCACAGGATACCGCCTTCAGAGAACGACACCTCCTGTTCTCCAGCTATTTCTGTTCCTTTAGCCAGATAGGGTGTATTGAGAAGGAACCGGATGGTCTGCCCGCTCACGATACCGACCGTCACGATGGGTTGTCCGTCGATGTTAGGAAGTCCTTCTATAAGGTTCTTCGTCTTCTGTTTCTCTGCAGCACGAAGCCTGATGTTCGCCAGTATCTCTTGCATGGTCGTTTCATCCACCGCACACTCCTTGAGTATCTGCTCAGCCTGTTTGGGCGTTATCCGCTCAAAATCTTCCTTCCTGGGCGTAATCAGCAGTCCTGACATGTCAAGAGCACCAGGACTGACCAGCAGTTGCTCGTCTCCTTCGGCATAATAACATTTCGGACGATGTTTTCTTCTCGGGAACACCACTGACAGATAGTCGTCACCCTGTCGCCAAGACACGATGTTCTGCGACGGCTCCTCTCCTTTTTCCTCTGCTGGAGGCAGACAGTTGTACAATGTCTGGAACATCTCAAAATCGGTAGCTCCATGACGGCTCTTGATAACAAATGCTGGAACCACGAAGTCGTGTATTACTGCCACATATTCGTCTTCATTGAGCGCATAGACGATTTCCGCATTACGGCTCAGCAGTTGCCAGCCTGTCTGAATAGGCAGGATACCACTGGTGCCAGCCTGTAGGTGTGCATGGTCGGGTGCAGAAGCACCGCACTTCGGACCATTGTAGAAAACCATCAGTTCAGGATACAGTTTCAGCAGTTTATGGATTTCCCTATAGTAAGGAGCAATCCGTTGTGGCTGATGTTTCTTATGGGGTATTGTGAAATGTGTCGGCAGAATAGGGAACGGATTGACAAGCAATTCAAAACGGTCGTCAATCGACACTTCTATCTGCTCCTCAGGTCTGTTCTTCTCGCAAAGGAAGCAAGGGCGTGCTTCCACCGTCTTCTTGTCAATCTTTGCTCCTGTAGAGACGATTCTTGTCGGGTTCCACTGTACTTTCAGCATGATGTCGCCACACGGCAGTTCCCGCGTCTTCACATCACGCAAGTCACGGAAGTGGTTTCGGGCAGCAGTCCATTTCACTAATTGCCGGTCGAAGAATCGCTGCAAGGCATCGGGCCATTCTTTCTTCTGCTGACGAGCCAGCAGTTCCATTGTGCGCAAACGGTCTTTATAAAGATTATTGGCATTCACTCGCTCCACGTCCAGTGCAGCATCGCTGTTCCCGCTCCATCGCCGACAGAGATACAATTCCGTAAAGATTCGTCCTATACGGTACTGTCGTGAGAAAGCCAGTCCCAGCGCATAATCTTCTCCATAACTGGTATTGGGGAACTGTATCTGTCGCACCAATGGTGTAAAGAAGGCCCGTGGTGCTCCCAGCCCGTTGATTCTCAATGCATTATTCGGTCCGTTTTCGTCTGTCCACTCTTTATGGTCGATGAGTCCTGGCGGCAGTGTATTCAGGTCGAAGTCGCACATCCGATAACTGCCGATAATCATGGCAGCCTTCTGTTTATAGAAAGCATCCACTATCTGCTGCAATGTACGCGGCGATGAATAAAGGTCGTCGGAGTCCAGCTGGACGGCAAAGCGCCCACAGCGGTCATCATTGACAGCCACATTCCAGCAACCGCCAATACCCAGATCAGTCCGGTCCGGAACAATATGAATCAATCGTTCTCCCCCATTCTCATCCCGTAGCCGTTCAAGAATCTCTCCGGTACGGTCAGTAGAATGGTTGTCTACAACGATGACATTGTATTTGAAAGAAGTTGATTGTGACAAAGCCGACTTCACAGCATCCGCAATCGTTTTCTCCCGATTGAAGACTGGTATCACAACCGAAGCCTCATACTCAAAGTCCTGTTCTCGGAAGTCCATCTGATGATATGACGATGTGTCCACCAAGGCACCGATATTGTCCAGATGAGCCGTTACGGCTTGTTCCATCTCTATCTGCACCTCACGGTTTCGAGGGTTCACATAGTCGAACTGCTTCTCACCGCTCTTACGGGTATCCAGTTCCACCTCCGTATACAAATATTCATTAAGGTGGAAAAGCTGTCCCTTTCTGCTAAGATATAGTCGCAGGTCGTACCATCCGGCATACTGATAATCAGCCGAGCCGTGCTCAGCACACCATGCCTTCAACTGGCAGGAACGGATAAGTACCAGCTGTCCGAAATCGAAATCGTCACGCAGACTGCCTTTCTGATAGTCGATTGTCGGATGACGCTCCACCTTAGCAGAGTCAGCATCGCTGTTTCGCACATACCTATCTGCATAAACCATGACGGCATCTGTCTCGGTAGCAGTCCGCAACAGCCGCTCCAGCGCATACATGCCCAGCACTATCGGTGTGGTCTTCAGACTCAGCAGCACATAATCAGCGTCCGATTGTCTGGCCACAGCTTCCATGCTGCGGGTAGACATGATATTGTCAACCACGATATAACGGCAGTCTGCCGGCACGGCATTAATGCGGGCAAAACTATCTGAAACCATCAGATATATATATCTTACTGTCTTGTCATGCCGCAACACAGAAAGCATAGCCTCGACATCCTGTAACTGGCTACACGGCAAGAAACAATCTATCTTTTCTCTCATTATCTCATAGATTAACTTCGCAAAGATAAGCATTTATTTTGAGATTTTCCTGACAAATGCACCTATATCTGCATCTTTTTTCGTAATTTTGCAAAAACATTGGTTACTCCTTTAAAAAGAAATACGGCAAAATCGTTCCGTACAGTCCATATCAGGATAAAGATTACATCGAATAACAATAGAATATGAAAGAATTACAATTGAAGTACGGATGCAATCCGAACCAGAAACCTGCCCGCATCTTCATGGAAGGCGAGGCTGAACTGCCCCTTGAAGTTATCAACGGTCGTCCCGGTTACATTAACTTTCTCGATGCATTAAACTCATGGCAACTTGTAAAAGAGTTAAAAGCTGCTACGGGACTGCCTGCTGCCGCTTCGTTCAAGCACGTGAGCCCTGCCGGTGCTGCTGTCGGACTGCCACTTTCCGACACTCTGAAGAAAATCTATTTTGTTGATGACATCCAGGGACTCGACGACTCCCCCATCGCTTGTGCATACGCCAGAGCACGAGGAGCCGACCGCATGTCAAGCTATGGAGACTTCATTGCACTCAGCGACACCTGCGATGCTGTTACCGCCAGCATCATCAAGCGTGAAGTGTCCGATGGTGTGATTGCTCCCGACTATACGCCAGAGGCCATCGACATCCTGATGGCCAAGCGAAAAGGAACATACAATGTCATCAAAATAGACCCTGACTACACTCCGCAGGCCATCGAGCGCAAACAAGTGTTCGGTATAACCTTCGAACAAGGGCACAACGAGATTCGTCTTGACGACCCCGCTCTGTTTGAGAACATCCCTACCAAGAACAAGACATTCACCGAGGCTGCTCTCAGAGACCTCATCATCAGCCTCATCACACTGAAATACACTCAGTCGAACTCTGTATGCTACGTTAAGGACGGTCAGGCCATCGGTATCGGAGCCGGACAACAGAGTCGTATACACTGCACTCGTCTGGCTGGCAACAAAGCCGACATCTGGTGGTTGCGCCAGCATCCGAAGGTGATGGCTCTGCCTTTCGTTGACGGCATCAGACGCGCCGACCGCGACAACACCATCGATGTGTATATCTCAGACGATCATGATGATGTGCTGGCTGATGGAACATGGGAACTGTTCTTCAAAGAGAAGCCTGCAGTGCTCACACGTGAGGAGAAACTCGAATGGATTGCCAAAAACACTAAGGTGGCACTCGGCTCTGATGCTTTCTTCCCCTTTGGAGACAACATCGAGCGAGCTCATAAGAGCGGCGTTGAATATATCGCTCAGGCTGGAGGTAGTGTGCGCGACGACCATGTCATCATGACATGCGACAAATATGGTATTGCCATGGCATTCACAGGAGTAAGACTCTTCCATCATTAATAGTATCAAGAATCATAACAGAATGGACGATTTCGAAAACATCTTAATAAATGGTATATCATTCCGCCGTGGGGGCAGCAAGCCTGCCCCTAACGACGGAAAGGTAAAAACGAAAGCCAAGAAAAAGGCTTATATCACGGGGGCACACGGCTCTGGATCGGCACTTCAGAAAGCGAAGTACCGCACACAACGTGCCAACAGACATAAAAATAAAGGATAAAGTATCCTTCCCGATTCTTCAGACGGAAGGATACATCACGGCTCCGGTATAGATTCTGCCACTGTCGATGCCGAGACGACGGGCAGAAAAGTACCTGTCCGCATTGTTATAGGTACAGATACCACTCACATAAATATGACTTTCTTTCAACCCCGACTCAACAAGTTGCCGGCGGTTGCACTCCATTAGGTCGATGTGCCACTTACGGCCATCGGACTCGGATGAACTGTCCGAAGGATACCTGCGGGCGATGGCATTCATATCGAAGCCGGCACTGGCAAACTGCTGATACACTTCCTCTCCTACCTCAAAGGCATCCAAAGTGATACCCGGCCCAATCCATACATACAAGGAAGCAGGGGATACCCGATAAGGCTTGTCCATCATCTTGATTGACTTGGCTACAATGCGATGCACTGTCCCGCGCCAACCGGCATGCACGGCACACACTAAATGATTACACGGATCGTATAAGACAATAGGAATGCAGTCGGCTGTTGACACACCGACACAGACCATCGGCAGGTCTGTAAAGACTGCATCTACTCCTTCAAGAAGTCTGTCACGCGTTGACGGAGGCAAGGTCAGAAAATCCTTACTGATAAACCTTACCTCCGTCCCGTGTGTTTGATGAGGCATGATGATGTTTTCTACTTCGACACCCAGCTCTTCTGCCAGCAACCGCCTGTTGACAGCCACAGTTTCCGGACGGTCTCCGCAATAACAGTTGATATTGAACGAAGCATAATTGCCCTCGCTGACTCCTCCCTGACGGGTCGTCGAAAAGACTTTTAGTTTCTCACCACCAACTACATCAGCAGGAAACTGTTCCAAAACGGGGCTCATCACCATGTCCTATTATACGTATTCGAAATCCTCGTAGTCTTCAATGTCCTCTATGTCTTCCACATCCTCCTCATCAACGAATTCAATGTCTTCGTCTTCTCCTTCGTCATGCAGTTCAGATGCGAAGCTGCTCATATCCTTATCACGATGGATAAGCGTATCAGTGGAAGTAATCACCTTGAGCTTATTGCTTTCAGAGTTGAGTTCTTCCCACAGCACATCCTTCAGTTCGTTCAGTCCGAAGCCTGTCACAGCCGAGATGAACACAACGGGCAGGTCATCGGGCAGCGTTTCCTTGAGCATGTCCATCAGTTCTTCATCGAGCAGGTCGCATTTGGTCACTGCCAACACACGACGTTTGTCAAGCATCTCCGGATTAAACTGCTTCAGCTCGTTGAGCAGGATTTCATATTCACGCTTGATATCGTCGGTATCTCCTGGTACCATGAAGAGCAGCAGTGAGTTGCGCTCAATATGCCTGAGGAACCGAAGGCCGAGTCCCCGTCCTTCACTGGCTCCCTCAATAATACCGGGAATGTCCGCCATGACAAACGACTTGTTGTCTCTATATCCGACAATTCCCAGACTGGGTTCCATCGTCGTGAAAGGATAGTTTGCTATCTTCGGACGCGCGTTTGACAAAGATGAGATGAGCGTCGACTTTCCTGCATTGGGAAAACCGACAAGTCCTACATCAGCCAACAGCTTCAACTCCAGGATAACCGTCATCTCTTCCATCGGCTCACCGGGCTGCGCATATCGGGGTGCCTGATTGGTTGCCGAACGGAACTGGAAATTACCCAGTCCGCCACGTCCTCCTTTCAGCAGCACAACCTCCTGGCCATCGTAGTTCACATCACATACGAACTTACCCGTCTCGGCATTGTACACCACCGTTCCGCAAGGTACGTCGATGTATGTGTCTTTACCATCGGTGCCATGACACTTGTCTTTACCACCGTTACCACCATGTTCAGCGAAGATATGCCGCTGATACTTCAGGTGCAGGAGTGTCCAGTAGTTATGATTACCACGCAGGATAATATTACCGCCCCTTCCACCGTCACCACCGTCAGGACCGGCATTATAGTTGTATTTTACATGCTTGAGGTGCATGCTGCCTCTGCCGCCCTTTCCAGAGCGGCACAAGATTTTCACATAGTCTACGAAGTTCGAATCAGCCATTCAACTAAAGTTTATCTATCACATCACAGATGTCGCTAAAGATACGGTCGAGTTCTCCCAGTCCGTTGATGTGGTTACGGATTCCCTCGCGCTCATACCATTCAATGAGTGGACTTGTCTGATTATGATAGACATCAAGTCGTTTCTTGATGGTCTCCTCATTGTCATCAGAACGGCCGCTCAGCTGACCGCGAAGAAGAAGTCGCTTCATCAGTTCATCCTCGGGCACATCCAGTTCAATCATTGCTGCAATGTTGTGACCACGTTCTGCAAGCATGGCTTTCAGTGCCTCAGCCTGCGGAATAGTACGGGGGAATCCGTCGAAGATGACACCCTGATGATCCTTGCCGAAAGAGTCGTAGACATTGGCAAGGATGCTGACCATCAGTTCATCCGGGATGAGCTGTCCCTGATCAATGAACTGCTTGGCGGTCTTTCCCAATTCTGTGTTGTTCTTTATTTCACTGCGAAGCACATCTCCAGTGGAGATATGGCCGAAGCCATACTTCTCAATCATTTTCTCACTTTGGGTCCCTTTACCTGAACCGGGAGCACCAAAAATCACTACATTTTTCATTGTTATTCGACTATTGTGTAAATATCTCTGAGATTGCGTCCTTCCTGATCGAAGTCAAGACCATATCCTACGATAAAGTCATTGGGGATCTCCATGGCCGCATATTCAATATTCAGATCAACAGTTAGCTTTTCGGGTTTCACCAGTAGCGTACAGATATGAACGCTCTCGGGATTGCGAGTACCCAGTGTCTCAATCATCCGCTTCAAGGTCTGACCAGTGTCTACGATGTCCTCTACGATAATAATCGTACGACCGCTTAGATCTTCATTAATACCAATCACTTCCGTAACCTTTCCTGTAGAGGTGGTTCCTTCGTAAGAAGCCAGCTTCACAAACGAAACCTGACAGGGAATGGTGATCTCACGCATCAAGTCGGCAGCAAAAATAAACGACCCGTTCAGCACTGCAAGAAACAAGGGATTCTTACCTGCCATGTCACGGTTTATACGTTCTGCCACTTTCTTTACACTTTTAAGGATTTCCTCTTCAGTAATAGAAGGCTTAAATGTCTTGCCCTTGATTGTTACATTATTCATATAGTTAACTATTTATTTCTGCAAAGATACGAAAAATAGCTGAATTATCAATCTGTTTTCTGAAGATTAGATAGCAAAATATACTAAGCTATCAAAAAAACAACAGTTCATGGTCTGTGATTAACAAATAATTTTGTATTTTTGCACACGTATGAAGATTTTTACGAGTGCTCAAATACAAGAGCTTGACAATTATACGATAGAAAACGAGCCTATCCGTTCGATAGACTTGATGGAGCGTGCTGCCAAGGCACTCACCAACGCTATCACCGAAGAATGGGGTCCGCAGACGCCTGTTGTCGTCTTTGCAGGACCAGGTAACAACGGAGGCGACGCTTTAGCCGTTGCCAGAATGCTGAATGAAAAGAACTACAAGGTTGCGGTTTATCTGTTTAACATCCACAACCAGCTCTCTGAAGACTGCAATACAAATAAGAAGAGAATTCTCGACAGCAAGCGAATCAAAGACTTCTTCGAGATCACACTCGACTTCGATCCGCCAAAACTCGACGAGAAGACACTGGTTATCGACGGACTTTTCGGGTCGGGACTGAACAAGCCGCTCAGCGGAGGATTTGCTTCCTTGGTGAAATACATCAATCAGTCGCCTTCACAGGTTGTCAGCATTGACATCCCTTCAGGACTGATGACAGAAGACAACACCTTCAACGTGCATGTGAACATCATCAAGGCTGACGTGACGCTTACGCTGCAGCAGAAGAAGCTTTCCATGATGATGGCTGACAACCAGCAGCACATCGGACGTCTGAAAGTGCTTGACATCCAACTGTCGAAAGAGTATATCGAAAAGACCAAGGCTCAATACAACATCCTTGAGGAAGAGGAGGTGCGTGCACTGTTGAGACCTCGTGACCCGTTTGCCCACAAGGGACAGATGGGCAATGCCATGATGATTGCAGGAAGTTTCGGCATGGCCGGAGCAGCCATCCTGTCATCAAAAGCATGTATCAAGTCGGGAGCAGGCAAGCTAACAGTCCACACACCAAAGCGCAACTACGAAATCATGCAGATCTCCGTACCGGAGGCTATCATGCAGATTGACCATGAGGAGGTTTACTTCTCTGAGCCGGTAGACACCAGCGACTTCGATGCTGTCGGTATCGGGCCGGGACTCGGCACTCATGAGAACACAGCCATTGCCCTCATCGCACAGTTGCGCCGTACACAATGCCCCATCATTCTGGATGCCGATGCACTGAACATTCTGGCGAGTCACAGAGCATGGATGCAGCAGTTGCCGAAAGACCTCATCATGACCCCCCACCCCAAGGAGTTCGACAGACTGGCTGGTGGATCGGGATCAAGCGACGGATGCAACGAACGACTGGAAAAAGCAAGAGAACTTGCCAGACACATCGGCGCCTATATCATCCTGAAAGGACACTACTCTGCACTTTGCCAGCCCGACGGAACGGTCTACTTCAATCCGACAGGCAACCCCGGCATGGCGACCGCCGGAAGCGGCGATGTGCTGACGGGTATCATCACAGGACTGTGTGCCCGTGGATACAAGCACAATGAGGCATGCAAACTGGGTATGTACCTGCACGGACTGGCGGGCGACCTGGCTGCACGTGACCTCGGACAGGAATGTATGGTGGCCAGCGACATCATTAACTATCTGCCAAAAGCCTTCAAACAACTGGAGCAAAAATAAGAAGACTACGACAATGAAAAAACTGTTTGCCTTTCTTGCCTTCACACTGCTGCTGACTCCTGCTCAGGCGCAGCTGCCTGTTGACGGTACATCGTATTACCTGCCGAAAACGGAACTGCAATTCAGATTCCTCGTGGAAAAAACCGATTACACACCCGGACAACTGGCCATGTATGCTGAACGATACATGAAAAAGACGGATGTGTCATTAGCACCTTCCACGACCCACAAGATCATTGACATGCAGATGAATGCGGTCGGCACACCCGACACGGCAAAGCATTACACGCTAACACTCGATAAGCGTTTCACCATCTCACAAGTGGAACGCATGGACAATGGCATACTCCTTGCCATCAACAGCGATGCTCCTGCCGTTGAGAAACCGGCATCGTTCATCCCTGCAAGAAAGGTTCCTGTGCCTGACCCAAAGAATTACATGAACGAAGACATCCTGACAGCCGGCAGCTCGGCTAAAATGGCTGAACTGATAGCACAGGAGATCTACGACATACGGGAAAGCAGAAACCTGCTGTCTCGAGGACAAGCTGAATTCATGCCTAAAGACGGTGAACAGCTTCGCATCATGATGAACGGACTGAATATTCAGGAACAGGCTCTGATGCAGGTGTTCGACGGACTGACGGTGAAGGACACCACGGAAGTCGTCATCTCATTTATCCCCTCCGAGCCTGTCGACCATCAGCTGTTTTTCCGCTTCAGTAAATGGGAAGGATTCACAGATGTTGATGACTTGAGCGGTACACCTTATTATATTAGTGTCACCGGTGACATCAAAAAAGAAGAAGAAAACAGTACTAAGGAAACAAAGAAGCCTAAGAATGACATCGGACTGAGGGTGAACATGCCCACAAAGGCTAAGGTCACTGTCTTCGATGAGGAAAAGGAGATGAAAAGCTATGAACTGTTTCTGGGACAATTCGGAGAGACAGAGATCCTTAGCGGCGATCTCTTCGGAAAGAAACAGACTACAAAGATGACAATCAATCCTGTCACTGGAGGACTGGAAAGCATCAAGGAACAGCCAATCAGCAATTGAACATATATCTCTTAACCTAACAACATAATTAACACAATTGCCCCCGACGAGCAGATGCTTGTCGGGGGCAAATTCTTTATCAGACTATCTTGTCCTGATTAATCGCAGTTAGCAAGCTTGTTGTCAGAGCCAAGCACGTCAGTAATCTTATGCTTGTACATCTTCTCCATCTCGTCACGAGCGGGACCACAGAACTTACGTGGGTCGAACTCACCGGGCTTCTCAGCAAGCACCTTGCGCACAGCAGCGGTGAAAGCCAGACGAGAGTCTGAGTCGATATTAATCTTGCAGACAGCACTCTTAGAAGCCTTGCGGAGCTGCTCTTCAGGAATACCTACTGCATCAGGCAGCTTGCCACCGTACTTGTTGATGATGTCAACATACTCCTGAGGAACAGAAGAAGAACCGTGGAGCACAATGGGGAATCCGGGAAGCTTCACCATGATAGCATCGAGCACGTCGAAAGCCAATGGAGGAGGAACGAGCTTGCCTGTCTTCGGGTCACGTGTGCACTGCTCTGGAGTGAACTTGTAAGCACCGTGGCTGGTACCGATTGAAATAGCAAGAGAGTCAACACCTGTGCGGCTTACAAAGTCGATTACTTCCTCAGGCTTTGTATAATGAGACTCAGCAGCAACAACCTCGTCTTCAACACCTGCCAACACACCAAGCTCACCTTCTACGGTTACATCAAACTGATGTGCATATTCCACAACCTTCTTTGTCAGAGCAATGTTCTCCTCATAAGGAAGAGCACTACCGTCAATCATTACAGAAGAGAAGCCCATGTCTACACAGCTCTTGCAGATTTCGAAACTGCTTCCGTGGTCGAGGTGAAGGGCGATCTCAGGATGAGCGCAACCTAATTCCTTGGCATACTCAACAGCACCCTGAGCCATGTACTGAAGCAGAGTCTGGTTGGCATACTTACGTGCACCTGCTGATACTTGCAGGATAACCGGAGACTTCAAATCAGCAGAAGCCTTGATGATGGCCTGCAGCTGCTCCATGTTGTTAAAGTTGAATGCGGGGATAGCATAACCGCCATTAATGGCACGGGCAAACATTTCCTTTGTGTTTACCAAGCCGAGATTCTTGTAACTTACCATAATTATATTAAGTTTAAAACATTAAAAATCTACTTGTTCTTGACGATTGCAAAATTAACATTTTAATTCCGCAATGCAAAACGATAAAACATTTTTTAATGTCACTTACAAGTTAAAAAAATATATTATTGCCCACTCTACGGCATCCCCTACTCGTTTTGACAACTGCATCTTACAATTAAGACTTTCCCTCACTTTCTTCAAAGACGGTAAGAAAAAAAGGCGTACTGTATGAGCTTTACACAGTACGCCTTTCAACAAGTTATCCTTACAGACAATTATCTCATTACTTTCAAGACACGACCGTCGCTCATCCTGACGAGGTTCAGTCCGCACTGCATCTGACTGATACGTTTACCTTCGGCAGTAAAGATAGCCTCTGTCTCAGAGACGGAAGACCGTTCGTTTATGGTTTCGATACCTGTATTGAGCTTGGCTGTAGCCTTCTGGCTCAGACCACCGAACTCGTTGACAGCCTGCACTTGATAGACTGCACCGTCTTCTGCGCCACTGAACGAAGTCTCTTTGGTGAATCCTGCTACTTCTCCATTCTTCGTGACGACATAACAGATGGCATAGGGAACAGGTGCCCAGGTGATAGTGCTGCCATTGATGCCGGCAACAGGAGCATCACAGGCTTCACACATCAGGTCTGGTTGCCAGTTGTCGTCTCCACCCATCACGTTCTTGATGGTGTACTGGGCAGCCTCCTCATCGGTCAGGAAGTTCTTCACGTTGAAGCGTTCAACCTTCTCACCCGTATCACGGTCGGTATAATAGTAGTAGGTCTCACGCTGACTCAGGTCAACAGGATTGCCGTTTGCATCTACTGTATTGTAATCGGCCCAGAGTGCGGGCAGTCCACCCATCGTATTATACCAGCCCTTTGCAGGAATATTGATGAAAGTCTGTGTGTTGATGAACACTGTCTTCGGCTCGTTGTGCCAGGGACGACCCAGCCAGACGTCGGTCACGTTAATACCTGCACGCGGACGGATGACATTATTCTGGAACACATAACCCCACTTCACGTCGGCGGCGTGGCTCGGTGCTACGATATAACCACCCGACGGACGGTTGATCTCCAGTGTGTCACCATCCAGATAGACGTTTCCGGAGTTATAGATAAAGTCTACAGCACCCTCAATCACTGAGTTTCTGATATAGTGGCGGTTGTTGGAAGTGGAGGTCGTAATCCATGTGTCCTGATAAGACAGCAGGGCTACCCCGTTCATGGCAATGCGGTCACCGATGGTGTTCAGCGCCAGAGCCTGCGGACCGTTCAGCTGCTCATGCCCGTAGATATTCTCCATGGTCAGGTTCTCGAAGAAGCAGTTGTTGGCATTCACCACCACAGTGGCAGCCACGCTGACATGCTGTGCATTCTCACCACCCGCCATGCGGTCGTCCTTGATGACAGTCATGTCACGATCCTGACCAATCAGGTGCATGTAAGGCTTCGTCTTGGGAATGTCCACGTGCTCCTTGTACTGTCCGTTCTTGATGAAGATGAGCCAAGGCTTGGCACGTCCCTCTGGAGCTGCATCGATGGCTGCCTGCACACTCGTATAGTCGCCCGATCCATCTGCGGCAACCACGGCATCGTACAGTCGCTGTTCTGGCTGCTTGCGCTCCATGGTTGTGAAGTGAATGGTAGTCGCTGCCACTTTGTTTCCACTGCGGCTGACAAGCACGCCCTCAGGCATCTCGAAGGTATATTCGGTTGCATATTTCAGACCACTGTACTTGAAGATGGCACTCTTGCCACTGATGATTGGGGCAATCTCTTCGCCGTCGAGTGTTGCGACACCTTCACCAGCCTTAATCTTGTTATCAAAGTTCAGTATCACCGAACCATTGGCACTTACATCGTTGGCACTTTCGGCTGGATTGCTGCTCACCAGCTTTGCCACTTGTTCAGCACCACCGGCAAGGTCTGCCAGTACGAAGATTTCTGCGATGGAAGTACCGTCGTAGTCACTGGCGACACCCACCTTCTCTGACGTACGGTCGGGCATCCAGCGGATATACACGCGATCCTGATTGTTGGCATCTTCGGGGAGCTTGAACTCCTTCGGACCATCCCAGCCGCGTGCGGGAGGATTGAACTCACCAATCTTGGTGAAGTTCACACCATCGACTGAGTATTCCACGTTGTTCACACTATAGGTGTTGTAGTCATCGCCGAGGCACGACGAGATTAAGAGGTTCTCATAGCCCTTGGACGAGAAACTGATTTCCCAGTACCATTCCTCAGAGAGATACTTCCAGATGCGGGCGGCATACTTGCCGTTCTCCTGTCCGTTGTTGATGCCACGGGTAAGCCAGCTGGTGGTCGTACCATCGGCATTGCGCAGAGAGAGCATACCGGCATTGTCTGATTCTGCCTTGTAGTCTGCGGCACGGTCTTTCGAAGGCTGATCGTAGTAGAGATCCCAGCCCACGATATAGTCAGCAGCCGAGAAGTTGGCTGTGACGCTCTTCTCGCCGTCCATCTTCAACTCACATTCCTGCTCCGTACCTGTGGCATCGCCTTCCCATCCAGTGAAGGTCAGTATGCGGTTGTTGATGGCAGTCAGTTTCACATCGGTTCCTTCTTCATAGTAGTGTACACCGTCCACGATGTTACCTGTGGGAGCAAACTGTACAAGATTGTCGTTGACACCCTCTGAACGCTTCAGGTTCAGTGCATAGACATTGTTCTTCGTATAGGTAGCCACAAGCGTGGTGTTAGCTATTATCTCGAAGCTGTAGGGATTCTCCTCTGAAACGGTTTCTCCATTCTCATCGACCCATGCAGTGAAGTGATAGCCGAAGTTCTCCGAAGCACTGACGGTGATCAGTGTACCTTCATCAAACTCGTTGCCGGCGGGATTGGTGGAAACCTTGCCGGCTCCCTCTGTACCCAGTTTCACATCCAGCGTGTAAGCAGGGATGTCCTCTATCTGACCTTTCACGTCACAAGTATAGACCACGTCGCTGAAGGCATACTGCTTGTTAGTGGCCACACCGCGAATGTAGATCTTCACGTTCAGCACATCATCCGTGGCAGATATACCTGACAAGTCGTAATTATATTCCGTGAAATAGGGAGATTCCTTCACCAGTTGGGGACGCTCATCCTTTGCCAGTTCTGTCACAACACCATTGGAGATGGCTACAACATCGAAGTTACCACCGTTGGTTCCTACCCTGCTGGCATGGAAGGCAAAGCTCTTCGGAGTCATGTTCAGGCCTTTCTTAGGCTTCAGTGTAAAGGTGATAGCGTTGGCATCATCCTGACCTCCTGCCTGTTCTATCGGCTGGAACATTGTCTCACAGATGCCTCCGTCGGTGCGGGTGCCGTTCATGGTCAGCTTGTCGCCCACCGTCATCTCTGCCACTGAGAAAATACCGTCCTTGCTGACATTTGCCGTTGTGCTGCTGGCAGCACCCTCTTTCAGGGGCCACGTTGCGGTAAGTCCTGCCTCGTCAACACTCTGACCTCCCTCGGCAGCCTCACCTTTGATAATGACATAGTCGAGGTTCCAGTTCGAAGCAAATCCATTGCCTGCAATCAGGCGGACGATGACCTTGTCCTTATTGTTAGCAGACAACTTTACGGTATTGTCCTGATAAAGCCACCAGTTACCCATCGTCTCATATTTCCCGGCATCTACCCAGGTCTTGCCGCCATCGGTTGACACCACGGCTTCCAGACTGGCCACCTCATTCTTTCCGTATGCACAGGCAAAGGACAGCGAAATGTTCTTAAAGCCCTTTGTGGGGAATTGAATCTCATAGTAAACATTATGCTGTGTGGCATCGGTATAGTCGTTAATGTCGTTAGCTACGGTGTTCTCTATACGCAGCACCTTGTTCTGGTAGCCTGTACAAAGCTGCCAGTAGCGGCCTTCCGACCAGCCAGTCAGCACATAGTCGGCCTTGTCGCCGACACACTCATCGGGAGCTATCGAGGGAGCCCCGCCCTGCGTGAACCATGTGGCAGCGATCTCCTCGCTACCCTCCATGCTCCATTCTGCCAGCCGCCCACTCTCCTGACCTGCTACCAACAAGGGAAACAGCATGAGAAAGGCAACGAGCATACTTGAAAAGAAACTCTTTCTTTGCATAAGATTATAATTATTAGTTAGTATTAATAGACTATTTTCTTTGTCTGACCGTCAGCCATACGGATTATGTTCAGTCCGCGACGGGGTGATGACTGCTGACAGCCGTCAAGGGTAAAAAAACTGGTGGTCATCGTGTTTCCGCTGTTCATCTGACGGATAGCTGTGGTGGTGTCGACTGCCATGCCTCCGATGGTGACATCGCTGATGCAGAGCGTCTTACCTGTTGCGGCACCATTGTACCAGGGATAGATGCGCACCAGCAGTTGTTGTCCATCCTTCACGGTAAGCACGGGCTGGCTCTGGACGAGCACAGGGTTGTTGGCAGTCATCTTCTTACCTTCGAAGATTGTGGTGCGGGTGACAAAGTTGTCGATAGAATAGTAGACATGGGCACACATACCGTTTCCACCGGCTCCACACAGGTAGAATGATATATTGTTAATGTTCAGGTCGTTTCCCGCATTGGGCTTGATACCGAACTCTATGTAGCGGTCGGGATTGTCGTCAATCTCATCAGCAGGCCAGTTGTCTCCTTCTATCAGGTTGCGCTGCATCTTTCGCGTGGCATCGAACCCAGTCTCCTCCGGCCACACCGTCTTGGCATTCGGGTTGGCATAACGCTGCACATACATGCCTTTGAAGTTCTCGGCAATGACGTTGGCAGGGCCGTCCAGCACATAGCTCTCATCCTTCTCCAACCGCCAATAGACCTGCACCTCTGCTCCACCCTCCAGCACAACAGCTGATGCCTTGACGGGAATCTCGATTTTCTTGTCACCCTGAGCAACGGTGATGGTTCCGTTGAAGTCACCGTTTTCCGTCAATGTCACCTGTGCATAGAAAGTCTTGATGAGCGTAGATGAAACATAGTCGGCTGTCAGTGACGGCTTCCAGTCTTTCTTATCGGTAGACAGCAGAATGCCGTCCGTAGCCGTTATGCTCACCATTCCCTCCTCGGGTGACAGTCCGAAGCCGTTGACAGTGAACTCCTTGGTCAGGGTCTGTCCTTTGTAAGCCTCACCGAAGTCTCCGGTTGCCGGTGATACGCTGAGGTCGATGGGCAGCACAATAGCATCTGCCAAAATGCCTTGAGCCTTCATCAGCCGGGCACATTCGCGGGCAACCAGCAATGCACCCGTGGTATTGAAGTGGGTAGCACCTTCGCCGTCGAACAGTTGAGCCTGACACTTGCTCTCCGAGCCATAACTCTCGTAGAGGTCTTTGGTGGCGGTTGTCAGGTCAATGAAGTAGGCCTCCTTTTCTTCAGCCAGTTTCTTCGAATGGTAGGGATAGTCCATCGTGTGGTCATCGGCAGGAACGCTCTGCTTTTCTTTGATACCGTTTTCGGTAATCACCGAAAACGAGTCGCCCAGATCGTGACGCCCATTGCGCTTTACCTTGCCATTACCGTCGATGTAACTGCGGCATACGGGTGAGCATATAATAGGTGTAGCACCCAAAGCCTTTACCTCATCTACGATTTTTCCCAGACATTCCTTATACGTTCTTGAGGGCACAGTTCCCCGCAGGTCAACGGCATTCGCCTTGGCGGTTTCGCCAATGCTCTCGTAGTAAGCCTTCAGCTCGTAGCCGTCCATGCCCTGGTTCTTCTCATCGTTGTGTCCGAAGGTGATGATGACGTAGTCGCCAGCCTCCACCTGTTTCTTGGCGGTCTGCCACAACTCATTGTAGCCGCCTCGGGAGTCACGTCCTCCCTTAGCATAGTTGATGGATGTCCATCCATTTGTAAGGAAGGTGCCGAAGTACATACCCCAGCCACGGGTAACAGTGGCAGATTCATCATAAGGTGCCATGGTGGAGTCACCCAGCGTATGCACCTTCTTGGCACTGACAACCATGGTGCAGAGCATCAGTGCCGGTAATAGTAGTCCTAAGAGTTTTGTTTTCATTTTGCAGTTATTAGTGAATGAGTATTGATTGTTTTCTGCTGCAAAACTAACTATATTCATATTAAGAATGGTGCAAAATATCGTCAAAGAGAGGTGGAAAAATGGAGCAACATGCGGATTTGACGCATTTTTCCACCTTGTTGGTGGATTTCTCCACCTCTGGACATTCCTCAACTTTGTGCCTTATACTCGGTAGGTGAAAGGTTCATGGTCTGCTTGAAGCAACGGCTGAAGTACTTGGGATCAGAGAAGCCGCACGAGTAGGCAACTTCCGAGACGGTCTTATCCGTCTGGCGAAGCAGCTGGCAGGCTCGTTTGATGCGAGCTTCGCGAAGCAGGTCTTGCGGGGTGATGCCCATCGCCTGTTTCAACTTCCTCTGCAATCCGCTGCGACTGATGGCTGCTGCCGATGCCATATCGCCGATGTTGACCTCGCTGTTGCCTATGTTCTCTTCCACAAACTGCATCACACGCTGGAGAATAGGATCCAACTCAGGAGCGAGAGGCGGTTTGTGAGAGATGTCTTGAGACGTTGCACTTCCGTCGATATCCCTATTCACTTCCACCGTACTGTGCGACCATGACTTCTCATCTCTTACCTCTATCAGTGCCAGATACTTCTCCAGCGTTTCGTGTTGTTGGCGTTTGATGCGCCTAATATATAATAAGGTGTAGACAACAGCACTGATGATACACACGATGAGCAGTGCCAAGAGCAGACGCCCCAAGGCTGACTCCCAGAAAGCGGGCTTCACCACGATGGTCAGTAGCCGTTGGTTCTGCAGCCATTCTCCATCGGCATTCGTGGAGCGCACCGCCATGAGATAGATGCCTGGCTCCAGGTCGAGCAAAGTGACAGAGCGGTCGTGGCCTATATAATTCCACCGCGTGGTGTCGCGCCTGCCCTCTTTCTGTAGTCGGAAAGCATAGCTGATACAATCGGCAGCCTGATAGTCGATGGCGGAAAAGTGGAGAGTGATGTTACGCTCGTTGGGTCGTAGCATCAGCGTGTCGGCACGGGCTATGGCCCAGACATCGTCCCCACCCTGGATAGAGACCCCCGTCAGCACCACTTTGGGCAGATAGATCTGACCGACCTTCTGACTGATGCGTGTGACAAGAGCACCGTCAGTCAGTCCGAACAGCCAGCGGCCGTCAGACAACGGCTGTGGGTGTGCATCGCTGAAGCGGTAGTCGGCACCCAGATAGCGGGAATCCAACTGCCGGTAGTGGCCAGTACTATCAACCAGACTCACCAGATGCCCACTGACCACCATCATCTTGTTCTGTTCCATGGATGTCATTGAAAGCACTACGTCGGTAGGCAACAGGTGGTTTCTGGCGGTGAAGTGGCTGAAGGTCAGCTTGTCGCTCAGCAGGTCGCCACTGTCAATACGGTTCACGCCCCCGCTCTCTGTGCTGACATACAGGTGTCCGTCGAGGCTCTTCATGATATCCATCGTAGCACTGCTGCTCAGACTCTGGGCACGGTCGGCTTCACGCTGATGCAGACGAAAGTGCATCTGGTCGGGATTGCGCTCAAGTTTCGTGACGATGAGTCCTTCTGTGGTAGCTGCCATCAGCACCTGTTCGTCCTCAAGAAGTAACAGGTAACGCACTTTCTGGGCAACATCTTTCGGGTAATTCTTAGGAACCATGAAGCGAGGCTGGTCAACCTGCGGCTGATCAGTATAGCAGAGCCCGCCTCCTAACGTCGCCACCCAGAGCCGTCCCTGACCATCATCCACCATATTATATATATTATTGTTGGGCAGGTTGGTCATGTGAGTGATCTGGAACGTACCCACCGCCGTCTCGCGCAAGCGGAACAGACCGTCGGGCTTCGTACCGAACCACAATGTGCCGTCAGACATCTGGTATATGCTATAGACGGAAGCCCCGAAGCGAGTGTACTGCTGATGTAACCGTCCGTCAGAACCTAAGTAGCCCAACAGATGACTGCCATCACGATAGACGCGCACGGCACCATCCTCCTTCGTTGCCACCCAACATCGGTTCTGCCTGTCAGTAAACAAGCACTTCACCTGAGCCTGTGGCTCAATAGCCAACCTGTGAGTGTACTGCATATCGGTGCACAACTTATAAACACCGTTGTAGTTGTCCAGCACCCACAGATTGCCCTGACGGTCGGTACATGCGAACGACAAATCCTTCAGCTTTATGTCCAGCGGATAGTCGCCAGCCTGTCCGTCCTGACAACGATACGTGAGCTGCCCGTTGGCACTGAGCGTCCATTGAGTATGGAAGGCATCCTTCCAAGTGATGTTCTTATCGTTCTTAAGCAGCAGGCTCTTATGGTAGTTCTTCAAATCGGCCTCAGCCTCATCAACCGCCATGTTACTGAACTGGTAGTTATGAATGTCGAACAGGAAATAGTCTTCGTCCACTCGGCATACGATGTTGCCGTCGGGTCGTTGCACAAAGGTTCGTATGCGGTCGGTCGTCATCTGACAGCCTCCCCCCGCCTGCGGCTTGAATGTCCTGAATTCATATCCATCGTAGCGGCACAATCCGTTCCATGTAGCAAACCACATGAACCCCTGCTCATCCTGCAGCAGCTGAGTGACATGACCATGTGGCAGCCCGTCCTCCTCATCATAATAGGTGACATGGCACAATGGCTGTGCTGTCATGGGGACAAAGGATAGCCACAACAGTAGCACGAAGAATGTTTCAACAATTGTTCCAAACTTAAAAGGGTTCTCCATGTTTCGACTTTTCGTTGCGATTCTTTCCGTAATCACTGCAAAGATAAGGTCTCTTTGTCAAAAGTCCAAACATCAACCTGACATTTTTTATTGATAAAGATTCAAAAACCTGTGATTCTCATCAATTCCATCAAAGACACTATTTATATCCGCCTCAAATTTGTTATTCCGTCATGGGTAGTGCAAATGATTAGCTTCTTAATACAGGATTCGGAAATCCGACAGGACATGTTTTGTACTTAATGAATGAAAATGCCGTAGGCGTTTGATTTTATGTCGTGTTGCAAGGGAAGAAATGCCGTAGGTGTTCAATATTGTGTCGTGTTGCAAGGGAAGGAAATGCCAGAGGCATTAGACAAAGGTAGCCAGCCATACAGCCGTGCTGTTATGTACGGCGAAATGGCTGGTGAGGGAGACACCCACACACATAAAACCTTGCTGTAGGTAAGGGACATACGCAGAACATGTCGCCTACCGTAAAGGCAGGCTAGAATATTGGGGGGTAATCTCATACCAGCCATTTCGCCGTACATAACAGCACGGCTGTATGGCTGGCTACCATTGTCTGATGCTTAACAGCATCATCTTTGCTAACGGCTCCTATCTGATGCATTTGGCACGATGTCTCTGGCATCATTTCATTGCGCATTCGCACAGAACGGGATTTTGTCAAATAATATTCGAATTTTGACCCCAAAAAATGGGGGGTACTGACAACGAAAGGGTCACTCGGTCGAAAAAACGGCAATTTTTGAGGTTTTTCGTAAAGCGTTGTCTGACAGATGGTTACACGGATTTTAAACTGTAAACGGGCGGTTTACAAAAAATAAATTTGCCAAAGGTAAGGTTTCACCGCGCGAAAGACCATGTTTCGTCGTGTGAAAGGTTATGTTTCATGCGACCAAACATGACCTTTGGGACGGTCAAAGGTAAGGTATGAGGGTGAGAAACCTAAGCGATGGGAAAATGAAGAATGGTGGATGAAGAGTGAAAAGCCGGTTTTTACAGATTTTAACTTCTCTTTCATCACTTTTCCCCGACAAGTTTTTGTCAATAACTTTGATGATGAAATGAAGCCATTCTTCATTACTGATACTTGATTCTGAAGTAATCCAAAAGACTCTTATTTTGTGGTCTCTTGCACAGAGGTACGCATTAAATGGTTAGTACACTCAATTTACAAGCAGATGCCTGCGACGTCATTCACTTTGTTAGTAAAGTACTATTCCTCTCCTATTATGCCGAATCTAAAAGGATTTCCCTTATTACGATTTTTTTCGTAACGACTTTTTTCGTAGTCACTGCAAAGATTGCATTATTTGCCTATATCGGCAAGTTTTCGCAAATAATTATAAGACTCTCTCTGCCCAGTCGCCGCGGTCGAGATTGCGATAGCCGACGAAGGTTCGCCTGGTGCCATCTTTGGCAGGTCGGCAAAGGGAACGACCTGAATTTTGCAATGGATGTTGATACGGTCGAAGATTATATAATCCCGTATCTTTCGAAAGTTTGACTCTGTAAGAAGGAGAATTATTACCATTGCAGCGACTGTACATATTGAAGTCGTAGTTATTGCTCGCCTTTTTCTTCTTTATTCCCGTCTTCCTTTTTATTCAGTAACAGACCGTCTTTGGCATTAAATGGCGAAACTACAGGTTTACCTGTCTTGGCTTCAAGTTCCATACAGGCATTGCGGGCAATCTCACCACCTTGACGGGCTACGTCGATATGGTCGCCAAATGTTTCTGGATCCTGACTCTCGGAGATTTCCTTAGTGGAAAGCTCTGCCAGCATATTCATCACCAGTTCGCGATTGGTCATGTTGTCGCGCAGGTTCTCTTTCTTCAGCCCCTTAAACTTTTTGTACTCACTTGCAGTCATGCCAGCCCATGTATGATAGATAATGTCGGTGAGTGTTGCAAACTGTACACCTTCTTCCAACCCACGACGTTTCCACTCATCAGTCAGATCCTTGCGAATCTCTATGGACTTCAGACGTTGATTAATCCAGTTATCCGAGTAGCCCAAACGCTTGTAGTCAGCAAGCGCCTGTTGAATACCTAATTCAGGATCTTGCATTTGGTCGAGTCGCTGTGCAGCCACTTGGGCCATCCATTGTTTGAACGGCTCTGCTTTGGGAGATGGAATAGACTGAATGAGTCGGAAAAGCTGCTCTGTATCAGCCACATCTGTCTTGCGCATCTTGCCGTCTTCGGCTTGCAATTTCAACTGGTTACAATTTGTAACCGTTTCATTCCCTTCATTCTTCAGCCTGTGCTTCAGTACTTTCCAGTAGTTCCTCGGGTTGGGGCTATCTGTTAGTACAGCCACAACATCAATCACAGAGAAATACCACTTCTCTTCCGCGTCGTCATACACGGCGCGAACCTTCTTTTCTTCATAAAGCTTTATCTGATTGTACTTTGCCATACCTTATTATATTAACCTCCAATTTACAAATATATTGTATGAGTTCATTGCCATTGGTGCATGAGTCAAGTACCATTTCCTATGTTCCTTTATTTATGATGCCAATTTGTAGATAATAATACTATTCAAAAACTAAATGATCGATTTCCGCATCAAAAACGAGATACCCCCAAAACTTTTGCCAACCATCGGACAAGGATTTTTTTATAAGGGAATGATCATCTAAGTAGAAATTATCCCTCCATCTTTTAGGAAGACACAGGGTTTTGATGTGAGAATCCTTAAACTGTCTACCATACGGAGAACAGATTGTTGAGGGAATTTGCAAATAATTGATAACCGAACAACCAAAAGCAAACAAGCCAAGTTCTTTTAAAGAATCAGGTAGTCGAACATCTGGTAAGGTGCAATGAGAAAAAACACAACCATGAGAAGAATTATCGTGGAAACTATTTCCTATAAATAGTAATCCTTCTGGCAGTTCAAATCGACAGGTTACAGTAATGCCCCTAAAGAAATCATCCGCAAAGCCTCTTACACCTTTAGGTATTATCAGATGACTGATAGACTCTTTTGTTATATAGCCATTATATGCAAAAGGTTCTTCTATTTTTTCTTTTATGATTGGATTCGTCTCAGAAGGCTTAAAATCTGTAAGCATTCCTTCTTTATCAAGATAGAACAATCCTGATTCGCTCTCTAATATACGTTTCTTAAGTATAAACATATTTCTCATTTAAAATTACACACCTCTCTCTGCCCAGTCGCCTCTGTCAAGGTTCCTATAGCCGATAGCCTCGGCGATATGCATGGACTCCACCTTTTCAGAGCCAGCAAGGTCGGCAATGGTTCTTGCCACTTTCAAGATGCGGCTGTAGGCGCGGGCTGACAACTTCAATCTTTCCATAGCCTTGCGGAGCATGTCCATAGAGGCAGCATCGGGTTCGGCAAACTGGTGAAGCATGCGTTCGGTCATCTGGGCATTACAGTGGATGCCCTTGAAACCTTTGAAACGAACCTCCTGGATTTGTCTCGCTTTGATGACCCGTTCACGGATAGCCGACGACGGCTCTCCAGGTGCCATCTTGGATAGGTCGGCAAAGGGAACGGCCTGGATTTCGCAATGGATGTCGATACGGTCGAGCAGCGGACCTGAAATCTTCCCCAAGTACCGCTGAATCTGGCCTGGCGTACAACAGCACTGATGGGTTGGATCTCCATAATATCCGCAGGGACAGGGGTTACAGGAGGCTACAAACATGAAGGAACATGGAAGGTCAACCGTGTACTTTGCCCTGCTAATGGTAATCCGCCGGTCTTCCAACGGTTGACGTAACACCTCAAGTGTCTGCTTGTTGAACTCCGTAAGTTCGTCACAGAAGAGTACCCCATTATGAGCCAAGGATATTTCACCCGGCTGGGGCGTTGCTCCTCCCCCGACAAGAGCGACTTCAGAGATGGTATGGTGAGGTGCACGGAACGGGCGTTGCGAAATCAGCGTGGCATTCCTTCCCAGCTTTCCGGCAATGGAATGGATCTGCGTCGTCTCCAGACTCTCAGCCAACGACAAGGGCGGAAGAATCGAAGGAAGCCGCTTTGCCATCATCGACTTGCCCGATCCAGGCGGGCCAATCATGATAAGATTGTGTCCTCCAGCGGCAGCCACTTCCATTGCCCGTTTGGCACTCTCCTGCCCTCGGACATCTGAAAAGTCGGCATCAAACTGGCACTGGTGTTCATAGAACTCTTTGCGCGTATCAATGTGGACGGGTTCAAACTGCCGCTGACCCGACAGAAAGCCGATAACATCCATCAGCGTCTCCATCCCATAGACTTCCAGATTGTTCACCACAGCCGCCTCACGCACATTCTGAATGGGAACTATCAGCCCCTTGAACTTCTCTGCACGGGCACGGATAGCGATGGGCAGTGCTCCCTTTATTGGCTGGAGATGACCGTCAAGGCTCAGTTCTCCCACCATCATGTAGCGTTCCAGGTCTTCACACTCCATGCTACCACTGACTGCCAGCAGGGCGATAGCAAGCGGAAGGTCGAACGAGCTGCCTTCTTTCCTCAGGTCGGCAGGCGCCATATTCACCGTAATATCCCCATGAGGGAACTTATAGCCATTCTGCTGCAGAGCGGCAGCAATACGGTCACGCCCTTCACGGACAGCCGTATCTCCCAGTCCCGTGAAGCGATACATCACCCCGATATTCATGCTTACTTCTATCGTCACGGTTGTAACGTCCAATCCGTTTACAGCAGCACAGTATGTTTTTATGAACATAATATTAATCCGTTAACAAAGATAATCCCCCCTCAAAGCTGAGAGATGTTGCAAATATACGGAAAAAGTCTGAGATAAAGAAGATTTAAGGAGGCTTATTTACAAAAAAAGGAGACTGTAACGTCTCCTCTTATGTTGTCAAAGATGACTCTCTATCTTTTCACGCAGTTCTTGAACATTCAGGCCTCTTGCAATAATCTTACCATTCTGTATGACAATGTTGTCGGGAACAGCCGAGAGACCTGTCTGGCTAATGACATCACCCTCAAACATCTTCTCATCGCAGATGGTCGGCCACTTAATCGTATCCTGCTCTATTCTGTTGATACATTCTTTCTTAAAGGCATCAACACAAACACTGACCAACTTCAACTGTCCACCCGCTTTTCGCTGCAGCTTTTTCAGTTCTTTCTGCATGGTCATACTCTCAAAGTTCCATGACGACCATACTGAGAGTACAGCCAACTTTGAACCTGTCAGGTCCTGCTGTGTCACCTTCTCACCATAGACAGTCACACCACTGAAGACTGGCATCTTACTCCCTATCGAACCCTTTGTCTGATTTTCAGCCATCTTTCTCAGGCGAATGAGGTAACCATTTTCCTTCTGCTTCTCCTGCATGATGTCAATCAGTTCCACCGCACGTTTGAAGTTTGGACTTCCCTGCATGAAATACTTACTGACCAGATAAGCACCGACAGGAGAGTCAGGGTTGTCCTGAATAAACTGGTCTGCATACTTCACGATATCAGGGGGAGAAGCACTGACAATCTGTTTCCTGAACATTGTCATCATCTTGTTAGCCTTTGTCCCTGTCACTTCCATCTCTTTCAAGTGGGAAGCGTCGCCTTTCAGGTCAGCCGTCTCACCAGGTGCGGCGAAAATCGGCTGCTCAGAGAAGTTGGGAAACACAAGCATAAGGATACATTCACGGTTACAAGGCATCTCAAAGGCAAAGCGACCGCCGTTCACCTTGATTGTATCAAGTCCGTCAAGTCCTCCATCAGGGCTGTACACATAGAACTCTCCTTGATTGAGATGAATAAAGCGCCCGTCAATTTTAAAATGATTGCTGTCCGTTCCACAGGCAGTAAAGAAGAACGGAACCGTCAGAAAAAAAATTAGCGCGCTCAGCTGAATGCAGAGCGCGCTGACTCGTTGATTATTTCTCACCTTGATAATTATTTCAAGATTGACAACTCAAGATCATCGTCTGAATAGCTCTTCAGAGAAGGATCCTTCTTGATAGCTTCCTGAAGATAAGAAGAAGTAGCAAACTTATTGCCGTTACGGGCAGCAACAATGGCATGCAGATACATGCTGATGGCATCAGGATTCTGGATGTTATCCAATGTCTTTAAAGCACCATCGTAGTTCAGATTCAGCAATTGTGCCAGTGCTGCTGTATTATTGTTCAGACCTTTCAAATCGGATTCAGCCTGTACATAGTTTCCTTTTGCTATATTCAGTGTGCCCACCATCTGGTTGTAACCGTTAGCACCAATAGCCTTCGAAAGACTGTTCTCTGCCTCTGCCAGCTTACCATTGCTCAAAGCAATATAGGCATCGTTAGCAAATGCCTCTGGAGCCAGACGGTTGACTCTCTTTGCACGCTCCAGATACTCACGAGCCTGGGTAACATTACCCTTAGCCAGCTCCAGCACGGCGAGGTTGTTGATGGCACGATAGTCATTACCATAGATTGTAGCTGTCTTGCGATAAATTTCCTCTTTCTTGGCAGGATCACTCTCAAGTGCTGCAGCATAGAGAATCTCTTCTACGCTCAACTTCAACGGATCGGCAGCATACTGCTCTTTAATCTGCTCATCGCTACGGCCAACCACCTCATAATTGATGGTCATACGGGCGCGGCGAAGTTCGGGCAACACGACATTGGCAAGTTCGCGGAAGCCTTCACTCATGTTACGGATCTGCTTCTCCCTCTCTTCGGGATCCTTATACATTGACAACACACGCAGGATAACATCCTTATCCTGAATGTTAGAAGCCTCAACAAGTGTCTTGAAGCCTTCCCAGTCCTCAGCTGTATAATGAGCATCGATATCTGCCATCATCTTGTTCTGCTTGAGCTGCTGTTTCACATAGTCTTCCGACACATTCTGACGCTTGCTGGCAAGCTTATCATTAACGGTGAAACCTCCCTCAGGCGATGCAAAGGCAGCAACTTCTACGTTCTTGATGTTCAGACGCTCGCGGTCGGCATTGATTTCCTTGAGCATACGGACAAACTCCTGTACAGAGTTGTTCTTCAACTCACTCTGCCGAAGTATAGCCTGATTGACAAGGAACTTCACATTTGCCTCTTGCTTCTGGCTCTGAATGCGCTGGAACGAGTCGGGGGCGATACATGCTCCTGCACTGCGCATTGCCTGCTTGTACAACTCAGCAGTGGCGATTACACCATTGGCAACCTTAACAGAAGGAACCTTCACTGTCTTCTTCCCCACCTTGGCATCGAAGGCAAGATACATCTCACTCTTATGCATCTCCGGCACATAGTCGAAAGATGTCTTCATTGTATAACGACCACCCAGACGATAAGAAATAGTCTGATTGTTACCCAGGACCTTCTCACCCTGGAAGGTAGCACCTTCACCACGGGCAATCTGTCCATTTCCATAGTGCAGTTCGGGAACCACTGTTACCACAGCCTTCCGCTTCATGTACTTCTCAGGGAAACGGCCATTTATGTTGGCAGGCACTTGTCCTCCCACTGTTACAAGTGGATCGGGAGTAACGACGAAGAAATCGGATGACAAGGCACCCAACTTTGACGAACACGATGAAAGAAGTAAAATTGCTGATGCTGAAAATGCAAGAATATAACCTTTGTGCATAAAAAAATAAGTTTAGGTGTGCCGCGAGCGGGACTCGAACCCGCACAGCCATTACTGGCCAAGGGATTTTAAGTCCCTCGTGTCTACCAATTCCACCATTGCGGCTCCAAAAAGAAAAAGAGCGGAAAACGGGACTCGGACCCGCGACCCCAACCTTGGCAAGGTTGTGCTCTACCAACTGAGCTATTTCCGCCTATTCCGACGCTTTCAGAATTCGGATGCAAAGATAATTTTTAATATCGTAACTGCCAAATGAATTTACTATTTTTAATACAAAGTGGGCATTAATTCACGGATAACACTCCATACGGGCCTGTCGTAGCGGCTCTGTAACGAATGAGTTTCTTGCCATTCGCCCCTTCAATGATCATCCCGCCATTGCCCAGATCATACTTACGCTTGCACGCATTGCAGGATGCTATATGGGATGAACTCATCTGAAGCCGATAGCTGCGGAAGTCCATCTGATCGGACATGTAGCAATTCGGACATTCAGCATCGAACGCATAGAAGACTGCGGGTGTCTCCAGCATGCTGTATCCCACAATGATGCAATCATTCTGCCCGACAACCTGCGGTCGTTTCTCGTCCTTTGCATTCAGTTTCGACGTACTGCTCTGTTTCTGATTATTCTCAAAAAGAAAACAACGTGCACCATCCTTGAATGTCAATGTTATCCGCACATAGATACCACTATTGGGTGTCATGGCACCAGCCAGCACCGCATTGGAATGAATCATGTTGTCGAAGAGCACAAAACATCGTTTGGAGGTGAATTCATTCTGAACATCTCCGCACGCCATTATGCCAAGCAGGAGCGACAACAACAGGAGTGTCATGCCACGTTTCTTCATGCTCTTTCTCATCATCAGACTGTCAGCAACTGACGTTCAGCCTCCTCCACTTTCTCAAAATGGAAACCGGCAAGTGTCTGTCCCATCAGTTCTTCGATACAATCATTGCAGAGATTGCCCATAGAACCTTCGTGGGTATGGTGGATATTCTTGTCGGCCTTGAACTTACCCTCCTCTATCTCCATGCCTACTTTCTTATAAGCATCACGGAATGGCACGCCACTGGCAGCGAGGCGGTTCACTTCCTCTACACTGAACATCGGATCGTAAATCGGATTGTCGAGGATGTGCTCGTTCACCTCTATCTTATTAATAATGTATGCCGTCATCTGCAAACAGTCCTTCAATTCTTCGAAGGCTGGAAGGAAGACTTCCTTGATGATCTGGAGGTCACGGAAATAGCCCACAGGCAGATTGTTCATAATCAGCATCACCTGCTGCGGTAAGGCCTGCAACTTATTCGACTTGGCACGGATGAGCTCAAACACATCAGGATTCTTCTTATGAGGCATGATGCTGGAACCTGTGGTACATTCTTTTGGCAACCGCACAAAAGAGAAGTTCTGCGAGTTGAACAGACAGGCATCAAAAGCCAGCTTTGCCAGTGTTCCTGCCACAGAAGCCAGAGCAAAAGCCACATTGCGCTCCGTCTTACCACGTCCCATCTGTGCATAGACTACATTATAGTCCATTGAGTCGAAGCCCAACAGATTGGTTGTCATCTGGCGGTTCAGCGGGAACGAAGAACCATAGCCTGCCGCCGACCCTAACGGATTACGGTTGGTCATCTTGTAGGCTGCCTGCAAGAACAGCATATCATCAGTCAACGACTCAGCATAGGCACCAAACCAAAGTCCGAAGGAAGAAGGCATTGCCACCTGTAGGTGGGTATAGCCAGGCATCAGGATGTCTTTGAAAGCATTACTCTTCTGAATCAGCTCATCAAAGAGGACCTTTACTGCATCGACAACACTGCGAAGTTCGGCGCGCGTAAATAGTTTAAGGTCTACAAGTACCTGATCATTGCGCGAGCGGCCAGAATGAATCTTCTTTCCGACATCACCGAGACGACGTGTCAGCATCAGCTCCACCTGAGAATGGACATCCTCTACTCCATCCTCAATCACGAACTCCCCTCTTGCAGCTTGCTCGTAGATTGCCTTCAACTCTGGAAGTAACACAGCCAGTTCATCGGCAGACAATAGTCCGATACTTTCAAGCATGGTGATGTGAGCCATAGACCCCAACACATCGTATTTGGCAAGATAAAGATCCATTTCGCGGTCACGACCAACTGTGAAGCGCTCGATTTCCTTGTTAACCTCAAAGTTTTTTGCCCAAAGTTTATTGCTCATGATAGTATGCTTTCAATATTGAATCATCTGAATGACATCAGCCATTTTTTCCAAACCTTCCTGCAACGGTTTCGCCACCATCCCTTTGATAAACGGATTAAGCTCAGCCTTGATGGTCAGTTTCATCTTACAAGTCTCTTCAGTCAATGGCAGGAGCTGAATCCACAGATTGAAAGCGATCGGGCTGTTCACCGATTCAAACTTGATGGTCTTTGGCTCCTCACGTTCAATGATTTGCAGGGCAATACTACCTACTGGAGGTACGTTGACCGACACAGAATCGTTGTCGAACGTGAAGTCCTGTATCTTGTCTTCAGGCAGGCGGTCGCGAATCTTCTCCAAGTTCTGCAGGTTACTTAACGCATCATAGACCTTTTGCTGCGGAGACTTTATCTCACGCACACTGCTTTCAAATTTGCTGCTCATTATGTTGTTTATGATTGGTTTTGAAAAAAAAGATTATCCTTCCCAGTGTGCAGGATCCTTGCGCCAGCTGTCAAGCAGCTTCACATCGCCTTCACTGATATAGCCAGTTTCCAACGCTTCTGCCACGACATGCTCATAATCTGTAAGAGTAACCAGCTTCACACCTGCCTTTTCAAAGGCTTCCTTAGCAACAGGGAATCCATAGGTGTAGGAGGCTACCATTCCGACAACCTCACACGCATTCTTGCGGATGGCCTCCACTGCTTTCAGGGAACTGCCGCCTGTAGAGATAAGGTCTTCGACGACAACAACCTTCAGACCAGGTTTCAGTTCACCCTCAATGAGATTCTCAAGTCCATGATCTTTTGGTTTCGAACGGACATATACAAAAGGAAGATTCAAAGCATCTGCCACCAAGGCTCCTTGGGCAATAGCTCCAGTGGCAACACCGGCAACAGCCTCGGCCTCGGGGAAATTCTCTAAAATGGCATGGATAAGCTCCAGCTTCACATAGCTGCGTAAGCCCGCATAGGAAAGGGTCTTACGGTTGTCACAATAGAACGGCGACTTCCATCCGGAAGCCCAAGTGAAAGGATTGTCTGGCTG
Organism: uncultured Prevotellaceae bacterium; assembly: GCA_902762325.1. Classification (GTDB taxonomy): domain Bacteria; phylum Bacteroidota; class Bacteroidia; order Bacteroidales; family Bacteroidaceae; genus Prevotella. The sequence goes on along the minus strand of CACWNV010000006.1, from coordinate 25,966 downwards.
CAATTTGATAGCCTTAATCTTCAACAGTTTTGATGCAAATGCTTTCTTTAATGTATCCATATTATTCTACTTTTCTGTCTTTAGGTGCAAAGATACGCCAAATATGCCATACGACAAGCGTACTCCTTTTATTTTTATTGTTTATTTGGATTTCGCAAAACCGATAGTGAGTATGCTGAAACGTACATCCCCTGCTTTTAACATCTCACGCCCACAGGAACAAATCGTCGCTCCTGTGGTTACGACATCGTCAACCAGAAGAACATGTCTGCCCTTCAAGGCAGAACCATCGTTCAAACGGAAGCAGCCTTCCACATTCTCATTGCGCTGCCAACGGTCTTTCTGCGTCTGACTCTCTACAAACTGTTCACGTGACACTGCGTTTGTAACGATGGGCAGTCGGGTTACAGAACCTATGCCACGGGCTATATGCAGACTCTGATTATAGCCACGCTGCCGTTGTCGCTCTTTGGCCAACGGGACAGGAACGATCAAGTCAATGCCTTCAAAGAAGCCTGTATCGTTCCATTCTTCTGCAATCATCCTACCAAAGAACTCTCCTATTTCCGGATGATTCTTGTATTTCAACTCATAAAGAATCTGGCTGGGGCCAGAGCCGCCCTGATAGAAGAACAGGGCTGCACAACGCTCCACGGGCAACTGTCCCCAAAAGAGTCGTGCCATATCGTTCTCGTATGGATTATCAGCATAGTTGGTACGGGGAAGCTGCAAATTGCAACTGCCACAGAGAAAAAACTCATGGATGCCCAGTCGCCCCCCACAGACGACACAGGCACGCGGGGCTATTAAGTCGACTAAGCGGCTCCAGAAACTATCCTTCATCTGCAATATCTTCAGCTCCGTCAATACACTGGCGGATAATGTCCATCGTAAAACCGCGCCCTAAGGCAAATTTAATGAGCTTCATGTTGCGCTCATAGTCTGAATCTGCCTTGACAGAACGGCTCTTCTGTCGGAGTAGCGGACGAAGCTCTGCAAGATAATCCTCATCACTGACGGCATCTAACAATGGGGCATAGACATCACGGTCCACACCTTTCTGCCACAGAGCCTGTTCTATCTTTCTTCGTCCCCAGTGGTTGTAACGTAGCTTGTCGTGAATAAATGCACGGGCAAACCGTTCATCATCAACGTATTTGTCGTGGACAAGCCGTTCAAGGATACGGGCCTGAGCCATCTCATCCAATTGCCAGCGCCGCATCTTTTCTATCATCTCACCACTGGAATGTTCACCGCGCGAACAAAGGGCAGCCAGTCGTGAAAGGGCTTCCTGTTCTGTTATCTCAGTCTTCATGTGTTGTTGCCTTTATAAACCGCTGCCGTCCGGACTGGTCTTCACGGAGAGTAACGGCGAAGTATCCCATTTCCGTAAGCATATTTTCCAGTTGCCGGCAGTAAAGCGGATTAATTTCAAAAAAGAGTTTCCCTCCGGGCTTGAGAGCTTTCTGTGCATACCGGGCGATGCTTCGGTAGAACAGCAGGGGGGCGTCATCAGAGACAAAGAGAGCGGTGTGGGGTTCATAATCGAGGACATTACGTTCCATGCCCTGTGCTTCCTGCCTACAGATATAAGGAGGATTGCTTACTATCACATCCCACTGTCCAATATCTTCGGGTGGCATTAAAGCGTCTTGTCGGACGAAACGAACATCAGCATGGAGCATCTCTGCATTCTGACGGGCAATCCGTAACGCATCGTCTGAGATATCCCATGCTGTGACAGCAGCATCGGGAAATACCAGTGCCAGTGAACAGGCAATACAGCCTGAGCCTGTACCGATGTCAAGAATCGATATGCCATTTGCCGCTCCCGACTCTTCAGAACTGGCGACCCATCCTACCAGTTCTTCCGTCTCTGGTCGTGGTATCAGCACCCCTGGCTCCACATGAAAAGTATGACCGAAGAATGACGTTTCACCCAGCACATACTGCACAGGGCATCCCTGTTCCAGCCGGCACATCATCTCCTCCAGTTCTTCCTTCTCATTGGCGGATAACTCCTCGACCCTGCCACACAACACGTCAGTCAAGGAAAAACCGAAACGGACATCCAACACCATACGGACAATGCTCTTCGCTTCGCCCGCCTCATAGAGTCCCGTAAGTCTATTGCATAACTCTCTGTATTTTTCCATTACTCCCACAAAAATACATGGAAAAATCGGATTAGCCAAACTTTCTCAATTATTTTGCTTAATTTTGCAACTGGCAATCAGAGTCCCGACAACAGATAATAGAAAACATGATGACTGAAGACGAGAAATACATGAGACGCTGCATCCAACTGGCTTCCAATGGCTGGCTGGAGGCACGCCCGAATCCTATGGTAGGTGCTGTGATAGTCTGCCCTTCTTCCTCTGGTGATGGAGAAAAAATCATTGGAGAGGGCTATCATGTCCGCTGCGGTGAAGGTCATGCCGAAGTGAATGCCTTTGCATCCGTGAGCCCCGAAGACGAACCACTGCTGAAGGAGTCCACCATCTATGTTTCCTTGGAACCATGCGCCCACTATGGAAAGACTCCTCCTTGCTGTGATCTGATTATCAGCAAGGGGATACGACGTGTTGTCGTGGGTTGTGTAGACCCTTTCGCTAAAGTTCAGGGAAGAGGCATCCAGCGCATCCGTGAGGCAGGAATAGAAGTGACAGTTGGTGTCTTAGAAAAAGAATGCCAATGGCTCAACCGCCGTTTCTTTACATTCCACAAGAAGCATCGGCCGTACATCATCCTGAAATGGGCACAAACTGACAATGGTTTCATCGACGACCACGGGCATCCGCTTGCCATATCGTCACCGTTTACAAAGATGCTGGTTCATCAACAGAGAGCAAGAGAGGATGCCATTGTAGTGGGTCGCTTGACAGCGGAAAAGGAACAGCCACAATTGAACGTGCGTGAATGGAGCGGTCCGTCGCCAGTTCGCTTTGTGTTGTCTGGAAAAGAAGAATGCTTTGGGAATATGATAACGGTGAAATCAATTGATGATTTGCTGGGCACTTGCTATGAACGGCAATTACAGTCGCTCATCGTTGAAGGAGGACTGGCCACGCTTCAGTCATTCCTCGACCGAGGTCTCTGGGATGAGTTGCGGGTAGAGAAGGCACCATTGCCCGTTGACGACGGCACACCTGCTCCGGCAATACCTGCCGAGGCGAAAGCTTTCAGCGAAGAATATTATGATGGAAGAAAGATTGTAAGATTTCGTGCTCCTTCGTTCTGAATCGGAAGTCGCCAGATTACTCATGTCTTATTTCCTGCCAAAGTCTGCAGGTACCTCGCCCCATTTCTGAGTATCCCATTTAATAATAGGTACGCGAAAAGTATGTGTACGAAGCCAAAACTCTGCACGGGCAATAATCTGATAGAGCTGTGCTGTCTGCTGTGTGTGCTCGAGTTTTGTCTTGCACTGTTTTTTATTCACCCACAAGATGGCATTGTAGCTGTCTGAGTAGATAGTCTTCTTGATACCTTGCTTTTCCATCAGTGCCAACGCATGGACAATGGCAAGGAATTCGCCGATATTGTTGGTACCGTGGACAGGTCCGAAATGGAACACCCGTGCACCTGTAGCCAAATCAATGGCCTGGTATTCCATGGGACCAGGATTGCCAGAGCAGGCCGCATCGACAGCCCATGCCTCCGCTGTCACTTCGGGCGGCAGTGGTAGCACGGTGTCGTTTCGGTAGTCTGGCGGATTGATTAAGTTCTCCATTATTACATTCTCTCAGGAACTTCGATGCCAAGAAGCGCCATACCATTCTTCAGTGTCTTTGCCACATTGCGGGCAATGACAAGACGTACTTGCTTAGCCTCTTCGTTTTCAGCATTGAGGATGCTATAGTCGTGATAGAACTGGTTGAACTCCTTAGTCAGTTCATAGCAGTAGTTGGCAACGCCACTGGGCGAATAGTCTTTGCCGGCCTGTTCTACGACAGCCCCGAATTCATTGAGTTTCTGAATCAGTTCTATTTCCTTGGGTTGCAAAGAATAACCGGTGCATACCGAGGCAGGAGAAGAATCCACATTATTCTTTCTTAGTTCTTCATTCTTACGTAGTATGCTACGGATACGGGCATGAGTATATTGGATGAACGGTCCTGTATTACCATTAAAGTCTATCGACTCTTCTGGATTAAACAGCATGTTCTTACGGGCATCAACCTTCAGGATGAAATACTTCAGGGCACCCATACCTACGATACGTGCAATCTCATCCTTTTCCTCTTCACTGATTCCTTCAAGTTTGTTCACCTTGTCTTCGCTCAACTGACGGGCATCGGTGATCATCGTTGCGATGAGGTCGTCGGCATCCACAACTGTCCCCTCACGACTCTTCATCTTACCGTTGGGCAGCTCCACCATGCCATAGCTGAAATGAACCAGCTCCTTACCCCACTTGAAGCCTAATCGATCAAGCAGGATGGAAAGCACCTGAAAATGATAGTTCTGCTCATTTCCCACCACATAGATCATCTTGTCAATGGGATAGTCCTTGAATCGCATGTCGGCAGTACCGATGTCCTGGGTCATATAGACCGATGTGCCATCGGAACGGAGCAACAGTTTCTGGTCAAGCCCTTCATCGGTAAGGTCAGCCCAGACGCTGTTGTCTTCCTTCCTAAAGAAGAGACCTTTGGCAAGGCCTTCTTCTACCTTTTTCTTTCCTTCGAGATAAGTATCTGACTCGTAGTATATTTTGTCGAACGATACACCCAATGCCTTATAAGTCTCGTCGAAACCGGCATATACCCATGCGTTCATCTTTTCCCAGAGGGCACGCACTTCAGGATCGTTCTGCTCCCACTTCACCAACATCTCATGTGCTTCCTTAATCAAAGGAGCTTCGGCTTTTGCTTTCTCTTCAGCCTTCTCTTCATCCATACCTTCAGCCACGAACTGTGCCTTCAGCTGCTTTACTTCTTCACGATAATGCTTATCGAAAGCAACATAATAATCGCCGATGAGGTGGTCACCTTTCTTTCCGCTCGATTCCGGTGTCTCTCCATTACCCCACTTCAACCAGGCAAGCATCGACTTGCAGATGTGGATACCTCGGTCGTTTACGATGTTGGTCTTCACAACATGATTGCCGTTAGCTTCCATGATCTGAGCCAATGACCAGCCGAGCAGATTGTTACGCACATGACCAAGATGCAACGGCTTATTGGTGTTGGGGGAAGAATACTCTATCATGACAAGAGGACTCTCGTCTGTCACTGTCTTCAAGCCGAAACGGGCATCTGCATCCATCTCGTCAAGCAGTGACAACCAGGCTGACGTAGCCACTTCAAGGTTCAGGAAACCCTTCACCACATTGAAGTCTGCCACTGCCTCACAGTTCGTCTTCAGATATTCACCAATTTCCTGTGCCGTCTGCTCAGGAGACTTCTTTGATATTTTAAGAAAAGGAAACACCACTACGGTAAAGTTCCCCTTGAATGTTGCCTTTGTCTTCTGCAACTGCACCATCTTCTCCGGTACATCCTGACCATAAAAACTCTTCACGGCAGCCATTACGCCACTGCAAATCTGCGCTTCAATCTTCATAATCGGTATATTTTATATAAACGGAAAACACTACGTTTCCAAAAAATCGCTGCAAAGATACGAATAAATCACCAAATACTGAATATGTAGGAAACTAAAAGTTAGTAAAATTACACAAAATAATTTCCAACATGAGTTGAATCCTATACTACCGCCCTTCAAACGCCTGTTCTTACCTTAAGCCGTCTGTATACATAGAGATAGGCTGGAACGAGAAAAAGGTCAGCAGCTATCCAGGCGATTGGGTCGCCGAAGCAGACACCCAGGAAACCTAAAGCCGGTACAAGCCAAAGACTGACACCACAACGGGCTATCATTTCCATAACACCGCTTAACATGGAGAGGTTGGAAAAGCCGAGTCCCTGAATGCTGTAACGCAGAATGGTGAGCAATCCCAAGACGGGATAGAAATAATTGGCTATACGCATAAACTGTGCAGCACTCGACACAATCACCTGATTATCCGCATCGACGAACAACAACATCATTTCATCGGCAAACGGCCATATAATCAGAAAGGTAAAAACAAAATAGACCAGCATGATCTTAATGGCCGATTTCACTCCAAGCGCCACTCGTCTGATTTCTCCTGCCCCGATATTCTGTCCGCAATAGGTGGTCATCGCTGCCCCGATATTCTCAAAGACACAAGTGAAAAGGTACTTCACACGCATGGAAGCAGTAAAGGCTGCCACATAGACTGTTCCCAGTGCATTGTTGGCACTCTGTAGCATGATGATGCCAATCCCTGTGATGGAAAACTGCAGTCCCATCGGAATACCGGAATTAAGCAGCCTGCCTGTCAGATGGTCGTCGTAACGGCGCTCATCGTTGGCGGGTATCAGCATCCGCAGGTCTCTGATGATATAATGGAGGCACAAAGAGAAAGCAAAAGTCTGTGCAAGAAGTGTGGCAAGAGCTGCTCCTTCCACGCCCATTTCTATCCACAGGATAAGGATGATATCTAAAAGGGTATTAAAAACGGAGGCTGCTATCACGAACAAGAAGGGCTGCCGACTGTTCCCTACAGCACGGATGAATCCTGCCAGCAAATTATAGCCAATGGTAAAGGGGATGGCGAGAAACTGGAAAAACAGGTACACCCATGCATCGTGCAGTATCTCATGAGGCGTATTGACAACTTTCAGTATGCGTTCACAGAAACAACAAGTCAATAGCGTAAGAACGACAGCTATCACTACGGAAATTCTCACGGCATTGGCTACATAACAACGCATCTGCTTAAAATCTTTGGCACCGAAACGCTGGGCGACGGGAATGGAGAAACCGGCACACGCCCCATTGCAGAATCCCATGATAAGAAACATGATACTGGAAGAAGCACCGACTGCTGCCAAGGCTTCCACTCCTATCCATCGTCCTACGATAGCAGCATCAATTATCAGATACATCTGTTGCAGGATGTATCCGCCTATCAACGGCAGCGCAAAACGGATGATGTTCCGTCCTGGCCGTCCTACGGTCATATCACAGGTTGTCATATCCGGGTCAGCTATGATCCCTCGCTTTCAAGTTTCTTCCTGATGTTCTGAATCTTTTGCAGACGGTCCATCGAGTACGTTCCGCCGTACCTGTCAACATAGTTGAAGATGGTAAAAGCGTTCTGCAACAGCCGCTCGCGGTCAGGCAAAGAGACAAGGTCGGCTTCGGCATAGTATAATTCAGCCAGCATCTCCAGTTTGGGAAGCCGCTTTTGTTCTTCCTCCTGCCCGATGGCATCGAAAACATCATCAATGGGGGCGGTGAAATAAAACGAATAAGGTCCTACGTATTGGTTGTAGAGCTGACGCAGCTCTTCACGACGGGCTGTAAATTCTTTCTTCTCCAAAGCCTTGGCGAGGGCAGCCATGAACTCGCGGATAAGTCGAAGGATATAGTCTTGTTGTAGCATGGTCTAAATAATAATGTTACCTTTAATATATAATAAGGTTATAATAACGTAAGCAGTTCACTGAAGTTCTTGATCACGGTGAGGTTCTCATGCTCGTATTCCTCAGCCAGCTCATGCGCCCACATGGTATGGAAAGGAATATGGACGGCACGTCCTCCCAATCTCAAGACAGGATCTATGTCGCTCTTGAACGAGTTGCCCACCATCAGCAGTTCATCAATCGTGATGCCGAAGGTCTCACAGAGTTCACGGTACTGGCGGACGGTCTTGTTGGAGACCACTTCCACACGGTCGAAATAATCCCACAATCCCGAACGCAGGAGCTTGTTTTCCTGGTCCATAATCTCACCCTTGGTAAAGACCATGAGCTTATACATTCCATTCGCTTTCAACTGTCGGAGCGTATCTTCCACTTCAGGCAGGGGCGTGGCAGGAATGTTCAGCAGACTGACGCCCAGTTCCTGAATGCGCAACAGGTCGTAGGCTGAAATCTTACCGTGACTGATGTTCACTGCATTCTCCACTAACGAGAGTGTAAATGCCTTAGAGCCATAGCCTGTAACGGGCATGTTCTTACATTCCGTCTTAAACAGCTCACTACTCACCGTCTCTGCATCTGCATACGGTGCTAAGATCTGACAATACTGCCGCTCCACTTCGTTGAAGTGGGATTGACAGTCCCATAGTGTGTCATCGGCATCGAAGGCCACCACTTTGATATCATGAAGTTTACCCATAGGTCTTATTCTTGAAGTGCAAAGATACGAAAAAATCGGGGAAGTGAATGAGCGGTTCCGTTTTTTTATTCCAGTCCTTGCATTGCCTGCACGTATTCTAAGAGCTTTTTGTAGAACGGATGTCGGGTCATGGTCTTTGCATCACCCAAGATGATAAGCTTCATACGTGCCCGCGTTATAGCAACATTCATGCGACGAAGGTCGCGCAGGAAGCCAATCTGTCCTTCATCATTCGAGCGAACCAAAGAGATGACGATGATATCCCGCTCCTGCCCCTGAAAACCATCTACCGTATTGACGGAAATAAGATGCCGGTAAGGCTTATAGAATTCGTTCTTCTTGATGAGACGACGCAAGTACTGCACTTGTGCACGATAAGGAGAGATGATGCCTACGTCTATCCGCTCTTCAAGAATGCGAGTCTTTCCGATTTTCGTGAAGTACTTCTTCAGCTCATTCAGCGTCAGTTCTGCTTCTATCTTGTTAATACGTCCAAACGATTCACCGACGAACTCTTCGTGGATATCGAGGTCGGAGGTGTCTACCCAGACCATTGGCAGATCGTAGTCCAGGATGCCACGGTACTTTATCTGCGGAGCCGTCTGTACTTTTCCGCCATAGAACCAGTCGCTGGAGAACCGCATGATCTCCTCGTTCATCCTGTACTGCACACCAAGCAGTGTTACTGCCTCAGGAAGTCTTTCCACAATACATTCCATCAGTGTCTTCCCCAGTCCTCCCTTCAAGGCCGGCAGACTTTTCACCGTAGGAGGGAGCTGGCAGTGGTCACCGGCGAAAATCACGCGGGAAGCACGGCGGATGGGAATCCAGCATGCTGCCTCAAGAGCCTGTGCTGCCTCATCAATGAACAGCGTATGATACTTCTGTCCTTCAAGCAGACGGTTTGCAGAACCGGTGAGTGTAGAGGCGATGACACGTGCCTCGCCAAACAGTTCGGCATTGATACGGATTTCTATCTCCGCCGCCCTACTCTTCAGGCGTTCCAGCTTCTGGTGATAGTTGTCGTTGCCACGCTTTCGGTTGGCACGTATCTGCCGGATGGCCTTTCGGATGGCCCAGAGCATCTCATAGTCGGGATGGGCCTCGAAACGGCGTTCATAAGTGAATGACAGCATCTTATCGTTCACGCGAGTCGGATTGCCTATTCTCAGGACATTCACACCACGGTCGACAAGTTTCTCGGAAATCCAGTCGACAGCCATATTGCTCTGTGCACAGACAAGCACCTGGCTCTCCCGATGTAAGGTCTCATAGATTGCCTCCACAAGCGTCGTGGTCTTTCCTGTCCCTGGAGGGCCTTGGACAATGGCAACATCCTTTGCACGCAACACTTCGTTCACCGCCTTTTCCTGAGTAGGGTTCAGCCACGGAAAGCGCATCGGGGCAAAGGAAAAACGGGAAACTCGGTCTGCTCCCTTTGCCTGTGTCAAAGGGGTATGAAACAGGTCTCTAAGATAGGCAAGGCGGTTGCCCTTGGCACGCATGGTACGGTCGAGTGCTTCAAACATCAGCCGGTAGCTTGTCTCGTCAAAAGAAAGCTGAACCCCCAGATTCTCCGTGTTCTGCAGTTGGACTACAGGTGCATTGTCGGGAACCGCCACCACCATTCTGTCACCTTCGACATACGAAACGGTTCCTGTGAAATCAAAGTATTTGAGTTCTGCCGTGAAGAATGTAACAGGCCGTCCATACTCAAAGTTGTGTTCAATCTCCTGGTCTGCTGTCCTGAAAACTTCTATCACGAGCTGGTTGAGCGAGTTATAATAGCTCTTCCCTACCTTCAGCGGGAACCACGCATCTCCACGCTTCACCTGCCGATTCAAACCTTTTGTCTCGGTTTGTTTTCGGAACGTACTCTTTTCATAAAGGTATTCTATCTCAAGAAGTACTCGCTGACGTTGAAGATCTTGTATGGCTGATGTCTGACTCATATCTTGCCGCAAAGGTACAAATATTTTTCTGAGTTTCTATTTTTCTTCCTCATTTTCCAAAATAAAACAGAAAATACTTATCTTTGCACGCATGAATACGATTCAGTTAAAAGACTTGTCGATTGGCTATAAGCTGCACAACGGGAAAACCAAGACCATTGCATCCCACATTAACGCCAGCGTTGAAAGTGGCATGCTTACCTGCCTCATCGGGAGGAACGGGACCGGCAAGTCCACGCTCCTACGTTCCATGACTGGATTTATTCCACCGCTGGAAGGTCAAGTAATCCTGGAAGGGAGAGACCTGTCGATGTTGTCAGCCACGGAAAGGGCAAGAATCATCAGTATCGTACTGACAGAACGCCCTGAAACCGACAACATCACCGTCAATGAACTGGTCGGGATGGGACGCCTTCCCTACACCAACTTCTGGGGAACGCTTCAGGAAGAAGACCGTCAGATTGTTGACGATGCCATGCAGATGATTGGGATATATGAACTCAGGAACAGGAAGATCGGGACGCTGAGCGATGGGGAAAAACAAAAGGCAATGATAGGAAAAGCCATCGCACAGCAGACACCTGTCATCATCTTAGACGAGCCTACCGCCTTTCTGGACTATCCGAGCAAACAAGAGAGCATGCTTCTCTTGCACCAACTGGCACAAGAACTGAACAAGACCATCTTCCTGAGCACACACGACCTAAACATAGCCTATCAGGTTGCTGATAAGATATGGTGCATGGGAAATGACGACGGATTGAGAATAGGTGATGAAGAGATAGACTACTTCATCGCACCATGACCTTCTGTATATCCTCTATCGAATGGTGGAAAGGACCGGAGTGCTCCAGCTTAAGCGTACACATCGCTGCTGCAAACTTTCCACTCTCTTCGTAGCCCATGCCTTGTGAACGGCAGTATAGGTAACCGGTGGAGAATGTGTCCCCGCATCCCGTCGCATCGACCAGTTCTACAGGGGGATAGGCAGGAATCTCATAGAACTTGTCTTCAGCATAGATTAAAGAACCATAGTCGCCAAAGGTCAGCACCACTTCCTTAACACCGAGGGAGGCCAGTTTCCGGGCTACCGCACGAGGGTCGTCTGTGCCGGCTATCACCTCCATCTCGTATTCGTTCAGCTTCACAATATCTGTGACACTCAGTATTTCTTCCTTGTCTTTCCAGTCAACGGCATATACCTTCTCACCGCGTACCTCACGCAGATAGCCCTGCACATCTATTGACACCAATCCCTTCTTGGAAAGGCATTCCACCACTTCAGGGGAAAAGTCATCGGCAAGCAGGGAGCCAAGGTGATAGATACGGGCATCAAGATGCTGCATCTCTTCCACGGTGAAGGGGTCGGCTTTTGCCAGTACCCGCTGGGTACGGCGATTGGAATCATGACCGTATTTATTTTCAAAATACACCGTATGCCTGCTTTTGAAACACTCCACATCGATACCTGCCTGTCGCATCTTCTCGATTTCAGGCATAGAACCTTCGCCTACTTTGGTGACGAGTTGGAACGACACTTTCTTTGGCAGCTGATTCATGCCATAGGCAAAATAGAACGATGTTCCTCCGGCCATATTGACCGTTTGTCGGGGTGTGATAATCTTATCTCGGGTCACATGCCCTATACAACATATATCCTTCATTATCAATCTTTACTCATTTATATTAATCATTACCACAACAAGATTATGGCAACGGTAACAATCCTTCCCATCTGACATCCCAGTCGGCTGGGAACCCGGGATTCTTTCCCGTAGAACCGTCCCAACCGGCACACATCATTGCAACGGCTGTTAGCAAACCGCCATTACCCGGCAGATAGCAGCGCAGTCTGTTATCCTGATAGTTATGCCCATTGGGAAGATAGGTGTTGGTACGCTTGTTCATCAGGAGTGCATCGACGGCACGCTCAGGCTCACCAAGTCGGGCAGCACACATGGCAACCATCGGGAAGTCCCATCCCCAGGTCTTATCCCAGTTCCAGTTGTCCCACACCCAGTCCAACGTCTTCTTCATAATCTTCTTATCAATCAGCCTGTTGTCTGGCAGGACACCTAATGCTCCTAAGACAGCAGGATGATCGCTGGTGAACCGGATGTCCTTGTAGGTCTGTGGTGCGGACTCTGCTGCCAGATAAAGTGAGTCTTCATTAAATGCCAATGGCGACAGCTTATCAATCAGACGGTCCCAGTCGGGATTTCTTCCCTTGCCTAACCGTTCACGCCATTTCTGAGCTGTCTGCATACCGAACAGCCAGTAAGAGAGTTCAAATGGCGGGTTGACGGTGGAATCTGCCTTCAGCGTCTCCTGTGCTGGAATGCAGCCCTTCAGTACATAGCGGTCATTTATGCTGTCATACGTCGCAAATGAATACATGAATTTAGCGGACTCCTCCACCACTTCCTCAAATACCTTAAGGATTCCTTTTTCAACACCTTTGTTTGAAGAACTCTTATCCGTCAGACCCCAACGATATATCAATTCTGCCAGATAAATAGGATGGGGCTGCTGCCATATCAAATACGAACCCACATTCGAAGGAGCCTCTAATCCAGTGGGGTCGGTCATCTTCATCCATCTGGCTCCCTGGAAGCCCTGCCGATAAGCAATGGACTTCGCCCAATCCAAAGGAGCCTTCAAATACCATTCCAGGGTCCTATATAGGATTCCCGGGTTTCTCCAAAGCGGGAAATGTGACTGATGCCACCATTCCATCTCCAGATGGAACTTACCAAACCAGGAGTTGTAAGTCAGACCGGTCTCTTGTGGAGGAGCAAAACCTGCATCATTGACAATCATCAGATACTTGCTGAGAATGACACGACGTTCCAGTTCAGCTGCACGAGGATCCTTGACATGCGAGAAATCCACAAAGGCACCATTACTCCAGAATCCTGCCCATGCCTGAGCCGTGGTAATGGCATTTCCAGAGAAGGAGTCTCCAAGATAATAACTTGTCTTAGTATTATAAGGAACGTACTCAAAGGATATTTCAAGTTCGTTCACTTCTGCTTTTTTGTCCTTCTTTGCTTTTAACATGAACGTATGTGGTCCCACTTTGGAGAAGTCAGCTTCTCCTCTCCAACCGAACCTGACAGTATACTCCGTGCCGTCTATCTTTCGGTTTATGATGACATTATCATCATATACGGTATTGTAAAAGGTAGTTGTTGAATGCGCAGACTGTGCTTTCCAGTCACATCCGTCATCTGTATGCTTGGCTGTCGGATAGGGGAAACGAAGCAGGATGCGGATCTCTCCGTCTGACTCTATACGGGAAGTGATCAAGTCTCTGGAAGGATGGCAGATGGTCTGCACATTGAACTTCTGGGACATGTATGTAAAACTGCTTCGTATTCTGCCAGACCACAAATCGAGGGTTTCGTCGACATCCTTCACCTGTGAAATGTCATCAAGATCCAGACCTACCGTCCCCAGATGAATACGATGAGGGTTGGCACGGAGATAGCGTTCTGCATCCTGCTGACGACCAGGCTGCTTGAACTGAGCCGCATACAACTCCTTATGACCACGTCCGAAGTCGCGCTCCACCAGCACGTCTTTCACAGTATAATGCTCAGGGTTTGGGGAACTGTGCCACCCCCAGTCACTCATCGTGCCGAGCGGAACGCCATGCGAATACTCTTCCGGAAAGGTCTGTAGACCTGTACCGTCAACCGTAAAGGCAAAACTGCCGTTTCCTACGGTAAGCGATGACAATGTATCCATCGATGTTACATGAGGATTGTGACGCCGCACGACCGTCTTACGGTCTATCTCCTCATCAGCCAGCATCATGGAATGACCGGCAAATAACAATAGGATTATCGATATGAAAACCGTTCTCATAAATATTGATGCTTTACTTGTTCTTATTCGTTTTACTCTGCAAAGATAATGAAATAATTCTGAAAACTCTTGATACTATAAAAAAATCGCCACTTTATAGTGACGATTCGTTTTTTCTTCGTGAGAGCTTGCCAGTGGACTTCAAAATATAAGATACATTAAAGTTGAGTAGAATTATTTCTGCTTTCTCTTTTTCAGTTCCTTACTGTATAGCTCAAAGAAATCGAAATCCAAGATGTCTGATATTCTCAGCAAGTCTGCCGTGTCAACAGAACGTTTATTAAAAATTTTATAGACATTTGTTCTAGAACACGACAAATTCTCTGCCAACCAGACGATTGTTTTCTTTCTTTCCTTCAATTTCTGTTTGATGATAGGTCCAATGTCAATCATTTCTTAGGTTTTTATTCTGATTCTTTATGCCTTATAACCGAAAGACCTTTCAGTTATTGATTGCAAAAGTAGATATTTTATTCCGAATTATGTAAAAAGTATTTATCCAAATGGTTATCATGTAAACAAATTGGTTACATTTCACCTGTGGTTTGATGAAACCAACACGAAAGAACGGGCAACGAAGTGAGGGCATTATGACGATTCTTCTTTCTCTATTCTTCTTTCTCCATTCTTTTTTGTACTTTTGCAGCCGAAACATTTTGAATATGAACAAGAAACAGATTCTGCTGATAAACGACATGGCTGGATACGGGAAAGTGGCAACGGCTGCCATGCTCCCCATCCTTTCATACATGGGACTTCCCACTTATAATCTGCCGACGGCACTGGTTTCCAACACACTAGACTATGGCAAGTTCAACATTCTCGACACCACAGATTACATTGTGGGCGTTTTTCCAGTCTGGAGCGAACTGGGATTCACATTCGATGCCATCGCTACGGGGTTCATTGCTTCGGAACGACAGGCACAGGTGGTAGCACAATATTGCCGCGAACAGTCGGCAAAGGGAACCATCATCTTCGTCGATCCCATCATGGGTGACGAGGGAAAGCTCTACAACGGTGTGACCGATGCAGCCATCCGTAGCATGAAGGAGATGATGTCGGTGGCAGACCTCTCCTATCCCAACTACACGGAGGCTTGTTACCTGACGGATTCTGAATACAGAAAAATCGGTGTGACGCACGAAGAGGCTTGCAGACTGGTGGACAAACTGAGGGCCATCGGTTCTAAGTCGGTGCTGATCACAAGCATCACCATAGAGGGGCAGCCCTCCGTCATCGGATACAATCACATGAACGGACAGTATTTCCTTCTGCCCTATCAAGAGATACCCGTCCACTTCCCGGGAACCGGCGACATCTTCTCTGCCGTGCTCATCGGTCATCTGCTGCAAGATGAATCGCTGAAGCGAAGCGCACGAAAGGCAATGGATGCTGTCTACACGCTGATCGACAAGAATAAGGATAACGAAGACAAGAACCGGGGAATTCCTCTGGAACAGTATCTGAGCATCATTTAGATTGTCAATTCTTTTTCGAATTTTAGCCCCAAATAAAGGCCATCTTTCTGAACAAAAATATTTTTGGCCGGAAATAACGCGTTTTTTGACGTTTTTCGTAACGTGTTGACTGACAAATAATTATACGGTTTTTAATCTGTAATCTCTCGGTTTACAAAATCCGAATTTGCGAAAGCTTAGGTTTCGTCGCGCGAAAGACCATGTTTCGTCGTGTGAAAGGTCATGTTTGAGGCGATGAAACATAACCTTTGGCGCGGTCAAAGCTTACCTTTCGCGGTGTGAAAGCTATGCTTTCGCAAAATGAAGAATGAAGAATGATGAATGAAGAATCATGTTTTACACTTTTTAACCTCTATTTCATCACTTTTCCCCGACAAGTTTTTGTCGGGATTTTTGATGACAACACTTTCTTTATTATGCAAAAGTTTTTGTATATTTGCAGCAAAAAATCATAGAAACATGTCAATTGAACAAAAAAAACTAATACTGAATTGTCCGAAAGTTACCTTTTCAGAGAAAGGAAAGGCTAAGCTCTTGCTTTCAGAACAGCTATGTAAATTAGAGGACACCGTTTCTATGAGGTATATAAATATGATGCAAGACTTCGTACAACTGACATATATGATCTTGAATAACATCAGTATTGAGGGTGCTTATATTGAAGATAATAAATAATTGATTTTTATTTTATGGACAATTTATTAACTACATACGCGCTTTTAGGATATTTGAAAGAGACTTCTTCTTCAAAGGCTGCAATAACAGAGTTGTATATACCACTTGTAAAAAAGGCTTTGTCGGAATATGCTACAGAAAAAGGGCTGACAGAATATAAAGGACGTTCTTTAAGTGAGATAGGTCATAAAATAAGTGATATATTTGATATTGAAATTCCATTGCCGATTTTAGCGAAAATTATGGAATCTGTTAGTAATGATATCGATGATGAGAATATTTTTGCGCTATATCAAGATGGGTCTTTTATTATCAAGAGTTATGTATTTGATAGCATTGACGAGGTTATTGAACAGGAAAAGGAAAACCTGTCAATTCTTGAATGTGATTATATATCTTATTGTTCTGAGAATGGATATAAATATGATTTTGATGAATTGAAGAAGTTTATACTTGCTCAACAAATCGATCTATTTACTGAAAAACGTTCAGATTTATTGGATGTCGATTATTTTGTTCCAAAGTATGTCCACGAAAGGATGAATAATGACTCAATCTTTAAGATTATGAGTAACATATATTTAGGCAGCATTATTGCGGCTTATTTAGAACAAAATATCACAAAGAAAGTAACTGATGCTGAACTTCTTTTAGATACTAATTTTTTTATTAGTCTAATTGATTTGAATACAGAGGATGCTTATCATACATGTAATCAACTGTTTACTTTGTGCCAGCAATTGGGCTATCGGTTTACAATGCTAAACAGTACCGTAAACCAGATTCGTATTTTATTAAGTAACCGAATAAACGAATTTGCAAGTAAAGATTTTATTGGTTCTGTGCGGTGTGCAGATGTATTTAATGCATGTATTCGTAAAAATATAGATAAAACAGGATTGGAAAGAATTAAGGATAATTTGCTTAGACTAATTGAGGAAAGAGGAATAGTTATTATATATGATGCACAAATCAAGGAAATTTTAGAAAAAGCAAAAAGATCTCCAGATTACAAGGAACTATTTGAAAAACGGAAGAATGCAGAAAGTGCATTGAATGATACTGTTGCAAAATTTTATGTAGAATCTAAACGTGGTCAGAATATACGGGAATTTGTAGATGCAAAATGTTGGTTTTTGCATAACTCTTTCTCTCCATACGACTTTAATTATGGTCGCAAGATTCATGAGCGGTATATGATTAGTGCTAATGAATTGCTTGTTTTGTTATGGCTATCCAGTCCTGCTCAAGGACAAAAGATTAAAATTAGCGATATCACAAAAGGAGGGTTAGCTTCCTATGTTACAAAGTATCGACGCTCAAAAATGCCAACACGTGATACCTTGAAGATTATTAAAAGACGTGTTGATGATGCTATGTCTTATGGACTTATTTCAGAAAAAGACACTTTTAACCTTTGCATTAGAATGGCAGAAGGTCATTTGACACAAGAACAGGTAGATGAAACGTTGCTTTCAGACAATATGACTGATGAACAGTTTGCTGATAAGTTAAAGGAATATACAATTGAAGTAGAACAGAATCAACAAAAGTTAAAACAAGACGCAGATGCAAAAATTGAAGATTTAAACAAAAAGATAGAGGTGAAGGATTCTCAAATACAAGATCTTAATAATCGATTAATAGAGATTGAGAAATCAAATCACGAAAGAGCCAAACAGGAATATGTTAATCGGCAATTATCAAAGATTAAAAGGGATACAATTTGGAATATTGTACTTGCAATAATAATTATAGTATTATTGTGCATAAACGAATTATATAAAAATGTTCTCCCCACACATTGGTCTTCAATCATCGCAGTTATTTCGATTGCAGCTTCTACCTTTGGACCATTGTTTTTTGATAAGACTAAAATAAAAAACTATTTTTGCCGAAAGAATTTAAAGAATCGGTTAGAAAAAGAATATGAAAAGCTTCATAAACAAAAACGAATATGAACAAGCAGCAACTTGCAGCAAAGATATGGGCATCAGCCAACAAGATGCGGTCGAAGATTGAGGCCAATGAGTATAAGGATTATATTCTGGGCTTTATCTTCTATAAATTTCTTTCAGATAATGAGGTCCGACACCTGAAGGAGAAAGCGTATTGGTCGGATGAGGACATCAAGAACGACCTCAACGACCAGGATAAGGAGACTGTGCGATATTGTCAGGACAACCTTGGCTACTTTATCTCCTATGACAATCTGTTCTCCACATGGCTTAGTATAGGTGTGGATTTCAGTGTCTCAAATGTGACTGATGCATTAAATGCGTTTACCACTCACATCAGTTCCGAGCCTAACAAACGGCGAGTTTTTAAAGAAATTTTCAAGACTCTTGCTGAGGGGATCACCAACCTAGGTGGTACTCCTGCTGACCGTACCAAAGCTATTATAAAATTAATTCGACTCATTAAGGATATACCCACTGATGGCAGTCAAGACTATGACGTATTGGGCTTCATTTATGAGTATCTGATTGAGAACTTTGCAGCCAATGCAGGAAAGAAAGCCGGTGAGTTCTATACCCCTCACGAGGTAGCTACACTTATGGCAGAGATTGTTGCCGACCACCTTAAAAATCGAGAGAGAATCTCCATTTACGACCCTACAAGCGGTTCTGGTTCGTTGCTGATTAACATCGGCAAAGCAGTCGCCAAATACAAGAAAGACAAATCCCAGGTAACGTATTATGCCCAGGAATTGAAAAAGAATACGTACAATCTGACACGAATGAATCTTGTTATGCGTGGTATCGATGCAGACAATATCATAGTTCGTTGTGGTGACACATTGGAAGATGACTGGCCTTTTTTCAATGAAAATGAAGAAGGAAAGATTATCGAAGGAACCTATTCAAAACAGACTGTTGATGCCGTAGTTAGTAATCCTCCTTATTCGCAGAGCTGGAATCCTAAAGGTAAAAAAGAAGACCCCCGATTTAAGGAATACGGCTTGGCTCCTCGTGGCAAAGCCGATTATGCTTTCCTTTTGCACGATTTGTGTCATATAGAAGATAATGGTATAGTAACCATTGTTCTTCCTCATGGTGTATTGTTCCGTCCGGGCGATGACTATAATATCCGCAAGAATCTGATAGACAATAACAATATTGATGCCATAATTGGCTTACCCGCAGATATCTTCTTCGGAACGGGTATAGCAACCCTTATCATGGTGCTAAAGCGCAATCGCCCTACTACTGATGTGCTTTTTGTTGATGCTTCTAGATTGTCTGTGAAAGATGGAAAGAAAAACAAGCTTACTGCCTCTGACATTCGCCGCATAGCCGACACAGTCATCAATCGTACTGTAACACCGAAATTCTCATGTTTGGTAAGCCGCAAGACCATTCGTGAAGATAACGATTACAACCTCAACTTCCCACGTTATATAGATTCTTCCGATGCTCTTGAAACATGGGATGCCTACGGAACCATGTATGGCGGTATACCCAATCATGAGATTGACATGTTGAACAAATACTGGCAAATTTTCCCTTCACTTCGTACGGACTTGTTTACCCCTAAGAATGGCACACCATGTTCTTATCTCACTACAAAGAACATGAACAGAAGCATACGGGAGAATACTGATGTCTCAAAATGGGAAACCTCGATACAAGAGAATCTTAAATCGTTGCCTGAATATCTCGACAGCCGCATTATTGACAAGATGCTTGATTTGGATATTCACCAAGAAGAAAGTATTCTTGCAGAGGATTTATATAACCGTTTTAATGGTTGTCCACTCGTTGATAGATATAATGCCTATCAGCTTCTTGACAACCAATGGACGGGTATATATACTGACCTCGAAATGCTGCAAACTGAAGGATTTCAAGCAGCCAGACTTGTTGACCCTAACATGGTGATTAAGAAGTCTAACAAAGAGGAGGAAGAAGACAAAGAGATTCAGAAAGGCTGGAAAGGCCATATATTCCCATTCGAACTCGTACAGAAAATTCTTCTGAAAGACGAATACGACACTTTACTGCAGAAAAGAGAAGAGTTGGATTGTACCATTGCTTCTTTTGCCGATTTGATACAGGAAATGTCCGAAGAGGATAAAGAAACTTATCTTAATGATGACAACACGGAGTTTGATATGAGTAAAGTGGATGAAGGTCTCTGCGAAGCACTCAATGCTATCGAATCAGAAGAGCTTAATATCCTGAATCAATATATTGTTCTGATAGATAGAAAAGCCAAGAAACAAGAGAAGTTGGCATTTATTGCTGCCAATTCCGCAACAGATTGGACGGCTATAGAACCATCGAAAGATGGTTCCTATTCCAAAAAGAACATTCAGCAACGAATGAATGATATTCGCTTTGGATATCAATTCCCAGAAAATAGTATTGAATGGGTATTGATTCAGGTTGTATCAAAAACAGAGCAGGTAAAGAATCTGAAGAAAGAAATATCTGCCAGAGAGAAAGACTTACACGAGCAAACAAAGACCACCATCGAGAATCTTACTGATGAACAGGTTCTAATGCTGTTGCATGAGAAATGGGTACGCCCGCTTCATGAGAAGCTGCTTTATATCCCTCAGACTATTATTGATGACCTTACAGCCAAAGTGACAAAACTTGCAGTCAAATACGAGACAGGTCTGATGGAAGTAGAACATAATATAGTTGACGCAAGCCGCGAATTATCAGCTATGCTCGATGAACTGACTGGGCCGGAATTTGATATGCAAGCATGTATTGAATTAAAAAATACACTTTCAACAGGAGTGCCAGACATCATGAAAGATGCTTTGCTTGAGAAGATGTTCCCTAAGGAAGGTGAAACGATTCCGCAGGTAAGGTTTAAAGGTTTTATGGGAGATTGGACAGAAAATAGTATTGGTGAGTGTTTTTCTGAGAGAAAAGAACGTTCAGGAAAAGGAGAGATGATTTCTGTTACCATCAATTCTGGAGTAAGAAAAGCAAAAGAACTTGATAGAACAGTTCACATCGGTGATACTTCTAATTATAAGGTTGTGAGAGAAGGAGATATTGCATATAATTCGATGCGAATGTGGCAAGGTGCAAGTGGTTATTCTCCCTATGATGGTATACTAAGCCCTGCATATACTGTTATAACTCCGCGAGAAAATATAGACTCTCGTTTTTTTGCTTGCCTCTTTAAGACCAAACAAATGATTCATATTTTTGAACTCAATTCGCAAGGTCTAACATCCGACACGTGGAACCTTAAATATAATCAGTTAAAGGGCATTGTCGTCAGGTACCCTCTTGACAAAAAAGAACAAATTTACATTGCCAACTTCTTCTCCCGTCTCGATACTCTTATTACTGCACAGGAGCAAAAACTCAACAAGTTGCGCTCGCTGAAGAAATCATTCCTTGAAAAAATGTTTGTCAACGTTCAAAACTAATTCTGCTATGTACGAATACGAACATGAACTGCCATTTGAAAGAGACTTGGTTAACCTCCTCGTAAAAGAGAAAGGTTGGGTGGATGATGTCTTTATAAATCCATCGGAAGAGGATTTGATAAAGAACTGGGCAAATATAGTATATAACAACAACCGCAAGCCAGAACGTTTGAGTGACTATCCGCTGACCAAAGGTGAGATAGAGCAACTCATAGAGCAAATTAATAACGCCACCACTCCATTACAGAAAAACGAGTTGATTACGAATGGGGAGTTGATGATTGTGCGTGACAACCCTGAGCATAAAGAAATGTTCGGTAAGACTGTCACACTTTACATCTTCGACCGGAACGAAATAGCAAAAGGAAGATCAAAATATCAGATAGCCCGTCAACCGAAGTTCCCTACAGCAGACCCCATTATGCGAGACAGAAGGGGCGATGTAATGCTACTTATTAATGGCCTACCTGTCATTCATGTTGAATTGAAAAGTTCGAAGGTTAATCTACATACTGCAGTAGAACAATTGCAAACATACAGCGACTTAGGCATCTATAGCAAGGGGCTTTTCTCACTTGTTCAAATCTTTGTAGCAATGAGACCAGAAGACATGTGTTACCTTGCCAATCCAGGCATGGGCGTTAAGTTCAATAAGGACTATATCTTCAAATGGGCAGATGCTGACAATAATCCTCAGACACACTGGAAGTATATCGCTGAGACCTTTCTTTCTATACCGATGGCACACCAGCTTATTGGCTATTATACTGTAGCTGACAAAGGCGACAACACTTTGAAAGTGCTGCGTTCATACCAATACTATGCTGCCGACAGAATAGCGAAAAAGGTGGAGCTTGTAAACCAAATGCATTGGGATGGAAACGATATTTATGGTGGTTTCATTGAACATACTACTGGTAGCGGTAAAACACTCACAAGTTTCAAGGCTGCACAACTCATTGCAAAACGCCAGTTGGCAGACAAGGTAGTGTTTCTTGTTGACCGTATAGAACTTGGCCTACAATCAAGTGAAGAATACGCAAATTTTACCGATACTACGATTGACATTCATGATACGGAGGACACCGATTCGCTGATTGGAAAACTAAAGTCGCCCGAAGAAGACGGTGAAATTCTTATCGTTACTTCCATCCAAAAACTTAGCCGCATTCGTCGGGACAATACAAAGAAAGCAGATATTGACAAAATTAACTCCAAACATATTGTCATCATTGTGGACGAGTGTCATCGAAGTACATTCGGTGACATGCTTATCAATATCAAGCAGACACTCGACCATGCAATATTCTTTGGATTCTCAGGAACACCCATACGCGATGAGAATAGCCACGGAGGAATGACAACAGCAGATATTTTCGGTAAATTGTTGCATCGTTACAGCATTGCCGATGGCATACGAGACCACAACGTGCTTGGATTCGACCCTTATATGGTGGAAACGTATCCTGAGTTTGATGTACGTCAGGCCATTGCTTTCGACAAAGCAAATGTTTCTTCTGAAGCAGAGGCGTTTGCTAATGAACGGAAAAAGAAAGTATATTTGAAGTATATGAACGATGTGCCAATGGCTGGATACAAAGATAATACAGGTATTTATCACAAAGGGATAGAGGATGAGTTCAGTGCAATCAATTATGACACAGACAAACATCGACGTGCAGTTGTTTCGGACATCAAGAGACGGTGGATGTACAACAGTCTCGGTAACAAATACCATGCAATTCTGGCCACATCCAGCATTGCAGAAGCGGTGGATTATTACCACTTGCTTAAAGAGGAAATGCCACACTTGAAGATAACATGTCTGTTTGACCCAGGGAACTTTAGTGGCGATGAAGATGAAGACGGCAATGGGTGCAAACTCACTCAGGCAGAGAAAGAATTGGCTCTTGTCGAGATCTTTAAGGATTACAAGCAGAACTTCGGAGTAGAATACAAATTGGCTCAGCACAAGAGTTTTAAGAAAAATCTGGCCCAGCGGTTAGCTCACAAGAAGCCATATTTGAATCTTGAACCTGATATGCAGTTGAACATTCTTGTCGTAGTATGGCAGATGTTGACAGGTTATGATTCAAAGTGGGTCAATACACTTTATTTAGATAAAGAACTACGGAATGAGCATCTGATTCAAGCATTTTCACGCACCAACCGACTTAATGGAATAGATAAGCAGAATGGTATCATTCGCTATTACCGTTACCCTCACTCTATGAGGCGCAATGTGAAGGACGCTTTCAAGCTCTATTCTGGAGATAAGCCCTACGATCTCTTTGTGCTGAAACTACCAGACAATTTATGTAGATTAAATCAGAAATTCATTGAGATTCGTGATCTGTTTAACGATTGTGGCATAGAGAACTTTGATCGTCTGCCAGAAGAACAGGCAGATAAAGCAATGTTCGCAAAACATTTTCAGGATCTAAACAAATTCTTGTATGCTTCTCGTCTACAGGGATTCACGTGGGACAATCTCAATCCCATAATGCCTGACGGTAGCTCAATAGAAGTGCAGATAGATGAAGAAACATATAACATTCTTTTGCAACGTTATCACGAGTTGGCAACAGGTGGTGGTGGAGGCGGTGACGAGATTCCATATGACATAGACACCCAAATATCAGAATTAGCAACTGGCAAGATTAACACAGACTACATGAACACCAACTTTAAAAAGTATGTGCGTTCACTGCAAGCTAATGCTCCAACAGAAGAACAGCAAAAGCTTCTTAATAGTCTGCATAAATCGTTTGCCACACTCTCTCAAGAAGAACAGGCGTATGCCAATGTGTTCTTGACGGACTTCTTGAATGGAGACATACAGTTGGAAGAGGGTAAGTCGTTCCACGACTATATCGTAGAGTATCAAACTCAAGCACGAGACAACCGCACTCAACGCTTTGCCGATGTACTAGGATTGGATGCCCAACTTCTACGCGATGCCATGAGAAATGTGTTTTCAGAGTCAGACATAACCAATGCGTTGTTGAAACCCATTAAGGACTCTATAGACTTACAAAAGGCCAAAAATTATTTTGAGAATAAGGAAGGAACACCTCTCCCGATGCGAAAAGTGATGTTGAAAATTGATGAGTTACTAAGGAAGTTTATTTTACAGGGTGGTTTTGATGTTGAGCCTAATATCCAGATAACACCTGTTCGGAGACTTAGGGATGTTAAGGATGATGAGAAAATGAAAGCATTAATTGATAACATGATGAAATCTAAAAATGGAACGAGTATTCTTAAAATAGTATCTGAATGCCAAAAGGAATTCGGTACACAATATCCTACAATGGATAAAGAAAAGAAAGAGTGGTTCCATGTCATTGACAGATATGTAAAAGAGAAAACCCTGAAGTATGATCTCCAACCGGAAGAAACCTTTCATTGGATGGCGGCTGAAAAATAGGAATATCATTATATATCCTAGTTTGGGATAAGAGATATTAAAACTGCATGAGTTGTCTAGTGTTTTCAATGCAATATCTTTGAAGAGCCTATGGTTAATGGCCTTTATAATATACTTCGGACTTCAAGTGTTCACGGACGAATAACTGACAATAGTGCTTAATGTTGCGGAACGAGTGAAATCCGAACTGGGATAATTACTTGTTAAAAGCTATACAAACTGCCTAATGAAACGAGATGAGGGAGTTTTAGCACTAAAATGGTGAGGCACACATGATTGATGAGTACATCAGTATGTTATTTATAGGCTTTGCTGTAAAAGCATAGATCTATCGCACACCTACGAAACGTCAACATTCTTTAGTCCTTTTATCACCACACCGAGAAATATTTGATGTATTATTAAACAAACAGCTAAGGGGTAAGATTATGCCTTAACTTTATTTATCCCCAGAAACTCGCTTGATTTGTGTTTTTATTTCTATTTTTGCAATCATAAATAGACAGACAAGTCGGGATTTAGCGTATGATGAGAGATATTGTTTTAGTTGGAATAGGAAGTGGTATCGGTGGTATTTGCAGATATCTTATTTCACTTGCCATGAGTCATGGATGTAATGGTTTCCCATGGGGAACATTTACAGTCAATGTGGCAGGTTGTTTGATGATAGGAATTCTATGGGGAGCGACAAACCGTATACAAAACATTTCTCCTGCATTATTATTGTTCCTTATGGTTGGTTTTTGTGGTGGTTTCACCACATTCTCTACTTTCTCAAAAGAAGGTTTGGCATTACTACAGGCAAATAATAACATGCTATTTGTGCTCTACACCATAGGGAGTGTGGTATTGGGCATTATAGCAGTAGCCTTGGGGTATCAAACAACTTCCTTGTTAAAAAACTAACAAGTATAAGTAGCAGTAAACAACGGGTATGCCGATT